>NZ_CP011452.2:2031774-2709032 GCF_001008165.2 Croceibacterium atlanticum | reverse complement strand
CTCCAGCACCGCGACACCCCCCGGGGCCAGCAGCGCAGGCAATTGCGGGATCAGGACGCGGTAATCCGCCAGCCCGTCGGCCCCGGCAAAAAGTGCCCCGGCAGGTTCCCAATCGCGCACATTCGGGTCCAGCGGCGCATCATCTTCCACATAGGGCGGATTGGCCAGGATCAGGTCAAAACGGCCCAGATCCGCCGTCCAGCCCGGTTCATGCCAATCCCGCCGGATCATCTGTGCGCGGCATTCATGCGCAGCGGCATTGCGACGGGCGATTTCCAGCGCATCTTCCGATCGGTCAATGCCGACCCCTTCGGCATCGGGCCGTTCGACGAGGACGGTCACCAGCAAGGCGCCCGATCCGACGCCGCAATCCAGCACGCGGCGCGGTGCGGGGCAGGCTTCCAGCGCGGCCTCGACAATGGTTTCGCTGTCGGCGCGCGGGATCAGTACGGCGGGCCCCACTTCGAAATTCCTGCCGTAAAATTCCTGATGGCCGAGAATATAGGCCACCGGCTCATGCCGGGCGCGCCGGTCCGTCAACGCGCCGAACCCTTCCGGCGCGGGATCGCGCATATGCCGCAACAGCATATCGGAACGCGAAGCGCCCAGCGCATGGGCCATCAGCAATTCCGCATCCAGCCGGGCAGTATCGGAAACCGGCTGCAGGCGCTGCGCCGCATCGCGCAGGGCGTCCGCGACAATCACCCTATTCGTCCATCGCCGCGAGCCGCTTGGCCTGATCCTCGGCGATCAAGGCGTCGATCAGCTCTGCCAGCCCCGGCCCTTCAAGCACTTCGGCAAGCTTGTGCAGTGTCAGCCCGATGCGGTGATCGGTCACGCGGCCCTGCGGGAAATTATAGGTCCGGATCCGTTCCGAACGGTCCCCGCTGCCGACCATCGCCTTGCGCGCCTGCGCCTCCGCACCCTGCGCCTCGTCGCGCATCTTCTCATACAGCCGCGCGCGCAGAACCTGCATGGCCTTGGCCCGGTTCTTGTGCTGACTGCGCTCATCCTGCTGGGTCACGACGATGCCGGACGGCAAGTGCGTGATGCGGACCGCGGAATCGGTCGTGTTGACGTGCTGCCCGCCTGCGCCGGATGCACGGTAGATGTCGATCTTCAGATCATTGTCATTGATCTGCACATCCACTTCGGTCGGTTCCGGCAGGACTGCCACTGTGGCCGCCGATGTATGGATGCGCCCGCCGCTTTCCGTCACCGGCACGCGTTGCACGCGGTGCACGCCGCTTTCGAATTTCAGCTTCGCGAACACGCCCTGCCCGGCGATATTGGCCACGATTTCCTTGAAGCCGCCCGCATCGCTGGCATTCATGCTGACCGGCTCCACCCGCCAGCCCTGTTCCGCGGCATAGCGTTCATACATGCGGTAGAGATCGCCGGCGAACAGGGCCGCCTCGTCCCCGCCGGTGCCGGCGCGGATTTCCAGCATGGCCGGGCGTTCGTCCGCCGAATCCCTGGGCAGCAGGGCGATGGCCAGCCGATGTTCCACCTCGGGCAGGCGCTGGCGCAATTCGGCCAGTTCTTCCTCTGCAATGGCGCGCATTTCCGGGTCTTCGGTCAGCAGGGCCAGCTCGGCGATTTCGACGCGCATTTCGCGCAGTTCGGCGGCCGCTTTCGCCACCGGCTCCAGCTCTGCATAATCACGGCTGGCGGCCACGAATTCCTCGCCCTCCAGCTGGCCGGACGCCATGCGCGCTTCCAGCTCGGCAAAGCGATTGGTGATCTGGTGCAGGCGCTCTTCGGGTATTTTCACGATGTTCTTTCAATTCGCCATCCCGGCTTCCGAGCCGGGATCCCGCTATATCTATCGAACCCAGGCGGGATGAAAAGCGGCACCCCGGATCAAGGCCGGGGTGACGGGTAATTGTCAAACTAGGAAATCAGGCCTTCCACCCTCGCCCGAATCTGATCCTCCGCACGCAGGGAAACCCTGGTTTCACCATCGCGAATCGAAAGCGAGACAATCGCTTCCGCACCCATTTTGACGGCCTTATCAAACCTCTTGCGGGGGGAACCCGATGCGATCAGATCGGCGGAAAGCCCGTCGCGCCGCAATTTGGCGATGGTCGCAATCCCGCGATCCATCAACGCATCATCTTCCACCACCACGATGACATCGGCCACGGCCTCGCCCCGCTCTCCCACCAGCATGGCCAGCCGCTCTATCCCGGCGGCCCAGCCGACCGCAGGCGTTGGCGCACCGCCAAGGCTTTCCATCAGCCCGTCATAGCGCCCGCCGCCAAGCACCGTGCCCTGCGCGCCAAGCCGGTCGGTAACGAATTCAAACGCCGTGTGACGGTAATAATCGAGCCCGCGCACCAGTGCCGGCAAGCGTGTCCAGGCGACGCCTGCGGCATCCAGCCCTTCGGTCACCCGCCCATAGAAATCCTGCGCATGGGGCGTCAGGTAATCGTCGATCTGCGGGGCATCCGCCACGAATGCCTTGTCACGCGGATCCTTGGAATCGAGAATCCGCAGCGGGTTCCGCTCCAGCCGGTCCTGGCTGTCTTCCGACAATTCGCCGCGAACCGATTCGAAATAGGCAACCAGCGCCACGCGCCATGCATCGCGGCTGTCGGCATCACCCAGCGTATTGAGCTGCAGGGTCACGCCATCGGCAATTCCCAGTTCCTTCAGCAACTGGTCGGCCATGACCAGCAATTCCACATCGGCCTGCGGTTCACCCGCGCCGATGATCTCCGCGTCGATCTGGTGGAACTGGCGGTATCGGCCCTTCTGCGGGCGTTCATAACGGAACAGCGGGCCGTGGGTCGCCACTTTCAGCGGGGCATATTGCTGCCACCCGTCAGTAAGATAGGCGCGCGCGATACCGGCCGTGAATTCCGGGCGCAGGGTCAGCGATTCCCCGCCGCGATCATCGAAGGAATACATTTCCTTGGAAACCACGTCGGTCGTTTCGCCCAGCGAGCGGGAAAAGACCTCGGTCTTTTCGAAAACCGGCATTTCCACGCGGCGGAAGCGGTAAAGCTTGCGCACCCGTTCAAAGGTTTCGACCACGAAGGCGAAGGCTTCCGCCTCTGCGCCGAAGATGTCCTGCGTGCCACGAATGGGCCGGGGGGTTTCAATCCTGCTCATAATCCACGCGCGCTTAGACCGATTGAGCGGTTTCGCAAAGACGCGCGGCACGGATGATACAATGTATTGCGGCACGGCGTACGAACCGCCATGGAACGATGCCATGAAAACACTCCGCGCATTTGCCCCCCTCCTTGCCGCCGCCCTCCTTGCCACCACCGCCCAGCCCGCCTTTTCCGCGGTGCCCAATTCGAAGCCGGTGGCCGTGCCGGTCGTCATCTCCGTGCCGGATGCGCAGGACGTGCCCTATCCCGGCACGATCGGCCTGAATATCGATGCCAGCGACACGGACCGTAACGTCTATCGCATCACCCAGACTTTCCCGGTGGAAGAAGGGGCAAGCAGCCTGATCCTGCAGCTCCCCGCCTGGCTGCCCGGCAATCATGCATCGCGCGGGCCCATCAATCTGCTGGGCGATCTGCACTTCACCGCCAATGGCCGGGAACTGAGCTGGACGCGTGACCCGGTTGAAGTCCACGCCTTCCATATCGACCTGCCCGAAGGGACCACGGCGGTCACCGCCCGCTTCGTCCACACCTCGCCGATACAGTCGAACGAGGGGCGCATCACGATGACGCGCGAAATGCTGAACCTGCAATGGGAGAAGATGAGCCTTTATCCCGCAGGCCATTACGTGCGGCAAATCCAGGTGAAGCCCACGGTGAAATTTCCCGAAGGCTGGGAAGTCTTCACCGCTCTCGACGGGCAGAGCGAGAGCGGAAATGTCGTGACCTGGGACCGGGTGGATTACGAAACGCTGGTCGATTCGCCGATCTTCGCGGGCAAATATGCGCGCAGCTGGGACATGGGCCACGACATCAAGCTGGACGTGGTTGCGGACGAGCCCGAACTGCTGGAGATCGCGCCCGAAAATCTCGACACGTTCCGCAAGCTGGCGGACGAGGCGCTGGCGCTGTTCGGATCAAAGCATTTCGATCATTATAACTGGTTGCTGGCGCTGACCGACCGCATGGGCGGCATCGGGCTGGAACATCAGCGGTCGAGCGAAAACCAGTATGAGCCGCGCAATTTCGTGGATTGGGACACGATGGCGCATGACCGCAACGTGATCAGCCACGAACTGGTGCATAGCTGGAACGGCAAATATCGCCGCCCGGCCAAATTGTGGACGCCCGATTACCGCCAGCCGATGCAGGACAATCTGCTGTGGATGTATGAAGGGCAAACCCAGTTCTGGGGCTGGATCCTGGCCGGCCGTTCGGGCCTGCAACCAAAGGACATCGTGCTGGGCGCGCTGGCCAATTCGGCCGGATATTATTCAGAACAGCCGGGCCGTTCATGGCGTTCGGTCGAAGATACGACGCATGATCCGATCATCAATGCCCGCCGCCCGCTGCCCTTCTCCTCCCTCAGCCGGAGCGAGGATTATTATTCCGAAGGCATGCTGGTGTGGCTGGAAGCAGACCAGATCATCCGCGAAGGCACCGACGGGAAGAAAGGGCTGGATGATTTCGCCAAGGCCTTCTTCGGCATGAATGACAGCGACTGGGGCCAGCTGACCTATGAATTCGACGATATCGTTTCCACGCTGAACGCGATCCATCCTTATGACTGGGCCGGTTTCCTCGACATGAAGATGCGGCAGCCGGGCCAGCCTGCCCCGGTGACGGGGATTGAAAAGGCCGGATACAGGCTGGTCTGGAAGGACGAGCCCAATCCCTATGAGGCTGGCCGCATACGGGGCGGCAATTACGTCAATCTCGCCTATTCGCTGGGCATGAGCCTGACTTCGGACGGGACGGTCACGTCCACCATCTGGGACGGGCCGAGCTTCAATGCCGGGATCGTGGACGGCGCGAAAATCGTGGCCGTCAACGGCACGCAATTCAGCAAGGATGCGATCATGGATGCCGTCAGCATGGCGGAAACCAATGACGATCCGATCGAATTGCTGGTCAAGCGCGGCGATCGCTACCTGACCATCCCGATCCACTATCACGAAGGGCTGCGTTACCCGTGGCTGGAACCCGCCGCCGAAGGTGAACAGCCGCTCGACCGGCTGCTGGAAGCGCGCACGGGCAAATAGGCCCGCCGGGGGGGGGCGGCGGATTACTCCGCCGCTTCCAGGAAACGGTCGTCTATCGAGGTGTCGGCTTCCCAGCTCTTCACTTCGGGCAGCACCTTTTCCGCGAAGAGGTGCATGTTCTTGCGCGCATCCTGCTGGCTCATCCCGCCGAAATAGACATGCGGGAAGAAGCCCTGCGGGCGGTAGATCTCTTTCAGTTCCCACATCCGGTCGAGGATCATCTGCGGAGTGCCGGTGACGGCGCCCTTCCCGAATTCCTCGACATAGGGTTCGATCTCGTCGGGCCGGAGCATCATGTTTTCGTAATGCTCGTACCCCTTGACCTTCGTGAAGGTGCCCGGACTGTCCAGCGCGTAATTGCGCACGGCGGCGCGCATCGTATTGGCCAGATATTTGCGCCCCTGTTCTTCCGCGTAATCGGCATTTTCATCGATATAGAAATTGCCGCTGACCATGGGCGGCGGCGGGCTGGACCCGTCCTGGTGCACTTCGGCCCAGACTTCGGCATATTTGTCCGGCGGGGCTTCCTTGCCCCGCTGGGGCAGCATCAGCACCATATTGCCGAAACCGTGGCGGGCGGCCGAATACATCGAATTGCCTGACAAGGATCCGCAGAACTTGCGGCCGGCAAAGCTCCTGATCGGGCGCGGGCGCAATTCGCTGCGCGGGATGGAACCGAATTCACCCTCCCCTACCAATATGCCGGTTTCCAGCGCCGGGATCAGCACGTCCAGAATATCGGAATAAAGCGCGCGCGACCGGTTCTGGTCGATCCCCAGCCCGGCAAATTCATGCGGCGCCAGCCCGCCGCCAAAGCCGAGTATGGCGCGTCCGCCGGACAGGATATCCAGGTTCACGATCTTTTCCGCCAGCCGGGCGGGATTATGCCAGGGCACGATGATGCATTGCGTGCCCAGCTTCACCCGCCTGGTGCGTGCCGCGATATAAGTCAGCAGCTGCAACGGGTCGTTGGACATCGAATAATCGGAAAAATGGTGTTCGGTGATCCATACCGAATCGAAGCCCAACTCTTCCGCCAGAATGAGGTTTTCGACCTCTTCCCGCAGGAATTGCGCATCGTCATATCCGTTACCGCGCTGATGCGCGAAGCCACTGGCCAGCCCGACATGCATATATTCTCTCCCACCGGCCGCGCATTATTGTAACGAGTGCCGGATTTTTCCTCTTCCGTGTCCAACAATGGCTCGCAAGGCACGATTCGGCAAATCCTCCCTCGCCAAAGCCGGCCGGCTAGGCTAACCGCTCGCGCCGGGAGAACGGAGAGGATGCCGCGACAAACGCTGCACATCCGGAGAATATATGCGCATCGAACAAATACCTGTTGGCGACAATCCGCCGGAAAGCCTGAACGTAATCATCGAAGTTCCGACTGGCGGTGAGCCGGTCAAATACGAATTCGACAAGAAATCCGGCGCCCTGTTCGTCGATCGCATCCTGCATACGCCGATGCGTTACCCTGCGAATTACGGCTTCGTTCCGCACACGCTGTCGCCCGATGGCGATCCGCTGGACGCGCTGGTCGTGGCCCGCTCGCCCTTCATCCCGGGCTGCGTTGTCCGCGCCCGCCCGATCGCGGTGCTGAATCTGGAAGACGAACATGGCGGCGACGAAAAGCTCGTCTGCGTGCCGGTGGATTCGACCTTCCCCTATTACAGCGATGTGAAGAGCATCTCTGACCTTCCGCCGATCGTTTTCCAGCAGATCGAACACTTCTTCACCCACTACAAGGATCTGGAAACCGAAAAGTGGGTCCGTATCGGCGCATGGGGCGGCACAGCCGAAGCATGTCAGGTCGTTACGGAAGCGATCGAACGCTACAAGGAAAACAAGCTGGCCACGGCCTGAGCTTACCTCAATTCATTCAACCGGGCGGGACGGATCCAGCAGATCCGGTTCCCCGCCCGCCTCTCTCTCCGCTTCCACCATGCGCGCGATCTCGCTTTCAGGCGAAGTGTCGCGCGCTTCTTCCCGGGCCGCTTCGGGCTTCCTGCGCGGCGGCGCCGCCGCCTGTGTGCGCTCGCCCTGCGGCATGGCGAAGGGCGGCACCCCATTGTCGAACCGCAGGCGATAGATCGGTTCCGGAAGAGCGAAGCCCGCATCTTCCAGCGCGGTCTTGACCGCGGGGATCGCCCGGCTGCGCGCCTTGTACCAATCGGTCTGGCGCTGATCGATCCAGCCGAGGAAGCGGATGACGATGTTCGAATCGCCCACTTCGTCCACCACGGCCTGCGGTTCCGGTTCATCGAGAACGAAATCCAGGCTCTTCAGCACTTCCACCCCCAATTGGCGCGCGGCCGTGGGATCGTCTTCCGCATCGATGCCCAGCGCAAAATCGAAGCGCCGCTGCGGATTGCGGGTGTAATTCAGGATCACCGCCTTGAAGACCTGGGCATTGGGCACACGCAGATGATTGCCATCCAGCGTCATCATGATCGTGGCCCGGCTGGTCAGGCGGATGACGCGCCCCTCCTTCCCGTCAATCTCCACATGGTCATTGGGGCGGAAAGGCTGACGGACACTGAGCATCAGCGAAGCGACATAATTCTCTATCGTGTCGCGCATCGCGAAGCCCAGCGCGATGCCAACCACACCAGCACCGCCCAGCACTGCGCCAAGCAGGGCACCCGCCCCGATCATGTCGAGCGCGATGACGAGGCCGCCGATCACGAAAACGAAGCGGATGGCGCTGGCGATCAGTTCGGCCAGAAAGGCATTGGGCGTGAAGCGCCGCCACAATCCCGTAAAGGAAGCAAGCAGATAGCCGAAAGCGGAGATGACCAGCGCCACGATTATCGCCGCGCCGATCAGCGGCAGCATATGTGTGAATTCGCTGATCCGGTCCCGCAAATCCCCGAGACCCAGCCCGCTATCGACCGAGACATCGCGGGTGATCGTGTTCTCGACCGTGGCAACGCCCTGAACCCGGCCGGCAATCGCTTCTGCCCGCAGGCGCGCTTCGGGATCGGCCACCGTGCCGCCCAGCGTCACCACGCCCTGCTGTACTGATACATTCACATCGGCAAGGCTGGGCACTTCGGCAAAGATACCGGCGATGCGAGCGCGGATGCGGTCATCCTGCCCGGCCTCCCGATCGGCATCAATTTCCGCCTGGGTTGCTGTTGGCGTCCCGGCAGGAGTTCCCGAAACCGTGGGCAGGATCGCGCCTGACGGAGCCGCCACGGCGAAAACCAGCGCAGCTGCCATACAGGCCCGGATCAGTGCGGGAATGCCGGGTTTCATCAGCTCGCCACCATGGCGACAATTTGTCGCATGGAAGGGTTTGTATCGCCAGAGATCAGGGCGAAACTATCCGAACAAGGAAATGATAAAGGAGAAAAGCCCCGTCAGCACCAGCGGCAGACCAATGGCGCAAAGCCACAGCACGGTCACGTCGCGCCGGAAAAGGCCGGCCAGTTCAGTGTCCGAAGCGGCACGATCGCCAATCGTTTCCCATCGTTTTTCAAACAGGCGGCAGCCCGGAATGATGGCAGCGACCAGCACGATCAGCGCGAAATAGGGCAGGATCGAGCCATGGCCTTCCGTCAACGCCGTCATGGTCACGAAGATCTGGAGCCCCGTATAGACCAGCAGGGCATAAGCGACGTGGTCGCTGATCCTGCGACGCCAGTCGAACCTGCGGGCCTCTTTCGCCCTGGCCCGAACGGCCCTCTGCACGGTCTTGTGCATCCGCCTTCTCCTTTTCTCTCCCAGCCTGAACTATTCCATCCGAAAACGAGTCGTGCAAGAGCGGCCACCCTGCACCGAGAGCAAGCTCTGGATTCGGCACACCATGCAGGAATCTTGCCAATTGGGCTTCAAAGCGCGGCCAGCCGTGCTAAATTCAGTTCCATGACGACAATTGCCGATACGCCTTTCGACACCGAAGCCCTGGCCGATGCCATGGCCGAAGCACCCGCCCACGCGGCGCCGCCCATCCCGCAGGGCGGGCTGGAAGTCGTGTCGATCGCCAAGAGTTACGACAAGCGCGCCGTTCTGACCGATATCTCCCTGACGGTCGGCAAGGGGGAGGTTCTCGGCCTGCTCGGCCCGAACGGCGCGGGCAAGACGACCTGTTTCTATTCCATCATGGGGCTGGTGCGGCCCGACAGCGGCCGCATCCTGATGGACGGCGTCGATGTGACCAAGCTGCCCATGTATCGCCGGGCCATATTGGGCCTGGGCTATTTGCCGCAGGAAACTTCGATCTTTCGCGGGCTGACGGTGGAACAGAATATTTCCGCCGTGCTGGAAATGGTGGAACCGGACAAGGATACGCGCCAGCAGGAACTGGACCGGCTGCTGGAGGAATTCCACCTGTCCGGCCTGCGCGAAAGCCCGGCCATGGCGCTTTCAGGCGGGGAACGGCGGCGCTGCGAAATTGCCCGCGCGCTGGCTGCAAAGCCTTCGATCATGCTGCTGGATGAACCCTTCGCCGGCATCGATCCGCTATCCATTGCCGATATTCGCGGATTGGTGACCGATCTGAAGAACCGGGGCATCGGCGTGCTGATTACCGACCACAATGTTCGCGAAACGCTCGATATCGTGGACCGGGCCTGCATCATCTACGGCGGGCAGGTGCTCTTTGCCGGCAGCCCGGAAGAACTTGTCGCGGATGAAAATGTGCGCCGGCTCTATCTGGGCGAGAGCTTTACGCTCTGATGCTGCGCGTGGGGGGATCCTGAGTTATGGCGCTGGGTCCGAGGCTCGACCTCCGCCAGTCCCAGTCGCTGGTGATGACGCCGCAATTGCAGCAGGCGATCAAGCTGCTGGCGTTGTCCAATCTCGAAATCGAGACTTTCATTTCCGACGCGCTGGACAACAACCCGTTGCTGGAAGCCGGCGAGCTTTCGCAAGAACGGGGCGAGGAAGGCCCCGCCGCCGACACCACGCCGGCAGATCCGACTTCCGTCGAATTGATGATGCGCGGCGCGGGCGAAGCCGATTCGCCGCTGGATATAGATCCCGCCGCGCTCGATCGGGACCGGGATACGGGCGACTGGTCGGCGCAATCCTATTCCGGATCGGGCGAGGATCTGCCCGATATCGATGAACGGGGCGATGACGAACCGACACTGGCGGAACATCTGGAAGCGCAGATCGGCGCCGCCACGCGCGATCCGCAATGCGCCTTCATCACCCGCCATCTGGTGGGGCAGCTGGACGAAGCAGGCTATCTCACCGTGTCGCTGCGGGAAGTTTCGCAGAATCTCGGTGTTTTGCCGGACAAGGTGGAAGAAGCGCTCGCGCTGCTGCAATCGCTTGATCCGACGGGTGTGGGCGCCAGGTCGCTTTCGGAATGCCTGGCGCTGCAGGCCATGGAAGCGGATCGCTACGATCCCTGCATGGAACGGTTGCTGGACAATCTGGATCTCGTCGCGCGCGGCAGTTTCCCCCAGCTCAAGCGGCTGTGCCAGGTGGACGATGAAGATCTGGCCGACATGCTGGACGAACTGAGGAGCTACGATCCCAAGCCCGGCCTGCGTTTCGGCAGTGCGGAACGGGCGCCGGTGGTGCCGGACATATTGATCGCGCCGGGCAAGGCGGGCGGATGGGACATCGCCCTGAACCAGGCGACCCTGCCGCGCCTGATCGTCAATCGCGGCTATTACGTGGAATTGCGGGGTGGCCGGGCAGACAAGGCGACGAAGAGCTGGCTGGGCGAAAAGCTGGCAGATGCCAACTGGCTGGTGAAGGCGCTGGATCAGCGGCAGAAAACCATCCTCAAGGTCGCATCCGAAATCGTGAAGCTGCAACAGGGCTTTTTCGAAAGGGGCGTCTCCGCGCTCAAGCCGCTGACCCTGCGGGCCGTGGCGGAAGCCATCGACATGCATGAAAGCACGGTCAGCCGCGTCACCTCGAACAAATATCTCAATTGCCCGCGCGGCACGTTCGAATTGAAATATTTCTTCACCAGCGGCGTCGCGGCGGCGGATGGCGAAGGGTCTGTTTCGGCCGAAACGGTCAAGGCCCAGATTCGCGCCCTGGTCGATGCGGAAGATCCCAAGGCCATATTGTCTGACGACAAGCTGGTGGAATTGCTGAAGGAAAAAGGCTTCGACCTCGCCCGGCGAACCGTCGCCAAATATCGCGAGGCAATCGGAATCGGGTCTTCCGTGCAGCGCCGAAGGCAGAAAAAACTCGCCCGAATAGCCTGATAGAGGAGGCAGGCGGCACGGCACCGCCAGAATGCCGCCCGGGCGCAATTCTTGACTGTGGCCGAAAAGACTCGACCCGTCGCCCGCAGGGGGTTTTACGACTAATTAACCTTTTTCGTTGAGACATGGCGTGGTTAATTCCGGTCAACACCTCTTAGCGGCAGGTTACCGCGGGATCCAACAGGGGCTAACGAATGCGAGTTTTGCTGATCGAAGACGAGCCGACCACGGCGAAGGCTATTGAGCTCATGCTCACGACTGAAGGCTTCAATGTTTATTCCACGGACCTGGGGGAGGAAGGCCTCGATCTGGGCAAGCTCTATGATTACGATATCATACTGCTCGATCTGAACCTGCCTGACATGCATGGTTATGACGTGCTGAAGAAGCTGCGCGTCGCCAAGGTGCAAACCCCCGTGCTGATCCTGTCGGGCATCTCCGAAATGGATTCCAAGATCCGCAGCTTCGGCTTCGGCGCGGATGATTACGTGACCAAGCCGTTCCACCGGGACGAGCTGATCGCCCGCATCCACGCCGTGGTTCGCCGGTCCAAGGGCCACAGCCAGTCGATCATCCGCACTGGCAAGCTGGCCGTGAACCTGGATGCCAAGACGGTGGAAGTCGACGGCGCCCGCGTGCATCTGACCGGCAAGGAATATGCGATGCTGGAGCTGCTTTCGCTCCGCAAGGGCACGACGCTGACCAAGGAAATGTTCCTCAACCATCTCTATGGCGGGATGGACGAACCCGAATTGAAGATCATCGACGTCTTCATCTGCAAGCTGCGCAAGAAGCTTTCCAGCGCTTGCGGCGGCGAAAACTACATCGAAACCGTATGGGGCCGTGGCTATGTGCTGCGCGACCCGAACGAAGAGGCGGAAGCCGCCTGATCCAGTCTCCGACCTACCCGTTATAATTTCATCCCCGGGCTTCGGTCCGGGGATTTTTCTTTGCGGGTTCAGCCCATCCGGGTGCGCAACTGGCGCAGCAGCATTCCCGCGACATAGGGCACAGTAATCACGCCGGCATTATAGACCAGCGTGAACAGGATCCCTTCCAGGCTGAGATCAAAAGGCTGCGCCGCCATCAGCGCCACGGTACAGCCGATCGTGGCAACGGCGATGCCCTTTATCTCGCGCGGGCCGAGTCGGGCGATCTGCCAGCCGAGAATGGCGGAAATCAGGATTGCAATCAGTTCCATGGGTGAAGCCTAGTCTGCCCTGCCCCCACTTGCGAGACAGTAAACGCATCGAGGGGCTGGACAGCAGCCATGCGCCCGGCCTAGCCGCCGCGCCATGACTGCACACAAGCCCGGCGATCCGACCACACTCAACCGTCTTTACGGCCGCAGCCAGGGCCGCCCCCTGCGCAAGGCGCAGCAGGAACTGGTGGAAAAGCTGCTGCCGCAGATTTCCGTACCCGAAGAAGGCCCGGTGACGGCGGAGCGCCTGTTCGGCCAGCCATGCCCGCTCCATTTCGAAATCGGCTTCGGCAGCGGGGAACATATGGCGGACCGGGCGGATATGCTGCCCGATCACGGCTTTATCGGCGCGGAACCTTTCCTCAACGGCGTGGCCGGGGCCCTGATCCACATCCGCGAGAAGCAGCTGACCAATATCAGGCTGCATCACGGCGATGCGCTGGAGGTGCTGGAACGTATTCCGGACGGCGCACTGAGCTTCGCCTATCTGCTGCACCCGGACCCCTGGCCCAAGGCGCGCCATGCCAAGCGCCGCATGATGAATGACGGGCCGGTGGACATGATCGCGGCTAAGCTGAAGCCGGGTGGAGAATTCCGTTTCGGCACCGATCACCCGGTCTATCTGCGACATGCGCTGATGGTGATGCGCCGGCATACCCACCAGTTCGAATGGTTGGTGGAAGGCCCGGAAAGCTGGCAGAATCGGCCCGGCGGGTGGAGTGAAACCCGCTATGAAGCGAAGGCCCGCAAACAGGGCCATGAAGTCTGGTACTTTCGATTCAGACGACGCTAGACTACGCTGGTGTCGTAAAAACAACGACTTAGCCTAAATCACTTTCGCCAGAATGGCCTCCAATTCGCCCCTTTTTCCGCTTGCGTGATTACCCGGTGATTGCCAGAAAAAGGCCACGAGGTATCGCATGGCAACAGGAAAAATCAGCAAGCGCACGGTCGACTCACTTCCGATTGGACCAAAGGAAAATTATCTTTGGGACACCGATCTCAAGGGCTTCGGCGTCAAAATTACAGCTTCTGGATCAATCAGTTACATTATCCAGTATCGAATGGGTGGACGAGAAGCGAAGACGCGTCGCTTCACCATCGGATCACACGGGTCGCCCTGGACACCGACTACTGCACGCCTGGAAGCTGAGCGATTGTTGGTGATTGTTGCGCAGGGCATTGATCCGGTTGATGCGGAAAAGCAGCGTCGGCGGGAAGCTGTCGACTTAGCCTTCTCGAACTACGCCGACCTCTTCACTCGCTCCTGCAAACGCGAGGGATGGCGTCGCCTCGTCGAGCGATCCATCCGCCTTTACCTCAAACCCACATTCGGAATGAAGGCGCTGCCAGCTATCACGAAGATCGACGTTGTTTCTGTTCTCTGTCCGTCGTCAGAACATTTGGCGCAACTGGCGGCGTAGATTAGCGGAGTGTCGGCCTCGTCTGGGGGTTGATGTTAGGCGGCGAGCTTGCGGTGTTGCAAGCGCCGATGCTCGATGGTCTGTCGCTTGATCCTTTCTCGCTGTTTGATGATGGCTGGGGCCCTGCCGAAGTAGGTGTCGGCGGGCGTCACGTTGTTCAGGCTCTCGTGGTAACGCTGGTTGTTGTAGTGCTCGACGAAGGCTTCGATCTGGTCCTCAAGGTCGCCGGGCAGGAAGTAGTTTTCCAGCAGGATGCGGTTCTTCAGGGTCTGGTGCCAGCGCTCGATCTTACCCTGGGTCTGGGGATGGCAAGGGGCGCCGCGCACGTGGCTCATCTTGTTGGCCTCGATGTATTCCGCCAGTTCGCCAGCGATATAGCTGGGGCCATTATCGCTTAGCAGGCGCGGCTTGTGCAGCACCGTAGCGCTGTCGCAGCCGGAAGCCGCCAGAGCGCGGTCCAGCGTGTCGGTCACGTCCTCGGCCCGCATGTTGGTGCACAGCTTCCAGGCGATGATATAACGCGAGAAGTCGTCGAGCACGGTCGACAGATACATCCAGCCCCACCCGATGATCTTGAAGTAGGTAAAGTCGCTCTGCCACATCTCGTTCGGCCGGGTGGTCTTGGTGTGGAACTGATCGGCAGCCTTGATCACGACATAGGCCGGGCTGGTGATCAGGTCGTGGGCCTTCAACAGGCGGTAAACCGTGGCCTCGGACACGAAGTAGCGCTTCTCGTCAGTGAAGCGCACGGCCAGCTCGCGCGGGGACAGCTCACTGTGATCCAGCGCCATCTCGATGATCTGGTCCTGGATGCCCTCGCCGATGCGGTTCCACACCCGGCTCGGTGCCGATGGCCGATCCTCCAACGCTTCCGGCCCGCCTTGGAGGTAGCGGTCATACCAGCGATAGAATGTCCGGCGGGCGATGCCGAGCTGGTCCAGCGTGTGCTTGGCGGACAGGTGCGACTGCTCGACGATCCTGATGATCTCGAGCTTCTCGGATGCAGGATATCTCATTCGTCGTCGCCCCCATCCGCGAGAATGCTTTTTTTCAGCAGGCGGTTCTCGAGCGTCAGGTCGGCGACGCACTCCTTCAAAGCGCCGGTCTCCCGGCGCAGATCCTTCACCTCATCTGTGGTCGCAGCGCGGGCGGTGTCACCAGCCAAGCGGCGCTTGCCGGCCTCCATGAACTCCTTCGACCAGGTGTAATACAGGCTCTGGGCGATGCCTTCCTTGCGGCACAGCTCGGCGATGCTGTCATCGCCGCGCAAGCCTTCCAGCACGATCCTGATCTTGTCTTCCGCCGAGAAGTGCCGCCGGGTGGCCCGGCGGATGCCCTTCACCACAGCTTCCGCAGGGGTCTTGGTCCGCGATTTTGCATTGGAGGATTTGGGTCTCATCTTCGTTCCTTCGTCACTACGACGAGACCCAAATCCTCCTTAAATCACAACCTCAAATCTGTGCCATAGGTGCTGACGGGGAACACGAGCCCGGCGAACAGCATTCCATTCCAGCGATGAACCTGCGTGCGCTATCCCCGCCAAATCAGAGACCGATACGGTTTGAACCGAATATGATCGCAACGTTCGCCCGGAACACCACTTGCTAGTCGTCTTGCGCCAAGTCCTGACGGGCAGCCATCTGCTCCATCATATCGTGCATCATCATCATGCGCTGGTGACAGGCCGCCATCATATCGGCATTGCCGCCCTGCATCATGCCCGACATGTGCTCCTGCATTTTTGCACGATGTTCGGCCATCAGCCTCTGGCGTTCGGCAGGATCGCTTGTCGCGCGCGCCTGCTGCATCAGCGCGCGCATCTCATCCATCTTCGCGCGATGTGCCGTCATGACCTCCGAATCCTGCATCATGTGGCCAGCGTGATCCTGCTGTTGTGCCGCAGCTTGAGCTCCGTGGTCATGCTGTTGCTGGGCCAATGCCGGAGTGGTTGTCAGGCCGGTGGCGAGCGCGAAAGCCAGAACTGTGCGTCTCATTGTCGAATTCCCTTAGTCGGTTTTGTGGTGAATGCCTTGTGTATTCATTGTCTATACGCAGCTGACGGCCCTTCCCCTCAAACAATTCGCAGAAGCGGTGGGGCGCGTAGGGCAAAGCACGGCCGGTTGCAGAGGTGCTGTTTTTCGGCCACTCTTTTTGAGAGAGGTCGATAGAGACGAATGGGGAATATCATGGTGCCAATAGAGCCGTCGGAGAAGCAGTCATGAGCACGGTCAATGAGGACGGCAGCTGGGATATTCCGGAGCCCGATCATGCCGAGCTGGTGCAAATGCGTATTCGCCTCATAACTCTCGAAAACATAGTTCTCGGCCTCTTGTCCGGCGCGAGCGACGAACAGATCGAACAGATCAGGAAGCGTGCGGACTTGATCGAACCGCGCCCTGATGCGAGCCGGCATCCACTGACCGAACTGGCAGCAGGTGATATGCGGAAATTTCTCGAACGCGCTGCTCGCATGGCCAAGACCGAGAGCCGCGAAGACCGTGACTGATCCAGGCTTTAAGGCAGCAAAGGCGTTATGCAGGGCGTGGAACTCCGGCCCGCCGCAATTTCCTTGCGCACATCATTCCGGCGTATCCGCAGCATGACCAGAACCCATTGGCTCATCTTTGTTTGTGGAGGCCTGATCGCGTTCGTCTGGGAGATCTTCCAGATGCCGTTTTTCAAGCCGGGAAATCTCGATCCCTTTGATCAGACCATTCGCTGCGGCATTGCAAGCCTGGGCGATGGCGTGATCCTGCTCACAGCCTACAGCCTTGCAGCTTTGCTCGGCGGGCGCGCGTGGCTCTGGCAAGCCGCAAAAATGATGCGATCTATTTCGGCTTCGGGCTTGTCCTCGCCATCGCCGTCGAAATGATCGCTACATCGCTTCCGGCAGACAGTTTCCTGAGCTGGCGCTACAGCGATTTGATGCCGCGTGAGCCAGTCACGGGACTGGCGCTGATTCCGATCACGATGTGGACGATCGTGCCCGCGCTAACCATCCTTCTGGTCCGCTTCGCGCACGTCGAGCCTGATTGACTTAGTAACGCGTTCAGGATGCGTGGGACAGGTCTAGTTTGTGCCTTCGGGCACATCCTCCACGGCGTCCAGATGCGCGCCCGACAGATATAGCTCGGGATCGCTGATGAACTGGTCGTGGCAGCGCGACGAACAGAAATAATGTTTCGCGCCCTCACGCGTCGCGATGTGCTCGGCTCCTTCGATCGCGACGCTCATGCCGCATACCGGGTTGATCGCAGTACCCTCGATCACGCTCTCGCCCTTGCTCATCGCCTGTCCTTCCTAGCTCTGCACGACTACGAACTGCCCCATCATGCCAGCATCCTCGTGTTCGAGAATGTGGCAGTGATACATGTAGGGCAGCCCTGGGTCAGTGTGTTCTTCAAAACGCAGGAGAAGGCGAACCTGCTCGCGCGGGTTGACGATAACGGTATCCTTCAAACCGGTTTCCAATGCTGGGGGCGCTCGACCATCGCGGTCGATCACACGAAACTGGACATTATGGATATGAAACGGATGGGCCATCATCGAAGGGTTGGCGATCTCCCAGATTTCCCATTGGCCGACCGGCACACGTTCGTTGATCACATTCATGTCCATCGCAGCACCGTTAATGGACATTCCGCCGCCCATCATGCCCATGTCGAGAACGAAACGCCGGGTTCGGACGGCTGACGACGGGTCGGTTGGCGCAAGCGATGCCAGTTGTGTCGGCACCCTGATGCGCTGGGCCGAACTTGCCGGCCTGATATCGAGGATTTGAAACACGTCTCCGGAAGCATCGTCGCTATTGCCGCGACCCATCATTCCGCGTCCGCCCATCATGCCCATGGCGATTTCGGGACTGCTGGCAAGAAGGCGAAGCGGGCGTCCTTCCGAGAGATCGATAATTACCTGCGCGCGCTCCCCCGGTGCGAGCCTGACCGAGCGGACGATGTGCGGACGATCGAGCAAGCCGCCATCGCTCGCGATCAGTTGCATCGAACGATCACCTTCGAGCGAGAAATCGTAGAAGCGGGCGTTCGATCCGTTGAGGATGCGCAGCCGTAATTGGCCTGTCTGTGCGTCGAACACGGCATTCTCAGTGCCGTTGACGAATATCCGGTTCCCGCGCATGCCCATCATCCGCGTGTGCATGCTCAGCGGGTACACCAACCGGCCGAACCCATCGATCACGCGGTCCTGCACGATCAGCGGAATGTCGTCGACGCCATAGTCGCTCGGCAAGTCGAGGCGCTCTTCCTCGTCATCGCGAACATAGATCGGCGCGGCGAGCCCGGCATAGACCTGCGGCCCGGCTTTGCGCTCCAAGTGCGAATGATACCAGTAGAGCGAGGCCCGCTGGCGAACTTCGAAAGAGGGGCTCCAGCGTTCACCGGGACGGATCAACTGATGCGGTCCGCCATCGGCTGCGGCAGGAAGTTCGAAACCATGCCAATGGACCGTAGCGCCTTCGGCCAGATTGTTGTCGATATGGAACTGCACCCGCTCGCCCCGGCGCATTTCCAGCGTCGGTCCCAGATAGGGTGCGTCGATGCCGATGGTGGACGAAGCAACACCGGGGACGAATTCCTTCTGGCCTGGTGTCAAAGACAGGCGGAAAACCCGCGTGCCCTGCTCTATCTCGCCACTCTGCAAGGGCGGTATAGCGAGCGGATTGGACCCTGGAGTGCTGTCCAGCATCGATGCGTCTTGCGCTTTGCATCCTGCAAGCGGGAACGCGGCAAAGCCTGCAGCAGCAAAGCCTGCGCTTTTGATCAGTCCTCGGCGGTCTACGGATAATGCATGGGTGATGCGGGGTGTCCGGATCATGCTCCTCCTGTTTCGCGATGGGCGGCGCCAGATTTGCCTGGCACCACCCGACCGATTTATTCCTTCGTGATCGACGTGATCACACTGCCTTCAGAACCAGTACGAAATTCAAAGGCAATGCCCTCACCGACGCTTACTTCGCTGCGCAGTTGCTCATCGGCTTCGAACGCCATGGTCATCGCCGGCCATTCGATTGCGGGGACCGGGCCGTGGTCGACGGTGATCGTACCCGCTTCGGCGTCGATGGCGGTGACGGTGCCTTGCGCACTCGCGGACTGCATTGCGTTGCCAGTGTCCGTCATTGGCATATCCTGGCCGTCCATCATCATTGCATCTTCAGCCATCGGCATGTCCTCCATCTCGGCAGTGTCCTGGCCAGAATCGCAGGCCGCCAGCGCCAGCGGCGCGGCCAATAGGGTTATGAGGGTTGTGGTTCGCATTCTTCTTCTCCTTGGGGTTGGGTTGGCCGTTCGGGCCGGGGGCGCCGCATCAACAAATATGCGGCGGGGATAACGAACATCGAAAGCAGCGGCGCGGTGATCATGCCGCCTACCATCGGCGCGGCGATGCGGCTCATGACCTCCGAACCTGCGCCGGTTCCAATGAGGATAGGGAAGAGACCGGCAAGAATGACGGCCACGGTCATCGCCTTGGGACGCACGCGCAGAAGAGCACCCTCCCTGATGGCTTCGCCCACGCCGTCCGCATCGAGGGCACCGCTGCGCCGGGCCAGCGCAGACTTGAGGTAGATCAGCATGATGACGCCGAACTCGGCAGACACACCGGCAAGCGCAATAAAACCCACCGATGTCGCAACAGACTGGTTGTAGCCCATCAGATAAAGCAGCCAGAAGCCGCCGGTCAGGGCGAAGGGCAGCGTGCCCATAACAAGTAGCGCTTCGTCGAAGCGGCGGAAGATCAGATAGAGCAAAACGAAAATGATGCCGAGCGTCGCGGGAACGACGACCTGCAACCGCTCATTGGCGCGGGTGAGATATTCAAACTGGCCCGCGTAAGAGATGCTCACACCGGCAGGCAGATCGACGCCGTCTGACACTGCCGCCTGAAGATCACTTACGACCGAAGTAAGATCGCGCCCGCGCGTATCGACATAGACCACGCTGATGAGACGGCCTTGCTCATTCTTGAGCATCGGCGGACCGTCGCTGATGCTCACCTGCGCTACGGTCCCAAGCGTGATTTGCTGGCCAGAGGGGGTTAGCAAAGGCAGCGCGCGCAGTTCTGCGAGGCTGTCGCGGATCTCGCGCGGATAGCGCACATTGATGGGATATCGCGCCAGTCCTTCGACCGTTCTGCCGATATTCGCGCCGCCGATCGCGCCTGACACAATCTGCTGAACATCGGCGATATTCAGCCCGAAACGCGCCGCAGCGACCCGGTCGATGTCCACATCGACATAGCGGCCTCCCGACAGACGCTCTGCCAAAGCGGAACTGACTCCGGGAACCTGCTTGGCAACATTCTCGACCTGCAACGCCACGCGCTCGATCTCGGCAAGGTCCTCGCCAGATACTTTCACGCCGATCGGGCTCTTTATACCGGTCGCAAGCATGTCGATGCGGTTGCGGATCGGTGGCACCCAGACATTGGCGAGTCCCGGCACCTGCACTGCACGATCAAGCTCTTCGACGAGCTTCTCTGGCGTCATTCCCGGCCGCCACTCTTCGCGCGGTTTGAAGCGGATCGTTGTTTCGAACATCGTGAGCGGCGCAGGGTCGGTCGCTGTATCAGCCCGCCCCGCTTTCCCGAACACGGTATCGACTTCGGGCACGGATTTGATCAGGCGGTCGGTCCGCTGAAGCAATGCGGACGCTTCACCAGGAGACAGGCCAGGCAGAGCGCTCGGCATGTAGAGGAGATCGCCTTCGTCGAGCGGCGGCAGGAATTCCCCTCCCAGACGGGTGAACGGGATCAGCGCCGTGAGGAATACAAGACCGGCCACGAGCAATGTCGTCTTGGGTCGGCTGAGCACCCAATCGAGACCCGGCCGGTAGGCTTTGGTCAGCACGCGATTGAGGAGGTTGGTATCCTCCTTGGGTATCTTGCCGCGGATCAGCCAGCCCATGAGTACAGGAACCAGTGTCACCGACAGTATCGCTGCCGCCGCCATCGCATAGGTCTTGGTAAAGGCCAGCGGCGAAAAGAGCCGCCCTTCCTGGGCCTGCAAAGTAAAAACCGGGAGGAACGAGAGCGTGATGATGAGAAGGCTGAAGAAGAGCGCTGGCCCCACCTCTTTCGACGCCTCCGCAATCAGCTTCCAGCGCTCGCCGCTGGACATCTCCTCGTCGGGATGATCCGCTTCCCAATGCTCGATATGCTTGTGGGCGTTCTCGATCATAACGATGGCGGCGTCGACCATCGCGCCGATTGCGATGGCGATGCCGCCCAAGGACATGATGTTGGCATCGACTCCCTGAAAACGCATCACGATAAAGGCGGCCAGAACCCCTAGCGGGAGCGTGACGATGGCCACGAAAGCCGATCTCACGTGCCACAGGAATAACGCGCATACGATCGCAACGATGATGAATTCGGCGATGAGTTTGCCGGTCAGGTTTTCGATCGATGCGTCGATCAGCTTCGAACGATCATAGGTCGTGACAATCTCGACCCCTTCGGGAAGACTGGCTTGGAGCACGTCGAGCTTCTCTTCGACAGCCGCGATGGTTGCCCGTGCGTCCTCGCCTTGCCTGAGCACGACAATACCGCCTGCGACCTCGCCTTCCCCATTGAGCTCGGCGATACCGCGCCTCATTTCGGGCCCAAGCTGGATCGTGGCGACATCGGACAAGGTGACGGGGATACCGTTACCGACCGATTTCAGCGGAATCTGCCTGAAGTCTTCGAGAGACGTGAGATAGCCTGATGCGCGGACCATAAACTCGGCCTCGCCCATTTCGACAACCGATCCTCCAGCTTCCTGATTGGAGGCCTGGATGGCACGCACGACATCGCTGTAAGTGACGCCAAGCGAAGCCATCCGGTAGGGTTCCAGCACGACCTGGTACTGCTTGACCATGCCGCCGACGCTGGCGACCTCGGCTATGCCCGGAATAGTCTGGAGCTCAAAACGCAGGAACCAGTCCTGAAGGCTCCGAAGGTCAGCGAGATCGCTGTTCCCCGTTCGGTCAACCAGCGCATACTCGTAAATCCAGCCAACGCCCGTCGCGTCCGGCCCGAGCGAGCTGGTCACTCCGTCGGGCAATTCGTTTTGCACCTGGTTGAGATATTCAAGCACGCGCGAGCGCGCCCAGTAGAGGTCGGTCCCATCCTCGAAGATCACATAGACGAAGCTGTCGCCGAACATCGAATAGCCGCGCACAGTTTCCGCGCCCGGCACCGAGAGCATCGTCGTTGCAAGCGGGTATGTGACCTGATCCTCAACGATGCGCGGAGCTTGCCCAGGATAGTTCGACCGCACCACGACCTGCACATCAGACAGATCGGGGATCGCATCGACAGGCGTTGCGCGCACCGCCCAGAAGCCAGCGAGCGTAACCGCGATGGCCGCCAGAACGATGAAAAACCGATTGGCGATCGATGCATCGATTATGCGCGCTATCATCGCTCGGTCTTCCTGATAGACTCGATGCGCGGACCGGTGTCGTGCTGCGAGAAGGTAAACTCGACCTGGTCGCCCGGTTCCAGATCCTCGGCCAGAGTGGCGTCAGCCAAGGCAAAGGGCATAACCATGCTTGGCCATTCGAGGGCGGGAACCGGCGCGTGATTGAGAGTGATCGAAGCACCAGCGATTTTCGTCACTCTTCCCGTGGCGGTGTACGTCCTCATCTTTGCTGAGCCATCGGATGCCATGCTCATGGTTCCGTCGATCGACCTGATATCGATCCCGGCCAAACTCGCCTCGGAGTCGATCAGGAACTGCCCGGAAGTGACGACCTCTTCGCCTTCGGCAAGGCCTGCCAGGATCTCAGTCCTGCCATTCGCCTCGCGTCCGATTTCGACCTCGGCTGGAAGAAAGGCGCCTTCATCCTGCTTGAGCATCACAAGATTGCGGCGGCCGGTTCGAATGACCGCCTCCGACGGTACCAGCAAGGCTCGCCGTGTGTCGGGTGAAAGCGACACCTGCGCAAACATCCCTGGCTTCAACCTGCCGCGTGGGTTCGGCAGCTCAGCCCGGACGGTGATGGTTCGGCTCGCGGCATCGGCGCTAGGAAGGATGGCAACAATTCGTCCCGCAAATCGCTCATCAGGATACGCTGCCAGGGTCGCACTGATGGGCTGGCCCTGTCGGACATTTGTGGCCTGGGCTTCAGGAACCGAAGCTTCAAGCCATATCGGCGAAAAGCCTGCAATCTCGGCCAATGTCTGGCCTTCCGTCACGGTCATGCCTGGACGCACCCCCAGCACTGTTACAGCGCCGCCCACCGGTGCGGTGACTGTAAACGTGTTCTGGACGCGGCGGGTGCGTTCGACCGACGCGATCATCGCATCGGTCATGCCGAGCAGGCGCATGCGCTGCCGCATCGCGTCTGCAAGTGCCTGATCGCCGGTATCGAGCACGGCAATGTACTCGCGCTGCGCGCCGCCCCAATCAGGGACCAAGATATCGACGATCGGAGCGCCGCGACGCACGACATCGTCCTGCGCAAGGCCATAGGTGCGTTGGACATAACCGCCCGCTCTTGGCTGGACGATGGCAACATCCCGGCTGTTGTATGCCAGGACACCCGTCACGGTGATTTCCGGCTCGAGAACTCCGAACTCGGCCGCTGCGGTGCGAATGCCGAAATTCTGGACAAGGCCCGGATCAATCCGGACGCCCGCTTCGGCGGCTTCTCCCGCGCATTTGGGTACCAGCATCATGTCCATGAAGGGCGACTTGCCAGGCTCGTCAAAGCGCTGTCCGGGAACCATCGGATCGTACCAGTAGAGCACCTCTTCGCACTCCGTCTCGGAGGAGCCCGACATCCCACCCTCGCCCTCATCTCCTACGAGCGAGAGCGCGTATCCGGCGCCGAGGCTGACAAGCGCGACGGCCGCGATGATTGCATAGGTTCGCTTTGAAGGGCCGGAGCTGTCGACTGTATCGCTCATGGCTGCTGCTCCCCGTAGGTCAAGCGAAGCATCTCGGCCCATTCCACGGTCGCGGCTTCGCGTTCAAAGATTTCAAGATCGAGCAAGGCCAGATCCGCCTTTGCTGCAATCACATCGATCAGGTCTGCGTTTCCGGCAGCAAAGCTCGCCGTTTCCAGTTCAACCCTTTGCCGGGCCAGCGGCAGCAATTCATCGCGAGCGCGTTCCCATTGGCGCTTCGCACTGCGCCACGTGGCGAGATCGGATTCGAATTGCACACGCAGTGCCCGCAACCGATCATCGCGCTCAGCCTGCGTAGCGGCAGCCTCTGCCTCGGCGGCACGAATGCGCGGCTTTTGACGTTGATCGGTGAAGATGGGCAGGGTAACCGATCCCATGACAGAGAATGCATCTCCGAAGGCAGGGTCGCGCCGGCCATAGTTCACGCTCACTCCGAAGTCGGGGCGCAAGTCGGCGCGCGCGAGGTCGGCGTTCGCTTCTGCGCGTCCGGTGGCCGCATCGGCAAGACGGATGACGGGGTTAAGGTTCAGAGCTTGCTCGAGGCTGCCGCTGTCGACATCGGCCGCTGGCGCATTACCAGCGATAGTAGGGTCGTCTGTCTGAATGTAGCTCGAGAGCATGGCGCGCGCAGCATCTCTTTCGGCTTCAATTCTTGTGATTGCATCTTCGATCACAAGGAGCTCGCGGCGAATGGCTAGGCTTTCGGCCGGACGGGCTGCCCCCGACGCGACAGCGCTGTTTGCCACCGGCTGAAGCCTGCGCAGATCGCTCAGTGCCGTATGGGCGAAGGCGAGCTTCTCTTCGGCATAGTACAAGTCGATCCAAGCCGCTGATGTGGCGATGTCGATCCGTTGCTGCGCAACCCCAAATCGCATTTGCGCGATGGCTACATCTGAGTTCGCCACACCTCGACGCGCTCGGCGCTTTGCAAGGTTTGGGATTGGTTGCTCAATGCCAACAGCAATCTGCGTTGGAAGCTGGCGATCAAACTCGATCGCCACAGGCCCGGTAATTGGCAGGTTTGCAATCCCGCCACGCAAGATAGGATCGGGCAGCTCATCTGCGGCATCCGAGACATCTCGCGTCCCATCGATACGCAATTGCGCGGCCTGGAGCAGCGGCTGATCCTCGCGCGCTGCCCGCAAGGCTTCTTCATAGCCAACCGGCTGCGCGAGTACGACCTGCGCCTGCATCAGCGAGGCGGCAAGGATACCGCCTATGGACCATTTCATGGGAATTTCTCACTCGATTTGCGTGCCGAGGTCCGGCGGCAATGGCGGTGCATTGCAGCGTCAAGACCACGCATTCAGAAGGCGCAATTCGCCTTCAGGTTATGCAATCAAGTCAGATTCGTGGAGGGGGGTAATCGGGCGCAGAAGCGCGACTGAGCAGAGGTGAAGTAATGTTCGACAAATACACAGGGCCGTCGGAAAACGGCTTAACAACATGCGAAGGCGCATCGCTCCCCACCCAAACGGGAGAAACCGCGTTGGTTGCAAGCAAACAATCAGCCGACATGCCTTCACACGGTGCGTCAGTATTGCCGTTATGGCTGTGCATTGGTTCATCGCCCTCAGAGTGGTGCATCATTTCAGCACAATCGGAAGCGAGCATCTTCTCCGATTGAGGCGTTGGCATGGCCTGCACGGGTGATTGGATCACGAAACCAATGCAAAGCATTGTCAGCAAAAAGGAACGCAATCGAGCCATCGTCGAGAGCCTAGAGACTTTGCGGCTTATCGACAAGGATGCATGTACCTGCGGACAGAGGCGCAACCATTGCCTTGGTGATATGCGATTTTCTAGCCTGAGCCGGTCTCGGCCGACAATCGACTGTATTACGACCAATGCACCCTGTGCGTGCCAAGCCTGAGACTTTGGAAGATCACGGCTCGCCGGCAGCGGAGCTTCGGGGAAATATGGGATTGAAAGAAACATGAACGCGGTGATCGTCTACGAGCTTTGCTGCTTCCAAGCGCCCATGGAGCCGAGATAGATGTCGAGGCGCTTGAAGCCCTGGCTCGCCAGCCAGCCTGCGGCAACGCTCGCCCGCATGCCGCTCGCGCACATCAGCGTGTAGTGTCGGTTGCGGTCGAGCTCTTTCCATCGCGTGTTGAGCTCGCCAACATAGATATGTTCTGAGCCGTCGATGCTTGCTTCCTGTCGTTCGTCCGCGTCGCGCACGTCGAGCAAAGTCCATTCACGGCTGTCCTGATTGAGCCTGCGCGCGATTTCCTCGGTGCCGATCATGGGAATGTTGCGCATCGCTTTGCCCTGAGCAGCGGCCGGAACCACGCCGACATAGCCGCCGACAACATTATCGAGACCGATGCGCACCAGATGGGCCGTGGCGTGGGCTAGCTGGTCTTCCTGGGAAGCGACGAGCGCGATCCTGTCGCCTTCACCGAGGAACCATCCGGCAAAGGCCGGTATCATTCCCACCGGAAGGCACATGGCACCCGGCAGATGGCCGGCAGCGTAGGCGAGCGGCTCGCGCACATCGACCAGGTGATCAGCGCCGCTCTCGCTAAGGTCTTCCAGCCCCAGACGCCTTGGCCGCATAATCCGCGGCGCGGCATCGGACCCTTCGAGGTTGAGCCGCTCCATCAGCCGGAAATAGGGCGGCTGGTAGTGGTGTTCTGCCACCTTCGCCTTGATGAACTCGTCGCGGTCGGAGATGCGCAGTCGCGGGTTGTTGCGTCGCTCGTGGCCGATTGTCGAGAATTCCCGGTCCGCCATTCCCGACCCGCAGACCGAGCCCGCACCATGCGCCGGGTAGATAATCGCCTGATCGCCGAGGCCGCAAAGTTTCTGCAGGGAATCGAACAAAAGGCCCGCGACTTCTTCCTTGCGCTCGGGATAGAAGTCGGTGCGCCCGACATCGCCGACGAACAGCGCATCGCCGGTAAAGACGCCGACCGGTCCCTCGCAATATTCGCTGTCATGGATGACGAAAGCGAGATGATCGTCGGTGTGTCCAGGTGTTTCAAGCACCTCGATCCGCAATTGACCCAGCTCGAAACAATCGCCCTCGCGTGCGGTATTGGCAAAAACGATCTCGCCTGCCGCGTTGGGCCCGTGATAGACCGTGGCTCCTGTCAAATCGGCCAAAATCGGCGAGCCGCTGAGCAGATCCTCATTGCGATGGGTTTCGAAGATATGCGTGATCTCCAGCCCTTCGGCCCGGGCCTTTTCGACATAGACCTCGCAGTCCCGGCGCGGATCGATGACCGCCGCCTGCCCGCCCGAGCCGATGATATACGAGAGGTGCGAGAGACCGGGGGTTTTGATCTTCTCCAGAAACATACGACTTCCTTGTCTGTTGCTCAAAACTTGTAACGTGCGGGCCCGTCACAAGTCGAAAAATGATACGACGTTTAATCGATACCGAGTTCGGCCTTGATGGCGGCAGGACTTTCGAACTGTTCGGCTTCGGGCCTGCCGATGGCAGGTTTTGCGTTGATCCAGATGTCTTCGCACACGAAGTCGAGGAGGCTTGCCGCGAGATCTGCATGACGGCATCGGAAACAGCCTTCTGCCAAGCGTTCGTCCGAAATGACGGCATCGCCGGTGTAAGGCTCATCCAGGAGCCAGCCCGGTCGTGCGGCCGTCCATTTGATGCCTTGGGCGTCGCTGAGCATCGCTTCCATGGCGCGCATCTGCTCGAGTATATTGAACAATGCAGGCTTGGCGGTGAGCTCAAACCACGCCGGAACGCTCGACTGATGTTCGACGAAGGCAGCGGAGATCACGGCAATGCGGTCGATCTTCGCTTGTGCCATCGCCCCGAGCAGGTTGCGCGTGCCATCGGAATAGAGCGGCGGTGGATCGATCGCATTGCCCGGACCGAAAGCGACACCGAGCGTCGAGATAACCGCGCGGCAGCCATCGAGATCGCCCGCGAAATCATCCGACAGCACATCGCATTCGATATATTCGAAGTCGCCCACCCGCTCGTCTGGCCCGGGCACGGTGTGTTCGAAGGCGCGGATCGGTATGTCCCGCGCAAGGGCACGCCGCAATAGCTCGGTGCCGGTCTTCCCGCCTGCACCGAAGACAGCGATGGGCCTCGTATCGGTCATCTGCTTGTTCCTGTTAAGACTGGTGAGGGCGACGAACGGAGGAGCTGCGGGCGCACGGGGTAGCCAACGGCCCGCCCATGCGCCCTGCCAGTATCAGGCTCCGCCTGCCGGACAGGTGGTATATCCCCAGAACCCGAACTCGTCCTTCATCCGGGGTCCGACGACGATCATCTCCTGCATTTGCAGACCCGCATCGCCTTCATCATCCAGTACACGGGTCCTGATCCGAAGCTCGCCATTCGAATAGCTGCCGGGGCCATCGGCGGTGACGGGGATCAATTTGCCATTGATCTTGATCGCACCGCCCCCGTCGCCGTCATAGACAAACGAGGGAAAGGCCACTTCGGTCAGGCGGAACTGGCAGGCCTGCCCGGCACCTAGTGCCGCGATATCGGCGTCATTCATTGTCTCGGGAAGCATCAGGCCCGGGCTGACATTAGCCAAAGCACTGGCCGCGGCCTCGATCGGCGCGGCAGTAGCGGGCGGGTCGAGCTGGGCTTCGCGGTCGTTGCCCGGAGCGGTGTTCGAATTGCAGGCGGCGAGCGGAAGCGCGATGAGCGCCGTGAAAGCTATCTTTTTCATTGCTGCATCTCCTCGGGGAGGCGTTCTTCGGTCCGCGGACCGTTCTGCTCGATATCGTCTATGAGATATTTCATCTCGGCGATTTCGCGGCGCTGCGCGACGATGATGGCCTGCGCGAGTTCGCGCACGCGAGGATCTTTCAGGCTCGCGCGTTCGCTGGTCATGATCGCGATTGAGTGGTGCGGGATCATCGCTGCCATATATTCGGTATCGTCGACGGTGGTCTGGCTGCGCACCAGCCATAGTGCGAGCGCGAACACAAAGGCGCCGACGCCCAGAATGATGAAGTTCTTGGTCCGGTCCTTGTACATGCCCCACATGAAGAGCAGCATGACGATCATCATCATCGCGCCCATGACGAACATCATCCAGAAGCGCGTTTCGCTCCAGAAAACATCGTCAATCGTGAAGGTGTTGGCATACATCAAGAAGAACATGATCACGGTCGAGGTCGACACCATGGCCATGAACCGCCAGTAGCTGCCGCCCCCTCCCTTGTCCGAGTGGGTCGTCTTTTCGGTCATGCTTCTTCTCCTTTATGCATCATGGTCCAGAATAGCTGCGCCGAGCAGCTGATGAGAGCGAAGCCGGTGAGGGCCTCGACGCCGGCGAGAACCCGCAGGTGCTCTGTTGGGAAAATGTCCGCCAAACCAAGCGTCGTCACGTTGATCAGAGAAAAATAGAAATAGTCCATCGCGGTCATCGCGCCGGCCTGCCGGAAGCCGCCCAGACCCAGCTCCTCGCCGATCCAGAAGCCGGCGGCGAAGAACGCCGCTACGGTCAGATGCGAGAAAAGAACGAGCAGCGCGATGCCCAGCTTGTGCAGAAGGCTGCAGTTTTGCTCGAGCAGCGTATGGCCCGCATTCAGTATGACGAGGTGCGAGCCCACCGATATCAGGAACAGCGAGGTCGCCAGGATTAAACCGAGGATCCTGTAAAGACCTTGAGACCCATCCAGAGCCCCATCCCCATCATGAACAGGTTCTCTGTCAGCGAGACGAAACCGAGCGGGACGTTGCTGCTACCTCCGACGCAAGCGCATTTGAGCTCACGCTTGTCGATGTAGACAGCCTTGAAGACGCTGACAGCGCCGACGGTGCCGATGAATAATGCCAGCGGGGCAGAAAGCCAGGTCAGTGCGCCCGCGGTCATGAGAATGCCGGCAGCGGCTTCGCCGAACGGATAGACGAAGCCATAGGGCACCCAGCGCCGTGCGAGTAGATCGTAGTTGAGGAACATGGTCGAGAAACTGCGCACGTCCTGAAGCTTCTGGACGGCGAGCAAGGTCATCGAGAGGCTGACGAACCACTCCGCGGCCCGAACGGTGAAGAGGTCGTCAAAAAACGCCCAGCTCAGCCCGAGCGCGAGCAGCAGCGCGACCGCGAAAATCGCAATGACCGGCTGATAGCTGGTTTCGCCTTCCTCGGGCTGCGAGCGGCTTTTGCCGAAGAACTCGCGGACATCGTCATAGCCGCCAATGCGCTTGCCTTCCATAAAGGTCTGCGGCGTGGTCTCGACGTCGTGCTTGTCCTTGAACGCGTCGGTTTCCTCCCTGCTGGTCAGGTGATGATCGTCGACCTCGAAGCCTTGCCGCTTGAGAAGATCGACCGTTTTGATGCCATAGGGACAGACATGATCCTCCATCACCATCCGGTAAACACTCGCAGTTTTCATGCCTTTACAGCCCCTTGTTCACACGCACAGCCTGGGGCTGCTTGTTCAATTCCAATGTTCGTTTCGCGTTTTCGTTTCATCGTTCTTCGAAAGAGAAACGATGTTTGTCGCAATCGCCGACATTCCTCCCGCGAATCTCTTTCTGCCGGTCGATCGCGCGGCCTGGTACGGACAAGATGGACAAACTTCCGGTATTCCGATTGCAGCCGAAGGAATAAAGACGGGCGGGGCGGCGCGAAATTACGGCGCCGCCTCAAAAATATTTATCTGAGCTGCCAAACAGCCAATGTTGCGCTCAAGGACGGTCGTGATCGCCGCTTCCGCTCTCGACCTTGTTTTCAATAGAATCTGTGTTCGTCTCCCTGCGCTGGCCGGACAGAAATATCCATTCCGCCACGAACACGGCCGCGATTCCGATCACCGCATAGGAAACCACGGCCGGATCGCTCTTGAGTTTGGCGGCCGTAAATGCGGCGAGCACAACGGCGTCGGCCGCCAGCGCGGTGAGCAGGACGGAAGCGCGGGCGCCGATCTCTTTGCGAAGACTGCGAAACACGCCCCAATGGACGAGCATGTCCATGACAAGGTAGAAGAAGGCGCCGAGCGAGGCGATGCGGGAAAGGTCGAACAGGACCGCCAGTGTGCCGGCTATGACGACCGTATAGACCAGCATGTGGCTACGGATGCCGCCCTTCATTCCGAAATGGCTGTGGGGGATCATCTTCATCTCGGTCAGCATTGTCAGCATCCGCGAGACGGCGAACACGCTCGCAATGACCCCCGACGTAGTCGCCGAGATGGCAATCGCTACGGTGAAATAGAACCCGAGATCTCCCAATGCGGGGCGCGCTGCCGCGGCCAGGGAATAGTCACGCGCCTGAACGATCTCGCCGATGCTGAGACTGGAGCCAACGGCCAAGGCGACGAGCAGATAAACCACGATGCACACGGCAATCGAGATCATGATTGTGCGACCGACATTCTTGTGCGGATCGACGATTTCTCCGCCACTGTTGGTGATGGTTGTAAACCCCTTGAATGCAAGGATCGAGAAGGCCACCGAAGCGAGCAATGCTTCGCCGTTCGACAAGGAAGCAGGCTCGGTAAAGGCGCCTGCGAACAGTCCGCTGGCCCAGATCGCCGCAACTGCGAACACCGCTATCCCGCCAACCTTTATCGCCGACATAACGAGCGAAAACCCGCTTACCGATCTATTGCCCGCGGCGTTGACCAGATAGGCGAAAACGATGAGTCCCAGCGCCAAGCCCGATATCAGCAATGCGTTTTCTTCGAGCCCAAACGGACGCAGCGCATAGGTCGCGAAGGTTCGCGCCACCAGGCTCTCATTGATAACCATCGACATGGCCATCAGCACTGATGCGGAGGCCGCGACGACACCCGGACCATAGGCCTTTTGCAGGATCATCGCGATGCCACCCGACGATGGCCAGGCATTCGACATCTTGATGTAGCTGTATGATGCGAGCGCGGTGATGAGCGCGCCTGCGACGAAGGAGAGGGGGAAGAGAGGGCCGGCAAGCTCCGCGATCTGACCGGTGAGCGCAAAAATGCCCGCACCGATCATGACGCCAGTCCCCATGGCAACGCCGCCAAGCAGGGTGATGCTGCTCTTGTTCAGATTATCTTCGTGCGCCGAATGGTTATCCATGCGGTTTACCTTTCTATGGCTTGCGTCGCGCTGCCATCTTCCACAGGCGACCGGCCCTGCCGCAATGCGGAGGCATTGAGGCATGGATCAGGGATGGCGATTTGTTCGATTGTCGAATGTTCACAGCTTCGCACTACGAAGTCTGAGCGAGTTCAGGACTACCGATATGGAGGACGCACTCATCGCAAAGGCTGCGAACATTGGGCCAATCAGGATGCCGAAGAAAGGATAAAGAACACCGGCCGCGACGGGCACGCCCGAGGCGTTGTAAATCAGCGCAAAAAACAGATTTTGCCGAATATTGCGCATCGTAGCCCGGGCAAGCTTGCGGGCCCGGACGATCCCGTCGAGATTGCCTCTAACGAGCGTAATCCCCGCACTTTCGATCGCGACATCCGCGCCGGTTCCCATCGCAATGCCGACATCTGCCTGGGCAAGCGCCGGAGCGTCGTTAACCCCGTCGCCGGCCATGGCCACCTTGGCACCGCCTTCCTGCAATTCACGGATGAGCCGCGCCTTGTCCGCGGGAAGAACGCCTGCGCGAATGTCGTCGATACCAAGGCGGGCGGCAACCGCCTGCGCCGTCCGCTCATTGTCGCCGGTCGCCATAATGATCGTAAGGCCGAGCTTGTGCAGGTCCTTGATCGCCGCAGGAGTGGTTTCCTTGACCGGGTCGGCAACGCTGATGAGGCCAGCAATCTTGCCTGCCACGATCACGAACATGACGGTTTCGCCTTCGTCGCGGCGCGCATTGGCCTTTTCGCTGAGCGTGGCACCTTCCAAACCGAGGTCTGACAGGAGCGCAAGGTTACCCAGCGCGACGCGTTTACCGGAAACCGTGCCCATGACGCCTTTACCGGTTACGGCCTCGAACTCGCTGGCGGTTTCCATCGCGACGCCGCGTTCTTCGGCGCCGCGCACGATCGCTTCTGCGAGCGGGTGCTCCGACCCGCGCTCGAGCGACGCCGCCAGGCTCAACACCTCGATTTCATCGTGGCCCTCTTCGGGCATAACCGCGACGAGCCTTGGGCGCCCCTCGGTCAGCGTACCCGTCTTGTCGACGATCAGCGTATCGATTTTCTCGAAGCGCTCGAGCGCTTCGGCGTTCTTGATCAGAACGCCCGCCTGCGCCCCTCTTCCTGTCGCGGTCATGATCGACATCGGCGTCGCCAGGCCGAGAGCGCAGGGGCAGGCGATGATCAGTACCGCAACTGCAGCAATGAGGGCATAGGCAAGCGCTGGTGCGGGGCCCCAGATCGCCCAGGCGATGAAGGCGAGCACGGCTATGCCGATAACCGCGGGGACGAACATGCCGGCCACCTTGTCGGCGTACTTCTGGATCGGCGCGCGCGAGCGCTGTGCGGCCGCAACCATTTCCACGATCTGCGCGAGCATGGTGTCTGATCCGACACGTTTCGCTTCGATCACCAGGCTGCCTGTTCCGTTGATCGTTGCCCCGGTCACGGCGTCGCCCTCGACCTTTTCGACCGGGACTGGTTCACCGGTGATCATGCTTTCGTCGATCGACGAGCGGCCTTTGAGCACTACACCGTCAACGGGCACCTTGTCGCCTGGGCGGACCCGCAATTGGTCGCCAACAGCCACGTGCTCAAGGGGGATTTCTTCTTCAGTGCCGTCTGCCCTGATGACGCGGGCGGTTTTGGCTGCAAGATCAAGGAGAGCGCGAATGGCCTTACCGGTGCCTTCACGCGCGCGCAGCTCCATGACTTGGCCGAGGAGCACAAGCGTAACGATAACGGCCGCGGCTTCGAAATAGACGCCGACATGTCCCTCTGGATCGCGAAAGCCATCCGGGAAGATGTCCGGTGCCAGGACGGCGACGACACTGAAAATCCATGCGGCGAGAACGCCCATGCCGATGAGCGAGAACATGTTGAGGTTCCAGGTGCGGAACGAATTCCAGCCCCGTTCGAGAAACGGCCATCCGCTCCACAACACGACCGGTGTACCGAGCACCAGTTCAATCCATAGGGTGGCCCGCTCGCCAAATATTTCGCGCACGCCCGGCCAGCCCACATAGGGGCCCATCGTGAGAACAAGCAGCGGCAAGGTGAGGATGGCGCCGACCCAGAAACGCCTTGTAAAGTCGACGAGCTCCGGGTTCGGTCCGTCATCGACCATGGCCGCGGATTCGAGTTCGAGACCCATGCCGCAGATCGGGCACGACCCCATCTTTGGCTGCCGGACCTGCGGGTGCATGGGGCAGGTATAAACCGGTCCGTCATAACCAGCGGGAACGAGATCGTAGCGGCCATCATCGCCAGCAACGGCTTCGCCGTGGCCGCTATGGCTGCAATTAGAATGGTCCATCATAGTCTCCCTGGATCTGGCCAAAGGTGTGCCAGTGTTCCGCCGACAAGGCCGAACCGAGCTGACAGGCGGCGTACCCCGCTGAAAGTGACAGCGTGAAACGGGAAACGAGATCAACCCGACTTGCCGATTTATGGCAGAGGATCATCTCATGCCTGCCGTGCATATTCTTTTCCGCGCTGCGAAAGGTGAGTGTGCGCTTCGCGCGCATCCAATTCCCGTGTACTGTTGCCGGCGCGGAGCAAGAAGCGCGCCACTCCATTGTCGAGAAAATAGATCGGTTCGAGGCTCTTTTGTGCGATCACGCGGCAAACAGTTCGGCCATCGAGATCGTGAAAGTAACAATGGATCAGGGCGCAGGCGTTACCGCCGAGTGCTGATCGTATCGCGTCCATCAGCACGCGCTCGAACCCGTCCTTATTGGGGTGCTTGAGAGTCTTCAGATCGGCCTCGATTCCTACGATGCCCCCGCTATCGTCGACGCCGATGAGCAGCGTGCCGCCATCATTGTTGAGAAATCCGGCAATCGTTTTGAACACGACCTGTTGAAGGCTTCGATTTGCGCGCTGTTCACGCGTATCCCAACGCAGCGACGATTTGAATTCCAGCTGTGCGCCCTCGCCTCGGGCGATGAGCAGCGGCAGCTCTTCGGCCAATTGATGCTCCAGAGAGCGGATTATCTGGCGATCTGCCATGAGCCGCAGATGATAAAGACCAAACGTCAGGCCGATTGCGCCGCCGATCACCGCGAAAGCCAGGCTCATGGGCAGCATTTCGATTTCAAATGCCGCGCTCAGTCGATCGACCGCCGAGCCCAACTGCTCAGCAAATGGCACGCTCGCCGCTGCTGCCCCTCCAGACCCATAAACGAGCGCGGTGAGCGGATGAAGGATTAAGATGCCCAGCACTGGCCCGATAACCGTATGCAGGAACAATTCCCTCTTTTTGCTGAAAGACGAACCGGAAAAGGGTAAGCTGTGCATTGTCATAGGCTTTGCGACCTGTGCGGAATTCGCGGCAGCGGATAAATCCACATTGCCGGTTCTTCACCCGATCCTTTTTCTGAAATAGCGGACGAGCGGGACCCCTAGGATCGCGATATACCAGCCATAGAGAAAGCTGCCGATAGCCCCGGCGAAGAAGCCAGGCCATGTCAACCAATCGAAGCCTGGCAGCAAAGGCGCCCATGCTTCATGCATATGGAAAGTATCGGGCGCGATCAAGCCAAAGGCCACGCAGAGCAGATAGGTAATCAGCAGTAAGACGCTGAAAGCCCAGCCCCAGGCAAGGATTGAACCTTTCGTCGTCGCATTGGTCATCTTTGTCTCCGTCGCATACTATAGGGGGGTATAGTGTATTGCGAACTGCTTTGCAACTGTGTCAAAAGCAGTCAGGAATGAACTCGGCGTCTGGAGAGAACGGCATGAGCGATGATCAAAACCCCAAGTTTCGTGATGTCTTGACCCGAATGCGCAAGATCGAGGGGCAGGCGCGAGGAATATCGAGAATGATGGAAGAAGAGCGCTATTGCGTCGATATCCTGCAGCAGATCCTCGCGCTCGAAGCCGCCGCGCGCGCCGCCAGGACCAAAGTACTCGACATCCATACCAAGCACTGCATCGAACAGGCGCTCTCATCGAACAACAAGGCCGATCAATCGGAGAAGATCGCCGAACTTCTCACTCTCATCGAGCGCATGGCCCGTTAGACCGTCTGGAGCCGATTGAATTGTCGGCTCCAGACGCCAAAGGCTGGTCAGTCGTGCTTGTGTTCGGTCTGCGGCTTTTCAGCCTCGGCGGCCTTTTTCTTGCCATGGCCGGACTGGCCATGGTCCATTTTCGAATGGTCCATCTTGGAATGGTCCATCATCTGGCATGACATTTTTCCGTCCTTGTCCTTCTTCATCATACCCTGCATTTTCTTGCCATCGTGCATCATCTCGCACATTTTGGGCTTTTCAGAAGGGGCCTCCTGAGCAAGGACCGGGCTTGCCGAGAAAGCAAGCGCGCCAGCGACGGTGAGGATCATTTTCATCATTATTCTCCAAAAGTTGGGGGCGTTTTCTTGCCCGTTCAGGGGTAACTTGCGAAAACCGTACGGCCGCCGGGCCCAAAGGCGATGACGTCATAGGGTTGCACACGGTTCTCGTATTCCATGCCAGGTGAGCCCAGCGGCATGCCGGGAACGGCAAGTCCGGAAACGCCTGCCGGGCGCTCGCGCAGCAATTTTGAGATTGCTTCTGCCGGGACGTGACCTTCGATGACATATCCCTCGATCACCATCGTATGGCACGACCACAGATCGGAAGGTACGCCCTTGTCGGCTTTCACCGAACCCATGTCAGTGGTGTCGACAGTCGCAACCTCGGCGTCCATGCCGTTCTCGAAATGGTTGGCCCATTTGAGGCAGCAGCCGCAGCCGGGATCGCGATACATCGTGTAGGTGGCCGCCTGGGCAACGTTCGAACAGGCGGCAATTACCAGGAGGGCTGTTGCGGCGAACGAGTTGCGAAAGCGCTTTCGCGCAAACGTGCGGGTCATGTATGGGGACCTTTCTTGTAGCCGTGCCAGAGCGATATCGCTCCGGTGGCGGTCGGGAAGACGTGAAGCCTTTCGGCGTCGGTGAAAATTTCGGCAAGCTGCCGCTCCAGGATACCGTCGACATTGGGCTGCGTGTCTTCGACACCGTCGAGCTGCTGCACCGTGGCGCGGAAAAGCTTGCGCATAAGGGCGGAGTCCTGAGCCATATAGTCGGCAATCAGCACCATGCCTCCGGGCTGGAGCAGATCGTGCATCTGCTCCAGGATTGCCCGCTTTTCACCCAGCGGAACCTGATGAAAGACGAGGCTGCTGACGATCTTGTTTGGCTGCCATCGCGCGGTCAGGTCGAGGGTATCGAGAAAGCCATTGTGCCAACGGATCAGATCCGCCCCGGCGCCAAACTTGCGACGCGCGATGGCCAGTGCTGCCGGATCGGGCTCAACGCCGGCGAGACCCGCCTGCGGACAGCTGATCATGAGATCGCGAAGCAAGGTGCCGGTTCCGCACCCAACATCGATAAGATGATCGCCGGGCGCAAGATTGGCGGCGCGGACAACCGCGCGCCGCCATGTCCGCTCACGCGTAAACAAGGCGATGGTGAGGTCATAGACCGGGGTCAGCCAGGCTTTGCCAAGGGCTGGCGTGAAGGCTCGGTCGCCTTGAGGAGCGGCTACCCGTCCCACCTACATGATGCCCATATGATTGGGCCCGTGCACCATCTCCCCGCCGAAATAGCCTTGTACGATGAGCGCCGCAGCGATCAGCGCCAGAAGCAAGCGCAGCGCGCCTCTCCCCTTTCCGCGCGCAGCAACCCACCAGGCGAGGAGGCTCAATATGGCAATCGTCGTGCCGTTCCAGCGGTGAATGGCGAGATTTTCCGACCGGTCCAGCAGTCGCCATCCACCCGCAAACCATCCGAGCAAAGCCGCAACGACCGCCCCGATCGCGCCGCCGGCTACGAGAAACCGGATCGTCGTCTCAAGCCCCAAGGTCGGGCGCACCATCAAGGCGAGTTCGGCGAGTGCGGCGACGAGGAGAAGCGCAATCGGGAAATGCGCCGCGACCGGATGAAGGCGCGACAGAAGGTCCTCTGCCGAGGTCAGGCGGTTTTCCGTGATTTTCTGCTGCATCATGTCTTCAGGCGACATGGACTGCTGCGCGTTCGGCCTGTCCATCTCTTCCCCGGGCGGCGCAAGCTCGCCGGCATGGGCGTCGTCCGGCATGGCCATACCCTCCTCCATCGCCAGCATTTCAGCGTCGGACATATTGTCCTGATGCCCTTCATGCGCGTGCAAGGGTGCCGAAAGCAGAAAGGCTGCGAAGAGGGCGGCGAGGCCAAGGCGGGTGAATATGCTCATATGCCTTGATACGCGCGAGAATATCATACCCCTCAAATATTTTTTTGAGGGCTTCGGCGGGCTGTGGCGTAAAGGAGTTACAATAGTTAGAGGTTGCCTATGTCAGATTATCCTTCCCTCGATGCTTCGCTCAAACAGCTGGCCGCGCATGATATTGTGCATGACCCGTCAGACTTCATGGATGGTGTCTGGCAGCGCGCCGGACAGCTTGGCGAGGTTGCCGATCGCCGCCGGCGTGCCGCGCTCTTTTGCAGCCTGTTCGTCATCGGCCTTGGAGCAGGCTTCGGCACGACCATCATGCCCTACAATCAGGGCTCAACTGCGAGTTCCGCCTATAATGATTTTGCGTCGAACGAGCACCTTTCTCCCGCCGCTCTCCTGCATGTCGGGAGCTAGACTTTGACGAACGGACGCCTCCTGCTTGCCGTTCTTCTTGCCGGGCTCGCGGGATGTTTGGGGGCGATCGCGGCTGATCGCTGGCTCAGCCACGAAGACAATGGCAGCCTGCACCAGTTCGTGCACGAGGAACTGGTTTTGACCGAAGACCAGAACGCGCGCCTCGAGACCCTGGAAGCCCGCTTCGCCGTCGAGCGTGCTGAACTTGAGTCATCGCTGCGCGCGGCAAATGCGAGGCTCGCTCAGGCGATGGCCGACGAGCACGAATATGGCCCCGAAGTGAGCGCGGCGATTGACGATGTGCATGGACGGATGGGCGAATTGCAGAAAGCCACGGTCCAACACGTCTTCGACATGCGCGAGATACTCGAGCCCGAGCAGCAGCGCCTGTTCGATCGGAGGGTCTCCGAGGCGCTCACCAGCAATTCGCGTAATTAGGCTTCCGTGACGCAGGCGCAAAGCCGGTCCGAGACCGCCCTGGTCGAAGATGCCCGCAGGGGCAGCAAGGCAGCATATGGGACGCTGGTCGAACCCCATATAGCGCGGCTTATTGCTTTGGCGACACGCATGCTTGCGTCTCCGCATCAGGCCGAAAACGCTGTTCAGGACGGGCTTGCTTCGGTCTGGGTCGCCCGGCACCGCCTCGACCCGGACCGTCCTGTTGGCCCTTTTTTGACGACAGTCGTGCTCAACAAATGCCGCGACAGGCTGCGCAAACGCAAAACGGCGCGCTTTTTCGGATTGGGCGCGGAATCTGAAACACTGGCGATTGTTGACGACAGCCCCGATCCGCAAGAGATCGCGATGCAGCGCCAGGAATTGCGAATGCTCCTGGAGCAAATCGAGCGTCTTCCGATCCGTCTTCGCGAAGCGCTCATATTGGTCAGTATCGACGGACGCAGCCAGGCGGAAGCCGCCGAACTTCTCGGCGTGTCGGAAAAGGCAATCGAGACCCGCATCTATCGTGCCCGGCAAAAATTGCGCGACCGCCTGGAAAATTTTTGAGGGGTAGAACCGGGCCCTTCGTAGTTGAGGGTGTATCGTTCATACAGGAGCTTTCGATGGTCGCGATCAATCGCCGTAAATTTCTGGGGTCTAGCGCAAGCGGGGTCGGAATGCTTGGCCTTGCCGGTGCAATGCCCGCGTGGGCACGCGGAGGTCTCGATGGCACGATCGCGCGCCGCGGGAGCGACGTTCTGTCCGGCGAACATCTTACAATGAGCGTCGCCGACACGACCTTCACCACTGGCTCGCGCCGCGGGCCGGGTGTTGCCGTGAATGGCACCATCCCAGGACCCTTGGTGCGCCTCAAGGAAGGCCAGAACCTGACGGTCGATCTCCTCAATCGGAGTTCGCATGGCACTTCCATTCACTGGCACGGATTGCTCGTACCCTTCCTTATGGACGGTGTACCCGGGGTGAGCATGGCGGCTGTTGAGCCGGGCGATACCTATCGTTACCAGTTTCCCATCCGCCAGTCGGGCACCTATTGGTGGCACGCGCATACGCTGCAGGAGCCGCTTGGCCATTACGGCCCCCTGATCGTCGACCCGATCGAGCCCGAACCATATGAATACGACCGCGACTATGTTGTCATGCTGTCCGACTGGTCGACCATGAGTCCCTATTCGATCATGAAGAAACTCAAGGTCGCCGAGGGCTACTTCAACTATGGCAAAACCACCTGGACCGACGACTACGACATGAGCGGCGAAGAGCGCCGAATGTGGGCGCGCATGCGGATGATGCCGACCGACATCTCCGATGTGAGCGGCGCGACCTACACCTTCCTCATCAATGGTCACGGGCCGGAAGACGATCTCGAATACCTTTTCCAGCCGGGAGAGAGGGTCCGCCTGCGCTTTATCAACGGCGCCGCGATGACCTATTTCAATATCCGCATCCCTGGCCTGCCGATGACCGTGGTTCAGGCCGATGGCCAAAACGTACAGCCGGTCGAGACCGACGAGTTCCAGATCGGTGTTGCTGAAACCTACGACGTGATCATCGAGCCGCGCGGCGAGGCTTATTCGCTCGTCGCCGAGGCCATTGATCGCTCGGGCATGGGCGTGGCGACCCTTGCCAGTCGCCCCGGCGCCCGGGCCAGCGTCCCGCCCCTGCGCAAACCGCCGCTTCTCACCATGACCGATATGGGCATGGCCGGGCACGGCGATAGCGCAGGCGCTGCTGGAGACGGGCATGCGGGTCACGGTGCCGCGGCGAGCATGGATCAAAGCGCGGGTGGCATGGCCGGAATGGATCATGGCTCCAGCGGTGGATCCGAGATGGCTGGGATGGCTGGCATGTCGGGTATGAACATGCGCGATACATCACTGCTTCCACCCAATGTGAAAGTTGGTCCAGGGATCGACTCGGTTGCCATGAATCCTATCGACCGGATGGGTTTTCCTGGCCTCGGGCTCGACGATGTGAGCCACCGCGTGCTCAACTACAACCAGCTTATCGCCGCCAAGCCCAATACCGACAACCGGCGTCCGAGCCGGCTCAAGACGATCCATCTAACCGGCAATATGGAGCGGTATATGTGGTCGTTCGACGGGAAGAAGTTCGACGAGATCACCGAGCCGATTCAATTTGCCTATAACGAGCGCGTGCGCGTCAAGCTCATCAACAACACCATGATGGCGCATCCGATCCATTTGCACGGACACTTCTTCGAACTCGTGAACGGGGCTCCGGCCGACCGTCAACCGCTCAAACATACGCTGACGGTCCAGCCCGGCGGCAGCGCGCAATTCGACCTGACCGCCAATGAACGGGGCGACTGGGCGTTCCACTGTCATCTCTTTTACCACATGCATAACGGAATGTTTCAGGTGGTGACGGTCCGACCGCTCGAGGGAGGAGAAGGCTGATGAAGCGCGCGACCATGATGATCGCCCTCCCCCTGCTGGCACTTCCGAGCGCAGTCTGGGCACAGCAGCATGATCACGGCACGCAGGCTGCCGAACCGCAGAGCCAGGCCGGGCAAGCTGCTCAAGACGACGAGGCTGCGAGCGAGGCGCACGATCACCATGCGCCGGATCAACCTCAGATGGATCACTCCCGGACGCAGCATCCTCAGGAGGAGGTTGAGAACCCGGAGGTTATGGATCATTCGAACATGGATCATGGGGCAGCCCAGCATGGCGCGATGCCCATGACCGGCAAGGAGGATGAGGGCGGCATGTCGCAAATGGATCATTCCGCGATGGGCCATGGAGCATCCGCCGACCATATGGCGATCCCGGAAGGCCCTCCCCCGCCTGAAGCGCTACAGGGCCCCGCCTTTGCCGCCGATGCCTTTGTCGGCGCAGAGGAAATGGCTGCGTCTCGGGCGGCCGTCACCAAGGAAGTGAGCGGAACGCCGGTATTCTGGTTTCAGGGCGACCGGCTCGAATACCGCCTGCGCGAGGGCGACGACGGCTATTTGTGGGACGTCCAGGGTTATTATGGCGGTGACTACAACAAGTTCTGGTTCAAATCCGAAGGCGAAGGCAGCTTCGGCGAGACCATTGAAAGCGCCGAAGTGCAGGCGCTTTGGAGCCGTGCCATTGCGCCTTTCTTCGATTTTCAGGCGGGCGTGCGGCAGGATTTTACTGGGCCTGAACGCACCCATGCGGTTGTGGGCATCCAAGGGCTCGTTCCCTATGAGTTCGAGGTCGATGCAGCAGCATTTCTGTCGAACAAGGGCGATCTTACCGCACGAATTGAAGGTGAAATCGATCAGTTCATCACACAGCGTCTGATCGTGCAGCCGCGCGCCGAAATCGCGCTGTCAGCACAGGACATTCCCGAACTCGGGATCGGCTCGGGGATCGATACGATCGAGGTCGGCATTCGCCTGCGCTACGAATTCGCGCGCGAATTCGCGCCCTATATCGGCATCGACCAGGAATGGAAGATCGGCAACAGCCGCGATTTCGCAAGGGCCGACGGCGAGGACCCCAGCGTAACGAACTACGTCGTCGGCGTGCGGTTCTGGTTTTAGGTCAAGGGAGAAGAAACTGACATGATGAACACTTTATTGCGAGTGCCGGTAGTTGCGCTAGCTATTGCTGCGGCGCCAGTGCCGGCTGCGGCGCAGGACATGGACCATTCCGGACATGGGACACATCATTCCGACAAGACAGGTTCGGCCAGCGAAGATGTGTCGGGCGCTGAAGATATTCTCGAGGCTTATCGCGCCGCATTGGTGTCGCGCGATGCCGAAGGCATGTCGGCCCTGTTCGCGGAAGCCTCCGCGATCTTCGAGAACGGCAAGTCCGAGGGGAGTTTCGCCAATTACATGGAGCACCATCTCGGACCCGAGCTCGATGCGATCACGAGCTTTACTTTCACCGACCCGACGCTGACGATGACCCGTAAGGGCCATATGGCCTATGGCTACGAAACCTACGGCTACCGGATCGAGCTCGAGGACGGGCGCGTGATCGAGCGTGACGGGGTCGCGACCTCGGTCCTTTCGCACGATGAATCGGGCTGGAAGATCGTGCAGTACCACTCCTCCTCGCGCGCGCCGCGGCGGCCCTGACCCGCTACGGAGCGGCGAGACAGTTGGCTTCGCGGTCCCTCAAACTGCGCTTGCATGTCTTTAGCAGCAAGCTCCACAAGTGGTTGGCGCTCCTGATCGGGGCGCAAGTTCTGCTGTGGATGGGCACCGGTGCCTTGATGTCCTTTCTCGATCTGGAGGAGGTACGCTCGGAGCATATCGTGTCCCGCGCTGCGCAAATATTGCCTGCCCGGGCCGAGTTACCCGAATGGCTGGAAAGGCAAGATGATGTGGTTTCGGTTGCCACACGTGCTCTCGACGGCAAGGTGGTGACCGAAGTGCGGCGAGCGGATGGCGGCGTCACGCTACATGATCCGCATAGCGGACGCTTGCTGTCCCCAATTTCGGCCGCGACAGCGCGCGCGATCGCTCGCCGCGCCTGGATTGGCCCGGAAACCTCGGTCAACGCCGCGCGGCTTGTCGAACGCGACGTCGGGACCGAATTCAGGGGGCCCTTCCCGGCCTGGCAGATCACCTATGACGATCGCGACGCGACACGCGTCTATATCGGTGCCTCGAGCGGAACGATCCTGTCAGCGCGAAGCGATACCTGGCGGCTCTTCGATTTCATTTGGGGCCTTCACATCATGGACTGGACCCAGCGCGACCGCATCAACAGCTGGTGGCTTCTCCTGTTTGGTATCGCAGGGACGTTCATTGCCCTTTCGGGATTTGTTCTGCTGGCCAACAGGCTACCAAGGATCAGATGGCTGAGTTGGAAACGAAAGTCCGGTTCCTGACTCGCCGACACGGGTCGGATCATCCTGTTCAAGACGCCTCTCTCCTACGCGAGGTTCGCCTGGCCGGCACCATTGATGGATCTCTCGTGGCGATCGGATGCAGCATACCCCCCAAGGAATAAGGGTGATTTATTCCCCAAAAGGTATATTGCCATTTTATACCCTTGGCGGTATAGTGGAGTGTGGAGGTATGCTATGCGCCAGATCGTCAGGCTTCCCAGTCAACTCGGAGCCGTGATCCAGACCCATCGCCTCGGCAAGGGCCTGACCCAAACCGAGCTCGCCAGACTCGCCGGGACGCAGCAGAAAACCATCTCGGCCATAGAGAACGGAAGCGAAGGAACAAAGCTCGACACGCTCATCAGTGTCATCGCAGTCCTCGGCCTCGATCTTCAGATCGTGCCGCGTCAGCAGGACGGCGCCTCGATTGAGGACGTCTTCTAAATGGCGCGCAAAAAGACCCATGCGCCCCTCGATGTACTTATCAACGGCAGGCAGGTCGGCCGCCTCGAAAAGGCGGCGAGCGGTGCAATCAGTTTCCGGTATTCCGAAGAGTGGCTGGCCTGGGAGCACCGCTTCGCAGCGTCGCTCTCGCTGCCTCTGACCCCGGCGGCCTATCGTGGCGCTCCGGTCATCGCCGTGTTCGACAATCTTCTCCCGGACAGGGATGCAGTACGCCGCCGCGTAGCCGAGCGCATGGGCGCTCAGGGCACCGACTTCTACAGCCTACTCGAAGCCATCGGACGCGACTGCGTCGGTGCCATGCAGTTCCTGCCCGAAGGCGCAGATCAGGCGCAGAGTACCGACATCGAAAGCGAACCGGTCAGCGACACCGAAGTCGAGGCCCTTCTCGCCGATCTCGCACGGGCTCCACTTGGCGTCGATCGGGAACAGGAATTCAGGATCTCGGTTGCCGGCGCGCAGGAGAAGACGGCCCTGCTTCGAATCGATGGGAAATGGCACCGACCGGCCGGTGTGACCCCGACAACTCACATCCTGAAGCCGCAACTTGGACAGATACCCAGCGCCGACGGGATGATCGACATGTCGAACAGCGTCGACAACGAGCACTATTGCATGACGCTGATGAAGGCGTTCGGCCTGTCGGTCGCAGCGACAGAGATCGCGACCGTCGGCCAGCGCCGAGTTCTCGTCGTCGAACGGTTCGACAGGCACTGGCGCAACGCCAAGCAAATCCTGCGTCTGCCGCAAGAGGACTGCTGCCAAGCACTCGGCTATCCGCCCACGCACAAATATCAGAGCGATGGCGGCCCGAACATGAAGGATATCTTCGGCCTGTTGCGCGGTGCTGACGATCCGCAAGCCGACGCAGCCGCCTTTTTCAAGAGCCAGATCCTCTTCTGGCTCATTGGTGCAACGGACGGGCACGCCAAGAATTTCAGTATCTTCCTGAAGCCCGGCGGACGCTACAGCCTGACCCCCTTCTACGATGTGCTCTCGGCCCAACCGGCCGTCGACTCCGACCAGATTGCGCAGAACAGGTTCCGGCTCGCGATGTCCGCAGGCACCAACCGTCACTACCGGCTGAACGAGGTGACCGGTCGGCATTTTGTCCAGTCGGGCAAGTCAGCGGGGCTTGGCAAAGGCCTCATGCGTGCAGCCATCAACGAACTGATGGACCGCGCACGTGATGCGCCGACGGTAGCGCGCGAAGCGATGCCGGTGGACTTCGCCGAACCTGTTCATGACTGCATAGCTGCGGCCCTGGCGACGCGTTTGCCCAGGCTTTCGAGCGCGCTTGAGGAGTTTTAGCTTTAGCATCCGCCAACGAAGTCATCGCCCGCCCTTTGCTGCAGCCCATCGCCACCTGATTTTTTCACGAAGAGCATCCCTTATGCGCGCCCGTCCCTCGCTCCTTTCGCTTTCGGCTGAACGTCACTCGATGACTTTATGGTCGTCAGCCATACGCCCGCGGTTGCAATTGCTGTGCCCATGATGATCAGGGGTGTAAGCCTTTCACCGAAGAAGGCAGCGCCGATCGTTAGACCGAAAACGGGCACCAGGAAGCTGAATACATTAGCCTTCGAGAGTTCGATTTTGCCGAGCGTATATTGCCACAGCCAGAATGCGAGGGCTGTACCTGGGATCGCCAACCCAAGCAGGCTCGCGATGAAAACCGGCGACCAGTCGATTTGGCCCTGATCTTCGGTAAGCAAAGCCAGAAACGCGAGCGGGACAGCGCCGATGAGGAGTTGAAGGCCCATGGCGATCGCTGCGTCGGCGCGCCCCGAGAGCTTCTTGATGGCGATGTTGCCCACGGCAACGCCGAAGGCCGCAAGCAGCACATATGCAAAGCCGGTTGAGAGCGCCAGCGGACCTTGGAGAATTCGTGGGCCAGCAATAATGAGGATTCCCGCAAAGCCGAGCCATAACCCGATCCAGCCTTTGGAGGACAGGCGCTCGCGGAGAAACAGAAAGGCGAGACCTGCCGCGATGAGGGGTTGGCCGTTGGCGATGACGGTTGCAAGGCCGGGCGAAACGAACTCCGCAGCGTGGAACATCCCGTAGTAACCCAGCCCCGTCATGCCGAGACCGGCAAGGATGATCCATCCCCAGATGCTTCCATCGCGCGGAAAGGGCTTTCTGAGAATGATACCGACCGCCAGTAACGTGGTGCCTGCAAGAACCGCGCGCAGCACGGCGAAGGTGAGATGGGGCGCGCTGTCGAGACCGACCGTTATGAGCGGATAGCAGGACGCCCAAAGAAGCATCACTAAGATTGCGGAAAGACGCGCTGGCATAGTAGGTTAAGCGATAGCCTTCCATCCCGGCACCCGCAATGGCGGGCCGCGCAGGTCCAGCCTATGGATCGTCACGCCGAACAGCGAACTTGGATCAATGACCCTAAAGAGATCCCTTTGTATTACTTCGCAAGCGATCCAGATTACTCAGGGATCTCATTCTTTTCATCTGGCCACTTCGGGCTTTGTAAGCCTGGCGGTGCACAGACGTCCGTAATTGCGAGCGAGACCATGGTCGAGCTGAAATCATAATTACAGCGCACGGCAAGCTTGGTACTTGGCCCGTGTGTAACATGGGTGCATGAAGAAATCCTCGGGCATCCAACCAGCGAGGGTAGACTGAATGTGTTTTTCCGCCACAGCGAGTTTCGCCGCCGGCACCGTGCTGTTGGCAACCGGTGCCTTCACAATGCGAATGGCGCGCAATAGCGGCGAGAGACCCTACGCGCTGATTCCGGTTCTGTTTGGCGTCCAGCAATTGATCGAGGGCGCACTGTGGCTGACATTTCCTGACAAGGCGCCGGTACTGAAGACGGTTCTGACCTATCTCTATTCGGTCTTTTCACATGTTCTGTGGCCAATCTACGTCCCGGTGGCGGTCTATATGCTCGAGAAGGTAGCCTGGCGCCGAAAGGCCCTCGTGGCGACGGCGATAGGCGGAACCCTGGTTGGACTCTACCTGCTGTATTTCCTTATCCGCCTGCCAATCGTCGCGACAGCCGGCGACGGTCATATCGACTACGAATCCCCCCACTTCTACGTTGGCATCGTCATGACACTGTATGTCTTGGGTACCTGTGTCAGCCCGCTGCTATCCAGCCATCGCTGGGTAAACTGGTTCGGGGTCGGCGCAATCGTCTCCTTTCTTGCGGCAGGCGCGTTCTATCTCACCTGGTTCATATCGGTGTGGTGCTTCTTTGCCGCAGCGATGAGCGTGATCGTCCTGATGTTCTTTCTGCGTAGAGAGCCCGACGCTCCTCCTTTCCCCCGGATGGGTGAGCCGGTGCGCTAGTTTGTAGGGCGCCAGACAGGCTGCTTTGGTCTCACCGAAGGCGATTTGTGCCCTGAGTTTTCAGTCTGGTATGCCCGCGCCACAGCGCCAGCTCAGGCGGGTGGAAAGGAGGGGTACGCGGTGGGTGTCTCCTCAAGAATTACGTGTTCTGCCTGGTGTGCAGGTCCAGTGCATGGTTGCAAAACTTCTTGCTGCTCTCGGTGCAGTTTTGGCTCGAATTCGAGGCGGCCCCGGCTCACCCCCAAGGTCATTAGCCGATCGAGAGCTTTAGATCGTCGCTGATGACATATTGCGGAACGACCAAATTCTTCGGTGCCGGCCCTTTCCGCACGCGCCCGGAATTGTCGTAGATCGAGCCGTGGCAGGGACAAAACCATCCCCCATATCTTCCGCGGTTTTCGCCCACTCCCTGTCCCAATGGTATGCAGCCAAGATGCGTGCAGACGCCCACGACCACGAGCCACTCTGGTCGCTGCACGCGCGCAGCGTCCGTCTCTGGATCGATCAGCCCTGAAGAGGCATCGTCGGCTTTGGCTCGCGCGATCTCTTCAGCTGTGCGCCGCACAATGAACACCGGCTGCTCGCGCCAGCTCACAGTGATACGTTGACCAGGCTCGATAGGTTGCAAATCGACTTCGATCGTAGCCTGTGCGACCACATCGGCCGATGGGTTCATGCTGTCGATAAGCGGCCAGACGGCCACTGCGGCACCGGTTCCTGCGAACGCAACGGGCGCGATATGAATAAAATCTCGGCGGCGAATGCCTTCCGTCCCGCCGTCCTTGCCGGCACCGTTGCTCGCCGCTCCGTTTGAACCTGTCTTGGTCATTCATCTCCGCATTCTTGCGTCTTTCAAGAGCAGACGCCTCCATGAAGCCGGGATTACACTCGCAAGCAGCCGATCAATCGGCTTCGTGCTATGTTGACGTCATCGCATCGCTCGCGTTTGGCGACCACGGTCGGGCTGCCTTAGGCGCGCTGGATCACCGATCGTCAACGCTCCTCCGACGGATCGGGATCCGCAAACTCGATGCCACTGCCGTGCATACTGATCGTCGTTCCGCGCTCGCCGCTGACGACCGCCTGAAGATCGCTCAGTGCGCCGATTGCAGCTTTCTTTCCGGTTGCTGCAGCGAAATTGCAGGCCGCACGCACTTTTGGGCCCATAGAACCTGCGGGAAAAGCACCAAGATCGACCGCGTCGGGCGAAGCCGAGCGGATGGCGCGCTGACCGGCCTTGCCCCAATTGAGATACACTGCATCGACATCGGTGGCCATCACCAGCAGGTCGGCTTCGAGGTCTCGTGCCAGCAGCTCGCTGGCAAAATCCTTGTCAATCACAGCTTCTACGCCGGCATAATGTCCATCCGAACCCTCGGCGACCGGGATCCCCCCACCCCCGGCGCAGATGACGATCGCCGCCTTCTCTATGAGCCATTGGATCGGTTCGCGTTCGACGATGCTTTTGGGGGTGGGTGATGCGACAACACGGCGCCAACTGTCACCATCCTGCTTCATCGCCCATCCCTTCTCCTCTGCAAGGCGCAGAGCATGGTCCTGGTCATAGATCGGCCCGACAAACTTAGTCGGCTCGTCAAAGGCCGGGTCGTGGGGGTCGACTTCGACCATGGTCAGAATCGTGGCGAGCTGTTGGCTGGCAGGGAGGAGGTTCTTGAGCTCCTGCTCGATGATGTATCCAATCATGCCTTCCGTCTGGGCGCCGAGCACATCGAGCGGAAACGCCTCGTCAGGCTTGTAAGCGGCACCTTGCAAGGCGAGCAGGCCGACTTGAGGTCCATTGCCGTGCGAGATGATGAGTTCGTGCTCCACGGCGAGCGGCGCAAGCGCGGCCGCAGCAATACGGACGTTCGCGCGCTGGTTTTCCGCGGTAAGTGGTTCGCCGCGTTTCAGCAGCGCGTTTCCGCCCAGGGCGACGACGATGCGCATGGCGTCAGTTCCCGATCGTGGCAACAAGGATCGCCTTGATGGTATGCAGCCGGTTCTCGGCCTGTTCGAATTGAATTCCGGCCGCGGATTCGAAGACCTCGTCGGTGACTTCCATTTCGGCAATACCGTGGGCCTCAAAAATCTCCTTCCCGACTTTTGTTTCGGTGTTGTGGAAAGCGGGAAGGCAATGCATGAACTTTGCTGCGGCATTGCCGGTTGCCTGCATGAGTGCGGTGTTTACCTGATAGGGTGAAAGCAACTCAATGCGTTCCTGCCAGACGTCTTCGGGCTCCCCCATTGAAACCCAGACATCGGTGTTGACGAAGTCGCAGCCCTCCACCGCCTCGACCGGATCCTCGGTCAGTGTAAGCCGCGCGCCATATTGATCCGCAAACGCTCTGGCAGGCTGTAAATAGTCATCGCTCGGCCAGAGGCTCTTGGGCGCGCCGATCCGCACATCCATGCCCATCAGGCAGCCTGCAATCATGAGCGAATGCCCCATGTTGCTCCTCGCATCGCCGACAAAGGCATAGGAGATGCCGCCAAGCGGTTTGTCGGCATGCTCGCGCATCGTCATCAGGTCAGCCAGCATCTGCGTGGGATGGAACTCGTCGGTGAGACCGTTGAACACCGGCACGCCAGCATGGGCGGCGAGTTCCTCGACTTTCTCCTGCCCGAAGCCGCGATATTCGATCGCATCGTACATGCGGCCGAGCACACGAGCCGTGTCTTTCATCGACTCCTGTTCCCCGTCAGCACCTATGGCACAGATTTGAGGTTGTGATTTAAGGAGGATTTGGGTCTCGTCGTAGTGACGAAGGAACGAAGATGAGACCCAAATCCTCCAATGCAAAATCGCGGACCAAGACCCCTGCGGAAGCTGTGGTGAAGGGCATCCGCCGGGCCACCCGGCGGCACTTCTCGGCGGAAGACAAGATCAGGATCGTGCTGGAAGGCTTGCGCGGCGATGACAGCATCGCCGAGCTGTGCCGCAAGGAAGGCATCGCCCAGAGCCTGTATTACACCTGGTCGAAGGAGTTCATGGAGGCCGGCAAGCGCCGCTTGGCTGGTGACACCGCCCGCGCTGCGACCACAGATGAGGTGAAGGATCTGCGCCGGGAGACCGGCGCTTTGAAGGAGTGCGTCGCCGACCTGACGCTCGAGAACCGCCTGCTGAAAAAAAGCATTCTCGCGGATGGGGGCGACGACGAATGAGATATCCTGCATCCGAGAAGCTCGAGATCATCAGGATCGTCGAGCAGTCGCACCTGTCCGCCAAGCACACGCTGGACCAGCTCGGCATCGCCCGCCGGACATTCTATCGCTGGTATGACCGCTACCTCCAAGGCGGGCCGGAAGCGTTGGAGGATCGGCCATCGGCACCGAGCCGGGTGTGGAACCGCATCGGCGAGGGCATCCAGGACCAGATCATCGAGATGGCGCTGGATCACAGTGAGCTGTCCCCGCGCGAGCTGGCCGTGCGCTTCACTGACGAGAAGCGCTACTTCGTGTCCGAGGCCACGGTTTACCGCCTGTTGAAGGCCCACGACCTGATCACCAGCCCGGCCTATGTCGTGATCAAGGCTGCCGATCAGTTCCACACCAAGACCACCCGGCCGAACGAGATGTGGCAGAGCGACTTTACCTACTTCAAGATCATCGGGTGGGGCTGGATGTATCTGTCGACCGTGCTCGACGACTTCTCGCGTTATATCATCGCCTGGAAGCTGTGCACCAACATGCGGGCCGAGGACGTGACCGACACGCTGGACCGCGCTCTGGCGGCTTCCGGCTGCGACAGCGCTACGGTGCTGCACAAGCCGCGCCTGCTAAGCGATAATGGCCCCAGCTATATCGCTGGCGAACTGGCGGAATACATCGAGGCCAACAAGATGAGCCACGTGCGCGGCGCCCCTTGCCATCCCCAGACCCAGGGTAAGATCGAGCGCTGGCACCAGACCCTGAAGAACCGCATCCTGCTGGAAAACTACTTCCTGCCCGGCGACCTTGAGGACCAGATCGAAGCCTTCGTCGAGCACTACAACAACCAGCGTTACCACGAGAGCCTGAACAACGTGACGCCCGCCGACACCTACTTCGGCAGGGCCCCAGCCATCATCAAACAGCGAGAAAGGATCAAGCGACAGACCATCGAGCATCGGCGCTTGCAACACCGCAAGCTCGCCGCCTAACATCAACCCCCAGACGAGGCCGACACTCCGCTAATCTACGCCGCCAGTTGCGCCAAATGTTCTGACGACGGACAGATGGCGTGCTTCTCTTTGCCATAGGCACGGTGTTCTTTGCGGCCCTGGAACTGGAAAAACGACTGCGCTTGAGCTTAAGGGCAATGGGCCAAACGGCGCATCGGCAAGAGGCTGGCGGGTCCAATGCCCAGTGATCGGGAGTGGCTCGCCGCAGACCCGTCTCGCCCTCTATCCCGCTAAGATATTGCTGAGCCTCAAGTTCGGTCCACGACAAGTTACTTGAGTACCTGCAGACCGGGCAGCGCGATGCCAGCTACCCATTCGAGAAATGCGCCGCCTCCAGTCGACACATGGGTGAGGTCCGCAGTCAGACCGCTCTTGTTGAGGGCCGCAACTGTGTCACCGCCACCGGCAAGCGAGGTCAGCGATCCCTTTCGTGTCAGCTCGGCGGCCGCCTGGGCGATCGCGAAAGTCGATGTCTCGAAAGGAGGCGTCTCGAATGCACCGAGCGGGCCATTCCAGATGAGCAGCTGCGAGGATCGCAGCACGTCCAGAGTTTTCGCGACAGTGAGAGGCCCCAGATCAAGGATCATCTCATCGGCGGCGACATCTTCGACCAGGGCCGTGCGCAGCGAAAGGGGATGCGGCGTCAGTTCCCTGCCTACCATGACGTCCTGGGGCAGATGGATCTGGCACTTTCCCTGACTGGCACTCTTCAGAATTCGTAGCGCTGCATCCTCGAGGTTCCGCTCGGCGAGCGATCTGCCGATTGGCTTGTTCAGCGCGGCAAGAAAGGTGTTCGCCATCGCTCCGCCGATGATGAGGTTATCCACCTTCGTGCTGAGCTGCTCGAGGACGTTGAGCTTGCTCGAGATCTTGGCGCCGCCGATAATCGCGGTGGAAGGGCGCCGCCCGAGCCCGGTCGCCGATTGCAACGCCCCGATCTCGTCTTCCAGGGCGCGGCCCATATAGCTCGGCAGCAGTCTTGCCACTCCCACCGTGGATGCATGCGCCCGGTGTGAGGCCGAGAACGCATCGTTGACATAAAAATCCGCAAGGTCGGCCATCGCGCTTGCAAGCTCGGGATCGTTGCTTTCTTCGCCTGCGTAGAAGCGGGTGTTTTCCAGTAAGGCAACATCGCCCGCCTCTAGCTCGGAAACCGCGCGCTGCGCTCCCGGGCCAGTCCAGTCTTCGAGAAAATGAACCTCGTCTCCGAGCAGGGAGCTGTAGGTTTTGGCAACCGGCGCGAGCGAGAATGCCGCGTTCGGTTTTCCTTTGGGACGACCAAGATGCGAGAGCAAAAGGACTACCGCGCCGCGCCTTCTGAGCGCCATCACCGTTGGCAAGCTCGCTCGCAAGCGCGTATCATCACCGACCGCGCCGTCGTTTCCGATTGGTACATTGAAGTCGACCCGGACCAGCGCAATTTGGCCAGCGATTTCGCCCAGATCATCGAGGGTTTGCGGAACCGACATGCGACTATTGCTCCTTGCTGCAGGAATGGGGCGAAGTCGCGGCTCAACCGCGCGCGCTTCCCTCCATTAGGGACGGAATGGCGCGCGAAGGCTTACATAGCAGCAATGAGATAGCGAAAGGCGCCGCCGAAAAGTGTAAGTCGCGCGGGCTTCCGGCGTCCTTTTGGATCAGGTCCAGCAGGGGCGAACGCAAGGCATCTGCCAAGAGTGGCCTGATATGCGTCACGCCAGCGGAGCGCCGGGCGGCTTGCCGAAGCTCGCAAGGTTACAGGAAGGGAATGAGACAAATGAAAACAGTGCTGCTGCACGTCAATCGCGACGCCGGACAGGACAGCCGCCTGGCTGCGGCGATCGATCTCGTGCGAGATCACAAGGGCCTCCTCATCTGTCTGCAAGCCACAAGCTGGAATTCCTATGTTTTTATCGGTGATCCGTATGGTGCAAGCTATATTTCGCCCGAAGCGTTGCAATCGGTTCGCGATGCGGAAAATGAAGATCGCCAATTGATCGAGAGCCGCCTGGCGCAAGAAGGCGTTGAGTGGGAATGGCGCCGCGTCGAGGGTTCCGCAGGACAGGCGCTGGCTGCGCACGCGACTCTGGCCGATCTGGTGGTCATTAGTCAGCCTGAGCAGAAAGATGCCGTCCTGCCGCGAGCCGCGCCGCTCGTCGCCGATCTTGTCGTTCATATCCAGTCTCCTTCGCTCGTCGTACCGCTCGGCGGAAAGCGGTTCGCGCCTAGGGGGAACGCGATCATTGCGTGGAATGGATCCGCCGAAGCCGGGCATGCCGTTCGCTTGAGCCGATCACTCTTGCGCGATGCTGCTGAGGTCCACATCGTAACCGTCAGCGAGGACAAAGAAGGTTCGTCGCCGGACGAACTTGCGCAATATCTTGCACGACACGGCATCGAAGCGCAGACCCGGCGGCAACCCGCCGATGATGCATCGATCTCTGAAGCGTTGGTGGCTGCGGCGAACGATGTTGGGGCGGCTTACATCGTGCTCGGCGCCTATGGGCACTCGCGTATCCGGGAAACCATACTCGGTGGGGTCACCCGGGAGATGATCCTGCACAGCCCGATCCCGATGATTCTCGCGCACTAGAGCAGAATAGGCATAAGGGATCTAGGCTAGTGTTGGACTGGCGGCGTCTTATCGATCGGCCAAACGCTTGACTGTCGAAGCCCGGTAGATGCGCTCGACGGCGCGCCCGAGCACATCGTTGAATTCCTGATCTTGCATGTGCGCCCGCAAATCCTGCAACAGAGCCCGGCTGAAGCTCGCGATCATCCCGCGGTTTCTTTCGAGCGCGGCGCAAGCGGCATCCTGGGAGAGCCCACCCGAAAGGGCGAGCACCCGCGCGCAGCTGGGATGGGCAACGAGGGGCGCGTAAAGCCCGTCCGAAACCGGCAGCGAGAGTTTCAGTACCACACGGCGGCCATAGGCTTGCCCATCGAGCGCATTACTGAGTTCGGCAAGAAGGATACTCTCGCACTCTTGGCGCGTTGCACTTGCGATATTCACTTCCGGTTCGATAATCGGCACAAGTCGCTGGTCGAGGACATGGTTGGCCAGCTCGAATTGCTGGCGCACGACGTCGCCGATCCCCTGGTGCGATGCGACGTTGATCACCGAACGCATCTTGGTGCCAAAAACGGCCCTTGAGCGCGCCCGGGACAGCAGGCTTTCGAGATCCGGCATGGGTTTCATGAGCTGGACGCCGCCTGTGTCTTTCTCCAACCCTTGGTCGATCTTGACGAAGGACACGATCCCCCGCCGCCAGAGAAACTCTGGCACCGGTACGGTGTCAATCTGCGCATCCATAGTGCGCTCGAAAAGGATGACGCCAAGCACCCTTCGCCCATCGATGCATGGGGCTTTCATGATCCGCACGCGCAATCCATGGATAAGCGCGAACATCTCGTCCTCGCCGGAATACCGGTCCGCGCCGATGCCGAAGGCCTGAAGGGCAGCAGGTGTCGAGCCGCCGGACTGGTCGAGGGCCGCTACAAAACCGGCACCACCCACAAGCTGCGCCATCATTTCCGCATATTTCATGGGGTCTCCCCGGCTCCAGTCTTTGCAAACGCGACCGATCGACGCGGCCGCGAATAATATCGTCAATGCGTAGAGAATGGACGCCTTTGGCAGCGCTTGATTACAAACGCCGCTACCGGCGAGCAGACCTTGGGCGGCAATACCCCTCGGTCAGTGAAGCAACTTCGCCGCGCGGGTTCTCCTTCTCAGGCCAGCCCCGCACAGTAATCCACCCGCATTTCGAGCGTCCAATCATGGTGAGGACACAAGAGGTCAGAGCGGGCTATGATAATCCGGGGAATTCAGATCATGTGGACAGCAACCCGGCTCCTGCTGGATGTGCTGAGCGCAATGATGCTGAATCGGATGGGGTTCGGTCGGCGCATGACCACGCTTCCGCAAAGGACCACGCGGCGTCTCGAAAATCTCGGCCCGACCTTCACCAAGCTCGGTCAGGCGCTGAGCGAGCGCCGCGATATCCTCGATGCGAACTGGGCCGCGAGCCTCTCGAACCTGCAAAGCAAGGCCGCTCCTTTCCCTGCCGATGCAGCGGTAGGGATCATCGAGCAGTCATTGGCCGCGAACACGGCAACGGCCTTTGCCGGCTTTGAACGCGAGCCTCTGGCCGCAGGGTCGGTAGCACAGGTCCACGCCGCAAAGCTGCATGACGGACGCGAGGTGGTCGTCAAGGTCCTCCGGCCCGGAGTGGGCGAGCAAATTGCGCGAGATATGCGCATCCTGCTCGTATTGGTGCGCCTGTTTCAGCACGTCATACCTGCACTGAGACGCCACCGCGCGGCGGCCCTGGCGAAGGAACTTGCGCACAATCTGAAAAGGGAAACCGATTTCCGGCAGGAAGCGCGCAACATCCGCCTGTTCGCCCGCGCTTTCGCTGATTCTGAGACGGTTTACATTCCCGATGTCGTCGACGAGATGTCGGACGCCTCCGTCATTACGCAGGAGCGCAGCATGGGCACCCCGCTGGATGAGCGCGAGGCCATCGAGCGCGGCAATACGCTCACCGAGACTTTCATCGATTTCTATCTGCAACAGTTTTTCGTTCTTGGTGCCTTTCATGCCGACCCGCATCCGGGAAATTTGCTGATCATGTCGGACGGGCGTCTGTGCGTGCACGATTTCGGAGCTGTCGGCAGGCTCGACATTGGCACCCGCGAGGCTCTGCTCGGTTTTGTGGCAGCGTTCATTTACCTCGATTCCGAATGGCTCACCGATGCGGCGATCGACCTCGGTCTCCTTTCGGTCACCGCCGACCGCGCGGCACTTACCCGCGGCGTGGACGGTATCCTGGCGGAGCTGCAGGGCGCCGCCATGTCGGAATGGTCTCTTGCCAAGACCATGCTCGATATCGGACGGTTGTCGGGGTACAGGACACTCAGCTTGCCGCCGCATCTGGCCGCCCTGGTCCGTACTGTGTTCACGGCAGAAAGCACCCTGCGCAAGCTCAACCCCGAGGCGGACCTGCTGCTTGTATTGCAGGCGACCGGAAACCGATTTCTCGCTAATCGGCGCAGCGCCGTGATCGGCAATCTCCATACTCCCCGGCTCGAATGGGAAATCGCCCGATTTGTCCGGCGGGCGCCCGCAATCGGCGCCGGGTGGCTACAAAGGGCTCCCGCCGGGGCGGCGGGGCATCCGATCGGATCTCTCGCCCCTGGAAGCGGGCTTGACCATGCTGTCAGGCAGGTCGCCTTGGCAATTGCCGCGCTCGGCAGCTACCTCGCCTCGGCAGCGTTGATGCTGGCCGATCGGGGTCCGCGCGTGCTCGGCGATATTCCTCTTCCGGCAGCCATCATCCTTGCAGCGGCCCTCCTGCTGACCATTCAAATCCTCATCCAATCGCACCGTCAAAGCGAGCAACAACAATGAGGCAAATGCACAGCCAGGCAGCGCGCGCCACGGCTCATGGCATTTCCCAAACGTCCCGGAGGGACCGCGCATGAACCCTGTCGTCGAAGCCGTTACTGCCCGTATTGCCAACCGTTCGAAGCGGCGACGCGACGCCTATCTCGCCTTCATTGACCGTCAGCGGGATGCCGGCCCGCGACGAAGCGCGCTTTCGTGCAGCAATCTGGCGCACGCATTTGCCGCATCGGGCGAGGACAAGCAGACCATCGCGGGCGCCCATGCGATCAATATCGGAGTGGTCACCGCCTATAACGATATGCTCTCCGCGCATGCGCCCTATTATCGCTATCCCGAACAAATCAAGATTTTTGCCCGCGAGGTCGGCGCGACAGCGCAGATCGCGGGCGGCGCACCGGCGATGTGCGACGGCGTCACCCAGGGCCAGGACGGCATGGAGCTCTCGCTGTTCAGCCGCGATACAATCGCGCTCGCCACCGCGGTAGGGCTCAGTCACGCGATGTTCGAAGGTGCGCTCCTCCTCGGCATTTGCGACAAGATCGTGCCTGGCTTGTTGATCGGCATGCTCCGTTTCGGACATCTGCCTGCGATCCTCGTGCCCGCCGGGCCGATGCCGTCAGGGCTCCCAAACCGGGAAAAGGCGCGCATCCGCCAGCTCTTCGCCGAAGGAAAGATCGGGCATGACAAGCTGCTCGAAGCCGAGAGCGCCTCCTATCATGCCCCTGGCACCTGCACATTTTACGGCACCGCCAATTCCAACCAGATGATGATGGAGGTGACGGGCCTCCACGTGCCGGGCGCTGCGTTTGTCAATCCCGGCACGAAGCTGCGGCAGCAACTTACGCGCGCTGCCGTCCACAGGATTACCGAGATCGGATCTGAGGGCCAAGATTACCGTCCGCTAGCGCATTGCATCGACGAAAAGGCGATCGTCAATGCTGCCGTGGGCCTGCTCGCAACCGGCGGCTCGACCAACCACACCATTCATCTGCCGGCCATCGCCCGCGCGGCGGGCCTGGAGATCGACTGGAGCGATTTTGAGGAGTTGGGCACGGTCGTTCCGCTCTTGGCGCGGATTTATCCGAATGGCGGTGGCGATGTGAACGACTTCCAAGCGGCAGGCGGAATGGCCTTTGTCATCCGCGAACTCCTCGAGGCAGGTTTGCTTCACCAAGATGTCCTGACCGTCTGGAAGAACGATCTCGGCGCCTATGCAAAGCAGCCGGCATTAGATGGTGATGAACTTGTATGGCGCAGCGGTGCAACAATAAGCCGCAACGAAAGCATTTTGAGAACCGCTCAGGCACCGTTTTCGCTCGATGGCGGGATAAGGCTCCTCACCGGCAATCTCGGTCGCTGTGTCATGAAGACGAGCGCGGTCGCCCCCGAACGCTGGACAATCGAGGCGCCGGCGCGGATTTTTCCGGACCAGGATGACGTGCTACGCGCATTCGAGGCGGGGGAGATCGACCGCGACATGGTGATCGTCGTGCGCTTTCAGGGGCCGCGCGCGAACGGGATGCCCGAACTGCATAAGCTCATGCCACCTCTGGGCGTCCTTCAGGACCGCGGACTCAGCATCGGGCTTGTCACGGACGGCCGTATGTCAGGGGCTTCGGGCAAGGTGCCCGCGGCGATCCATGTCTGGCCCGAAGCGCATGCTGGTGGTCCGCTCGCGCGCTTGCGCGACGGCGACGTGGTGCGGCTGTCTGCGGATAACGGCGTGGTCGAAGCCCTGGTGAGCGAGAAAGACTGGAACGACCGCGAACCCGCCCTGCCGCCGCGGGACGAGCAAGGGCTGGGCCGTGAGCTCTTTGCGATGATGCGCCAGCACGCCGACGAGGCCGAAAAAGGCGCGTCAGCAATGCTGGCACTGGCGGGGCTTTAGCGCGGTGAATGCGAGCACTCCAGGAAAGCGCTCGTCCGCTCCAGGTTCAACGCCGCTTTACAAGGATCGCAGATGAACGTCCTGACCATGCCCGCGCGCCCCTACGATGATCAACGTCCAGGCACTTCGGGGCTCCGAAAACCGGTGGCTATATTCAGGCAGCCGCATTATCTCGAGAACTACCTGCAGGCGATTTTTGAGACGGTCGGCGGAGGCGCGAACCGGACGCTTGTCATCGGCGGAGACGGCCGCTTCTTCAATCGCGAGGCTATCCAGACAGCCAGCAGGATGGCGGCCGCGAATGGCTACAAGCATCTCGTCGTTGGCCGAGCAGGCCTGCTGTCCACGCCGGCAGCTTCCCATCTTATCCGAAAGCGCGGTGCAAGTGGCGGTTTGATCTTCTCGGCCAGCCATAATCCCGGTGGACCCGAAGGTGATTTCGGGATCAAATACAACTCCGCGAACGGAGGGCCTGCCTCGGAAACTCTGTCGCGGGCCATCTACGCGCGTAGCAAACGGATAGTCGCCTATCGCTTGGTGGACGAGCCCGACATCGACATCGATCGATTGGGTAAGGTCTCGCTTGGCGAGACCGAGGTCGAGGTGGTGGATCCGGTGTCGGACTACGCGGAACTTATGGAGACGCTGTTCGATTTCGAGCGCCTCGCCGAATTGCTGACGAGCACCAGTTTCAAAATGCGGTTCGACGCGATGCACGCGATCACCGGACCTTATGCGCGAGCAATCCTCGAGGAGCGCCTCGGGGCGCCGGTCGGAACCGTCATCAATGGAAAGCCCTTGCCGGATTTTGGCGGGGCGAAACCGGACCCAAATCTTGGGCGGAGCCGGAACCTGGTCGACTTCATGTTCGGGCAGGACGCCGTGAATTTTGCTGCCGCCTCGGATGGCGACGGGGATCGCAACATGATCCTGGGTCGCAAAATATTCGTGACGCCAAGCGACAGTCTCGCCGTGCTAGCGGCAAATGCGCATGTCGTCCCGGGCTACAGCGGCGGTCTCGCCGGCGTCGCGCGCTCCATGCCGACGAGCCGCGCGCTCGACCGTGTCGCGCAAGAGCTCGGCGTTCCCTGTTTCGAAACGCCGACCGGGTGGAAGTTTTTCGGCAATCTGCTCGACGCCGGCAGGATCACGCTGTGCGGCGAAGAAAGTTTCGGGGCCGGGTCCGACCATGTCCGGGAAAAGGACGGCCTGTGGGCGGTGTTGTTCTGGCTCACGATCATCGCCGTTCGCGGCATGCCTGTACACCGCATCATTAAGGATCATTGGGATCGCTACGGGCGTCATTTCTATGCGCGGCACGACTATGAAGCTGTGGACGCCGCCGCGGCGAACTCGCTGATGGACGCCTTGCGCGATCAGGTCGGCGACATGGCGGGCAAGCGGCTCGCCGGGTCGATCGTCAGCATGGCCGACGATTTCAGCTATACCGATCCGGTCGACCGCAGCGTGGCCGAACGCCAGGGCATCAGGGTCCTGCTCGAAGACGGCTCTCGCATCGTCTACCGCCTCTCCGGCACGGGAACGGGGGGTGCGACATTGCGGATTTATCTGGAGCGGTATGAGGCCCGTGCGTGGTTGCACGATAAAGACGCCCGAAAAGTACTGAACGACCTTTCGTTTGCCGCAGGCAGTCTGGCCGAAATTCCGGCACGCCTCGGGCGCGAACGTCCATCGCTTGTAACATGAGACCCAAGCGCGTCTTGGCGCAGGCGGGCAAGAGCGATACCGCGTTTTCCGGACCCCGCAGTGTCGATGCCGCTCGTCCGCGCGATGTAATTTCCGTTCTCCCCATGCGTCTTACTTTTCACGCAGATGGAGCCCGATATGATTTCGAAACAGATTCGATCAGCAATCGCGCTGGTTGCAGCGGCAGGTATGTTCGCAGCGGTCATGGCGCCGACCAACAGTCACGCAGGGGTGGTCGATGGTGTCAGGACCGCGGACGGGTTAATGATGTATCTGGGCGTGGTGCCTGCCGCGACAGTGCGCGGCCACGCCAAGAGCCACCCCGAAGCGAGGATGCACGGCGGCGTGCCCGCCGGTTCGCACAGCATGCATATCGTTGCGGCCGTTTTCGACGAGGCTTCCGGCGCCCGGATAACCGATGCGAAGGTCAGGGCGCATATCACCGAGCCCGGCGGTTTGCAGCGAACGATCCGTCTGGAACCCATGACCGTCGCCGGCGCGCTCACTTTCGGTGGTTTCACGACATTCCAACGCGGCATCAAATACCGGATCGGGATCGAGGTCGAACGCCCCCCGCATATGCAATCCTCCCCGTCCAAGAATACGCCGCCAAGAATGCACCGGGTCCCCGCCGTCACGGCGCACTTTACCTATACCCACGACTAACGATCGGGCCGCGAGGTGCCGATCCGCGCAAGAAAGGGAATTCTACTTATGGAAGACCACCGATCCGCGACAAGCTTTGATCGCGCCTCTACCCCTCAATCGGTTCCCTCGGGGACGTTTGACGCGGGGCTGCGATCATACATGCTCGGCGTCTATAATTACATGACGAGCGGATTGCTTCTTACCGGTATCGTCGGACTTTGGGTCGCGAATACCGCCAGCATTCGCGAGATCTTCTTTTCCGCTACCGGCGCGCCAACGGTGCTGGGCTGGATCGCCATCTTTGCACCCCTGGCCATTGTCTTTGCCTTGGGATTTGGGATCAATCGTTTCTCGGAAAGGACCGCGAAAACGCTGTTCTGGAGCTATGCGGCACTCATGGGCGTGTCGCTATCGACCGTATTCCTCGCCTATACCGGGGTGAGCATCGCCCGGACCTTTTTCGCCGCCGCCTCTGCCTTTGGCGGCCTGAGCCTGTGGGGATATACAACCAAGAAAGATCTATCGGCCTGGGGCGCCTTTTTGATCATGGGGGTTGTCGGCCTGCTCGTTGCCCTGGTCGTCAATATGTTCCTCCAATCCTCGACAATGGACCTGATTGTCAGCGGTCTGGGCGTGCTTATCTTCGCGGGCCTGACTGCCTATGACACGCAGAAGATCAGAAACATCTATTTCCAGGTCGGGCAGACCGAGTTTCGCGGCAAGGCCATCGTACTGGGCGCCCTGACGCTCTATCTCGATTTCATCAATCTGTTCCTGTTCCTGCTTCGCCTGATGGGAGAGCGCCGCTGAGGCAATCGGCCGCGGCTCGTGCGAGCAGTTCAAATGCCAGAACAGGCACGGCACGGATGGGCGCGATCCGAAGCGTGGGTTCGTTTCGAACCGTTGGCTCGGCGATACTACGCAGACGGGTCGTACAAATGCTTTCGATCAGCAATTAATTTCGCATCGCTGGCAGCACCGCAGATGCTGTGCTTCGCAACCGCTTGCGAATTGCACCCTCACAAGCGGCTCGACTCTTACCGGACGTGCCTTTGTTCTGCCGTTCAACCTCAGCTGGTCGACGAACCATCGTAGCGCATCGGTGGAACCCCTTCGGAGTTCGACGTCCCAAGCAAACGCGAGCGAGCTGAGCAGCTGCAGCGCAAATGGTTCCCGCCTGCATCGCGCGGCACGACGCTTTGATCGCGTGGGGCGTAGAGATATTCACGCGTCAGCGGGACCGCGTCCCGCTTGTGCGCAAGCTGGAGCTGGAAAACCATAAGATTGCCATTGCGAAACATCATTTCGCAGGCGGCGAGATAATACTCCCACATCCGGCAGAAGCGCTCGTCGAAGAGTTCGAGCGCCTTTTCGCGGCGCGATTGAAAGCGCTCGTACCAATGCGCCAGCGTTTCCGCATAGTGCAGCCTCAGGATCTCGATATCGGTAACCCACAGGCCCATGCGCTCGACGACGGACAGGGTCTCTGACAGCGACGGGATGTAGCCGCCGGGAAAGATGTACTTGTCGACCCAGGGATCCTTTCCGCCCGGGGGAGCCATTCTCCCGATCGAGTGGACGACGGCGACCCCATCCGGAGCAAGATGCTCTTCGATGGCTCTGAAAAAGGACCCGTAGCTGGCAGGGCCGACATGTTCGAACATCCCGACGGAAACGATACGGTCGAATTCACCCTGAAGGTCGCGGTAGTCGCAGAAATCGAACCGCGCCTCTTCTGCAAACCCAGCCTCCTCGGCGCGCTGGCGCGCCAGCGTCAGTTGCTCTTGCGAAAGGCTGATGCCTAACACTTCGGCCGCGCCCTGCTTTGCCAATTCGATCGCGAGGCCGCCCCAGCCACAGCCAATGTCAAGGACGCTCATGCCTTCACCTACCATCAGCTTTTGACCAATATGGGAGCGCTTTGCGGCTTGAGCGTCCTCTAGCGAGGAACAACCTTCGCAAAAATAGGCACACGAGTATTGCCAGTCTTCGTCGAGGAAGAGTGCATAGAACTCGTTCGAAAGGTCGTAATGACGCGCGACGTTTCTGGCCGCTTTACGGCGCCGGTTGCCTGTGAGACGGGTGGCTATGCGCGCGAGCGGTGCGCGGAGGCGTTCGATCGGCAATTCATCAAGTCCGTCGAGCCCGGAAGTAACAATTGCAAGGAGATCGCGAATGGATCCGTCCTCCACAGTGAGGGACCCATCCATATAGGCCTCGCCGAGCGCAAGCGAGGGGCGCGAGAGAAGCTTGAACGGCAGCGCAGCGCTATGAAGCTTGATCGCAACCGAGGGTCCTGGTGCACCCGAATCGATGACCAGTCGCGTCGCGTGAGCACCGATGACTGTAAGTCGACCAGCCTTCACGACGGCGCGCAAGGCCGGCTTCAATGCACGCAGACCAAGTTCGTGACGCGCTGATTTTCCTCGTTGTCTCTGGGTCATACCGCCTCTCAGGTATTGAATGATTGTGTTCCCAAAGACGAGCGGTCGGTGATCAACTTACACTTCCAAGTCCGGCGTGGGTGGTTTCGGGCACCACAAGAAAGCCTCCCTGTAAGAACGCGGCCGCCTCTGCGTCTACTTCTTGAAGCGCCGCCAAACGAGGCGCGGCGCTGCGATTGAGGAATAACTATGCGAAAGGGGACAAGTGGTCCGGATCGGCCATTTTTTGGAACGCGCGCGGGAATAACGGTGATCGTGTTTCTTCTCGCCGCCGGGTTTCTGCTGCTGTTCGAGCATCAGGCCCATATCCCCGGCGACTATTATCTGCTCGGATTGATCCTGGCGTTTTGCGTGGGCATCCACCTCTTCATGCACGGTGGGCATGGCGGACACGGCGGGCATGGCCAGGCCGATACACCACCTTCCGGGCACCATGGCGCACATGACCAGACAACCGATAGCGCGTCCAAGAAAACTGCCTCCCGCTATGCGGCTAATGACCGGCCGGGCAACGAAAGAGGAGTGCGCTGACGATGCACGATTCCGCATACGGACTTTGGATATTGGTCGCCTTCAACTCGGCGATCTTCATTCTTTTTGCGTTCAGCTTTTTCAAGCCGAAATCGGGCCGCGATTGGCGCTCCTTTGGGGCGTTCAGCGCCTTTCTCGTGGCGCTTTTCACCGAGATGTACGGCTTCCCGCTTACCATCTACTTCCTGTCCGGATGGCTGCAGAGCAATTATCCGTCGGTTGACTGGTTCGCGCACGATTCCGGTCATTTGCTCGAAATGCTGTTTGGCTGGCGCGGCAATCCGCATTTCGGTCCGTTCCACCTCCTCAGTTTTGGATTGATCGGAGGTGGTTTCATCCTTTTGTCGGCCGCGTGGCGCGTGCTCTATCAGGCACAGAAGGGGGGGGCACTTGCAACCGAAGGACCTTATGCTCGCATCCGCCACCCGCAATATGTCGGTTTCGTCCTCATCATGCTGGGCTTTCTGGTTCAGTGGCCGACCATACTTACGCTGGCCATGTTCCCGATCCTCCTCCTCATGTACTGGCGGCTGTCGCTGCGGGAGGAGCGAGAGGCACTCGCCGAGTTCGGCGAACGCTATCGTCAGTACGCAGCACGCGTTCCCCGGTTTTTCCCGAAGTTTCGCACGCTCGTCTCCGCCAAGCCAGGGAGGTGACAATAACTTGCTCCATTCCTGCCGGGGCGCGGTTCGCGACTGACCTGACCTAATGAGCGCAGCCGTTACAGTGGTCGGCGCAGGTCCGGCGGGTCTCGCCGCGGCGATCGTGCTCGCCAAAGGCGGAAGGGATGTCGAGCTTCACGAATGGCACCGCCACGTCGGGGCGCGGTTTCACGGCGATTTCCAGGGCCTTGAAAACTGGAGCTGCGACGAGGATACGCTGTGCGAACTCCAAAGCTGGGGGATCGATATCAACTTCCTGGCCCATCCAGTCCGGACAGGCACGGGTTTCGATGCGCGCGGACGGCGGCACGAGATTTCAGCGCGCCGCCCACTCTATTATCTCGTTGAGCGCGGCGGATCGGTGCAAAGCCTCGAGTATGGGCTCCTCAAGCAGGCAGAGGCGCTTGGTGTGCGGGTCCATTTCGGGAGTCGCGTTCGCGAAACCGAGGGAGAAACGATCCTCGCCGGGGGACCGCGCAAAGCCGATATTATCGCCTCGGGATATGTATTCGAAACCGAGTGTGAAGATGGAGCTTACATTGCCTTCGACGACCGTTTGGCACCGCGAGGCTATGCCTATCTCCTCGTCCATCAAGGCCGCGGGACTATCGCAGCGTGTCTTTTTAGCGGCTTCAAACGGCAACAGGAATTTGTCGAGCGAACCTGTGATTTCTTCCGGGAGAAAGTCGGGCTCGTGATGCGTAACGAACAAGCCTTCGGCGGTTATGGAAATCTGCGACTCCCAAGAAGCGCAGTCCAGGGGCGCCATCCGGTTGCGGGCGAGCATGCTGGTTTCCAAGATGCCCTTGCGGGGTTTGGTTTACGCTATTCAATCACTTCGGGCGCGCTCGCTGCACAAAGCATCCTCGAAAATCGAAGCTATGAGCAATTGTGGCGCCGTTTGCTTTTACCGAGAATGAAGGCGGGCTTCGTCAATCGTTTTGTCTTCAACAGCATCGGAACGACAGGACGCCATTGGGTGACAGCGAAACTGATGCAAGCCAATACGGGAGAGAGGCTGCACAAGCTGTATGCGGCATCATCTCTCCACGCTATGCTCTTCCCCGCTGCAGAACGTCGCCTGCGCAGGGGCTTACATGACCCAAGTTGCGACCATCAGGACTGCACATGCGTGTGGTGCGAACATGGAACGGCGTTCTGACGATGCAGGTGACCGATCCAGTATGCCAGCGTAGCATTCCGCTAGAGACCGTCGAGGCCCACCGCGAATTTTTGGGATGGTCTTATTTCTTCTGCTCGGCTCAGTGCGTGCGGCGCTTCGATCAGCGCCCCGAGAAATACATTGATCGGCAGCAAGGCGGGCCGCCGGCGCACATTGCGCAGCCCTGACAGGGCAGAGCCTCTTCGCTTGGAGGCGAATGCGCATCGACCCTTGCGCGCAGTCTGGTGAGCAAGATGCCCCGCCGGGCCAGAGCCTCCACCGATCGATAATCCCGGTTCGATCTTGGAACGCGAGACCGCACGCGAACCAATGGTGCGGGTGTAATTGATCAGTGCCGCTCGCGTCCAAGTATATGTCGGCCTTCCCCGATCGGCCGGCTTTCGAGAAGAAGTCTCGCTGCCCTGCATGAGGCTGGTGAGACCATGCCGGTGCTTCCTGCGTCTGATGGCCGATGTGCCATAAAATCCATTCGCGGGGGCACCAGGCATGATTGCCTGGGCGAAACGATGATGCCGGAGCGTACTGCCATGTCGACGAATACCCGATCACGTGCCAGCACGGTGCTGAGGTCGCCGGTTGGAGACGAACGCACCCGCTTTTCTAGCCAAGCGCCGCAAATTCTTGCTTGTCTGGACGAAGACATGAACCGCCTCGAAGTGACACGGCACGCGCGCGCAATCGCGAAAGCTCTCGACCTGCAGCTTGGCTTTGCCCAGATCGTTGAAACGGCCCCGCATGGGGTTCTTCCTGCCGACCCGATCGAGTGGAACCTGCGCTTCACCGAATGCCGCGACGGCATAGGCGAGCTTATTGGGGAGGCAAGCGAGACGGTCTCGGATGTGCTGCCCGTTGTTCTCCCGGGGACCGCCCATGAACGGCTGATAGACTGGGCGGAGGGTCATCGCGGGTCGGTCCTCGTCCTCGCGCGGCATAGCGGGCGAGGTCCACATTCAGGCCTGGGCACCACCGCCGACCGGCTGCTGACAAGCGGCGCAGCATCCATGCTTCTACTTCCTTCGGGACGCGAAAGGAAATGTTCGGCCGAGTACCGCAGACTTCTGGTGCCGCTTGATGGATCGCCCAATTCCGAGAGCGTGCTGCCGGTTGTCACAAGGCTTGCCCAGTCGCTAGAAGCGCAAGTGATCCTGGCGCACATTGTTTCTCCAACCGCCGAGTTGCCCTCACTCGAAACACAGGCCGGTTCCGATAGGAGCAATACCTCCGCGCGCGCCCGCAACTATCTCGAAACATGGAAGTTGAGGCTCCTGCGGCAAGGCATCGACGCTACCGTGTATTTCGGAACCGACAGCGAAACGTGCGAGCGGCTCAATCTGATCGCATCCCGCCTCGAAATCGACCTTGTTGTGGTCGCTTCCCATGGCCAGACCAACCTTGCCAGCGCGCCCTACGGAAGTGTCGCCGGCGCTCTGGCGAAAAGTGCGCCCTGCCCGACATTCATCGTCCAACCGGACCTTCGGATTCCATTGGCCAAACCGGGCCGCTCTGGCTTCATGTTCGAGGCCCTCGCTGCGGAAACTGAATTCGCCAGCTGATGTCGGACATTAATCGCGATTTCTCGGCGCTCGATCATGCTGCAATCCAGTTTGCCGAGGAGGACCGGATATCCCCGCAAGCAGCGCAAGAGATTCCCGCTCGCACGGGAACCGATGCCATCCTCGAGTGGCTGCGTGCGGCTTGCCTGGCATGCGCCAAGGCTGGGGCCGAAGCCAGCAAGGCGGCGGAATGGTTGCTCGACAATGACTATGTGGTCCACCGCGCGCTGAGGCAGATCAAACAGGATCTGCCGACCGGCTTCTATAGCAAACTGCCAGCCCTCGAGGGTGAAGAAACCATTGGCTTCCCGCGTGCCTTCGTGCTCGCGCACCGTTTTCTCGAACTGAGCCGAATGCAGGTTTCGGCATCGGCCCTGAGCCGGTTCCTGATCGCTTATCAGCGCACGGCGCCGCTCCGCATCGGAGAACTCTGGGCGTTCCCGGCCATGCTTCGCATCGCTTGCGTCGAGATCCTCGTGGAGACCCTGTCGACCCTGCTGTGCGATCAGCTCGACGTGCCCGTCGCGACCACCTCATGGGCAGGCGAGGCGCATGCACTGGAAGCAAATGAACGGGTCGCACGCGCGATCGCCAATCTCAGTACCCTTGATGCCATCTCGTGGGAGGATTTGTTCGACGACGTAAGTCCGGTAGAACAGATCTTGCGAAACGACCCATCCGGATATTACGGGCAGATGGATTTCGATAGCCGCGATCGCTATCGCCGCGCGGTTGAAGAACTGGCGGAATATGGCGATTTATCCGAGACCGATGTCGCACTCGAGGCGATCCAAGCAAGCCGCGCCGCTTTGCCTGACGACCGATCTCATCACGTCGGATTCTGGCTCGCCGGTGAAGGACGCCGGGCATTCCGGCAACAGACGGGAGCGGTATTCCCGGCTCGGGTTCGGCTTCTGGACTATGCCTTGCGCCATCCTGGCCCGGTCTACTTCGTTTCGCTCATCGGGCTCCTTGTCTGGGCCCTATTGCTGCCAGCGATATATCTCGACGCCGCTGACGCAGGCGCGACGGGATGGTTCGCCGGCTTGTCCTTGTCGCTCATTCCCGCCTCGGTTGTCGCGATCACTTTCTTGCATTGGTCGATCACGCGTCTCTTGCCACCGCGAGTTCTTTTCAAACTCGACTTTGGTGACGGGCTGCCGGAGGACTGCGCTACGCTGATTGCGGTCCCGGTCGTGATCGCCCGCGAGGACGAAGTGCCTTTCCTGATCGAAAAGCTGGAGAACCACTGGCTTTCGAACGGCGAGCCGATGGTGGACGTAGTGCTCTTGGCCGATCTCGCCGACGCGGCGAGCGAAAGCACTGCCGGGGACAAGCAAATCGAGCAGGCACTAGAAAGGGAGATTCTCGAGCTCAACACTCGCTATCGCAGCGAGGGAAGCGAGCCGTTTCACCTGCTGATGCGCCCTCGACAATATTGTGAAGCACAAGGGTGCTGGCTCGCATGGGAGCGCAAGCGCGGAAAGCTTGAGCAGCTCAATCACATGCTCATCGAAGGCGATGGTGGAGCATTCCATCGACATGTCGGCTCGCGCGAAATACCCCGCAATATTCGCTTCGTCGTCACTCTCGATGCGGACACCACCTTGCCTACAGGCACTGTGCGAAAGCTCGTCGGCACGCTTGCCCATCCACTAAACCAGGCCAAGTTCGATCCGGACACTGGAACGTTGCTTGGAGGCTATACGATCATCCAGCCTCGGGTGGAGATTTCGCCCCAGAGTGGATCGCGAACGCTGTTCGCACGGCTCTTTGCCGGCGATACGTCAATCGACATCTACAGCCGGGCTGTCTCGAACGTCTATCAGGACCTGTTTGGCGCGGGAATTTTTGTCGGTAAGGGCATTTACGACCTTCATGCTTTCCACCGCAGCGTTGCCGGGCGCGTGCCCGAAAATTCCATTCTCAGCCATGACCTCTTCGAAGGTGTCCATGGCCGGGTTGGTCTGGCCAGCGATATCGTCCTGTTCGAAGGCTTTCCCGGAAACTACCTCGAATATGCGCGGCGCGCGCATCGCTGGATCCGCGGGGACTGGCAGCTCCTGCCATGGCTGGCAGGCAAGGTGAGGCGATCAGATGGCACAAGATCCCCAAATCCGATCGCCGCCATCGACCGATGGAAAATTATTGACAATCTGAGGCGTAGCCTGGTTGCCCCGGCAACGATCTTACTGGTGGTCTCGGGTTGGTATATTTTGCCGGGGCAAGCATGGTTCTGGAGTCTGCTCGCCTTCTTCATGCCAGCAGGTCAAGTATTCACCGATCTGGTGACCGGATTGGCGACAGGACGGCGGCGTGGGACATCGCGTAGCCTGGGGCCGCAATTGCGCGATCAGGCCGGCCGCTGGTTTCTGGCCGTCGTCTATCTGCTCGATGACGCCATATTGTCGGTGCGTGCGATCGCGGTCACGCTCTGGAGGCTTTTTGCAAGCCGGCGCAACCTCCTCGAATGGACAAGCGCCGCGCACTCCGCCACCGACCTCCGCTCGAACCGAGCGCGAGGTGTCATATGGCGCAAGATGTGGTTGGGACCGACTATTTCGGTCGCTCTCGCGGCGCTTCTTGCCGCCATCAAACCTGACGCTTTGGCCGCATCCCTTCCGCTGCTCATTCTTTGGATCGCCGCGCCGGAAATCACTTGGGCGATGGCCCGCGAACGCCGCGAAGATGCGGAACCGCTTGCCGAGGATGACCGGCGCTTCCTGCGGGGCCTGGCGAGGCGGACCTGGCTCTTCTTCGAGACCTTCGCTGGTCCGGAAGACAATTGGCTCCCCCCGGACAACTACCAGGGCGCTCCGCATGCAGAAATCGCGCAGCGCACGTCACCGACGAATATCGGCATGTTGATGCTATCGACAGCCGCAGCCTGGGACCTCGGTTACATCGGCCGTTCGGAACTCGCGGCGCGGACGGCGAACCTTTTCGCCACGCTCGATCGCCTGGAACGATATCGAGGACATTTCTACAATTGGTACGACACAAGAACGCTCGCGTCGCTGGAACCTCGATATGTCTCGACGGTGGACAGCGGCAATCTCGCGGCGGCCCTGCTCGCCTACGCTGCTTCCTTGCGTGAGGCGCGGCGTGCGGAAGGTATGGAGGAGCAACGCTGGCGCGGCCTGATCGATGTGATCGATCTGATCGAACAAGTCGCGCAAAACTCTGAGGATGCAGCGCTTCCTCGTTGGATCACCCAGCTAAGGTCGCGCCTGGAGGGTGTCGAGGAAGACCGTGCCCACTGGATGGCCGGCCTGCAGGATATCTGCGAGGTATTGATCCCGGAGATGGAGGCAGCGCTTGGTCTGGGCGAGCAGTCCGAAAAGGCAGCGCCGAACCATCTGGTCGACATCGAGGTGCTCGTCGATCGGTTGCAGTACCAGATACGTTCGATGTGCCGGGACCTGGGGAACGGCGGTATCCCGGCTGACCAACTGTCCAGCCTCGCAGACCAAGCAATCGAGATGGCCTATTCAATGGAGTTTGCGCCGCTCTATGACGAGCACCGGCGCCTCCTGCGCATTGGCATCAATGTCAGTCTGGGACGTCCCGATACACATTATTATGACCTCCTCGCTTCCGAGGCACGGCTAGCGAGCTTTTTCGCCATCGCAAAAGGCGATGTTCCGCCAGAACACTGGTTCCATCTGGGCCGCCCGTTACGGCGCGTCGAGGGTGGAGCGATGCTGATCTCCTGGAACGGCTCGATGTTCGAATATCTTATGCCGCGCCTGCTGCTCAAGCCGGACACCGGCACGCTGCTGGGCGAGAGCGAGCGGATGGTGGTCGACGTCCAGGAGCGCTACGGGCGAGCCCAGAGCGTTCCCTGGGGTATCTCGGAATCGGCATATTCCGCTCGCGATCCTGAACACCGTTACAGGTATCAAGGGTTCGGCGTTCCCGAACTTGGCTTGAAACGGGGCCTCTCGCGGGACATGGTTGTCGCGCCTTACGCAACTGCGCTTGCACTGGCAGTTGCACCAAAGAAGGCAGTAGCGAACCTCAGGCTGCTGACACGATCGGGCGGCAGCGGTCGATATGGCCTGGTCGAAGCGCTCGACTTCACGCCTGAGCGGTCCCCGGGCAGCGGTCCCCGGACCGTTAATGCTTATATGGCACACCACCAAGGCATGCTCCTGTCGGCGATCGTCAATGCGCTGTTCTCAGACCGGTTCGCTAGCCGTTTCGCCGAAGATCCACGAATGCGGCCCACGATGTTGTTGTTGAGCGAACGGGTGCCACGCGAGATTCCACCAGAAATTGACAGGCTTGCCGACCCTACGATTTCCATGGTTCGGGGAACGCCCGTCACTCTGCCTGCGTCATGGCAACCCAGGCGCGAAGCATCCGTGCCGCAAATGCTCCTGCTTGGAAACGGGCCTTTATCGACGTGGCTCTCTGATAGCGGTAGCGGCGGACTGCGCTGGCATCACCGGGCGCTGACACGCTTCGTGGCCGACGCCACTCACGACGCGGACGGTTACTGGATCTACATCGCCGATGAAGACACCGGACGGCTATGGTCGGCGACGCTCGAACCAACCGGGTCCGAAGCGGAAGAGTACGAGGTCACATGCCATGCGCACCAGGCAGTAATTCGCCGGCGCGATCAAGGCGTTGTATCGCGTCTCGAGATTGGCGTTCTTGCCGGAAGCGACATCGAGGTGCGGCGCTTGCGGCTCATCAACGAGAGTTCCCGTCACCGCAAGCTTCGCGTGACGACCTATGCCGAGATCGTGCTCGGCGAGCCGCTCGAGGACGAGCGGCACCCGGCATTCAGCAAACTGTTTATCAAGAGCGAGCATGTCCCATCGCTTGGTGGTCTGCTGTTCGAGCGCCGCGCGCGCGCGCCACAGGACACGCCGCCGGTGCTCCTTCATTTTGCGGTCGATGGCGGGGGACCGGTTCGCAATGCCCGCTTCGAAACCGACCGGCGCGCCTTCATCAGGCGTCATGAAAGCCTGCGCTCCCCAACAGGAGCGACCGAAGCCGTGCAGAACACCCAAGGGTGGACCCTGGACCCGGTCATGGCTCTTCAACACCTCATCGACCTGGAGCCGTTCGAGATTAGGGAAATCTGTTTCCTGACAGTCGCAGCCGCGTCGCGCGAATCCGCCGTCGAGCTGGCCGAGCGTCATTCGTCTCTCGATTCGATCGAATGGGCGCTCCACGATACGGCAACCGAAAATGCACGCTCCCTGGTTCACATGAACATCGAAGCCGAACACCTGCCCGTCGTGCAGCAGCTCGCTTCGGCTCTCATCTATCCGCAGAACGCCCCATCGAGCGCGCGGACGATCAAGAACGAGAACAGTCTCGGACAAGCGGATTTGTGGGGGATGGGCGTGTCCGGCGATTACCCCATCCTTCTGCTGCGGTCTGCCGGTGAGACCACGACCCTGCTGCCCGTCCTCCTCGCCGCCCATCGATTGTGGCGGCGGCACGGACTAGAGGTGGATCTGGTGATCCTCCAGCTTGCCGGCTCAGCTTACATCGAACCGGTGCTCGACCAGCTCAGGGAGGCGCTGCAACGCGCGAAGATGCCGGAGCTGCTTGGACGCAAGGGCGGCGTGCATATCGTTTTCGCGGATCAGATCGGTGCGGATCGGGTGCGCCTTCTGGAGAGCACGGCGCGTGTCACCCTCGACGACGCGCGGGGGAGTTTGCAGGAACAGCTGGAAGAAGCGCACGATGTGCCAAACCGCTTGCCGCTGTTTTCTGCAACAAGGGCTGCGCAGCATCCCTCGATGACACCGCTCGAACGTTCAGCGAACCTTCTCTACGACAATGGTCTGGGTGGGTTCACGGCGGATGGCCGCGAATATGTCATCTTCGTCGAACCCGGGCAGGCGACGCCTGCTCCGTGGTGCAACATTCTCGCCAACCGTGACTTCGGCGCGCTCGTAAGCGAAGCCGGCGGGGGATATACTTGGGCAATAAACAGCGGCGAGAACCGTCTCACAACATGGTCGAACGACCCGGTCACGGACCGTCCCTCCGAAACACTCTACCTGCGTGATGAGGAAACTGGCGAGGTATGGACCATAACGCCTGCTCCTGTTGGCGATGCCGCTGCCTGCGAAGTCAGGCATGGCGCGGGTTACACCAAATGGTCAAAACGGTTCGCCGGCTTGGCCCATCAGCTCACAATGTTCGTACCGCTTGATGCATCGGTGAAGATCGTTCGGCTGCGGATCCGCAACTGCGAAGACCGGCACCGGCGCGTAACCGCAACCTATTATGCCGAGTGGCTGCTCGGCTCTCTTCCCAGTATCGCACGCCCGCACATAGTCTGCGACTTTGACACCGAGACGCAGACCATCACGGCAACGAACCGCTGGAACAGCGATTTTGCCGGACAGGTGGCGTTTCTCACGGCAAACCGCCCACCGCACGGCTTCACGACCGACCGCGGCGAATTCATCGGCAGGGGTGGGGACCCGGCGGATCCCGCGGCGCTTCGGCGATGGGGTCTAACCAACAGCGTATGCGCGGGCGGCGATACATGCGGAGCCTATCAGATACACCTCGATCTTGGCCCGGGCGAGGAAGAAGAAATCCTGTTCGTGCTCGGCCAAGGGCTAGGCCACCATGCGGCCATGGAACTCGCCCAGCGCTGGCGTGAGCCAGACGAGGCAGAGACGGCAATGATAGCGCTGGAGAATTTCTGGGATGAGACACTCGGCGCCCTTCAAGTCTCAACCCCGGACCCTGCTTTCGACGTCATGGTCAACCGCTGGCTGCTCTACCAGACGCTGTCGTCCCGTGTTCTCGCGCGCACGGGATTCTATCAGTCGAGCGGGGCCTTCGGCTTTCGCGATCAATTGCAGGACGTTCTTGCGCTTCTCCACACCGCGCCGGCGCTCGCTCGCGCGCACATCCTCGAAAGCGCGCAGCATCAATTCGTAGAGGGCGATGTTCTGCACTGGTGGCACCCCCCTGCTGATCGCGGCGTGCGAACGCGTTTTTCCGACGATTTACTCTGGTTGCCTTATGTTGTCGGCATCTATGTCACGACGACCGGTGACCTTGATATCCTCGACGAGGAAGTCGCGTTCCTCGATGCCGATGAACTCGCCCCCGACGAAGCCAATCGATATGCGCAATTCGATGCGACCGAGTGGCGCGGCTCGCTGTTCGAGCACTGCGAGCGCGCACTGCACCGCGCTCTGGCAGTCGGGGCCCATGGACTGCCGCTGATCGGCGCCGGGGACTGGAATGATGGAATGGACCGCCTCGGCGCGAAGGGCCATGGCGAAAGCGTCTGGTTGGCATGGTTTATCACGGTCACAGCGCAAGGCTTCGCCGACATCTGCCGCCGGACCGGTCGGATGCACGAGGCGAAAGAATGGGAAGAACGGGCATCCGAGATAAGACGGCGCGCGGAAGAAAGCGCCTGGGATGGCTCATGGTACTTGCGCGCGTTCGATGATGACGGGCGGCCCATCGGCTCGGCAGAAAGCGACGATTGCCGGATCGATTCGATCGCGCAGTCATGGGCGGCCTTTGCCTCGGCTGATCAAGAGCGCGTGAGCGAGGCTCTCCAGTCCGCATGGGATATGCTTGTTTCGCAGGAAGACCAGTTGGCCAGGCTGCTCTGGCCCGCGTTTGACGAAGGCTTGATCGATCCCGGTTACATAAAGGCCTATCCCCCGGGAATTCGCGAAAATGGGGGTCAGTATTCGCATGCGACCGCGTGGCTGGGCATGGCCTTTGCGCGGGTGAAGGACCCCGAGAAGGCCTTTGCCCTGTTCAACATGATCAACCCCGTCCGTCGCTCTGACGATCACGCCAAGGCCGAGCATTATCGCCTGGAGCCCTACGCCGTCGCCGGAGACATATCTGCGGGCAAGCAACATACGGGCAGAGGGGGCTGGAGCTGGTATACTGGGGCCGCTGGCTGGGCATGGCAGCTCGCCACAAAAAGCATCCTGGGGTTGCAACAGATCGATGGCCAACTCATCGTCAATCCCTGTATCCCGCCCAACTGGGGCGGCTTCAGCGCGACACTGCGCGTTGGTGGCGGGTTGGTGTCAGTGAAAGTCGAAGATCCGCAAGGGCTTGGCTGCGCTGACGTCGAACTCACCGTTGATGGCAAAACTCATGCCGGGAATGCGATTGTACTCCCGAAGAATGGCGAAACAGTCGAACTTCGGGTCCGCATTGTTGGACGCAATGTACAACACCCCTCCCCCGCCTGAGAATTCCGCCCGGAGCTATTCAAACGCTCCTCCCAGCGCGTGAAAATCCTGGCGGGGTGTTTGGCAAAGATGCGCGACGCGAAGTCTGCCGTGCAAAGCAAAGTTGATCCTATAATAGCGGGCTAAAGAGCCGTGCTGCATTTTCCGCAGCGCGGGCAAGCGCAGGTCTGGCATTCCATTCGGCGCGAACCAAGCGCTCACTCCCCGCAATGTTGCGCGCCTCCTCTTCGCGCAGGCGCGCGACTGTGTCCTGATCATAGATGAGGAGGCCAGCTTCTCCGTTCAACTCCAGCGAGCGCAAATCGATGTTCATCGAACCGACAAGGACGAGGTCATCGTCGACGCTTACATGCTTGGCGTGCAGGAAGCCGCGATGATAGAGGTGTATGTCGATGCCCGCTTCCAGCATTCGATCGAAGAAAGAGCGCTGCGCCAGATCGACCAGACGATGGTCGCCCTTCTTCGGTAGAATCAAGCAGACCTCGACACCGCGGGCGGCGGCCCCTTCGAGCGCGAGCAGGAGCGCTTCGTCCGGCACGAAGTAGGGGGTCGTGATGACCAGACGGTGTTCGACCGTATGCACCAGCGCATCGAGCAGCAGCCGGATGACAGAGCGCCGATATTCGGGTCCGCCAGCCACCAATTGTGCGCGCGCCGCCCCTGCGGACCGTTCATGCGGAAAGAGCGCCCCGTCGCTCAACAGATCGCCGGATTCCAAAAACCAGTCATTGGCAAAGAGCGCCTGCATCTGGAGCACGACGGGTCCGTTGACCCTCACCACGAATTCCTTGCTGCGCTGACCTCCCGGTAGCTCGGCGCTGATGACGTTCTGCGAGCCGATATATCCGAGCCGTCCGTCGATCACAGCGAGCTTGCGATGATTGCGCAGATCGGGCCGCAGGGCCTCCATGTTCGTTAGCGATACGGGCAGCGCGCGGCGCACCGTTATCCCGCAGCTCCTGAGTTTTCGAATGATCCGGCGGGACCACCAATAGGAACCGAGCGCATCGATCAGAACCCGGCATTCTATCCCGCGGCTTGCGGCAGCCACGAGCGCCGCGATGATCTGGTTGCCCACAGCATCGTCGGAGAAGATGTAGGTCGTGAGATGAACATGGTGCCGGGCCGTGCCAATGTCGGCCACGAGACGGTCGATCACTTCCTGATAATCCGCTAGCGCTTCGATGTTGTTTCCACCCACCGCAGGGAACAAATTGACCCGCTCGATGAGCTGCGCTGCCCGAACAAGATGCGCGGGAAGCTGCGGCGGTGAGCAGTGCTGCGACATCAGGATCTGGCGGCGCGCAATCTTGAGCTGCCTTCGCGCTTCAGCAAAACGCGCACGCCTGCGCGCCGTTGCCAGCGGACGGAACGCCCAGAGAACAACGAGAATGGCTGGAATGGGGAAGACGAGAACCAGCGCGAGCCAGCCCTGTGCGCCAACCGCTGGTCGGCTGAAAATGATCACCGCGAAGATAGCAAACCGCGCGAGCCAATCCAGCGTGAGGAATAGCAAGAGCGTATCAGACACCGGTCTTGCTCCCGCTTGTCGGAAAGCAATGGCGGCACGCCGTAGGAGGGGGGAGGATCACGGCGTGCCGCACTGCCGAGGCGCGGGGTTGGAGGCATCGCCGCGGCAACGAGCTTGGCGGGTTCGGGCTTTTACGCAGCCAAATGGTCCCGACAATTCGACCCTTAGAGCTCGCATGCATGTACATAGACGCGGGAGCGCGCCTGCTATTACAGCGCAGACCTCGTTTCGGTCTCACTGAATAGGCATGACATAGTCTCTGCCCGCCCACACGAGCGCGTCGGCTCCTCAAGTTTGCAAAGCAATAGGGGTGTCGGCCAAAGCATCGCGAAATGCGCCGCGGGCACGATGGAGTCTTACGGCGAGATTGTTGGGCGAAATGTGGAGGCGCGAAGCGATGACTGAAGGCTCGTCCCGCCCCAGGTCCATTTGCCGGATGATTTGCGTATAGGCTGGCCGAAGCGTCGCCAATACCTCCTCGACCACCTCGCTTTCATCGACCGATAAACTTTCTCCCAAGATTTCTTCCAAGGGTGGGCCGCCGGGTTCAAGCGGGGTCGTTTTGGCGTTGAGCCGCGCCGAGGCCCGGTAATGGTCGAGCAACGTCGTCTCGAAGAGGCGCCGCAGCCATCCGTGGACGGCATTTTCATCGCGCAATTGATGCGCGCGCTCAAGCGCTTTGACGCAGAAGGACTGAAGGACATCATCCGCCGCGAGGCGGTCGCGCAGACGCTTGAGAGCAAGCCGGCGGAAGATGACATAATCGCCAACAAGAACCCGCTCAATAATCTCTCTGTTCGTCTCTCGCCGGTTCTCAGGTTCGGAACGCTCCTGCTCTTCGGCAACAATATCCTCTGATTGTGCGGCGTAAGATAATGGCATGAGTTCTTCCCCACCGAAGTTCCACCTACTTGGAATACGCAGGGAGAGGCCCCGCCCCTCAGATTTCTTTGGTGTTTCGGCGGATGATGAGAGGTTCCGGCCGGGAAACAACGCGCTGATGCGCTTCGTCCTGTAAGCCGAGCTGCCGTGCCCCGTCTCTTGTTTCAGCCCGTTTAGAAATCCTCTGCACCGAGACGAGAAAACCCGATGAGCCGCCTGATCACCACTACGCGAAGTCTCGCCTTTGCAGTGTCGGCGGCGGTGTGGACTCTCCTTTTTGCGCCCTTGATCCCGCTATTGGTTCTTCTGGGTCGTCCGCCGCGGATCATTCGGCAGCTCACCCGGATTTGGGCGCGCGGCCTTCTCTGTCTCCTCGCTGCGCTGGCCGGAATCCGCTATACGGAAAGGGGACGCGTTAACCTGCCCGAGGGTCCCGTCCTCATCATCGCCAACCATCAATCGGCCTGGGAAACGTTTGCCGCACTCGTTCTCTTCCCTGACGTGGCGATTGTCACCAAGCGTGAGCTTCTGGCGCTGCCTGTGATAGGATGGTTCCTGAAGAACTCCCCCATGATCCCGGTCGATCGCGCTCAGTCGGCGCGGGCGCTGCGTGAAATGCTTGCGGCCTGCCGCGCGGAAGTAGCGGCGGGTCGCTCGGTGCTCATTTTCCCCGAAGGCACACGCAAGCAGCCGGGAAGCCCGATCGAATTCAAGCGCGGAGTGGAACTGCTCTATCGAAATCTGGCGATACCCCCAGTAATCGTTGCCCACGATGCCGGCCGGCTCTGGCGGCAGGGCATGCGGCTGCATCCTGGATCGATTACCGTTTCGATACTCCCGCCGATCCCACCTGCTACCGATCATGGAGTTCTTGTCGCGCAGGCACAGCGGTCCCTCGCGGTCGAAGTCGCCAATCTGAACAAGGCCTAGACTGACCGCCGAAAGGGCCCGGATCCCTATGAGGATGAGGAGGCCTGCGCTCCCATGAACATGATCTTGCATCTCATTGCGAGAGGCAACACCCATTTGTTCTGAACTTCGCCGTCGGCGACGTTCTCGTAATCACCAAGCGCGCCCCGCGTCTGTTTATCCGAATGAGGTGCCGCCCGGGCAGGCCAGCGCGCACCAGGAGCCGGTCTGGACGGACAATCAAAACCGGGAGTCTTGCAATAAGGAGCAGTGTGTGTGGCGAAACCGCCAACGAACAAGAGGATATTGGAGCAGCAGTTTTCTCGCCGGGCGACAATCTTGTGCGCGGTGCAGCTCGGTCTCGGCGGTGTGTTGGCAGGCCGGCTCGCCTGGCTTGCGATCGCCGAAAACCAAAAATGGCAACTGCTCTCCGAGAGCAATCGGCTTCAGCTGAGCCTGATCCCGCCGAGGCGCGGATTGCTGCTTGATCGCACGGGCGTCCCCCTCGCCAGCAACAAATCGGTCTTCATGATCGATCTCCTGCCCGATCGCCTCGAGGACGCCGATAAGGTCCTGAAGCAGCTTGCCGAGCTGCTCGATCTTAGCGCCGATGAGACGGACCGCCTCAAGACCGACCTCGAACAAGCATTGGATCACCAGCCCGTGCGGGTTGCGAGCGATGTCGAGTGGGACCAATATGCCGCTGTAAATGTACGCCTTCCCGACCTCCCCGGCGTATCCCCGATGAGAGGGTTTTCGCGGCACTATCCAGCAGGAGCCGCGACAGCTCACTTGCTCGGCTATGTCGGAGCCCCAAGCCGCGAGGAGTATGAAAAAACCGGCGATCCCTTGCTAATGGTTCCGGGCATGCAAGTCGGCAAGGATATGCTCGAGAAGACGCTCGACGAGCATTTGACGGGCAAGCCCGGCGCGCGCCGGGCCGAAGTGACAGCCACGGGCAAGGTCGTACGCGAGCTAGAGGTCCGATCCGACACTATAGGTAAAAGCGTACAATTGACCATTGATGGTGGGCTTCAAACCTATGCGTCGCGGCGACTGGGCACCCAGTCCGGCTCGGTCGTGGTGCTCGACGCGGTCACCGGCGGCGTTCTCGCTATGGCTTCGATGCCAGCCTACGATCCCAACAGTTTTTCGGATGGGATCAGCCAGTTCGAATGGGACATGCTGTCGCAAGACGAACGCGTTCCACTCAGAAACAAGACCCTCCAGGGACTTTATCCGCCCGGATCGACCATCAAGCCGATCACGGCCCTGGCTTTGCTGAATGAGAACATCGACCCAGACGAAACCGTCCTTTGTACCGGCCGGATCAACATTGCCGGCGGCACGTTCCATTGCTGGCGCCGTAGTGGCCACGGTGTAGTCGACATGAACCGGGCGATTGCAGAAAGCTGTGACATATATTTCTATGTCATGGGCATTCGGGTGGGCATTCAGCCAATTGCCGACATGGCCAGACGTTTTGGGCTTGGCGAGCGGTTTTTAGGCTTGCCGGTTCCCTATCAGTATTACGGCACTGTCCCCGATCCTGCCTGGAAACGGCGACGATACAACGAGCCTTGGGAAGCCTATGACACTGTCAATGCGACAATCGGGCAAGGCTATCTGCTCGCCAACCCGCTGCAGCTTGCGGTCATGACGGCGCGGCTTGCCGCCGGTGAGAAAACCCATCCCAAGCTACTTGCCGCAAAGGAGGCGCCTGCCGCACCACTCGAAATTGACCCCCGAATGCTTGCGATCGTCCGCCAGGGAATGGAGGATGTTGTCAATGGCCAGGGCACCGCAACCCGCGCCCGCCTTCCCCTTCCGAACATCAAGCTGGCGGGCAAGACGGGCACCGCGCAGGTTCGCCGCATCACGATGGCCGAACGTCGCCGCGGCGTCCGCTCCAATGCCTCTCTCCCCTGGAAGCTGCGCGATCATGGATTGTTCGTTGGTTATGCGCCGGTTCACCGGCCCCGCTATACGGTGGCGGTGGTAATCGAACATGGCGGAGGGTCTGGAGCGGCCTATCCCATCGCAAGCGATACGCTGCTCTATCTGTTTGACGAACGGCAAGCCATGAAGCGCCTGGCATCACTGGAGAATGGCTGGGGTGGCGGAATCGAGGAGCGAATGGCGCGCGAAGCGGCAGAATTCGCCGCCCGCACACCGAGCGACTGACCCCCTAAACAATGAGGTTCTTCGGCGAACCCATTGCAAAAGCTTCGATATTCTCAATTGTCGTCTCGATGATGCGCGCGACCGCCTCATGCGTGTTATAGGCGACATGCGGAGTCACGATGACGTTCGGAAAGCGCAGTAGCACATGATTGGCCACGAGGGCCTCCAAATTCTCCTTCTCCAGCGGCGGTCCGCGAAACACTTCTGCCTCTTCACGGACGAGCGGCTCCTGCGGGAGCACATCAAGGCCAGCGGCGCGGAGTTTCCCCTCCGCCAGCGCGCGCACCAGAGCGGGAACGCTGACGATGTTGCCGCGCGCCGTATTGATCAGGAGCGCGCCGGTCTTCATGGCAGCGAACTCGGCATCGGACAGGAGATCCTGGGTCTGAGGGGTTGCCGGCAGATGCAATGTGACGATGTCGGCTTGGGAAAGGAGTTCGGCGAAAGGCAAATAGGTAAAGCCGAGATTTGCTGCCGCAGAGCTATCCGGATCGACGTCGAACGCTACGACATTCATGCCAAACCCGCGCGCGATCTCGATCGCGCGGCGCCCGATGCGGCCGGTCCCGACGACGCCAAGGGTCTTCCCGCGCAGCTCGATACCGCGCAGATCATCCTGTGAAAAATTTCCGCGCCGTGTACGTTCGACCGCCGGAACGAGATATCGCGCTGCCGCCAGCATCAAGGCAAAACTGTGCTCGGCTACAGTAACATCACCATAGTCGGGAACGTTGGCGATCTCGATGTCTTCTGCGGCGCACCAGGCCAGATCGATGTGGTCGTGGCCGGTCGAGCGGGTGGCGATCAGCCGCAGCTCGGGGAAGTGGCGCAGGACTTCTGCATCGAGCCGTGAATTGATGAATGTGCTGATCACTTCGGCATCGCTGTATTTTGCCGCGTTATCAGATGTCAGCCGTTCCTTGACACAAGTGAGTTCGTGATTGCCGGAAAGTGCGCGGCATGCCCGCGCCTCCCATTCCTCGGCCTCGAAGATGACGACCTTCATGTTGGCGAACCCTCAGCCGGTTGTGCTCGGCCTTTATCCGACATGGCCTCGGCTTGAGCGACCACCTTGACTGCGGCAACAAAACTGTCGGGGTTAAGCGAAATGGAGTCGATCCCGCAATCGACCAGGAAACCGGCAAACTCGGGATGGTCACTCGGTGCCTGGCCGCAAATTCCGATCTTTATCCCGGCCTGGTGCGCCTTGATAATGGCTTCGCCAATCGCCCGTTTTACCGCCTCGTTGCGTTCGTCGAACTGATCGGCGAGAAGCTCGGAATCGCGGTCGATCCCGAGCACGAGCTGGGTGAGATCGTTGGAACCTATCGAAAATCCGTCAAAGCGCTGTGCGAACTCCTCCGCGAGCAGGACGTTCGCCGGAATCTCGCACATCATATAGATTTGGAGACCGTTTCGGCCTCGTTCGAGACCGTTTTCCGCCATCACTTCAAGGACCCGATCGGCTTCGGCGAGCGTACGGCAGAATGGCACCATGATGATGACATTCTCAAAGCCGATCTCCTCGCGTACGCGCCGCAAAGCGCGGCATTCGAGCGCGAAACCTGCCTTGTAACCGGGGCTGTAATAGCGCGAGGCGCCGCGCCATCCGATCATCGGATTTTCTTCATCCGGTTCGAAGGCCTCTCCTCCGAGAAGATGAGCATATTCGTTTGTCTTGAAGTCGCTGAGCCGGACGATCACCGGCTGCGGATGAAACGGGGCCGCGAGCTTGGCTATGCCGAGCGCAAGCGTGTCGACGAAATAGTCGGTCGGCTCGGCATATCCGCGCGTAAGCTCGGCGATCGCGAGCTTCGCATCCTCGCTCGTGACCTTCTCCGGGGCGACGAGCGCCATCGGATGAACTTTGACCAGGTGGTTGATCACGAATTCCATCCTCGCGAGGCCTACACCGCGCGCAGGGAGGCGCCACCAGCGCATGGCGGCGGCCGGACTCGCGATATTGAGCATCACGTCGGTCTCGGTCTCGGGCAGATCCGCCAGGTCGAACTCGATGGTTTCGAACTCGAGCGTCCCTTCATAGACCGCACCGCGGTCGCCTTCCGCGCATGACAGGGTGATGGGCTGCCCGTCCTGCAGGCTGCGCGTCGCTGTCTGTGTCCCAACGATGGCCGGCACGCCGAGTTCGCGGCTAACGATCGCTGCGTGGCTGGTAGTTCCGCCGTGATCAGTGATGATACCCGCTGCGCGCTTCATGATTGGCACCCAGTCCGGATCGGTCATGCCTGTTACAAGGATTGCACCATCTCGAAAGGCCTCGATCTGCGAGGCGTCCCGGATCGCGCAAACCTCCCCGGTGGCGATCGCCTCGCCAACCGCCGCGCCCGTAAGCAGCGGTTCGGCGTGCTGTTTCAACCGGTAGGTCGTCAGTTTTCCCGCTGTCCTGCCCGACTGAACGGTTTCCGGCCGGGCCTGGACGATGAAGAGTTCACCGGATGTACCATCCTTCGCCCACTCCATGTCCATCGCGCGTCCATAATGCTTTTCGATGGTCTTGGCGCAGCGCGCCAGCTCAAGAACCTCGTCGTCGGACAGGACGAAGGTCTCGCGTTCGCGGCGCGTGGTTCTCTTAGTCAACGTCCTGACGCTGCCGCCGGTCGCATAGGCCATCTTGCGCTCCTTGGCTCCAAGACTGCGCTCGATAAGCGGGGCCGTGTCGGCACGTTCGAGAAAGGGTTTGAAGACACGGTAGGTGTCAGGATCGACAGAGCCCTGGACGACAGTCTCCCCAAGCCCCCAGGCGGCACTTATCACGATCACGTCGGGGAAACCCGTTTCGGTATCAACTGAAAACATGACCCCTGATCCAGCGAGATCCGAGCGCACCATGCGCTGAACTCCGATCGACAGGGCAACATCCATATGGTCGAAACCTTGTGCCTGACGGTAGCTGATCGCCCGGTCGGTGAAGAGCGAGGCAAAGCAGCGCCGGCAGGCATCGAGAAGTGCGCGCTTGCCGGTGACATTGAGAAAGGTCTCTTGCTGCCCGGCGAAGCTCGCTTCGGGAAGATCCTCCGCTGTCGCGCTGCTGCGGACCGCGACGCTGACCGCATCCTGTTCGCTGCGCGCAGACAAAGCGTCATAGGCTTCACCGATGGCCGCCTCGATCTGCGGTGGAAACGCCCCTTCCAGAAACGCATGCCGGATCGCAGCACCTGCCACTTGAAGCGAGGCGCGCCCGACAGCGAGCGCCTCGATCCAGCGCCTCATTTCGGGTTCAATGCCGTTGGCCGCGATATAGTGACGATAGGCCTGCGCCGTTGTGGCGAAGCCTCCCGGCACTCTGATACCGCGCTTCGACAGCGCGCTGACCATCTCACCGAGCGAAGCATTCTTTCCGCCAACCATGGCGACGTCGCCGCGTCCAATATCCTCAAACCAGGCAATAAGGGCGTCGGGCATCGAAATCTCCGGGTCTTTCGCGAGCGGTGCTCGGCTGTGGTCGAACGTGGACGTTGCCTCGATTGGGGCTAAATCTTACCCGCCGCCGCCGAAGCATCGTCCATATGATGAGACGGTTTTCAGCCTGGCCGATTACAGCCCTGCTGCCCGCGCTCGCGAAAAAGCCAGCGCAGTCCGATAGGCGTGACAATCGTGGTGACGAGCGCCATGAGGACGAGAGCGGAAAAGAGATTGGCCACGACCGGGCCGGGATAATCGAAAAGTCCTGCTTCCAACGCGATACTCACGATGATCAATTCAACCGCGCCGCGGCCGCTCATGCCGAACCCGACCCCGAGCGCCTCCTTGCGGGTAAGACCAGAAAGCAGAGCAGGAAGCCCGGCGCCGATGATCTTGCCCATAAGTGCGGCTAGGATCAACGCCAGCACGATGCCAGGAATGATGGCAAGGGCCGCGAAATCGACGCGAATGCCGATCGAAAGAAAGAAGAGCGGGGCCAGCAAGCCCATCGTGAGATCGCTGACCGTTGCTTTCAGGCGCGCGAAAGAGGCTTGACCCAGGCTCTTGGCGTTGAACAGAAGGGCGGCGGCCAAGGCTCCGATGATGAAGTCCATGCCAAGCAGTTCGGCCAGCCCTGCAAACCCCAATGCTGTCAGAATGAGCGCGGTAAACTCAGGGGCGGGAATCCGCAGCCACGAGATCAGATTGGCGATCCTCGGCGCCCCGAAATAGCCCGTGCCAGCGACAATGAGGAAGAACAGCGCGGCTTTGCCAAGCAGCGGCAACATCGCCCCAATCCCCGGGACGGAACCTGCCGCAATGGCGCCTGTCAGAATTGCGAGGAGCACAAGTCCGATGATATCGTCGAGAATTGCAGCGGCGATCACCGTGCGACCAGTTGGGGTGTGGACCATGCCGAGATCCATGAACACGCCGATGGCGACAGGGACCGCAGAAATTGACAATGCAACGCCGACCAGCAGAGCCTGGACAAATTTCATCGGGTTGTCGGGAAGCACCCACCACGCGAGCGCCATACCCAGAGCGAGTGGCAACAGAACACCTCCGAGCGCCACGGCAACCGAGCGGCCCGAATGTCTGAACAGCTCTGCAGGGGCGATTTCGAGGCCAGCAAGCAGCAGTAGGAAGAAAATTCCGAACTCGGCGGCAAGGTCGAGAAACGCGCTGCGCGACAATTCGGCGAAAAACGGAGCGTTGAGGGAGGCCGCCAAGACCGCCAGTGCTAGCCCGGCACCGATCTCCCCCACCAGCGCGGGCTGGCCGAGACGCGTTGCGATCTCGCCGAAGGATCTCGCCGCCAGAAGCAGGAGAATGAGATGCAACATATGCTCGATCATCGTGCGAACCCGATTGCGGCAGCTGCGACAAGGCCAACGGCGGCAGTATAGGCGAGCATGGGTACGAGCGTGACCCGGATGATCTCTCCCTCGCGCCCGACACGGCCGACGACGGCTGCAGCTGCTACCACATTGACTACCGACACCATGTTCCCCGCGCTCGCGCCAAGGATCTGGGCGCCAAGGACGGTTTCCGGGGGCAGTCCAGCCTGATTGGCTGCAGTGAGTTGAAACAGCGCAAATGTCATATTGCTGAAGGTCGCACTTCCTGAGAGAAAACTGCCCAGCGCTCCGATGAATGGTGCAATCACCGGCCAGTTCTGTCCGGCGGCATCGGCCGAAAGAACTGAAAGCGCCATTGGCATGCTGGGCAGACCGTCCGAATTGATTCCCGAATACACAAAGACGCGCACCATCGGGACCGCCGCCGCAAGCGTCACCGCGCTTGCGGCCGTGATCTTCAGAGTGTCCCGGCCAGCGCTGCGTAGACGCTCACTGTCGAGAGGCAAAATACAGACGGCCAAGAGACCCGCGATCAAAAACATCGAACCAGGCAAATATAGCGGCGCAAGCGCTATGTTGATCTGCGTCCCCAGAACCGAATCCCAGGCAAAAGAGACGTCCTGCAAGGCCTGTTTGACCGGCAACAGATCTGCGCGGCTCACGAGAAGGAGCGCGGCGAGCAAGAGATAGGGTGCCCAGGCTCGCTTCAGTGTAACGCGTGACGGTTCTGCGGCAATCGGCGCACCCGGATCAGCCCCGCTCGAGCGGGGAATGAGAAAGCCTTGCCGTGCTGCTGGTACCACGAGCACGATGGCACAAAGCGCGCCGGCAAGCGCGGGAAGTTCCGGTCCTAGCGTCGCACTGACGATAAAGGCAGGTATGGTGTAAGCCAGACCGGCAAACAGAGCGAACCGCCAATAGCCCAGCGCACTGGACCAGCTTCGTTCTTCGGAAAAGAACCGCGAGTAGAGAAGGATGAGCGCGAACGGGACGAGCGAGCCGGTAGCGAGATCGATAGCGCCTGCCATCTGCGCCGAGTTTTCAATCAGACTATCGAGCCCGCCATCTGCGGCAGGTTGACGGAGTCCTTCGCGTAGCCCGATGGCTACCGGCGTGCCGATCGCACCGAAGGCTACCGGACTGCTATTGGCAATCAGTGCAAGTGACACGGCTGCCATGGGTGTGAAACGAAGCGCCACAAGCAGCGGAGCGGTAATGGCGGCCGGGGTGCCGAAACCGGCGACGCCTTCGAGGAAGGCACCCAAGGTCCAGCCTATGACGATAAGCTGGACCCGCGGTTCCGGCGATATGGCCGCGAATCCTTCGCGTATCCGTGACATCGCCTCGCCTTCGGTAAGGAGCCTCAAGAGAAGTATCGCACCAAAGATGATCCATAAGACCGAGGCCGCGATCGCCAGACCCTCGATCGAAGCGGCCAGGATTGTGCGGGGCGCCATGTGCCACAGGAAATAGCCGGCAGCGGCGGTTACGATATAGGCCAGTGCCATGGCCCGCGATGCGGGCATCCGCAGACCGACAAGGAAAAGCAAAACCGCGAGCAGAGGCGAAAGCGCTGCAAGAAATAGGATGAATGTAATGTCGCCCTCCGCTCGGTCGTGCGCAGCGTCAGACTGCGTCTCGTCTATCGGACGGGAAAGAGGGCCGGCGATTACGGCGGAGACAGGCGCAGGGCACCCTCGGCGCGCATCAGCGCGGCTCGACCCTCCCCGTCCGGGGCCAAAGGAGTCAGGCGGGCTCAGCCATTCGGCAGCATGGCTTCTCGCGCCGCTTGCTCGGCAAAGCTCGCGATAAGCTCACAGCACCTTTCCGGCTCGCGCAGAAAGGGGTGATGATCGAGCCCCTCAAGGACACAAAGCTGCACATTCGAGAAAGCTTCTGCCAGCGCTCTTACCGGCGCAAGCGGTGCCATGATGTCATCGCTCCCATGAATACACAGCACGTTGTGAACGGGCTCTAGAATTCTCAGGTCGTCCGCAACGTCATGGCGATAGACAACATCCCATAGCGACGAGGTAGATGACCTCCACGTATGCTTGACAAGGTCTTCGACGACCTCGCGCGGAATATCTCGAATGAGATAGGGCAGGATTCTCCCTAACAGGCGGCGCGTGATGATGCAGGCTAGCATGGTCAACAGGACGTTGGTGTATATGAGCCCTCCTTTAACCGGTCCCTGGCGCATATATGTATACGCCGCGTCCTGCGATCCGAAGTGAGGCAAGCTGATGAGTACGAGGCGCTCGACAGTCTCGGTATGTCTGGCCGCATAGGCTGCGGCAATCAAAGCGCCCAGCGAATGGCCAACGAGCGTTACCGGCCCGAGAGGGGCGAGAACGCGCTGCAGGGCATCGACATGCCGTTCGACGCTATACTTCACCCAGGGCTTGGGCGATCGTCCGAAGCCCAAGAGGTCGACGAGCACAATTCTATGCTCTTGCGCAAGCTCGGTTACCCGCGTCTCCCAATATCGCGTGGTCCCACCCAGCCCCGCAACGAACACCAGGGTCCGGACACCGCTTCCAAATATCTTCACAAACAGCTCAGGGTCGCGATCGCGTCTTGAAGGGAGGATCAAATCTTGCACCATTTCTCTGATTTTTCGCGGGTCGCCTGCGAGGACAGACGCCTTGGCGTCGCCAAGGTTACACGGGCGGCTCAGCCTGACGAGCGCCGACGAAACCAGACAGGCATACGAGCGGATCATGGCGGCGTAAGGCTGCGTATCCTGCCGCGTCCTAACCGGGGAGACCGTAAAAACGACAAAGGATTCCCTCGTCATGATAGCCACCCTGACGCTCAACCCGACTATCGATGGCGCGGCGCAGGCCGAGGTGGTGAAGCCGATGCACAAGATCCGCACATTCGATGAGCATTATTACCCTGGCGGAGGCGGTCTCAACGTTGCGCGCGTCATCAATGAACTCGGCGGCCAGTCCTACGCGCTTTATCTTGCAGGTGGAGCAACAGGCGGCGTGCTGCAGGAGCTCGTCAAGCAAGCAAGGGTGCGTGCCGAACGCTTCTCGATCTCCGGCTCCACGCGGATCAGCCACGCGATCTACGAACGGTCCACCAATCTCGAATTTCGTTTCGTGCCGCAGGGTCCGGAAGTCTCCGAACGCGACTGCGAAGTCGTCCTGCGAGCGCTGCAAACGCTCGATTGCAAATATCTCGTGGCAAGCGGGAGTCTTCCGCGCGGGCTGCGTAGCGATATCTACGCCGTCGTCGGTGCGATTTGCCAGCGCCGAGGCATCAAGCTGGTGCTGGACAGTTCTGGAGACGCTCTGCGGCATGGCATTGGTGGCGGCGTTCACCTGGCAAAGCCGAGCCTAGGCGAACTCGAAACGCTCGTCGGCCGAAGGCTGGCGACCGCGGCAGAGCAGGAAACGGCGGCCCAAGCCATCGTGCGCGATAATGGCCTCGACATGCTCGCTCTCACTCTGGGGCGCGATGGCGCCATGCTTGTAACGCCCGAGAAGACCGTGATGCACGCCGCACCGAAGATCAATGCACAAAGCGCCGTCGGTGCGGGAGACAGCTTCCTTGCCGCAATGACCGTTCGCCTTGCCGCAGGCGACGCTCCCGAGGCGGCCTTTCTTTACGGCATGGCAGCTGGCGCTGCCACGGCGCTTACACCAGGAACTTCGCTATGCAAGCGCAGCGATGTCGAGCGGCTCTATGCCGAACTCAGAGCGCGCAGCGAGGGCTAGGATGGCGGGAATGCAACTGTAAGAGCCGGCACTTCTCACCGTCTTGATCCAGAAGCAATACGGTTCAGTCTCGAGGGAATTCGCTTTGGCAACACTCACTTTAGAAGTCGGAAATCTCTTTGAAGAACTCGATCACCTCGGCGTGGAGAAGCAGCTGCGGCATGAAGCCGGCGTAAGCCGGGCCACTGCAAACCCCGCGGGGGGCAGCGTGACCGTGGAATACGACCCTGCGCAGACCGATGGGACGCGGCTTCAGGGCCTGATCAAAAGCTGCGGTTTCCGCTGCCGTGGCGGCATCATGCCGAAGCATGTCTGCAAACCGGCGGAAGCAAATCTTTCGGAATCCGGCAGGGGACCGGGGCGCGGAGCGGACAGCAAGGGAGAACAGGCAGTTCACCACGACCACCGCCAAGGCGGGGCGAAGGACGAAATGGCCCAGGAAATGGGCCACGGGGCAGGCATGGACATGCAGGAGATGGTACGCGACATGCGCAACCGTTTCTGGATTGCCTTCATCTTCACGATCCCGATTTTCATCTACTCCCCGATGGGCGGCTTTTTCACTCCTCCTGCCCCGCCGTTCGGCATGGATCTTGAGCTCTTTCTGTTCGGCCTGGCGAGCGCTGCCGTGCTTTATCCGGTCTGGCCGTTCGTGGTCGCAGCATGGCGCGCCCTTCGCAATGGCATTCTCAATATGGCCGTGCTTGTCGTGCTTTCGGTCGGCACCGGTTATCTCTTCAGCGTCGGATCGACATTTTTCTTTCCCGGTGTGCAATTCTATGAGGCGGTCGCCATCCTGCTCGTGTTCATCCTCCTCGGGCACTGGCTGGAAATGCGCGCGCGGGCGGGCGCGTCGGCGGCGATCCGGGCTCTGCTCGACCTGGCCCCGCCGATGGCGGTCGTGCTGCGCGATGGCGAGGAGCAGGAAATACCAACGGCCGATGTCCTTGAAGGCGACACCGTGCTCATCCGCCCGGGTAACAAAATCCCGGTCGACGGGGAGATACTGGAAGGCAGCTCCCAGGTCGATGAATCGATGCTGACCGGCGAATCCATGCCGGTCGCAAAAGGACCCGGTGACGAGGTCATCGGAGCGACCATCAACAAGAGCGGCAGTTTCCGCTACCGGGCGACCAAGGTCGGCGCTGACACGGCGCTCGCGCAAATCGTGAAGCTCGTGCAGGAGGCGCAGAATTCCAAGGCGCCCGCGCAATTGCTCGCCGACCGCGCGTCGCAATGGCTTGTTCTGATCGCGATCGTCATTGGCCTGGGAACGTTTGCTGTCTGGTTCTGGTGGATCGGTGAGACATTGCTGTTTGCCGTGACCCTGACAATCACGGTCTTCGTGATCGCCTGCCCCGATGCGCTCGGACTGGCCACACCGATGGCGGTCATGGTCGGCACCGGGCTCGGCGCAAGTCGCGGCATTCTGTTCAAGAACGCGTCGGCGCTGGAAGACGCCACAAAGCTCAATGTCGTTATCTTCGACAAGACCGGCACCTTGACGATGGGCGAACCACGCGTCGTGGATATCGTGGCCGCCGAGGGCCGCATGCCCGAACAGGTGTTGCTACTGGCCGCTGCGGTCGAAAAGGGATCGGAGCATCCGCTCGCCCTTGCCATCCTTGACAAAGCCGAAGGACTGAAGATCCCCGAAGCGCGCGATTTTCTCAACCGCGACGGGAGAGGGGCGCAGGCGGAGGTCCACGGCGATACCGTTTTCCTCGGCAACCGCCGGCTGATGGACGAAGAATCAATCTCACTGGGAGGGCTGGCTGACAAGGCCGAGGAACTCAAGGGAGCGGGCCGCACGGTCGTCCATGTCGCTCACCAGGGGATTCTTGTAGGCCTGATCGCGATCGCCGATGCGCCGCGTCCGACGGCCAAGGCCGCGATTGCCCGGCTGCATGACAAGGGCGTCGAGGTCGCCATGCTCACCGGCGACAATGAGGGTACCGCGCGGCGCGTGGCCGAGGAACTGGGTATCGACATCGTGCTCGCCGATGTGCTTCCCGGCCAGAAGGCCGACAAGGTCAAAGAGCTTCAGGCCCAAGGCAAACGGGTTGGGATGGTCGGGGATGGCATCAATGATGCGCCTGCCCTGACCCAGGCCGATGTGGGCTTTGCGATCGGGGCCGGTACCGATGTGGCCATGGAAAGCGCAGACGTCGTGCTGATGCGAAGTGATCCCTACGATGTTGTCGGCGCGGTCGAGCTGTCGCGTGCGACGCTGCGAAAGATGCATCAGAACCTGTTCTGGGCGGTCGCCTACAACGTCATCGCCTTTCCCGCCGCCGCCGGTGTCTTCTATCCGTTCATTATCAGTCCCGCTGTCGCAGCAATCGCGATGTCCGGCAGTTCCGTCCTTGTCGCGGTCAATGCCCTGCTGCTCAAACGCACCCGCCTAGACAGCTATAAGCCTGAAAATTTTGCCGAAGAGGCCCCCACACCGCCTGTTACCGGTCAGGCGAGTGCCTGAGTTCAGGCCTTGATGCCGTCCAAGTGTCCTTCACTGCAAGAGCGTCCGACGCCTCATTCGCTCGGCAGGGCACGGGCCAACAGCCGGTCGGTGTCAAGCGAAGCATTCGCTCCGCCATAAAGAAACGCACGGTTGTCGGGGTCGAGCCGCGTCACGCAGAACCCGGCGAGAACGGCAGATGGTGCATCGCGGAGGCAGACTGCCTCGAGCGACAGCGCGACCGTCTCGACGAAGGCGCGCGCTTCGGATTCCGCGGGGACACCATTGACACGAATGCCGTCGAGGCGATCGATGGCCGCATCGAGCAGCGGATGCGCGCCCTGCGCCCGGCCAAGCTCCGCGCGCAGGGCTTCCCACGCTTGCGGTTCGCGCGTGAGCGCGCGGAGGGCATCGAGCGCGATCACGTTACCCGACCCCTCCCAGATCGCATTCAGAGGGCTCTGCCGAAAAAGGCGCGGCATGGGCCCCTCTTCCACAAAGCCGGCGCCGCCAAGACACTCAAGCGCTTCGTAGACGAAGCCGGGTTGACGTTTGCAGACCTAGTATTTTGCGATCGGTGTCGCGAGGCGCGCAAAGGCCGCTTCGCGTTCGTCGCCGGCCTGCGCAGCGTCGAACGCCGAGGCGATGCGGATCATCAGCGCCGTCGCGGCCTCGACCTCGAGCGCGAGGTCGGCGAGAACACCGCGCATGGCGGGCTGGTCGGCCAATTGGCGCTGGAAGGCCGTGCGGTGCCGCGTATGCCATGCGGCCTGCGTAAGAGCTGCACGCATTCCCGCGGCGGACCCTGCAATACAGTCAAGCCGTGTGCCCTGCACCATATCGATGATCGTCCGGATGCCCCTGCCTTCTTCCCCGACACGGCGAGCCCAGGCACCGTGATATTCGATCTCGGACGAGGCGTTGGAGCGGTCGCCGAGCTTGTCTTTGAGCCGCATGATGCGAATGGCATTGCGGGTCCCGTCGGGGCGCCAGCGCGGCACGAGAAAGCAGGTCAGACCGCCTTCTGCGTAGGCGAGGGTCAGAAAGGCGTCGGACATCGGGGCGGAACAGAACCACTTGTGGCCGATCAGCTCATATTCCCCCGTGCCGAGCGCATGCGCGCGTGTAGTATTCGCGCGAACGTCGCTACCGCCCTGCTTCTCGGTCATCGCCATGCCCATTGTCGCGCCAGTCTTCTCAGCCGCCGGGATAAACCGCGGGTCATATCGGCCGCTCGTGACGCGCGGCACCCATTCCGCGGCTACGGCCGGTTCGGCGCCGAGCGCGGGAACGACCGCGTAAGTCATCGACATCGGGCAGACCGTGCCCGCGTCGGCCTGGGTCATGAGGTAGAGGAGCGAAGCGTGCAGCGTATGACCCGCCTGTCCGGCGGTCCAGGCCGCCCCCGACACGCCCGATTCAAGACCGAGGCGCATGAGTTGGTGGTAGGCGGAATGAAACTCGACTTCGTCGATCCGGCGGCCGAAGCGGTCGAAGGTTTTCAGCTTTGGCGGATTTTCGTTGGCAAGACGCCCCACTCAATCGCCTCGAAACTGCCGATGCGTTTGCCAAACAAGGACAATTGTTCGCAATGCGCACTCGCCCCGCTTCGTTCGAGTGCGCTTTGCAGAGGAACGTCGAGCTCGAAGGCGTTGAAATCCACAAGGGGTGGAGGCTGATTGAGCACCTCGTGCGTGGCAAGCTGGTCTGGCAATGGGATTTTCGGCATATCCGAGTCTCGCCGAGACAGCGAAAAAGCGCAACTCCTCACTGGGCCAAGTGGTTTAGCTTCCCCTTATTCATGGAACCGAATGATGCCATGCGATGACAAGACCGACAGCTGTGCTGCAGAACAGGCCGAAGGCAAGGCTGCGGACTGGGCCAATGCCGAGTGCATGTGCGTAACGCTCGACCGGCAGCGTCTGGCGGCTCTGCTCGATGCGGAACTTGGCGAGCGCGGGGCCGGAGACACCCTCCTTGCATCCCAGTCGAACCTTTTCGCCAACGCCCCGGTATTCATCGATCCAGCTACGCTTTCGGCCATGACGGAGGTTGTGACGGCCATCGAGGCCGTCGTCAGAATCCCCGCCTTCCGCTCGGTTGTCATGGGCTGGGCGCCTTCGTCAGCCGCCCGAGATTTCGGGCCCAAAGGGGTTCTTATGGGCTACGACTTCCATCTCACCGCCAACGGTCCGCGGCTCATCGAGATCAACACCAATGCCGGCGGCGCTTTTCTGAACGCCTTGCTTGCCGATGCGCAAACCCAATGCTGCAGGGAAACACGACCGGCTCTGGCCGCAGACATCTCACAGGACACGTTTCGGACAAGGATTTCCCGGATGTTCGAGGAGGAGTGGCATGCGCAGGATCGTGCCGGTGAGCTCGAATCCATCGCCATCGTCGATGATGATCCTGAAGGACAGCCGCTCTTTCCCGAATTTCTCGCAGCAAGGACCCTATTGCAGGAGCACGGATATGAAGCGGTGGTCGCCGGGCCTGAGGATCTCGAGCTGTCCCCCGCCGGATTACTCTTCGAGGGCAGGAAAATCGATCTTGTGTATAATCGCCTGGTCGATTTCTCGCTCAATCGCCCGGAGAGCCGGACCCTTCGGGAAGCCTATATGACAGGGCGCGTCGTGCTCTCGCCAAATCCGCATATCCATGCGCTCTATGCCGACAAGCGGAACCTCTGCCTGCTTTCCGATCCGGATTGGCTGGCCTCGAGCGGGCTGAGCGAACGCGAGCAAAAAGTGATCCTCGCCGCGGTGCCGAAAACAACAATCGTCGATCGTGATAACGCCGAGACATTCTGGTCCGAACGGCGAGACTGGTTTTTCAAACCTGCCCGCGGATATGGCAGCAAGGCCGCCTATCGCGGAGCGAAGCTGACGAAGCGGGTCTGGTCCGAAATCGTCGAGGGCGGCTATGTCGCGCAGCGATTTACGCCCCCGAGCACGCGCAAGGTCCGCCTTGAGACGGATATCGTCGAGCTCAAAGTGGATGTCCGGCTTTATACCTATGCCGGAGAAATACTGTTGCGCGCAGCACGGCTCTACCAGGGCCAGGCGACAAATATGCGAACCCCGGGTGGCGGCTTTTCGCCGATCCTTCCCATGCCGGATGATTCTGCCTGCGGATTCCGATAAGCTCGGAAGGATAAACTGTAATTCCCGCCACGTGCTCCCGTCTGTTGGGGGTTACTAATCTATCCGATTGGCAGGGAAGAGGTCTGGTGAGCTACACGCTAAATTTTCTAGGAGCAGCTGGAACGGTCACCGGATCGAAATATCTTCTGCAGACGCCTGATCACAGGATCCTTATTGATTGCGGGCTCTTTCAGGGTTTCAAACAGCTTCGTGAGCGCAACTGGAAGCCGTTTCCGGTCGATCCGGCGTCAATCGATGCGGTCCTTCTCACCCACGCCCACCTTGATCATTCGGGCTACGTTCCAGCTCTGATACGCGACGGGTTCAAGGGGCCCGTGCTGAGCACGCACGCAACGCTCAAATTGTGCGAATTGCTGCTTCCCGACAGCGGGTATTTGATGGAGGCCGATGCCCGCTATGCGAAAAGGAAAGGGTACAGCAAGCACAAGTCGCCTCGGCCCCTATACACCCAGGCCGATGCGAAAACCGCGCTGAAGTCATTCAGGCCTGTGCCCTTCCAGGAGCCGGCCGAAGTTACGCGCGATTGCAAGGCGATCTTCCGGCCGATGGGCCATATTCTCGGCGCATCAAGTATCGAGCTGCAATGCGGCGATATGAAGATTGTCTTCTCGGGTGACATCGGACGCTACGGCAGCGCGACGATGGTCGATCCTGTTCCGGTTCCCGAGGCCGATTACATCGTCACCGAGTCCACATACGGCAATCGGCATCATGGAGAGGCCGATCCTGAAAGTGTACTCGAAGACGTTGTCGGAAGAACGGTCCGGCGCGGCGGGTCGGTCATCATTCCTTCCTTCGCGATCGGGCGCGCCCAGACGCTCCTCTACCATCTCGGTCAGTTGCGGCAGCAAGGCCGCCTGCCGCAAATCCCGATCTATCTCGACAGTCCCATGGCGGTGAACGCCAGCTCGATTTTCTGTGACCATCTCGGCGAACACCGGCTCACCGAAAAGCAATGCCGCGATGCCTGCGGAATTGCCGAATATGTTCGCGAAGCCGAAGATTCGAAGCAGCTCAATCGCAGCGCCATGCCGAAGATCATCATATCAGCAAGCGGCATGGCAACCGGGGGACGCATTCTCCACCACCTCAAGCATTATGCGCCGAGTCACCGCAACACGATCATCCTCGCAGGATTTCAGGCTGGCGGCACGCGGGGGGCAGCTTTGCGGGATGGCGCGACCGAACTGAAAATCCACGGCAGTTACATCCCCATCCGCGCCGAGGTGGCACAGCTCGACATGCTCTCGGCCCATGCCGAGCAGGACGAGCTGCTGCGATGGCTCGAAGGTTTCCAATCCTCTCCGCGGCAGGTCTTCGTAACCCATGGAGAACCCAGTGCTTCCGACACACTAAGACATCTTGTTACCGAACGTCTTGGCTGGAATGCGCGCGTCCCCGAGCACGCCGAAGAGGTTGTCCTTTCATGAGTGAGGCCATCCTTTCCCCCACCTCCTCCACGGATGCACTTGCTCATCCGTTGCGCGCGCGGGCTTTGCCGATCGAAACCGATGGCGAAGCGATGATCTTCATGCATGAGGATTGTCCCGTTGCGCGGTCCGAAGGGTTTCGCGCCCGCGTGCGGGTGGAACTTGTCGCGAAAGGAAGAAGGCTTTTGGCGACGCTTTACCGGGCTACGGATGATCTCCTGGCCGACGATGAAGTGGGCCTGCCTCACCGGCTGATGGCACGGCTTTCTCTCGCCGAGGGCGACGAGCTTCAAGTCAGGCATCCTCATCCGTTGTCGTCGCTCAGCCACGTTAGAGCTAAACTCTATGGCCACCGGCTTGACGAGATCCGTCTAGGACACATTATCGCCGATATCGCGGACGGTCGGTATTCGGATGTCGACATCGCCGCGTTCGTGTCCGCTTTCGCTGCGCAGCCAGCACAAGGAGAGGAAACCGCTGCCCTCACCCGAGCGATGCTCGCTGCGGGCGACCGCCTCGAATGGAATGCCGACCGCGTGATGGATAAACATTGCGTCGGCGGACTGCCGGGCAATCGGACAACACCTATCGTGGTCAGTATTATCGCGGCAGCCGGTCTCACGATGCCAAAGACGTCATCCAGGGCGATCACATCACCGGCCGGTACTGCGGATGCGATGGAGACCATGGCGCCCGTGACGCTCGATCTGGCGGCCATGCAGAAGGTGGTCGAACGAGAGGGCGGCTGCATCGTTTGGGGCGGCAGCGTCAATCTCAGTCCTGCTGATGACGTCCTCATTCGGATCGAGCGGGCTCTGGATGTTGACAGCGATGCGCAACTTGTCGCTTCAGTGCTTTCCAAGAAACTTGCTGCCGGATCGACGCACGTATTGCTTGACCTACCAGTAGGACCGACCGCGAAGATTCGGAGCACAAGGGACGCCGATGCGCTTGCGGGGCTCCTCGAGAACGTGGCGCGGCAATGCGGACTGCACGTCGCGACAGTCCAGACCGACGGGACCCAGCCAGTTGGACGCGGGATCGGGCCGGCCCTGGAGGCACATGATGTCCTTGCGGTCCTCGCCAACCGCGACGACGCGCCGCAGGATCTCAAAGCTCGCGCGCTGGCGCTGGCTGCCGGCATCCTCGAATTGAGCGGCGCACCAAGCTCCGATGCTCTCCATCGGGCGACGCAATTGCTGGTCGAGGGGCGCGCAGAAAGCAAATTTCTTGCTATCTGCGAGGCCCAGGGCGGCTTCAAAGAGCCAGGGCGGGCGCTCCAGACGCGCGAATTCCTCGCCGCGCGCGCAGGACGGGTAGCCACCTTCGACAACCGCCTGCTTGCGCGCACTGCCAAACTCGCTGGCGCACCGCAGCGCGCGACGGCCGGTATCGCTCTGCATGTGAAGTCGGGCGATTTGGTTGAGCAAGGCCAGCCCCTCTTCACCATTCACGGCGAAAGCATGGGCGAACTTGATTACGCTTTCGCCTTTGCTTTGCGCAACAGCGATATGATCAGATTGGAGGCACAATGAGCAGGGTCGTCTTTTCCCTTAGCGCGGCACCGGGCATGGCCGAAGGACTTGCCCGGTGTTTCGAGGCCGATCTCGGCGAACTCGAGACGCGCCGGTTCCCCGATGGAGAAACCTACCTGCGGATCGCCACACCCGTAAGTGGCCGCGATGTAGTCCTGCTTTGCACTCTTGATCGGCCCGATGCGAAAATCGCGCCATTGCTTTTTGCGGCGGATGCGCTGCGCGATCAGGGCGCACGCAGCATCGCGCTCGTCGCGCCGTATCTAGCCTATATGCGCCAGGACAAGGCGTTCAATCCGGGCGAGGCCATCACATCCATGTCGTTCTCGCGGCTGCTGTCGTTCTATTTCGATTTCCTCGTCACCGTCGATCCCCACCTGCACCGCATCGACAATCTCGACGAGATTTATTCGGTGCCGAGCAAGGTCGTGCCCGCAGCACCGGCGATCGCGGATTGGCTAAAAGCCAACATTCCGGACGCTTTCGTCATCGGGCCCGACGAGGAGAGCGAACAATGGGTGCTCGATGTCGCAGACAGGGCAGGGATCCCTTCAGCCGTTCTGGAGAAGAAACGCTGGGGCGACTTCGATGTGGCGATCAGCGGCGGGAGCCTTCCCGATATGGACGACAAACAACCCGTCATCATCGACGATATTGCCTCTAGTGCGCGAACGCTCGTCGAAACAGTCAAGCTGCTCTTGAAGGCTGGGACACAGCCGCCGGTGTGCGTTGTGGTCCACCCCATCTTTGCCGGCGATGCATATGACGAGCTCCTGCAGGCCGGGGCCAAGCGCGTGATCAGCGTCAATGCCATCGCGCATCCAACCAACGCGGTGGATATTTCGCCGGCACTCGCCGAGGCTTTGTGCGCATGGAGCGTCCAGAACGATGAGCTGATCGGAGCCGGCCACTAATCCCACCCTTTCGGCGTAACGAAAGCGCCGCAACCACCAACTGGAGTTCATTTTCAATGACAAAGGAGCCAAACAAGATCTCGGTAGGGGTCGTAGGAGCAGGGGTAATCGGTCGCCGCGTTGTCGGCGCCGTAAGGCTGCAACCCGATATGGCATTGGCCGGTGTCGCCGACGTCGCCGCCGATTGGCGGATCGCAATGCTCGCGAAGGGCGGCGTTCGCCTGTTCGCGGCCAGTTCGCAGGCCTCGCAAACCTTGCCGGAGTCGGGTCTCGACGTTGCGGGTTCGCTAGAGGATCTCATCGCGGCAAGCGACGTCATTGTCGACTGCACACCCAAGGGCATCGGTGCCCAGAACGCAAACATCTATCGCCGCGCCGGGAAGCCATTCATCGTGCAGGGAGGCGAGAAGCACGACGTGGCGGGGCACTCATTCGTCGCCGAAGCAACCTACGGGAGCGCATTCGGACGCGATGCGACACGGGTCGTGTCATGCAACACCACGTCGATTGTCCGCACCCTAGGGGCGCTGAAGCGCGCAGGCCTGCTCAAAAAAGCGCGCGGGACACTTATGCGCCGGGCCACCGACCCCTGGGAGAGCCATCTCGGGGGGATCATGAACACGCTCGTGCCCGAGCCGACAATCCCGAGCCATCAGGGGCCGGATGCCCGGCATGTGGATCCGGAACTCGATGTGGTGACGATTGCGATCAAGGTTCCTGAGACCCTGGCTCATCTACACAGCTGGTATGTCGAGCTCACCCGGCCGGCGACAAAGGAGGAAGTCCTCGACGCATTTGCGGCCTCGCCAAGAATTCTGCTCATCGATGGAGACAGCGGACTGTCGGCCCTCAACAGCGTCAAAGAGGCGATGGCGATGGAGGGGCGGCCCAATGCAGACCTCTACGAGGTGGCCCTGTGGAGCAACATTCTCGCGGTCGATGGAACCGAACTGTGCTACAATTACATGGTCGACAATCAAGCCATCGTCATCCCTGAAACGATAGATGCGATCCGTGCCCTGGCGTCGAGCGAGGAGCAGCCCGAGGTCTCGATGCGATTGACAAACAAGACGCTTGGTATCGGAGCAGACGAGCTGAGATTGTAGCGATTGAAGGCAAGAGCGAAGCCAATGACGAACGCCCCCACGGACCGGCCACGATGCAAGCCAAAGACGCGATCCTCCGGCCTGGAAGAGCGAGCGATCGACGAAGCTTTGATCGAAACGTTTCCCGCAAGCGACCCGCCGGCCTGGACCTTAGGCGTCGACAGCCATCCACGCCAAAACGATAAAGCTACACAGCCATACAGCCCAGGAGACGCGCGGCCGAAGGAGGGAGACTAGCATCGCCCAGATAGTGCGGCCCCGACAGTCCGCGTCTACAGCGCGGGCGCTTGCTCCTTCTCTTGCTGGCATTCGCAATCGAGGAAACCGTGAATGACACAGGTGCGGCACATCTGGAGCAGGCGCGTGCGAAGTGCGCCGCGCGCACGATGAAGACGCACGTTGATATTGTTGACACTCGTATCGAGCGCGCTGGCAATGCTTTCACGCGGCTCCTCGAGCAAATCAGCGCGCCAGATGACTTCGGCATAGTCCGGCCTGAGCGTTGGCAGGAGGCGATAGAGACAGTTGCATACGGCAGCCTCCATCTCCGCGTCAGAAACGACCTCCGCTTCTGCGAGTTCGGCAAGTTCCTGAGGATCAATGGCGGTTTCGTGTTTACGGCCGCGCGCAGCCTGTCGGTAAAAGTCGGCAATCGTCGTCGCCAGCACTCGGGAGAGCCATCCCTTGACCGAACCCACATCCCGCAGGTCCCCAGCCCGCTCGATCGCACGAAGCATGAAACGCTGGAGAACTTCCTCCGCCTCCTGACGCCCCCGCATGCGGCCGATAAGGAAACGCAGCATATCTTCGTGGCTATCCACCAGGGCCCGGCGCACTGCTTCATCCATCGGTCGCAACGCCTCCTCGGACCCGTCAGCTTTATCGGCTCTATTTTCGATCATGGAAAACCCCGAAGCGCCAGTGCCCCAATACCGGAGAAGGGCCCGTCCCTTCCTGTAAAACGGTCGCAGGCGGTAGTATCGTTACGACATGTTCGGGGCTCGTCCCCTCATCGCAGCTAAAGAGCCGGAGAGCAACATGTCGAGTTCGCAAAAGAAGAAAATATCCAAGAGCGAATACAAGCAACAATTGCGCGCGCTGCAGATCGAACTGGTCAAGATACAACGCCAGGTCATCGCCCATGGCGAGCGTGTTCTGATCATCTTCGAAGGGAGAGATGCGGCCGGAAAGGACGGTGTGATCAAGCGTGTGCGCGAACATATGAGTCCGCGCGAGACTCGCGTCGTGGCGCTGGGCAAACCCTCAGATCGTGACACGCGAAGTTGGTATTTTCGCCGCTACAGCGAACAGCTGCCCGCCGATGAGGAGATCGCTCTGTTCAATCGCTCTTGGTACAACCGGGCGGGGGTCGAACGGGTGATGGGATTTGCCGACAAGGAGGAAGTTGCCGACTTCTTCTCTAACGTCGCGCAATTCGAAGAAATGCTGGCACGCGACGGGACTACGCTTCTCAAATACTACCTCGACATCGATAGAAAAGAGCAAGCCAAGCGCCTCAAAGCGCGGCGCACTGATCCGCTCAAGCAGTGGAAGATCAGCCCCATCGATGCAGCGGCGCTTGAGAAGTGGAATGATTATTCCAACGCCCGGGACGAAATGCTGACGCGCACAGATTTTGCCTATGCCCCGTGGATTGCAGTGCGCGCCAACGACAAACGCGCCGCACGCCTCAACATCATCCGGCACATGCTGCAATCCATCGCGTGCCAGGCGGTCGATCAACGCCTCGCGCGTCCCGACCCTTCGGTCATCCTGCCGATTGCCGAAGTCGGGATTGGTGGCTTGGCCCCGTGAAACTGTTTAACCCGTTCGGCGGCGGAACAACCAGGTCGCCGCCAGCAGGCTCGCGGCAGCGATAAGCGCCATGGGCCAGATGTGGGAGAAATAGAGCCAAAGGGGCGCTTCACGAAGATACACCGCTTTGCTGATGACTATGAAGTGGGTGATCGGCGTGGCGGCGGCAAGGCCCTGCAACCAGTCGGGCATGTTTTCTACCGGCGTGGCATAGCCCGAAATGAGCACAGCCGGGACCATATACATGAACAGCCCGATAATCGCCTGCTGCTGGGTCTTGGCGAGCGATGAGATAAACAGGCCGATACCGACTATTGCAGCGAGATAGACAACCATTCCGAAGAAAAGCAGGGCGAGAGAACCGCGGATCGGTACGTTGAGAAACAGCATCCCCAGAACCAGCATCGCACTTGCGCTCGTCAGCGCAATCAGGAGAGCCGGCACGCTTTTGCCGATCAGGATCTCGAAGGGGCGCAGCGGCGACACCAGCAATTGCTCGAAGGTACCGAGCTCGCGCTCGCGGGCGATCGACAGCGCGGACACCATGAAACCGACCACGGCTACGAGGACGGCAAAGAGCGCTGGCACTGCGGACCAGAGCGGCTCGAGATTGGGATTGAACCAGGTCCTTTGGACAAGACGCACAGGTGCCGTCGCGCGCAGTCGATCGAGCCGCTCCTGATTATAGGTTTCGACGATCCGGCTGCTGTATCCCAGCAGGATCTGAGCGGTGTTGGATCTGCGGCCATCGAGGATTAGCTGAACCTCGGCACTTTCGCCGCGCTCGAGTCGCCGCGAGAAGTCTTCGCCAACGCGCATGACCAGCGTCGCACGGCGTGCGTCGATTGTCGGCGCGATATCCGCGCCTGCTCGCAAATGGATAATCTGATCGAATACTTCGGCACCCTCGAAGCGGCTGATAAGCTCGACCGAGGCATTGCCGTGGTCCTGGTTGTAGACCGCCAGGGTGACGTCCGATACTTCCTGCGTAATTGCAAAGGCGTAGATGAGGAGCAGAAAGGGCGGCGAAAACAGCACCACCCAACGGGTTTGCGGATCGCGCGCGCTTGCCAGAAGCTCCTTCACGATCAAGGCGTAGATGCGTTGCCACATGGTCTCAGTCGAGCCGGGTGCGTGTGAACAGAGCGCAGATCGCGAAGATCACAATCGCGAAGATGGCAAGGGCAGCGAGATCGGGCAGCAGAACCGCCCAGACATTGCCGGCAAGAAACTGCGTCTGCAGGGTAGAGACGAGAAAGCGCGCCGGGATCGCGTAGCTGAAGAGCTGGAGCGCCAGTGGCATGCTGTCGAGCTCAAAAACGAAATTGGAAAAGTAGAACGCGGGCAAAAAGGCAAGCATCACCGCGACCTGCGCTGCCACAAGCTGGTTGCGGGTGAGCGTCGAAATGAGCAGTCCTTGGCCCAGCGAGCACAGCATGAAGAGTGCGGCTGCGAGCGAGAGCGCGAGAAACGATCCGCGGAAGGGAACACCAAAAAACGCCACGGCCACAAACACGGACAGCATGAACGAGCCGAGGCCCAGCACGAAATAGGGCACAAGCTTGCCCAGCAGCAGTTCGAGCGGACCGACAGGTGTCGCAAGAAGGGCCTCCATTGTGCCGCGCTCCCATTCGCGGGCGACCACAAGCGCTGTGAGCAAGGCGCCGATTATGGTGAGAATGATCGCCACCGAGCCGGGGACCAGATAGTTGCGGCTCGAAATCTCGGCGTTAAACCAGACACGCGGCTCAATCGAGACGAGAGGCGCGAGCGGCGGTTGCCCGCGATCGAGCCATTCCTGCTCGAGCCAATTGATAACGAGCAATTCAATATAGGAGCCAACCAGTCCGGCTGTGTTTGGATCACCCCCATCGACCAGGATCTGGATCGGCGCCGCCTCTCCGCGGAGCGCAATTGCGCTGAAATCCTGTGGCAGGATGATGATCGCATCGAGCTCGCCCGCGGCCATGAGGGTTTCGAAGTCCTTTCGCACAGGCGCTGTTTCAATCTCGAAATAGCGCGTGTTGCGCAGCGACGCGACAAAGCTCTCCGTCTCTCCGGTCGGCTGTTCGACCACAACGCCGACCGAGAACTGCCGGGGGTCGAACGAAACCGCATAACCGAACAGGAAAATCAGCATGATCGGCAATAGGCCGGCAATCATGAGTGTGCTCGGGTCCCGGATAGCCTGCCGGGTTTCCTTGCGCATGATCGCGGCGAAACGCGAAAAACTCATGGCGAGGTCTCCGCTTCGTTCTTTTCGACGAGAGCGATGAATGCATCCTCAAAGGTCGGGTTGGGCATGGTCGAGGAGGCCGCTTGCGCCTTGAGTTCGGCGGGAGTCCCCAAAGCAATCATCTGGCCGCGATATATGAGCGCGGCGCGGTCGCAATACTCCGCTTCGTCGAGAAAATGTGTCGTCACGATGACGGTTACGCCGTTCGTGACCATGGCGTTGATATGGGCCCAGAATTCACGGCGCGTACGCGGATCGACACCCGAGGTCGGCTCGTCGAGAAAAAGGACGTCAGGCTCGTGCATGACGGCACAGGCGAGCGACAGGCGCTGCTTGAAGCCAAGCGGGAGCTGGGCGGAATTTTCATCGAGCTTGTCCGTGAGGGCGAAGCTTTCGATCATACGCGCAATCATGGTACGCTGCCGCACTCCGGTAAGGCCGTAAACGCGTGCGAAGAACCGCAGATTCTGCATCGTGCTGAGATCGCCATACAGCGAAAATTTCTGCGCCATGTATCCGAGACGAGCCCGTGCCTCGCTCGCGGCAGTACGCAAATCGACACCGGCAATACGAGCCTCACCGCTGGTCGGCTTGAGAAGGCCGGAGAGCATTTTGAATGTAGTCGACTTGCCCGCGCCATTGGGTCCGATAAGCCCAAACACTTCACCTCGACGCACATCGAAACTGATCTCGGAAGCCGCAGTGAAGGAGCCGAACATCCGCGTTAGTCCGCGCGCCTCTACGGCAATCGCTATATTGTGGCTGCGCTGCGAACCGCCGGCGAAGGGCGATTCAGCGCGAAACCCGCCGCCAATGAGATCGATGAACGCATCCTCGAACCGCGGCGCGACAGGTTTCAGCCGAGCTTCATCCCCCGCGCCAATCGAAGCCAGAGAGAGGGCACGCGCGTTCTCATTGAGCAACAGCCTGACATGGCTGGCCTGGATTGTTCCATCCATCACAGCCTCGTGTTGGCGTGCTCTGTTCAAAACGTAGCGCCGATCGCCCTCGATGCCCTCGATCAAAAACACCCGGCCAGCGACACGCGCGGCCAGATCGGTCGGTCGACCGTCGAAGATGAGATCGCCCTCGCTCAAGACGAGCACAGTCTCGCATTTCTCTGCCTCATCGAGGTAGGCGGTTGCCCAAACGACCGTGATCCCTTCATCGGTCAGTCGGCTTACCATTCGCCAGAGTTCACGGCGCGAAATCGGATCTACGCCGACGCTTGGCTCGTCCAGCAACAGGAGTTCAGGCGTAACAACGAGAGCGCAGGCGAGCCCGAGCTTCTGCTTCATGCCGCCCGACAAGGCGCCTGCCAATCTGCCGGTAAATGGCGCTAGGCCGGTAAAATCGAGAAGCCGCTCGAATGTCGCCTTGCGCGCTGATCCAACCAGTCCGCGCAGATCTGCGTAGAGTTTGAGATTTTCCTCCACGCTCAGATCCTCGTAGAGGCCGAAACGTTGCGGCATATAGGCAATGCGCGCGCGCACCTCCTTCGCGTTGGCGACGGGATCGAAACCTCCCACGTCGATCCCGCCTTCATCGGCGCGCAGCAGTCCGGCGATCAAGCGCAAGAAGGTTGTCTTCCCCGAGCCATCGGGCCCCACCAGCCCGACGATGTGGCCCGATCTGATCTGTGTACTAACACTGCGCAATGCCGGTTCGGCTTGCTTGGGGAACCGTTTGGTCAGGCCTTCGATGGTTACCAGGGCCACCACCCGTCAACGCCCGCGGGCGACGGGACGGACGATCACGGAGACCGGCATGCCCTGCTTCAGGATTCCGTCTTGATCTTCGGTACGCACACGCACCCGGTAGACAAGGCTGGTGCGTTGTTCGCGGGTCTCAACGGACTTGGGTGTAAACTCGGCTGTCGGTGAGATGTAGGCAATGCGGCCGGGAAATTCGCGGCCAGCCTCGGTCAACACTGTCGCGGGGGTACCGATCTCGACGCGCTCGAGGTCGGGTTCCTCGATATAGGCCCGGATCCACATGGGCGAGGTGTGTGCGAGTGTGAATACGGTTTCGCCCGGCCCCACGATGGCTCCAGCCTCGCGTGCGCGCGTCAGGATGATCCCGTCAGCGGGCGCGTAAAGGTTCGCGTCTACTAGGCGTTGCCGGGCGAGTGCAGCGGCAGCTCGCTCGGCTCCAAGCGCCGCGCGTCCTTGCCGGATTTCTTCGCGTCGGGGTCCCTCGCGGACAAGCGAGAGTTCTTCGAGTGCCGCCTGCCGCTGAGCGGCCGCGCGATCGCGCTGAGAGCGCGCCTCGTCCCGGGTCTGCCGTGAGGCAAAGCCCTTCCCGGCGAGGTGTTCGACCCTGTCCAGGGTTGCCTGGGCAACGCTCAGCGCGGACTCCGCTTCTGCAACCCGCGCTCTCGCCCGCTCGATCTCCTCCGGCCTGCTGCCCGATTCGAGAGCGGCGAGCGCTGCGGAGCGTTGGCTGGCATGCGCTTCGGCAAGCGCGATCTCGTTCTTATAATCCTGAGGTTCAAGCGAGGCCAAAAGATCGCCAGCTTCAACCCTATCTCCCTCATCGAACGCCAATCGGTCGATCCTGCCTGGAACCTTGAACGCCAGATTGACCTGACGAATATCGACATTTCCATTGAGTACCAGATGACCTTCTCGCTCATGCCGATCAGGCTGCATCAGCCAGATTGTCGCTGCCGAAGCGGCTAGCAATACGAGCAGGCCAATGCCGATGTAGACCTTCTGTTTGGATCTCATGATTCGCCTCCGGTCCTAGCGGCACTAGGTTCCAGCAGGCCCAGGAGTTCGAACTCGGTGCAATGCCCTGCCAGCGACACGCTCGGTGCGTTCGGCGCGACAAAAACGGCGTAGTGCATTGCCCGCTCGATCATTCCGACAAGAAGCCAAGCAATGAGTCGCGCCGGGAGATTCTTCACCAGGCCGAGCTGTTGGGCATCTTCGAGATACCGCGCGAGCGCGTCAGCACCTTGCTCGAAATGTCGATTGATATGAGCGCGCTGCTCGGGCGGAAGCGCATAGGCCTCACGCAAGACCAGCCTGGTCAGAATATCATGCTTGCGGCCATACCGAATGATGGTCATCCAGATCTCCTCAACCTCGGCTGATAGATGCTCTCCAGTTTGCAGCCGCTTGCCGGGATGGCGGGCAATGGTCTCCTCAATCAGTCCTGCAAAGAATTCATCGATAAGCGCGACAAACAGCGATGGCTTGTTTTCAAAATGCAGGTAAAAGGTCCCCTGCGCTACGCCCGCATTCGCGACGATGTCGGCGACGCGGGTCGCCGTAAATCCGTGCTGAGTGAACAGCCAGGCCGCGGCAGATTTCAATTTTCCGGCGATATCATCGGCCATTTGAACACCTCGATATGACTGACGCATCAGTCAGCGAGATATTACAGATCGGCAGGGTTCCTTTTCGGCCGAACTCTATGCTTGCTCTGAAACGTGGGATGTTCCTTCGCAGACCCGCCCCGCGTCCGGACCGAGGAGACTACGTAACCGGGACCGCTCATCCCTTAACGTTTGCCGGTGGCGAATTGGAAGAAGCCCGGCTTGCGCGAAATCCGGCAATCAGGGCCAGCAGCGTGAGCAATTGCGCGCCGATCGTCTCGACAGTCGGGAAGAAGCCGAGTTCGGCGAGGCGCGGCAAGTCGGCGATGAAAGTGGCGGAAAGAACTCCGGCCTCCTGGAAAGCGCCCACGCCCTTGCCCGCGAGAATGACCGCAAGGATCGCAATCAGGATAGCACTGTAGCGGAAGAACTGGGTGATCGGCAGTTTGCGGCTGTAGCGCAGCATGGCCCATGCAATGAGCGCCAGCAGGGCGACTGCCGACAAGGCGCCCGCCAGTATCACGCTGCTGCTCTGCGGATTCCATAGGGCGGCGTAGAACAGAATTGTCTCGAAGGCTTCGCGATAGACGACCACGAACGCAAGACCGAAGAGAAACCATGCCGATCCGCGCGAAAGCGCCTTGCCCATTTTTTCCTGGATATAGCGCCGCCATTCCTCGGCCTGAGATTTGCCATGCATCCAGATCCCGACCGATACGAGAATGACAGCCGCAAGCAGCGCGCCGATCCCTTCGGTCATCTCGCGGCTCGCACCGCTGATGCTCACAAAGTAGGTTGCCAGGACCCAGGTGGCGACACCTGCAAGAAGAGCAGCGATCCACCCGCCATGGACATAGGGCAGTACCTCGAAGCGGTGCGACTTTTTCACAAAGGCGATCATGGCGATCACAACCAGAAGTGCTTCGATCCCCTCGCGCAGCAGGATGGTGAACGCCCCGAGAAAGGTCGAGATTTCGCTGGCCGCCTCAGGAGCCAACGCTTCCTCGGCTCTTGCCAGCAGACTATCGATGCGAGCCCTTAGTTGCTGTAGTTCGGATGGATTCGCACCGGACTCTATTCCGGCCCGGAATTGCCCGAGCGCCTGTTCTACCTCCCGCATCAAACCGCCATCGCGCGTTGCCAGGAGGGCCTCCAGGGGTTCAAACCCGTCGAGATAGGCAGACAGGGCAAGCTGCCGCGCTTCCTCTCGGTTGCCAGCCCGATAAGCTGACAGGCTGCGATCGAGCGTATCGCGAACGAAGGCGAGCGAACCTGCGTCATTTGCCTGTCCCACCGCATCGGGATTGGCGCGAAGATAGGCCATGACGGCGAGCGCACGGTCCTCGCCGATCTGCTCGGCCAGACTTTCCGGTGTGAGCGCGGCGAGCGTCTCGAGATCGGGGACAAGCTGGCGTATGCCATCATCTTCCCGCCAAATACGCTCGCCCTTGGCCACATCTTCAAAAGCAATGCTGCCGGCATGGAATGCAAGCGCCCAGCGATCCTCGTCGGACAGCGATGCGAAGCTGGCCATGGACGTTCCTTCCAGCCCTTGCGTGATGACCTGGTAAAGCCCGAACGCACTGCGCTGCCGCGCCCGGTCGATATCGGTGAAGTCGATCGGCGGGGGATCAAGTGCCTGCATTGCGGCCGGTGGCGCACTTCCGGCGGCGCCGTGACACGAGGCGCAGTTCTGCGCGAAGAGAGTGCGGGCGCGGTCAAGGTCGGGCGCTTGCGAAGGGGCAAGCGGAACCGGGTAGGCTGTCAGCAACGAGGCTGCCAGCGCGCGCGCTAAGCGCCCAACTCGCTCGGCGGGTTCCTTATTGGCGATCAGAGCTCGCAGCTGGTCCGATCGGCGGATGAGTGCTTGATTGTCTTTAGTATCCGGCAATGCAGCGATCTGCCGCGCCACGACATCGGAAAACTCCACCATTTCGCGATATTCGAATTCGTCGGCAACACGTCCCTCGGAAACGGCGGAGGCGTAGTCGACCGCGATATAATCGAGCAGACGCCAGGTGGTTCGCACGTCGGGTTCTTCCGCGTTCGCGGTGACGGACAGACACAGCGCAAGCGCCAGCAGAATGAGCCGCAGTGCCGGATGGACGGTGGCGGAGACGATGCGATGCATGAGGGGTCTCTATATCTGTTGCAATTAATTCGCAATAGCAGGGTGTAGACGGAAATGTATTTCCTCCAACCCCCGATCGCGGGGATATTCTGGAGTTTAGGTAGAGCGCAGTTCGCCACGGGCCTGTTTGGAGACTTCGGCACTTCCCCACACCGCCAGTCCTGCCATGATGCTCGCCACAACCAGATCGGGCCACGCACGGCCGGTGCCGAAAACGCCAATCGCTGCCGCCAGCACGGCGATATTACCGATCGCGTCGTTGCGCGAACAGATCCACACCGAGCGCATGTTCGCATCGCCCGAGCGATACCGGAACAGCATCGCGGCGACGGCGAGATTTACCGCCAGAGCAAGAGAACCGATGGCGCCCATCGTTCCCGGGTCGGGCGACGCCCCGACAAAGAAACCCCAGATGGCCGAGCCGAGCACCCACAGGCCGAAAGCCAGCATGGTCGCCGCCTTTACGAGAGCCGCACGCGCGCGCCAGACGAGCGCCATCCCCGCTACACCGAGACTGATAGCATAGTTTGCCGCATCACCGAGAAAGTCGAGCGCGTCGGCCTGCAAGGCGCGCGAATCCGCAGCAATGCCTGCCACGATCTCCACGCCGAACATGATTGCATTAAGGCCCAGTGCGATCCACAGAATGCGCCGCCATGTCGGATCGTTGTTGTTTGCACCGGCCTCATCGGGGCCGCAGCAGGTCTTTCCCATTTACTCGACTCCTTGCGTCAATCCGCCCTATGCACCTTGTAGTAACTACAAGGTCAAGCGACAGGAGCCTTTGTCATGAGAATTGGTCAACTTGCCCGGATAACCGGCGTCAAATCCGAAACAATCCGCTTCTACGAGCGTGAGGGTATCCTCGCTGCCCCTCCACGCACGCAGGCCAATTATCGCGATTATGGACCAGCAGAGGAAGCGCGCCTTAACTTCATACGGCGCGCGCGTGATCTCGGCTTCTCCATGGCACGCATCAGGGAATTGCTCGATCTCTCCGATGATGCCGACCGGTCCTGCGCGGGCATCGACGCTCTGGCCAGAAGCCATCTCGGCGAGGTCGAGCGCAAGATCGCGAGCCTGGAGGCGTTGCGGACGGAACTTGGGCGTATGATCGCTGCCTGCGAGCAAGACACTGTAGGCGATTGCCGCATCATCGATGCACTTGCGGGTACCGCCGAGCCTTGATGTCCGCGCCTCGTGCGCCAGTTCGGTCAGGCTCGCCAATGCACGGCTTTTGTCGGCCGCCCATAAGAGACTTAACTTCGGGAAAGGCCGACGAGTGCGAAGCTGCCCGTGTCGCCATCCCGGGTCTGTCGAACGGGCTATGATGCCGCCGCAGGCCAGTTCCAGACGGCCATTTTTTCAATGCTCATATCCGCCATAGTGTAGGGGATCCCGCCGACGCCAAGCCCGGAGCGGCGCAGCCCTGCAAAAGGCATCCAGTCCACGCGGAATGCCGTATGGTCGTTCACCATCACAGCCGATCCCGCCAGAGACTGTATGCAATGATTGGCGATTGACAGCCGATCGCTGAATACAGCGGCCTGAAAGGCGTAAGGCAGGGCATTGGCCTGCTCGATAGCCAGGTCGATATCGTCATAGCCATACACGCAGATCACGGGGCCGAAGATTTCTTCCTGGGATACCTTGGCACTTTCGGGAGGATCGACAATGACGGTCGGGGAGAAAAGAGTGTCACTCAGACGGCTTCCCCCGCACACCAGGGTGCCGCCTGCTGCAATGGCTTCATCGACCCAGCGTTCGACGCGGTCGACTTCCTCCGTCCGGATCAAGGGGCCGCATTGGGTTTTAGCATCGGCGGGATCGCCCACGACCAGCTTTTCGGCAGCTCGCCCTAGGTCATTGGCGAAGTCTTTCAATTCTGCAGTAGGGACGTACACGCGCTGCACGGAAACGCAGACCTGACCCGAATGATAGAACCCGCCTTTGAGCAACGAGGCGATCACTGCTGCGCGCTCCACGCCGCTGTCCACGATTACCGGCGCCGCGCCGCCGTGCTCGAGAGCAATGCGGGTTCCCGGCGCCAGCTTCGAGCGGAGCATCCAGCCAATTTTCGCAGAACCGATGAATGAGAAGAACTCCGTGCGCGGATCGGTTACCATTCTTTCGGCAATATCGTTGCCGCAAGGTGCGAACCGGCACCAGGCCTCGGGCAGGCCGGCTTCATGAAGAATGCTCACGAAGCTCTGGCATGACAGAGGCGTTTCCAGCGCAGGCTTGATGAGAACGGGGCACCCGGCTGCTACCGCCGGTCCAACCTGATGGACGATCAGGTTGAGCGGGTGATTGAATGCCGAGATCGCCACGACAGGACCGATCGGTTCGCGGAAGGTATAGGCCGTCCTTCCCGCACCCGCTTCTGTCAGGTCCATCGGAATTTCATGGCCGCCGCCCTCACTCAGCGCCTGAACGCACAAGTCGACGCTGTTGATCGCGCGACCGGCTTCCACCCGCGCATCGACCAGCGGTTTGCCGCCCTCCCTGACGATCTGGAGAGCCAGATCCTCGGCTCGTTCGCGCATGATATCCGCAGCCCGCCGGAGGATGGCGACACGCTCGTGCACGGCAAGCCAGCCATGGCGGTCGCGGTGGAGCAACTGCGCTTCATTCAGCCATTCATCGATTTGAGCCCAGTCGACAAGCGCTACTTCTGCAATCGGCGAGCGGTCGAAGGGATTGTGAACGATCGTTTTCATAGCTCGCACACCTTTGCGCCGAGTTCGTCGATCAGCACCTTCTTGTTTTCGGAATAATCGACGGGCAGGTCGACAAGGTGCACGCCGCCAGCCTCGAATGCGGCGTTCAGGACCGAAACCAGATCCGCGCTTCGCTCGACACGGTGGCCGGTCGCTCCATAGCTTTGTGCATAGGTGACAAAGTCGGGATTGGAAAAGGTCAGGCCGTAGTCCGGAAAACCGAGCTGGTCCTGCTTCCAGCGGATCATGCCGTATGCCGCATCGTTCAAGACGAGTACGACGAGGTTCAGGCCCAGCCTGACGGCCGTTTCCAGCTCCTGCGAGTTCATCATGAACCCGCCATCACCGCATACCGCGAGAACTCTTTGCCCGGGAGACAGCATCGCCGCCACCATGGCCGACGGAAGGCCCGCGCCCATCGTCGCCAATGCATTGTCGAGAAGGATGGTGCCCGGTTCATTCGCAATGTAGTTTCTGGCGAACCAGATCTTGTAGATGCCGTTGTCGAGCGCAACGATATCATCGCGCGCCATTACGCTGCGTACGTCGGCAACCACGCGCTGGGGGACCATCGGAAAACGTTCGTCGTCGCTGGTTTCGGAGATGTGCGAAGCAATCTCGCGATGCAGCGCGGTATAATAGCCGCGGTCGCATTGGAGCTTGCCATCCAAACGGCTTCCGAGGCGCTCGACCGATCCGGCGATGTCGCCGATGACCTCGAGCTGCGGGAAGTAGACCTGATCGACTTCGGCCGCCTTGTAATTGATATGGATGACGGTCTGCCCGCCCGGCTCCATGAAGAAGGGCGGCTTTTCAACCACATCGTGACCGATATTGACGATCAGATCGGCCTTTTCGATCGCGCAGTGAACATAATCTCCCGACGATAGTGCTGCGGTGCCCAGATAGAGCTCGCTATCTTCATCGACCACGCCTTTGCCCATCTGGGTGTCAAAGAAGGGAAAGCCCGTATCGGATACGAATTTGCGCAACGCCTTCGAAGCGCAGCGGCGGTTCGCTCCGGCTCCGATCAGTAGCAGAGGTCTCTGTGCAGCGAGGATACGTCTCGCTGCCTCATCTAGAGCGGCGTCACCCGCTACGGCATAGCGCCTGTCATGCGGCGGTATGACAGGTTCGACCGTTTGCTCTTCAGCAATGTCTTCGGGCAGCTCGAGCAGCACAGCGCCCGGCCTTTCTTCCTGCGCCAGGCGAAATCCCTCGCGAACGAGCGACGGGATGCGGTTGCCGTTCACAATCTGGGTCGATGCCTTGCACAGCGGGGTGAACAGGGAAACGACGTCGACAATCTGGAACTGGGCCTGTTTCGAGGTCTTGATCGGTTTCTGCCCGGTAATGATCACGAGCGGGAAGGCTCCGAGCGCGGCATAGGCCGCCGGTGTGGTCAGGTTCGTGGCACCTGGCCCGAGTGTTGCCAGGCACACACCTGCCTTGCCGGTCAGGCGGCCATAAGTTGCCGCCATGAAGCCAGCGCCCTGTTCGTGACGGGCCAGAACCAGCGTGATGGTGGAAGTTCGCAGCGATTCCAGAAGATCCAGGTTCTCTTCGCCTGGAACGGCGAAAACATACTCGACACCCTCTGCCTCGAGCGCGGCGACCATAAGATCGGAAGCTTTCATTCGTCGGTCCTCATTTACGAGTTGCAGGGCGGTTCATGCCGTGCGCTACCAAACTGCTTGCTTGCAGCGGCCGACCTGATCGCCGCGCTTGTCAATGGTCGTGATCATGGTCTTGGCATTGGTTCTTTTCGACCTGATGGCCCGGGACCATAACCGGATCACAGTTGGCAGCGAGGCAGGCTTCGAACGTTGCATGGGTGATGGCGTGCCGCGTCTCGAGCATACCGCGAGCCCGCGCCTTCACATCCTCGAAAGCCTGCAACGAAGATTCGGCAGGAACGACATGCGCCTCAAGCGCGCGATAATGCTCGCTGATGCTCCAGACTTGGACGTGATGGACGTCGGCCACGCCTTCTGCGTCACGCAGGTCGCTCACAATGCGATCGAACTCGCTTTCGTCCGGCACCGCGCCCATCAAGAGACGCACCGTGCGAGGCAACAAAGTAACGCCCTGCCAGATCACAAAGTCACCAATGACCACCGTGATGGTCAGATCGGCGATATAAAGTTCGTATCGCAGAATGAGCACGCCAGCCACGATCACACCGGCCGAAGCCAGCGCATCGGACACATTGTGCAGGAAGATCGAATAGGGTCAATTCCTCTTCTCGCCGTGTTTGGTTCCCGCATCGTCGTGGCTATCCATGTGAGCGTCGCGCAGAATCTCGATGCCGCCATAGAGAGCGATGCAAGCTACCGCGATGCCCACAACGAGGTCGGGCCAGTTGGTTCCGGTCAGCATCACAATGATGCCGGCGATAATGATCCCGCCATTAGAGATAAAGTCGTTGAAGCTGAAGGTGGTCGCCGCCCGCATATTGACGTCCTTGTTCTCCATCTTCTGCAGCAGGCGCAGGCAATAGAGATTGACCATCCCCGCGATGAACGCCATCGCCATCATCAATATCCCGCCCGGATCGGACCCTTCCACAAACCGTCGGTAAGCATCGAAGATAACCCCAGCAGAGAAGATCAGCAGCATGATGCCGGAGAAACGTGCGGCCCCGCGTTTCCAGGTCCGTGAGCGGGTCAGCGCGAGCAGGCTGAGCGCATAAACGATGGCATCGGATGAATTATCGAGGCCGTTCGCCAACAGCGCATTAGAATCGGCAAAATACCCGACCGCGAAAAAGCCGATCGCGATGGCCACGTTAAGCCACAGGACAACCCACAGGGTCTTGCGCTTTTCAGGCGACCCGACATCGACCTCATGTCCGCCACTCATGCTGCGTCCTCCTCGGTTTGTACCCAGCTTTCCGCATGACTACGCTGTGTTGGCCGGAAGAACTTCATTTCGGTGCGGAAGAGTGAGGATGACAATTTCGTGCCCCACTCTTCCCATTCGCTGTCGCCGATTATGGCGATCCGGCCGAAACAATCCTTATGCCGGATGTCGAACTTGAGATCGCGCCAGAGACCTCCGAAGTTCCAACCCGAAAAGTCAGGCGCGAGCTCGATCACCATCGGGACGGTACCGGCCTCGCGCTCTGCGATATGTTCGAATTGGGGAACAAAGCGGTCATAGGCTTCATCCCCCTGCCTGCCTCCGGCACGTATCCAGAGCAGTCCGTTCTTTTCCTTCAGTGCCAGCACCGTATTTTCCTTTCCCGATCGGTCATGCGATGTCCTTCAGCTCGCGCTGCTCATCGCTTGTCAAATTGCGCCGCAGCCGCTCCCACCAGCGCTGTCGCCAGGTCCGGTCATCTTCTCTGGTCCCGAAAACCAGCTTCAAGACTGCGGGCAAGACGAAGAGGGTGAGCGCGGTGGCCGTGATCAATCCTCCGATGACGACTGTCGCCAAGGGACGCTGCACTTCCGCGCCGGTCCCGGTCGCAATGGCCATCGGCACGAAGCCGAGCGATGCGACGAGCGCGGTCATGAGAACCGGCCTCAGGCGCGCCAGTCCACCATCGACGATCGCATCATCGAGCGCCATGCCCTTGTCGAGCCGCTGACGGATCGCAGTCACCATCACAAGGCCATTCAAGGTCGCCACGCCCGACAGGGCGATAAAGCCTACCGCCGCAGATACCGAGAATGGCATCCCGCGCAGAGCCAAGGAGAATATTCCGCCTGCCAGGGCCAACGGGATCGCGCTGAATACGGCGAGCGCCGGCACCCAGCCCCCAACCGCCATGTAAAGCAGCAGGAGAATGACCGCGAACGCGATGGGAATGACTATCTGAAGTCTTTCCTGAGCGGCTTGGAGGTTCTGGTATTGCCCGCCCCACTCGATAAACGCGGCAGCGGGCAGTTCGACCTGCGCCGCGACCCTTTCCTGGGCCTCTTCTACAAAAGACCCGAGGTCGCGTTCTCGCACGTTGGACGAGACGATCACCAGTCTGCGTCCCTGTTCCCGGCGAACCTCCGCGAGACCATCCACCACACGGAACTCGGCAACCGAGCGTAGCGGTATGGTTGCCCCGTTCGGGAGCAGCACCGGCAAAGCACCCAACTGGTCGAAATCGTCGCGGGTCGCGTCCGACAACCGCACAACCACATCGAAGCGGCGATCGCCTTCGAAAACGAGGCCCGCAGGCCGACCGCCCAGTGCGATCGCCACCGATTGCGCAACGTCTTCGACCTTCAGCCCGTAACGGGCAATCGCTGGCCGATCGAAGGCAATATCGAGGGTGGGGAACCCGGTCACTTGCTGGACCTTGACGTCCGCGGCGCCGTCGACATTGCGCAGCGCGCCCGCAACCTCGTTCGCCGCCGAGGTCATGGCGCTGAGATCGTCTCCGTAGATCTTGACGGCAACATCTCCGCGAACGCCTGCGATCAATTCGTTGAACCGCAATTCGATCGGTTGGCTGAACTCGTAAAGGTTGCCGACGAGACTGCTGAGGGCGCTCTCCATTTGCGCGACCAACTCGTCCTTGGCGAGGTCGGGATCGGGCCATTCCTCACGGGGTTTGAGGATCACGTACGCATCGGAAGCGTTCGGCGGCATCGGGTCACTGGCCACTTCCGCCGTGCCCGTCCGCGAAAAGACGAGCTCGACCTGCTCAAACTGCTCGAGCCGGTCCTCGACCCGCCTTTGCATCGCGAGCGAACGTTCGAGCGATGTCGAAGGAATACGCAGCGATTGCACGGCGATGTCGCGCTCGTCCAATTGCGGTGTGAACTCGCTCCCGAGGAAGCTGAACACGAAGGCCGCAAAGGCGAAGATGCCGACGCCCATGCCGATGACCGGCCAAGGGCGGGTGATCGCCCTGCGGACCAGCGGTCCGTATCGCTCCTTGGCGATCCGGATCGGCTTGACCTCCTTTTCCGTCAGCTTCTTGTTGAGCAGGATGGCGATCATTGCCGGGACGAAGGTCAGCGACAACACGAACGCCGAGGCGAGCGCGAGCATGACCGTGATCGCCATGGGCGAGAAGGTTTTGCCTTCGACCCCGGTAAAGGTCAGAAGCGGTGCGAAGACGAGAAGAATGATCGCCTGCCCGTACACAGTCGGCTTGATCATTTCCTGCGCGGCAAGCCGCGTTTCCGTCAGCCTCTCGCCCAGTGTGAGAAGTCGCCCTTCGTGTTCCTGTCGGGCCGCGAGCCTCGCGACGCTGTTCTCGACGATGATGACTGCACCATCGACGATCAAGCCGAAGTCCAGCGCACCCAGGCTCATGAGGTTGCCCGAAACGCCGAGCCGGTTCATTCCGATCGATGCCATCAGCATGGAAAAAGGAATGACCAGCGCCGCGATGATCGCTGCCCGGATATTTCCCAACAGCAAGAACAGGATTGCGATCACCAGAAGCGCGCCTTCAACGAGGTTCTTCTCGACGGTCGCGATCGTGGCATCGACCAGCGAAGACCGGTTGTAGACGATCTCCGCGACAATTCCTTCCGGCAGGGAGCTGCGAACTTCCTCGAGCCGTTCGGCCGCCTGGGCCGAAACGGTGCGGCTGTTCTCGCCCGCGCGCATGAGCACGGTACCCACGACTGCTTCATCGCCATTCAGCGACGCCGCGCCCGTTCGCAGGTCGCCACCGATGCTGACCGTGGCAATGTCGCCTACGCGAATGGGGACCCCCTCGCGGGTGGAAACGACCGCCTGCTCGATATCCTCGACACTGCCGAGGCGCGCATCGACCCGGGCGAGGAGCGCTTCACCGGCCCGCTCGACGAAATTGGCGCCTTCGGCGAGGTTGGCCGCTTCCAGCGCGGTAATCACTTCGTCGAACGACAAACCGTATCCGGTCATTCGCGCGGGATCGGGTTGAACGAGGTATTGCTTTTCGAAGCCGCCGATCGAGTCGACACCTGCCACACCGTCGACCGACCGCATGAGGGGTGCAACCACCCAGTCCTGGATGGTTCGCAGATAGGCAGCCTTGGCAACATCGCTGTCGAGCCGGTCGCCACGTTCGGTCACAAAACTCCCGTCGGACTGCCAACCGACCGCTCCGCCCCGCGGTGCTTCCTTGCCGTCCGGAAACTCGTACTCGATGGTATACATGAGCACTTCGCCCAAGCCGGTCGAGATGGGTCCCATCACCGGTTCGGCACCCTCGGGTAGGGAGGCGCTTATGGGCGTCAGCCGTTCGTTGACCTGCTGACGCGCGAAATAGATGTCGGTCCCTTCCTCGAAAATTGCGGTCACCTGGCTGAACCCGTTGCGCGATATCGAGCGGGTCATCTCCAGACCCTCGATACCGGCAAGCCCGGTTTCAACGGGATAGGTGACCTGCGTCTCGACTTGCGAGGGCGACAAGGCTGGTGCCTCGGTGTTGATCTGCACCTGTACGTTGGTGATATCGGGCACGGCATCGATGGGCAGGCGGAGCAAATTCACCACGCCATAGATTGCCACACCGAGCGTCAGCACGACCATCGCCCAGCGAAAGCGCACGGCGACGTCGAGGATCATGCCGATCAGGCCATGGTGGTGGGAGCGATCCGCGTCCTGCATGTGATCAGTGTCCATGCTCGGCCTCCTCCTTCTCGAGTTCAGCCTTCAGCAAAAAGGCATTGGTGGTGGCGATCCGCCACTGCGCTTCGAGACCGGACTCGATGACCACCCGTCCTCCCGAACGCGCACCGGTGACCACCGGACGGGCTTGAAACCCGCGGCGCGTGCGAACGAAGACCACTTCTGCGCCATCGATTGTCTGGACGGCACTTTCCGGCACCGACATGCGGCCTGTATCGACCTCACCCGAAGGGCGGATACGTGCCTGCAGGAAGGCCCCGGGCTGCAGGCCGGGAATCGGCCTTGCCAGCGACAGGACCGCCGTAGCGCTGCGGCTTTCGGGATCGAGCGAGGGAGTGACAGACCGCACGCGCGCACCCACTTCCCGGTTGTCCGCGATTTCCAGCGTCGCCTCGTCGCCAGGCTGGATGCGGCTTGCTTCAGCCGACGGGAGGGCAACCTCGACCTGCATGCCGTTCGGATTCACGACCTGATAGAGTTCTTCCCCGGCATCGACGAAGGAACCGAGAACGATAGGCGCCGAGGTCACTCTGCCCGCGAGCGGGCTCGTAACCGCAAGGGAGCGCCCGTCGCCGCTAACGCCCGCCGCGGAGACTGCCGCCTGGGCGCGCGCAAGTTCCGACTGGGCGACCTGCAGATTTGCTCGCGCGGCCTCGAGATCCTGCCGTGCGGTGACATTGGCCTCGAACAGGCGGCGCTCCCGATCGTAGGCAGCGGACAGTTCGTTGACCCTCGCGCGTGCTGCGCTCAACTGCGCTGCGAGAGCAGCCGCGTCGGCGCTCTCGATGCGGGCAATCGTCTCGCCCTGCCTCACGTAATCGCCCAGCGTTTTGCCGACACTGCGGACCACGCCCGCCGCGCGGGCATCGATGCGGGCACTTGCCGTCGGGCTTGCCGCGACGGTGGCCGGGAAGACCAGCTCGACCGCCGATCCCTGGCCGACGGTTTCAACCACTATCTGGGACGCTTCAATTTGTTCGGCGCCAAGCAGGACAAGGCCTTCGGGAAGCTCGACCTCCTCACTCGTCTCCTCGGCGTTTTGGTCAGCTTTGTTATCGGGCCACAGCATGAGCGCCGCGACTACAAAGAGAATGGCAAGGCCGATCACGACGGCCAGACGTTTACGGTTCATCGGGAAATACCTCATTGTGCACCGAGCCAGATCAGTGTCGCCGCCAGGCGACCACGATCTTCCTGAGCTTGAATCAAAGCTTCACGGATGGTGTCGCGTGCTTCGGCCGCAGCCAGAACTTCGATCAGCGGAAACCTGCCGTTGCGGTAGCCAATCCGAACGAGGCGCAAGGCTTCTTCGGCTTGGGGTAAGGACGTCTCCGCGAGGGTCTCGACCCGCGCTTCGGCTGCCAGAAATTGTCCGCGGGCCTGCGTGACCTCGAGTTCGAAATCGGTGCGGGCAATTGCTTCCCGCGCCGTCGCGGCGCGAAGCCGCGCTTCGGCAGCGGCGATGTTTCCCTGGTTGCGATTACGGAATGGAAGCGGGATCGAAACCCCCACGAGAAACGCCTGGTCTCTACTTTCCTCGAACCGTCGGATTCCGGCGGATATTGCCGGATCCGGAATGCCTAAAGAGCGTTCCCGGGCGATCGCGGCATCCGCGGCCTCGCGTTCGGCACGGGCGACCTGAAGACGTAAGGCCGAAGGTGACGCGAGCAGCGTCGCCGGAGGTTCGATCTCGGGGAACACCGAAGGCACGTCCGTAGCAGGTGTTGCCTCGCCCCAAAGCGCGGCGAGCGCGTTCCTCGCCGTACTGTCGGCAGCCAGGGCCGCTTCAAGCTCCGCGAGCGCCTCCGCAAGTGCCGCTTCGGCACGAAGCGAGCGCAGGGGAGGCTCCCGCCCAACATCGACCAGTACGCCTGCGATCCTGGCAAGCTCGCGATTGCGCTCGACTATGTCGCGCGCGAGTTCCAATCGGGCTGCCGCAGCGACGGCTTCGACATAGCGTTCGCGCACCGATCGCCCGAGCTGAGCAACCGAGAGCGCTCCTGAAAGGGTCGCGACGCGCGCTTCCGCTTGGGCGGCGCGGACGCGCGCTCCTTGTTTGCCGCCCAATTCGAGCCGCTGGCTCAGGGACAAAGTGTACTCGGTGGCCTGCAATCCCGAAAATGCGCCGCTTCCGGCAATGTTTTCGGCTTCGAGAGCAATTTCGGGGTTGGGCCGCAGCCGCGCCTGGTCGACCAGGGCCCGCGCCGCGTCGGCTTCGGCCCGCGGTCCGATCAGGCGCGGATTTTCTGGGGGCTCATCTGCGCTGTCGACGATGCCCGCACGAGCGAGCGCAGCTTCGAGCGTCAGAAGCTCACGCTCCTGCGCCGCCACGGTCGTGGCTTGAGCGGCGAGGAACAGCCCTCCAAGGAGGACCCCTCGCCAATGAATGGCTGACATTTTTCGAAAATTCCTCTGCTGACGATCCGAACTGCGCTGCGGCATGCAGCGCGGTGACGGTCGTCAGGCGCGAGGGGGGCGCTTCAGTCGGTCGGTAATGTCGGAAGCGAGCGCTTCGGCGGGAGGCGCATCGGGAACCACGACCAAGTGAGGGACCGAATTCTTCTGCACGGTGCCGGCAAAGCTCGCCCCGTGATGGCAATGGCCGTGTCCACACACGCCGTGTTGCTCGGCCGGCGCATCCGGATCGCCCGGCACTTCGTCGGCGGCTGCGGATGACGCAGACGCGCTATCGAGCGAAGCCAGAACGGGCGTGCTTCCGGGCGCCACTTCGGCACCGCAAGCAGCAGCATCCGCCGCCGTCACGAACACCATCGCGACCAGCATAAGCAGGACGACGAAAGGGTGCAGGACAAGGCGACGATAGCTTGTAGTCATGGATTCCAACGGCTCCTAGCAAACCGCATCAAGATTGCAAGTTCCGTAACACGATGAAGTATAAGTCTTTTGTTACAGTATAACAGTCCTCGAATACTGTTTCGGTCTTTTAGAACGGCGCGATCAGGCCGCGCGAAGCTCGGGATGCGGATGCTCGCAGCGATGAACTTCGATCGTGACGTGCACATATTCTGCATACTCTGAAAGTCGGCTGGCATAATTGTCGGGCGCGAGCGGATCATCGGCGATGAGCGAGGCGATGACTGCATACTTGCCGGGACCGATCCGCCAGATGTGCAGATCGCCGATCGCGGCGTCCCGGTCCTCGAGCGCCTCGCGCACCTCTGTGTACCGTTCAGAGGCCGCTTCGGCGTCGACAAGCACGGCAGCGGTATCGCGCAGCAGTGACCATGACCAGCGCCCGATCACGAATGCACCCACCAGCCCCATTGCCGCGTCCATCCATGCCCAGCCGAGGTACATGCCGGCGAGAAGGGCCACGATAGCCAGGACGGAGGTCAGGGCATCGGCAAGCACGTGGAAATAGGCGGACCGCAGATTGTTATCGGCATGCGCATGGTCGTGGTGATGATGATGGTCGTGATCATGCCCATGGTGATGATCGGCACCAAGCAGCCAGGCACTCGCGAGGTTCACCACGAGGCCGAGCACGGCGATCCAGATAGCCTCGGTATAGGCAATCGTGAGCGGACTGACGAACCTTTGAGCCGATTCAACCGCGATCCCGATTGCGAAGATGGCGAGGACAAGCGCGCTCGCGAAGCCGGCGAGGTCGCCCACCTTGCCGGTACCGAATGTGAAACGCGGGTTGTTCGCATGGCGCCTGGCAAACCAGTAGGCGAAGGCCGCGACGCCCAAGGTACCTGCATGGGTCGCCATGTGGATACCATCGGCTAGAAGCGCCATCGATCCGGTCCACAGGCCAGCGATGATTTCGACCACCATCATCGCGGCGGTCAAGGCAACGACATAACGCGTGCGCCGCTCATGGGCGTCGTGCGAGGCGCTCAGGAAGTTGTGATCATGGGCGAGCGGATTGGAGTCGGCGTGGTGCATGCGGGGCGGATAACCCGAGATGCCTTCCCAAGAAATCCCCTCTCCAACCGAAAAGGCAATCGACGACGATTGTCTGTGATGATCGCCGCAGCTAATCGATGGTAGAAACGCTGCGGCGACCAACAGGCTATTATCCCTTAGTCTTGGATCGGGACGTGACGGTCCTGCGATCGACCACGGTGATCCGGCGCGTCTTGGCGTCGATCACTAGCCGTTCAGTCACGCCATTGCCCGGAAAGGCGACAACGTAGCGCGGATTGAGCGAGAGCATCTGCTCGTTGCGCTTGAACCCGGCGCGGGCACCAAGACGACGATCGAGCGAAAAGGTCAGCTGCTGGACTTCGCGGCGTTCAGCCCAGCTCGCGGCGAGGCGATCGGCACCCTTGCCGTCGCCGCCATGGACCAGGAAGAGATCGGGAACCGCATCGCGAACCTTGTCCAGCGTTGCCCAGATAGTGTCGGCATAGATGCGCGCGTCCTCAGCGTTGTCGAAGCTCTGGCGACCACCGGCAAAGACGACCGGAGTTCCTTCAGGGATCAGGGCGTGACGCCGGTTCTCAGCACGTGCGCGGAGGAAATCGCGGGCATCGATCACAGCCGAAGTAAGGTGGCGCGAATGGCTCGTACGCGAGCCCGAAACGGGCTTCCACGAGGAACCAGTTTCGTCGCGATAGAGTGCTGCAGCAGCCTCGCGCATCTGCTCGAAGGCCAGCATGCTGGCTTCGGCAGCCTGCGCACGCTCGACCTGCTCTTCAAGATTGCTCGAATGCACTTCGGAGCCATCGGCTGATGCTAGAAGGACCCTGATCTCGTCGCTGGCCCGATCAAGTTGAGCCGACTTGCGGCTGGCTGCGCGGTGAAACAGATTGACCACGCCCCAGGCAATGTCCTCGGCATCGGCTTCCAGGGCGGTGTCGGAAAACATCGCGAAGAGGTCGGACCAGACGGCGCCAAGCGTCTGGTCAATCGCGTCCTCGCAGGGAAAGTCGGTCTCGTTGAAGGGAGCTGGCCTGATGCTGAGGCCTGAAAGGTCAAGGCCGCTCAACTGGTCGATGAAGCTGTCGTACATGGGTGTCTCCTGATCGCGGGGACAAGGAGAGGAGGCACTATTGCCTCGGCCCTGTCCGCCGGAGCCCGATCAGGGCCGGTAAAAGGGGCGAGACGCACCGCGCAGCGGGAAACCTGCGGCCCTAGGCTGGCGCGGGCAACACGGGCCGACGGGCCGCAGGTTGCGGCGCGCCCCGACCGGCCCAAGGGCCTCTCCCGGCGGACAGGGATGAGGCAGGATCAGGTCCCGATGTCGCAGGTGGATCGGGAGCGCTCGAAGATCGCTTCGCCATTCGAGAATCGCCCGATCAGGCGCAGATCCCCGAACAGGTCGATGAAGCGTCCCGACACCTGGGCGAGCCAGTGCCGTGCCCTTGCCGTTCGTGGGACGTAGAAATCGGCTTCCCAATAGCGGGCGTCATCCCGCTCGGCGAGCCAGATCGCAGCGAGCCCGCAATATGTCGATATGCCGCAATCGGCGAAGGCGTTGCGCAAGAGGATGCGATCCTCGCGGCCGCGCCATCCATCGAAGCGTTCGAAGGAAGGAAAGGTCGCCTTCATGGTGTCGATGACCTCGTCGACGAGGCACTCATAAACCCAGTCGACATCGTCGTCTTCGCCCTCATCGAGCAGGCGAAAGGCCACCACGGAGCCGGTCGGATAGCTGACGGAACGTCCCATCTCACTGCTCCTCAGGCTGCATCAGCGAGATCGATGTCGGCCTCGCTTTCACGGGATTGGTGACCACCAAGGTCAAGCAACAGGCTGGCCGCTTCCTCGGCCTTGGCCGCAGCGGTCAGGATCGCGCGCTCGTCAGATTTGAGGATCTTGAGCCAGGACGCGATGTAGCTGGCGTGATGGTCGAGGTGGGTGACCGGAAGACCCAGTTCGGCCCCGAGGATGGCCGAGGACAATTCGGCGATCAATTCCTCGGCAGCATAGGCATCGCTGCCGAAGCGGTTCTTGAGGTCGCGGTCGAGCCGCGAAGAATGCCCGGTCCAGTGCGACAGCTCGTGGGCGAGTGTCGCGTAATAGTGGTCATAGGCTTGGAAGAGTTCGGCTGGCGGCATGGTGACCCGGTCGCGCAGCGGCTCGTAATAGGCCTGCGCACCGTGATGGCGCAGGTCTGCGCCGATATGGGCAAAGAAGGCATCGAGGCGGTCTTCGCGTCCTGCGGGCTCAAGCGCGGCAACCAGCGGCTTGGGATGGTAAAATGCAGGGAGGCCGTCGCACTGGTCGGCATTGAACACGGCATAGGCCTTGAGCACGCGCCGGTTCTCGGTGTCGGCCTCGCCTTCGGCGTTTTCGACCTCCTTGGTGTAACTCTTGTAGAAGATCGCGATGGTCGACTTCTCGCCCTTGCGAACCTGTCCGCCAAGTTTCTGGCACTGGCGGTAGGTCATCCAGTATGGCGAGGCGAAGTCGCAGCAATCGGCCACCATCCACAGCCAGAAGGTGTTCATGCCGCGATAGGGTGTCCCGCAGCTCCGCAAGGGTCGCGAGACCGGCACGCCGCGCCACGGCTTGACCCAGGGCTTGGTGCCTTGCTCGAGCTTTTCAATGATGGCGGCAGTGATGCGGTGGGCTGGCGAAGCTGAAGCAGCGCGGCGGGACTTGGTCATGGGAGGTCTCCTGATCGCCGGGACGGGCATATCCCGGTTCAGGAAGAGCAAAGCTCCCTCTTCTCTCTTTTTGCTGCGTGCAACCTCGCACGCGCCGGATCTTCCGTCGGACACGGGGTCGTACGGCAAGCAATCGCTCAAAAACCGGTCCCCGCGGCTTGCCCATTCGCTTGCGATCGGCTAACCGCCCGCCGATGCGCCAGCTCCATTTCCTGTTTTTGTTGGCATTGCTCCTGGTCTCGCATGGCGGACTTCCGGGATCGATTCCGCATCTGGAAGCGGCGCATGCACACGAGGCGGCAAGCGCGCATCATGCGCATGAGCACAATTCCGCCGATGTCATCGAGGTCGAGACAGACGCCGATTCGCTCGCGTCCGAAGATATCGTGCCTCACCCCGCTTCGCATTCGCACAGCTCGATTGCGATGCCGGACCAGACCGAGTTCGCGGGCAACGCCCCTGCGTCTCGAACACTTCTGCGGCCGGGCGAGACACCGCCTCTCATCGGCTCTTCGCCGGCTCCGTTAACACAGCCCCCATCAGCCTGATTTTCTGAATCCGGCCCGCATTCCGGGCCAATTTCCATTCAGACAATCAGGAGCAGTCTATCATGCACGTGTCCACGCGTGCCGCCCTTCTGGCGGCCACGTTGGTGTGGGCGACCTCGGCATCCGCCCAGACGTACACACTCGAGGAGGCCGTTCGAACTGCGGTCGCCAATTCACCGCAGGGCGAGGCGACCGCCGCGCGCCTCGACGGCCTCAACGCAGCGCGAAGCGCTGCCGATACCAACCCCGCGCCCACGATCGATGGGACCGTCGAGAACATCGGCACCCCGGGCTTTTCCCAATGGCAGATCGACGGGACTTACAACCAGCGACTGGAGCGCGGCGGCAAACGCGCGGCGCGCGTGGGCCTCGCGCAAGGCGATATCGCCGTTGCCGAGGCCGAGGCGCTCGTGCGGCGTCTCGATCTCGCGAGCGAAGTCCAGGCGTTGTACGTGGAAGCGCAAGCCGCCGCCTTGTCGCTCGAACTTGCCAGGAGCAGGGTCGAGATCGCCGAGACCCTCGCCAATGAGGTGCAGCGCAGGGTCGATGAGGCGCGCGACCCTCTGTTCGCCGGAACGCGGGCCCGCACACAACTGGCCGAAGCCCGGGTGGATCTTGGGCTGGCGGAACACGCCTTCGAAGCCGCTCTGGCGCGCCTGGCGCTCCTTACCGGCGGAGATCCACGCAGCATCGGAGTCGTGACCTCGGGCTTCCTCGAAGCCGAAGAGATTGCCATCACCACTGCCGACCTTACGCCAGTCGATCTTGCCGTTTTCCAGGCCCGGCGCGAGAGGGCGGACGCGAACTATCGCCTCCAGGAAGCCAATTCGCGCACCGATCCAACTGTCTTCGCGGGACCCAGGTTGTTCGGCAATGGCGACGTCGCCGTCATTGCGGGCTTCTCGCTGCCTTTGCCCAACCGCGCGCTCAATCGGGCCAACATCGACCGCGCCGCGGCCGAGCAGCGGCAGGTAGAGGCGGACCTCGCGGTCGAACGGTTCCAGCGTCGCCGGCAGATCGCTCTGGCTGCCGAACGCGTCGAAGAGGCGCGCCACCAGGCCGAGGCGATCCAGGAGCAGGTGGTGCCCGGTGCCGAACAGACCCTGCGGGAGGTCCGTGCCGGCTACAATCGCGGAGGGTTCACCTTTCTCGATGTCTCCATTGCCCAGACCGCATTGCACGAAGCCAGAGTCCGCTTCGTCGATGCGCTCGCCGAATATCATCAGGCCAAGGTCGACTACGACCGACTGACTGGCCGCTTCATCGAACTTGTTGGGGGTTATTGATCATGCGCAAGACGCATTTATTCCTTGCTGCATGCTTTGCAGCGACACTTGCCGCCTGCGGCCAGTCGGCAGATACGCCGGAAACTTCCGAAGAACAGGCAGCCGCAGAGAGCGAGTACGAGCGCGGTCCACACAACGGGCGCATGCTTCGTGACGGCGACTTCGCTATCGAGATTACCGTCTTCGAAGACGGTGTTCCGCCCGAATACCGTCTCTACGCCTACCGTGACAACGAGCCCGTCGATCCCGAAACGGTCCGTGCCCGGGTCCTGATCACGCGTCTGGACGGCGAAAAAACCACGTTCGAATTCGAACCGGAACAGGATTACCTGCGAGGCCAAGGGGTTCTCGTCGAACCGCACAGTTTCGACGTCGTGGTAGTGGCAAACGAAGGCGACAACAGCCATCGATGGGCGTTCGAATCCTACGAGGGTCGGGTCACGATCTCGGACGAGGCGGCACGTGCGGCCGGCATTCGGACCGAAACGGTCGGACCGCAGCAGGTCGGTGAAACCGTGGAAATCATCGGACGGGTTGAGCTCGATCCCTCCGGCAGCGCCGAGGTGGGAGCCAAATTCCCGGGCACCGTCATGTCGCTGCATGCCAATCTCGGCGATCGTGTAGCCCGGGGGGCGCTGCTGGCGCGGGTGGAAAGCAGCTCATCGTTGCAGACCTATCCGATCTACGCGCCGATTTCCGGAGTGATCACGCAGCGCAATACCAATATCGGCGACATCGCGGACAGCGATCCGATGTTCGTCATCTCCGATCCGTCCCGCACGGTTGCGACCTTCCCGATCTTCCCACGCGACATCGAGCGGGTTCGTCCCGGACAATCGGTGCTCATCCGGGGCCTCGAAGGCCAGCGTGCGCAGGGCTCCCGCATCCGGGACTTCCTGCCTCTGGCGGAAGTCAGCAGCCAAGCGGTGACCGCACGTGCGCCGCTCCCCAATCGCGATGGCTTCTGGCGACCGGGAATGGCGGTCCGGGGTCTGGTCTCGGTCGACCAGCGACGGGTGCCTCTCGCCGTCAGGACGGACGCCATCCAGCAGTTCCGCGATTTTCGCGTCGTCTTCGCCAAGATCGGCGAGACCTACGAGGTGCGGATGCTCGAGCTTGGTCAGGAAGGTCCCGAGTGGACCGAGGTGCTGAGCGGGATCGATGCAGGCACCGTCTACGCATCCGAGAACAGCTACCTGATCAAGGCCGACATCGAGAAGTCGGGCGCGAGCCACGATCACTGAGGAGCGCGATTTCATGTTGGAAAGAATTGTCGAGCTGTCGATCAGACAGCGTTTCGCAGTGCTGGCAGCGGTGTTCATTTTCGCCGCCGTGGGCATTTACAGTTTCGGCCGGCTCAAGATCGATGCGGTGCCGGACATCACCAATGTGCAGGTGCAGATCAACACTTCGGCGCCGGGCTTTTCTCCGCTCGAAGCCGAGCAGCGCATTACCTATCCGGTCGAAACCGCCATCGCGGGGTTGCCGGGGCTTTCCTATACGCGCTCGGTTTCGCGCTACGGTCTGAGCCAGGTTACCGTCGTTTTCGAGGATGGCACCGACATCTACTTCGCCAGACAACTCGTCAACGAGCGCCTGCAGGCGGTACGTTCGAACCTGCCGGAGACGGTCGAACCCGAACTCGGACCTATCGCCACGGGCCTGGGCGAGATCTTCATGTACACGGTCGAGGCCGAGCAGGGCGCGGTCAAACCCGATGGGTCGCGCTATACCGCGCAGGATCTGCGGACGTTGCATGACTGGGTGGTTCGGCCACAGCTTCGCACGGTTCCAGGGGTCACCGAGGTCAACTCGATCGGCGGCTACCGCAAGGAGTATGTCGTAGCGCCGCTTCCCGAACGTCTTGCCGGCTTCGGTCTGACGGTCGAGGACGTGATCGAGGCGCTCGAAAACAACAATGCCAATGTCGGTGCTGGCTACGTCGAGAGGTCGGGTTCGCAATATCTTATCCGCGTACCCGGACAGGCCGAGGACGAACGCGATCTGTCCGGGATTATCGTCGATTACCGTGATGGGGTTCCCATTCGCATCGCTGATGTGGCGGATGTCGAGATCGGATCCGAGATCCGCAATGGCGCCGCGACCAAGGATGGCCGCGAAGTCGTGCTCGGCACGATCTACATGCTCGTTGGCGAGAATGCCCGCGATGTCAGTGTCGCGGTGGCCGAAAGGCTGGAAGAGGTAAACCGCTCGCTGCCCGGCGGCGTTGTCGCCAATACGGTCTACGATCGCTCCGAACTGGTCGAAGCAACGGTCTCCACAGTCGAGAAGAACCTCGCCGAAGGGGCGCTGTTGGTCATCGTTGTCCTGTTCGTCCTGCTCGGCAACTTCAGGGCTGCACTCATTACCGCTGCCGTGATCCCGCTCTCTTTCCTCCTGATGATCACGGGGATGGTCGAGAACAACGTGTCGGGCAATCTGATGAGCCTGGGGGCATTGGACTTCGGCCTGATCGTGGATGGTGCGGTCATCATTGTCGAAAACTGCCTACGTCGGTTCGGCGAGGCGCAGCATTCGCTCGGAAGACTGCTGAATCGCGAGGAACGCTTCAAGCTGGCGGCCCGCGCATCTGCCGAGGTGATCAAGCCGAGCCTTTTCGGCATTCTGATCATCACGATCGTCTACGTGCCGATCTTCGCTCTCGAAGGCGTGGAGGGCAAGACGTTCCACCCGATGGCGATCACGGTCGTCATGGCGCTCACCGCCGCCATGGTGCTCTCCCTCACCTTCGTTCCGGCCGCGGTCGCGACATTCGTGACGGGCAAGGTCGAGGAGAAGGAGACGCGCGTCATGCGCGCCGCCAAATCGGGCTATCAGCCTATGCTCGACTTCGCCTTGCGTTCGCGCAAAGCTGTCCTTGCCGGAGCCGTGGCTCTGGTGGTCCTGAGCGGATGGGGCGCAAGCCGGATGGGATCGGAATTCATTCCCAATCTGGATGAAGGCGATATCGCGCTCCACGCCCTGAGAATTCCGGGTACCAGCCTCAGCCAGGCGGTCGCCATGCAGACTGCCCTGGAAGACAAAATTCGGACCTTCCCCGAGGTGGACCAGGTGTTCGCGAAGATCGGTACCGCCGATGTGGCCACTGACCCAGTGCCGCCATCGGTCGCCGACACCTTCGTGATCATGAAGCCGAGAGAGGATTGGCCGGATCCCCGCAAACCAAAGGAGCAACTCGTCGCCGAGATGAACGAGGCCGTCCAGCAGGTGCCCGGTTCGCGCTACGAGTTCCTTCAGCCGATCCAGATGCGCTTCAACGAGCTCATAGCGGGCGTGCGTTCCGACGTCGCGATCAAGATCTTCGGGGACGATCTCGACCAGCTTGCTTCCGTTGCAGCCGAGGTCGAGGGCGTCGTCTCTTCGATCGAGGGATCGCAGGACGCGCAGACCGAACAGGTGACCGGCTTGCCGTTCATTCAGGTCATCCCTGATCGCATCCGCCTGACCCAGCTCGGGTTGAACGTGGACGATGTTCAGACGGTGGTGTCGACGGCAATCGGCGGGACCGAGGCCGGCCAGATCTTCGAGGGTGATCGACGCTTCGATATCGTTGTCCGGCTGCCCGAAGAGATGCGCGAGGATCGCCAAGTCCTCGAGCGTCTTCCTATCGCACTGCCAGGTGGAGGGTCTGTCCCGCTGTCGGAGGTTGCGACGATCGAGAACGTTCAGGGGCCGAACCAGATCAGCCGCGAGGACGGCAAGCGGCGTGCGGTGGTCACCAGCAATGTGCGCGGACGGGACCTGGGTTCCTTCATATCCGAGGCGCAAGAGAGGATCGCCACGGAGGTCGAGCTGCCCGAGGGCTACTGGGTCGACTATGGCGGCACATTCGAGCAACTCGAATCCGCGAGTGCGCGGCTTCAGATCGTCGTTCCGCTCGCCTTGCTGCTGATCTTCGGCCTGCTGGTGGCGCTGTTTCGCTCGGTGAAGGACGCGCTGGTCGTGTTTTCCGGGGTGCCATTGGCTCTTACCGGAGGCGTGGCGGCGCTCATGCTGCGCGGCATCCCCTTCTCGATTTCCGCGGGGGTTGGCTTCATCGCCCTGTCGGGAATCGCCGTGCTGAACGGCGTCGTCATGCTGACGTTCATCCGGCAGCTGATGGATGAGGGCAAGCCGCTCGAGGACGCCATCAAGGAAGGAGCCATGGCTCGTCTGCGGCCCGTTCTCATGACCGCACTCGTTGCAAGCCTCGGCTTCGTTCCGATGGCTCTGAATGTCGGGCTCGGTTCGGAGGTGCAGCGTCCGCTCGCGACGGTCGTCATCGGCGGGATCGTCTCGGCTACCGCGCTGACACTGCTGGTTCTGCCAGCACTCTACAGGGTGGTTCGCGGCGAACGCACGGAAGTCCCGGAGACAAGGGCGTCCGACGAAAACCCCAACCCCCAACTCGCAAGCTGAAGCCGGAGCGGTCGTCCGCAGGGTGCAATCCCGCGGGCGGCCGACATCCGGGACCGGAGAACGAAATAATGTCCATAACGCAATCTCTTTCCAATACATCAGTCGTGCGCATTCTCGCGCTCGCTGCAGTTCTGTTGATCTTCCTCGCCTCGGGTGCCGAAGCGTGGGCGTACAATGTCGCCGAGGGGGACAAGGGCTACATCCAGGAGAGCAGCGGAACGCTGATCCTGCCCTTCATCTATCTCGGCGCGAAACACATGGTGACCGGATACGATCACCTGCTCTTTCTTTTCGGCGTCATCTTCTTTCTCTACCGGTTGAAGGACGTCGGAATCTACGTGACGCTGTTCGCGATCGGCCATTCAACCACGCTGCTTTTCGGTGTCCTGACCGGTATCACCGCCAACGCCTATCTCATCGATGCGATCATCGGTCTGTCGGTCGTCTACAAGGCCTTGGACAATCTCGGTGCCTTCCAGCGGTGGTTCGGATTCCAGCCAAGTACCAAGGCAGCAACCCTCATTTTCGGCTTCTTTCACGGCTTCGGCCTTGCCACAAAGATCATCGAATTCGAGATCGCCGAAGATGGCCTCATCCCAAATCTTCTCGCCTTCAATGTCGGTGTGGAAATCGGGCAATTGCTCGCCCTTGGCGCAATCCTGATCGTGATGGGCTTCTGACGCAGGACCGAGAGCTTCATGCGTCACGCCTTCGCCGCCAACACTCTTCTCATGACCGCGGGCTTCATGCTCGTCGGCTACCAACTCGTCGGCTTCGCCGTAGCCTGATCACATTTTTCCAGGAGCAATAGACATGTTCAATTCACAGCGCCCGTCCATCAGCGACCTTCCCACCAACCGCCAGCTTGTCAGGGCGACCGCGTTCGCCTTGGTGACCGCGACCGTCCTCTTGGTCACCGTGGTTCTACCCGCGGAATATGCGATCGATCCGACCGGAGCGGGTCGTCTTCTTGGATATTCCGAGATGGGCGAGATCAAACAGCAACTTGCCGCGGAAGCAGCCGCCGACGAGCAGAACACAGCCATCGGGGAGGTTCGTACGCTCGCCGGTAACAGCGATAACGGCGCAGAAGCGGCAACGCGCAGCGATGTGACCGAATTAACGCTCGCGCCTGGTGAGGGTGCGGAAGTCAAGGCGGTCATGGCCGAAGGGGCCAGCCTTCAATACGAATGGTCGGTGCAGGACGGCCACGTCAACTTCGATACGCATGCCGATGCGCCGGGCATCTCTTATCACGGGTATGACAAGGGCCGTGAATCCACGGGAGAAGCGGGCACGCTCGTCGCCGCCTTCGATGGCAGCCATGGATGGTTCTGGCGCAATCGTTCAGGCGCAACCGTCACCGTGACCCTCAAGACCGACGGCAGCTACTCCGATATCAAGCGCGTGGTCTAGATCACGCTCTGGCTGAAGGAAGACATCGCCATGCTCTCCGTTCTGACCAATCGCACTTATCGTCACCTGTTTCTTGCGCAGGTCATCGCGCTTGTCGGAACGGGGCTGGCGACGGTCGCTCTGGGCTTGCTGGCCTACGATCTCGCCGGTGCCGACGCCGGCGCGGTCTTGGGAACGGCCCTGGCCATCAAGATGGTCGCTTATGTCGGCATCGCCCCCCTCGCGGGCGCTCATGCCGACAAATTACCACGCAAACGTCTGCTTGTAGGAATGGACATTGTCCGTGCCGGCGTGGCGCTCCTGCTTCCCTTCGTCGATGCGGTCTGGCAGATCTATCTGCTCATTTTCCTGCTGCAATCGGCATCGGCCGTGTTCACGCCTACCTTCCAGGCCACCATACCCGACATCCTGCCCGACGAAGAGAAATACACCAAGGCTCTGTCCCTGTCCCGACTGGCCTACGATCTCGAGAGCCTCATCAGTCCGGTCCTGGCCGCCGCGCTGCTGACAATCCTGAGTTTTCACTGGCTATTTGCAGGAACAGCCGTCGGTTTCGTGATCTCTGCGTTGCTGGTGATGAGTGCCGCTCTGCCGTACAGGAAATCGGTCGCAAAGCGGGTCGAGGGCGTCTGGCGTAAAACCACGCGCGGTATACGGGTCTATCTCAAGACCCCGAGGCTTGTCGGCTTGCTGGCGGTCACCCTGGCAGCGGCAGCCGGCAGCGCCATGGTCATCGTCAACACGGTCGTGATCGTGAAGAACATGGGAGGGACGGAGGGCGACGTCGCGCTGGCTCTGGCGGCTTACGGAGCGGGCTCGATGATGGCTGCCCTCGCCCTCCCACGCATTCTGACGCGAATTGACGATCGCACGATCATGATCGCCGGCGGCGGCCTCTTGCTGGTCACGCTGGCAACGATAGGCCTGGTGTTCGGGCAGTTGGGCCCCCGAACCTTCTGGCCGGTTGTGCTGGTCGGCTGGCTGACGATGGGTATCGGGTATTCGCTTTGCGTCACGCCCAATGGGAGATTGCTCAAACGCTCGTCGGCGGATGAGGACCGCCCGGCATTGTTCGCCGCCCAATTCGCGCTCAGCCATGTTTGCTGGCTCGTCGCATATCCCCTGGCAGGTCAAATCGGCGCACGGTTCGGCATGGCACCGACCTTCCTGGTTCTCGCTGGCCTGGCCGCACTGGGTGTCGGACTTGCCCTGTGGCTATGGCCCCGCAACGACCCCGCGAAATTGCTCCATTCGCATCCCGACCTGCCATCCGATCATCCGCACTTGGAAGAGCACGGAGGCAGCAGTCACCAGCATCATTTTGTCATCGACGATCTGCACACTGGGTGGCCGGGCAAGGTGTGAAGCAAGAAAGGCGGCCCGTCCCGATTGGGACGGACCGCCCGCCGAGTGACCTGGACCTGTCAGGAGGGGTCAGGCAGCCTGCTCGGCAATCTCACCAGTCGCATCGTCGCTGACCGTTTCGTCAGCTTCGTCATCAATCCACGCAGCTTCTTCGAGATCAGCTGGAACATCGGCATCAGTGAACCGCATGATCGAAGGAACCCAGGCCTGCGCCCGTTCCTTGACCTCGGCCTCGCCGATGAAGTTGCCCGAGAAGATGCGTTCGGCAGCGCTCGCCAGTTCGGCCTTCTTCGATGCGGCATAGCGACTGACCAGTTCGGGACCACCAGCAGCGTCGAGCGCTTCGAGCGTGCGAGCCTTGGCCACGCGGTCGAAGTAGTTCGCCGCCGTAGGACGCCACCAATGCGCGGTCTCGATTTCGAGGAGGGAGCCGAGTGCTTCGTGCAGCGGCACCGAGCGTTCGCCTTCGCAGGCCAGGCTGGCAACCAGTGTGCGCGAGACGACATGGCCGAGCCAGGCCGAACGCACTTCGTCGGAAAGCGCCCGGAACCTCGCAAATCGCTCCACGTCGCTTTCGCCAGAACGCCAGCTCTCATTGAGCGAACCGGCAAACTCGGCCAGCGCAGCGCTCGCCGGCGCGTCCTTGGCCTCGAACCCAGTGACCGGGCCGGACGCGACGGGGCCAGACAGCGTCGATGCCTTCTTGGCGCGCCAGTCGTGTCCATCTGCATCTGCGAGCGTGAAGACCATGAAGTCGAGCGCCAGTGCCGGATCGTTGGCGAGGTGGATCGCCAGGATATCGCGGCGCTGCATTGCCAGTTCGTCGAGTAGGCGCTGCGACAAAGAGCTTCCCTTGGGCTTCGCCGCACCGCTCTCTTCAATGGGCTCGACCACGCCTTCGTCAGCGATGACCTCGGTCTCGGTGTAGAACTGCGGGACCAAGGTCGGCTCGCCATTGCGCGAGAGGACGAGGAAGGCACCGGCCTCGGCTTTCAGTTCGTCGGCCAGCACCGGCGGACGATCGGTGAGGTCCCGCATGGCGCGATTGATCGCCACCAGTTCCTCCTCGGCCTTGGCGACCTCGTCCTCGTCGCTGTCCTCGTCTTCGAGAATGGCGGCGACGCGGTCGTAGTCGGCCTCGAGCTCGCCGAGCTCCTGCGCTTCCTGCTCGGTCATCGGTGCAGGTTCGCAAGGCAAGCGATTGAGGCCGTCGACAAGGTCATGGCTGACATAGGTGCCAAGCGTCGGCCGGACCCAGGCAAGGCCATATTCGAGCGCGGCCTTTTCTGCCGCCCCTTCCATGGCCTTGTGCGCGAGGTCCTCGAGCAGCGCGACATCGATCCAGCTCTCGCTGGCTTCATCGTCGAACAATTCGCGCTCGATCCGGCCACCTGCGGCGAGGTACGCATCGCGTCCGACCAGAACGGCTCGCGGATCGGAACCGCGCACCGTGGCATCAAGCACCATGCGGCGGATCGTGTCAGGCGTGATCTGGTACCAGGCGTCCTGCAACTCGGCATAGACATGCGCCTGTCGCTCGATGTCAGAGATTGCGCCGTAGGCCTTGGCCATGTCGAGCGTGATGGTGCCTTCGGCGAGCGCTTCGAAGACGCAAGGCGCGAGAGAGGCCAGGCGCAGCCGTCCTTCGACAAAACGGACAGTGAGGCCGAAGCGGCGCGCCACGTCTTCTGTGGTAGCCCCCGCCTCGATGATGGAGGCGAAGGCCTGGGCCTCGTCGGCCGGATTCATCGCGAGACGTTGGAAGTTTTCGGCAAGGCTGGCTTCACGCACCTCGCTTTCCTCGCCTTCGATCACGAGGCAGGTGACCTCGTGGTTTTGGGACAAGGTGCCCTCTTCGGCCAGTGCCTGCAGCGCGGCGAGCCGACGACCGCCGGCCTCGACCTCGAACTTGCCGCGCTTTCCTTTGCGAACGACGAGGTTCTGCAGCAGACCGCGCGCAGCAATGTCTGCCCGCAGCTGGAGGTCGGCGAGCACGTCGCTCGACTTGCGAACGTTGCGGGGGCTCGCAGCGAGCTTCTTCAAGGGGATCGACTGGATCATGGGTTTTCTCCTGATGGAATGAAGGCGCAGGTGAGGATCACGAGGCCCACAAGCCCAAAGGGCTCCCTCCACTCTCTTCAATGGCTGTGGCGACCATCTATACGACCGAGATGGGGCGAGCAGGGATCGGCTGAGTTCCGTCCATGAGAGCAGTTGTTCTCAATGCGCGAACCCATTCGCAGGCCCGTCATCAGCGGGCACAGGCAGATCAGCCGCTCGGACTGGAGGAAGGACGTGATTAGGCTCCGGCGTACGCGATACGGGAGCTTATCGATTCATTCAGTCACACGGAGGGGAGGAGAGAAGGGGAAACTTGAGCGCAATCGAAGGCAGCGCTCAGATTCATCCGGACCCTGACCTCTTCAGCGGAGCCTATGCCTATCCGCTGCTAAGCAAGCGCTCTTCGAGAAGCGTCCGAAAATCCCGACGCGCATCAGCGATTACGAACACGGTCACTTGACCGGGTGCTGGCTCGGGCTGATACCCGTAGATGATGCGGAACGGAAAGCGCGACAATTGCCGAAAGTCGGTAATCCCGAGAGCCTCAAGTTCCGGTGGAACCGGTCCTTTCTCAGGATTGTTCACAAGGGATTCGATAGACGCGACAATGTCATCCAGCAGTGCGTCCGCACCATCGTCGCCATCCGGCCCGCGCTGCGTCAGGCGGCGCTGCCAGATACCCGTGAGATCGCGCTCCGCACCGGAGGTGATCTCGATCGCTACGGCGGCCGTCATCATTCAGTTTGACTTACCCCGTACGCGATCCGCAAGGCCTGCCACCAGGCGGGTCCGACCGGCGGCAACATCGGCCTGTCCGAGCGCCAGAAGTTTTAGCAGAGCGAGCGTTTCCTGTGCGCGCTCGTAGCTGGCGACATCCTGCAGAACTGCCTTGGCTTCGCCATTCTGCGTGATGACCATTGGCCCGGCGCCATCTCCAATCTCCCGGATAATTTCGGCGCTGTGGGCCTTCAGATAGCTGATCGGTTTGATGCGCTGGTCCAGCTTCATAGAACACCTTAGGACTGAATTTGGTCTCTATATAGACCAGTTTAGGGCAAATGAGAAGTTCAAGGCTCGATTGCGATGCTTTGGAGGATCTCGCTTGCTCTCGAGACCGAGGCAAATAGCCGCGTGCGGTAGCGGATGATCTCGGTGAAGCAGCCCTTGTTCTTGTACCAGTCGAGGCGATCCGGCGAGAATCCGGTCAGTTCAAGGCGCTGTTCGCCGCCGACCAGCGAGCGCTTCAAGGTGAGTGGATCGTGGCTCACAAGGCCCAGCGGTTTGCCGCTGGCGAGGACGAGGTCGCCGATCTGATCTGCCGATGGTCCGACAACGCCGGAGAGGCCAAAGGTTTCGGCGATTGCGGCGAGATCGATATCGAGCACTTCGCGGCCGATGATCGCTTGACCATCTTCGGCAACGAGCCGGGTGACCCGAACATGATCGCCGGGCAGGCGCTTCCAGACCGGGAGCAACAGGCCGGTAGCAAGATGGACGCGCTCGGTCACCGGTGACATGGCCGCCTCTGCTTCCTCGGCCCGCCAGGCGCTCGTGAACGCGGTGACGCCAATTTCTTCCCAGTGGCTTTCACCGAGTGCCTCAAGCGTCCAGTTCGCGGACTTGAGCGGTCGAAGCAGGCGCCGGCGTTCGATCACGGCGCCGTCGTCAGCGATGAGGCGCCGGACAGGAACCGACAGGGCGACCTTGCCCGAGCGCGCATTGCGCATCGGGATCGCGTGCGGGCTGCCAATCTCGTGCATCCGCACCAGGCGCTGCAATCTTAGGGGCCGAAGGTGCCTCGTTACTTCGAGCGAGACAAGACGGGTCTCGGCACCGGTCACGGGGTCCGTGCGCAGGAGTTCGTCGGCGAGGATCGTGAAGTGATCGACCCTCACGGTTTCCAGTCCCTGGTCGAGCGTCCCGGCCTCGCGCGCGGCTTCGATCCGCGCTTCGACGAGGCCGAGATATTCATCGAAGATCGCGTTCTGGAGCGCGATCGGCAGCGCGAGGATGCGGTTGAGCCAGCGCTGGATCGTGGGGAGATTGTCAGTCAGCCCGCCATCGGGGTTTTCGAGCCTAAGCCCGGTGCGCTCGACGAAGTTACCGAAGCTCGTGGCTTCGAGCTTGCCGTCATAGAGCAGCTGGAACCAGCGGCTGAGCGCATCGCGCGCATAGTCGCTTTCGAGATTGTCGGCCGGATCGAAAAGGTTTTGTCCGCCGGTCTGGCGCTGACCGCGCGTAAGCGCGCCCAAAGCGTCGAGCCTTCGCGCAATAGTCGAGATGAACCGGCGCTCGCCCTTCACATCTGTGGTGACCGGGCGGAACAGCGGGGCCGAGGCCTGGTTGGTGCGGTTGGTACGACCAAGACCTTGGATGGCGTTGTCGGCGCGCCATCCCGGCTCGAGCAGAAAATGGACCCGGCGTTGCTGATTCCTGGCGCCGAGGTCGGCATGGTAGGAACGCCCCGTACCGCCGGCATCCGAGAAGACCAGGATGCGCTTGGTCCCTTCCATGAAGCTTTGCGCTTCGGCGACATTCGCACTGGGGCTCCGGCGTTCGAGGCGCTGCTGACCATCGCGGCCCAGGACCAGCCTGCGGGTCCGGCCCGTAACCTCGGCCACGGCGTCGGTTCCGAAGTGTTCGATGATCGCATCGAGCGCAGTGGCGATCGGCGGCAGCGCACAGAGCTGTTCGATCAGCGCATCGCGCGCGGCCATGGCGCGCGGGCAGAAAACGGGATTGCCTTCCTCGTCGCTCATCGCCTCGGAGCGAAGATTTCCGTCCTCGTCGGCGAAGACCTGCATCAATCGCACAGGGAAGCTCATCGCAAGATAGTCGATGACATATTCACGCGGGGACAGATCGATGTCGAGCGCTTCGCGTTCTTCCACGCTAAGGTCGGCAAGGCGCCGGTCGAGCATGGCCTCGGCGGTCGAGACGAGCTGCACGACAACCGAATGATCATCGCCAAGCGCCGCTTCCATCGCGGGGATCAGGCTCGGCAGTTTCATCGAGAGCAGGAGCTGGGCAAAGAAGCGCTGCTTGGTGCCTTCGAAGATCGACAGCGCAGCAGCTTTGGCGTTGCGATTGAGCGTATCGCCGCTGTCCTCGTCGACCACGCGGGTTGCTTCGAGCGCGGCTTCTAGGTTGCGGTGAATGATCGCCCAGGCATCGGCATAGGCATCGTAGATCCGCACCTGTGCTTCGGTCAGGCTGTGTTCGAGGATCTCGTACTCTACCCAGGCGAAGGACAGCGCACGGGCGAGATAGAGGCCCTGAGCCTTTAGGTCGCGGGCGACAAGCTCCATCGCCGCGACGCCGCCAGCGCGGATCTCGGTCAAGAACGCCTCGTGGGTCGGGAAAGCGGTCTCGGGTCCCCAGAGGCCAAGCCGGGAAGTATAGCCCAGATTGGCGATATCCGAGGCGCCAGTGGCAGACGCGTAGAGCACCCGGGCGCGCGGGAGACGGTTCTGTAGCCTGAGGCCCGCCATCCCCTGTTCGGAGCCTTTGACCTTGCCACGGGTTGAAGAGCCCCCGAGCGCATTGGCCATCGCATGGGCTTCGTCGAAAGCGATCACGCCGTCGAAATCCACGCCCGCCCAGGCAAGAATCTGGTCGAGCCGCGTATCCTCGGCGCGGCCCGAGCGCAGCGTCGGATAGGTGACGAAGAGAATGCCTTCGGACATCGTAATGGATTGGCCGAGTTTCCAGCGTGAGAGCGGCTGGAGATCGAGTGGCAGCCCGCCAAGCGCTTCCCAGTCGCGGCGTGCATCTTCGAGCAGCGCCTCGTTCTTGGTGATCCAGATATGGCGACGCTCGCCTGCGAGCCAGCGGTCCATGATGACTGCGGCGATCTGTCGTCCCTTGCCCGCTCCGGTTCCGTCGCCAAGGAAGAAGCCTTGGCGGAATGCGTGCCCGTCTTCGGACAGTTCCAGCGCGGTGCCTTCCTGACTGATTTTGAACTGGCCCGGTAGGTCGCGCGCGAATGCCTGGGCAGCGTAGACCAGTGTCTCGCACTGAGCCTCGGATAAAAGGCCATCGGCCTGCCAGTTGGTGGGGAGACGTGGCCGCACTTCCGGCTGCGGAGCCGCGACCGAGCCCATCGCGACCGATTCCACGAGCGGGGTGGGATGTACCAGCGCATCCTCGAACGCGATGCGGCTGGGCCGGTAGGGCAGGTAGATGCCTGTTTGTTCAGGCACCGGCGCAGGTTCGGCGAGGACCGAATAGGTCAGCTCGATCGCAGTTGCTGTGAGTGCAGGAGTCCCTGCGAATGGTGCTACCGGGCGGACTGGCGCGCGATACACTGAGGTCTTGCCAACGAGGCAGACTGGCTTCCCGATTGCCAGGCGATGGATGTTGGTGGAGGTCTCTACGCGTGGCGGAAGCGCGTTGAGCAGCTCGTGGAGCGCGATGAGATCGCAGGTATCTCCGGTGATCGCTGACGAGGGCGCAGTCGACACCTTGTCGATCACGATCAGGCGAACGGCAATCCCCGTCCCTGTCCGGCGAAACATCTGCTCCAAGCGGACATTGAGCAGGAGCGACGCTTCGTCCTGTGCTTTGGCGAACGTGGAAGCATCGAATCCTTCGGGCATGATCGCAACAATCCTCGCCCCAGCAGCAGCAGACCGGATTGCACTTCGAAGGTGGCGCTGTGCCGTCTCGCCGTCCATGCCTCGTTCCTGGCTCCGGGCGAACGGCGGGTTCATCAGCACGACTGACGGAACAGGGCCGCGATGCAGGTCGGCGATCAGTTCCCCGTCATGCGCAGTGATTGTGGCCTTGGGGAAGATATGGCCCAGGCTGTCTCGTCTTGCCGGATCGATCTCATTGAGAAGCAGCGAGGCACTCTGAACGCTGCCCCAAAGAGCAAGCGCACCATTGCCTGCGGATGGTTCGAGGAGCGTGTCTTGCGCAGAGATAGCTGCGGCCTTCGCCGTCAGCCAGGCCAGCATCGGCGGGGTGGAGAACTGCTGGAGCTCGACCTGTGCTTCGCTGCGAACGTGCCGGGGCGGCAAGGCTGCTTCGAGCCAGTCGAACCGCGCTTCGGCTTCGTGCACGCTTGTCGTCAGATCGATGCGTGAAGACTCGCGAAGCCAGAGCAGTGCGCCGATCTCGGCCGCGTTGTTGTAGTCGTCGATAGTCCAGGCGCTTCCCCAGTCCAGGGCGCCGGTCTCTTCAGCGAAGAAGCCGGAAATGTCCGCACGGGTAAGATGACGTCCCGAAGCGAGAAGTTCGGCAACTCGGGTGCCGATGGCATAAGCCAGGGGCTCTGACGGCGACTGCTCGCCAGCTGGAAACAGGTCTGATTGAAACATGGCAATTCGTGCTCCTGATGGGGGCATCGGGACACGCCCTCTGCCGGATCAGGAATTCGAGAAGCCCTCTCTCCTCTACCGCGCCGCTTTGCGGCGCAGCCATGCCGTGAGTTCATCGTTCCAGTCGGTGTCGTTTAAGGAAGGCTTGCGAACGTGGATTGACCGCCCATCGTGGGCATAAGCGGCCAGGCCACGGGACGCGGCTAGCTCGCCGCCAGCATCGTGATCGACGAAGAGATGAAGCTCGGTCACGCTCTCAGGCACGCTGACGAGGCCGAACCGCTCATTGCCCAGGGTCGCCCAGACGGGGATGCCGGTAAGAGCATAGGCCGACATCGCGCTTTCGATGCCCTCGGCGAGGCCGAGCTTGCCGGAAACCGGAGCGAAGAGGCGGACGGCAGCTTCACCGAGCGCGCCGAGCGCGCGCTTCGGTTTGTCGAATTCGGCCTTGGCATTGCCCGAAAGGAATGTGCGATGGATGGCGATCGACCCCTCATCGAGACTGACCGCCGAGATCATGGCCGGCAAAAAGCGGGTGCGTCCCTTCGGGCCAAGCGGTGTTCGCGGATGAAAGCGGAGCGCTGACGATGCGGCGAGAATGCCTCGGCTCTCCAAGTAAGCCTTTGCCGGACTGGTAAGCAGCGGTTGCGCATCGCGCCAGATGCGCAAGGCAGCGGCCGAAGGCTTCGCTGCGTGACCAGTGTCCATCGTGGGCTCGATTGCACCTTCCGAAAACAAGGTTGACGCCGGTACGCCTTCACGCGCTAGCGCTGCGAGCACGGACTCCTGATCGCATCCGGCAAAGCAATGGAGGAGAATGGCTCCTCGCCCGAGTGACACACCGAGTGACGGCGTACGGTCGTCATGCGCAGGGCAGCAGGCCATGCCCTTTGTGCCGGACCATTTGCCGCCCCGGTTTTCACAGATGCGGCGGGCGGCTTCTTCCAAAGAGCTTATCTTGGTGGAATATCGGTGGGACATGGCACATCGCGATCCTTTCGGCTCGCTCACAAAGGCCCTCCTCCCCTCCAGCCCTTCTGTGTTGTAAGAACAGGTCGGAGGGGATTCACGTCTGCACTGCGAGCCCGTCGATTTGAGCGTCACATCGACATCGCCGCTCACCCGCGAGGTCTACCGATTATTCGTAGTGACTTCTCACTAGCGCCATTGATCCTTATTGCTGCCCCACGACCTGGTCAGTTTAGATCATGCGACACGTTACCTAATCGAAAATTCCGGTCCGATCTTTCCTTTTGCAAATCGCGTCGTGCCTTCGGAAGGTAGTCCCGCCAAGTCCGTCGATGAGTGATATGGCTGATTTTGCCGGGCTTGCTCATTCCCGCCATCGCGGCAACCGCCATTCTGCCATGGCCGGGTTGATCATTTTCACGAGCGAATAATGTCTTCGCGCGTTCGATTTCCTCGTCTGAATAATGCATTCGATGCTCCATCGGGTTGGACCTGCGAGAGCGTTCGAACGAAATTCGGCGAACCCTCTGCAGGGTCCGCCGGTTAACCTCCAACTGGAGGACGGGACCTCGGAATTCTTCCGAGGCTGTCGGCTTGTGCCGACATGCGTGACGTTTGCGATATAGTCGCTGAGACAATTCGCGCAACTGCACAGCGACTTTTGAAGTACGATGGTCAAGCCGCGGCCTAGCGACCGCTCACTAGCGCCTCTCCACTCAGTCATGGTCATTGTAAGCCTCGTGCAGGAGGCGGTGAAGCATCTTCCTTCGGTAAATCTGCTTCAAGCGAAAGAGCACAAAAACATGACATATCATTTCTATTTGCGGAATTTAGCATGATATGTCATATATCGGGCCATGCCCCGTTCGTCTCGAGCTGCTAGCGGACTACCGCCCCAGAGCCAACGTGCGATTACACGGCTAGGTAAGGATATCGCCCTTGCTCGCCGCCGGAGAAAACTTCCTCAGCGTTTAATGGCCGAGCGCATGATCGTCTCGGTTCAAACGCTGCAACGCCTCGAAGCGGGAGATCCTACCGTGGGCCTCGCGGTTCTGGCGAGCGCCCTGCATGTCCTGGGGATGACACAGCGCCTTGCCGAGCTGGTAACCCCAGACAGTGACCGGGCTGGCATCAGCGAGGATTTGTCCCGCCTGCCCCAGAAGACCCACGCTGTCAGCGACGATGATCTGGATTTCTAGCAAGCCGTGACGACCATCCGCACCTATGTCTTCGTGCATCTTGAGGAGGGGCCTGTTCCGGCAGGCCTTCTCACGATGACCGACGAACCGCGCAACCAGTTTGCTACCTTCGCTTACGGGCGGCGTTATCTGGAACGCGCTGACCGTATTGCGGTCGATCCTGTAGCTCTGCCGTTGCACGAAGCTGGAACTTCTCGAACATTCAGGACGGAAGAAGGCTTTGCCGTGTTCGGTGGCATTCGGGATGCTGCTCCTGACGGCTGGGGCCAATACCTAATGTACAAGGCGATGGGCGATCGCTTGCCGAGCGAAATCGATCTCATTCTGGCCTCGGGCGAACATCGCGTGGGTGCGCTCGCCTTTGGGCCGACGTCCGCCCAGCCTGAGAGAATTACGCCATGGGGGGACGGCCCTGCTCCGGGCGAAGAGTTCACGCTCGCAGAGCTAGCAGAAGCCGCCGAACGAGCGCAGCATGTCGACGAACTCGACGAGAACTTGAGGGCGTTGCTGGCCGCCGGGTCATCTCTGGGCGGCGCCCGGCCGAAGGCAGCTACAAAAATCGGCGAGCAGCCCTGGATCGCGAAATTCCAGAAGCGGGGGGATAGCTTTCCCGAATGCAGGGTCGAACTAGCGACAATGCGGCTTGCCGGCGAATGTGGTCTCGACGTTCCGCCACTCGACTTCCGCTGCGTCCTTGATCGCGACATCTATCTGATCGAACGGTTCGACCGGATTCCTCACGGGAACTGGCTGGAGCGTAGGCCCTTCGCTTCGGGGCTCACAATGCTCGGGGCGCATGAGAGCGAGGTCAGCAGCTTCAGCTATGCCGATCTCGCAGGAGCGATCCGGCAATTCGGAACCGAAGTACGTCAGGATCTGCACGAGCTATTTCGTCGTATGCTGCTCAATATCCTCGTCACGAATGATGATGATCACCTGCGTAATCATGGCTTCCTGTTCGATGGTGAGGGTTGGCGGCTATCGCCGCTTTACGATGTAGTGCCAAAGCCGCAGCTGGGACTGGAGCGACGGCTCGTCCTCGGTGTGGGGCCGGAAGGCCGCAATGCAACGATCGAGAATGCTCTCGCCGGTGCCGCGGTCTTCGACCTCGGCCATGAGGACGCGACAGCAATCGCCGAAGACATGAGTAGGATCGTAGCGACACGGTGGGAACACCTATTCACAGAAGCAGGGATAAGCGCGGCTGATCGCAAGCGTTTCGCCACCTGCTTCCGATTGGCAGCACCTGCGTCATGATCACAAACGCAGAAATCCGTTCATGGGGGCGCGCGCTTACCAAATTCGGCACGGTGATTACCCGGTGATTGCTAGCCGAGAAAATGGGGATCAAAAAATGCTAGTTAGTGATTATATATCAGTGTGTTATGATAGTATGGCCACTAAGGTCTGGTATTTCCGCTTCCGCCGTCTGGAAGAAAGCTGACCGCAGAAGGAATACGCCACCCGCCGGGCCTGCCGGCGGATGGCGCGGGTGGAGCCTTATTCGGCGGCCATCGCCTCCGCCTCGGCGGAAACCGGCGTCAGGTCGACATTATATTCAGACACGATTTTCCAGGTGTCGCCGGTGGCCTTGTACCACACGGTCTGGTTGCGCATGGGCACGACGGTGGCTTCGCCCGTTTCCGGATCGGTGACCGTCATCGTGCCATCGGACGTCGTCACGGCCAGTTCGCCGCTCTGTGCCGCCCAGCCTTCTCCCTGCTGCATTTCGACGGCCAGATTGGGGTCTTCCATCAGCCCGGCAAGCGCATTCTGGATGGCGGCCTTGCCAGTGGCCGGAGCAGCGCCGGGCGTCACGATCACGGCATCATCCGCGTAATAACGCATCACGCCATCGACATCCTTTGCAGCCAGCGATTGCAGCTGCGCGGTTTCCGTGTCCTTCACGGTCTGCACGGTTTCAGCCGGATCCACCGCGGTGCCACCGCAGGCAGCAAGCAGGGCCAGAGGAGCAAGCGAAACAACGGACAGCCAAGAAACTTTCTTCATGAAATCCCTCCCATCAGGAATGCGGTCCGAACCCATGCCGATACCGCGCGCCAGGCAGCCATGGCGCGAATCACGGGCCTGATCTTTGACGTCGCTCAAAGCGGGGGAGATGCCGGGAACGGTAATGGCCGCGATACACGAAGCCGCGCCCGACGATTATCGGACGCGGCCACATGTTCTGTCAGTGTTTCGGTTATTCGGTAATCCGGCCGGTATCAGCCCGTCACATCAGCCCACCACGCCGGCCGCGGCCAGCACGGACAGGGTCAGCACATCCGGCGCATTGGCCGTCATCGGTGCGATCTGGACTGGCTTTTCCATACCGATCAGCATTGGCCCGATAGTGGCATTGCCGCCCAGTTCGCGCAGCAATTTGGCCGAAAGATTGGCGGATTGCAGGCCCGGCATGACCAGCACATTGGCGGGGCCGGACAGGCGACTGAACGGATATTGCGCCATTACCTGCGGATTGAGCGCGGCATCGGGCGCCATTTCGCCTTCATATTCGAAGTCCGGCTTTTCCTCGTCCAGGATATGCACGGCCTCACGGATATTTTCGAGCCATTTGCCCGCCGGATTGCCGAAGGTGGAATAGGACAGGAAGGCCACGCGCGGTTCATGGCCCAGCCGCCGTGCGACGGCCGCCGTATCCTTGGCGATATGCGCCAGCTGTTCAGCCGTGGGCCGTTCATTGATCGTCGTATCGGCCAGGAACACGGTGAAATTCTTGCCGATCATCATGTGCACGCCGAAGGGCACTTCGCCCTGCTTGTGATCGAGCACGAGATTCACTTCGCGAATGGTCTGGGCGAAGGGCCGCGTCAGGCCAGTGATCATCGCATCGCCATGGCCAAGCGCCAGCAACAGCGAGGAGAAGATATTGCGGTCCTGATTGACCATGCGGCGCACATCGCGTTCCGTATGGCCGCGCCGCTGGAGCCGCTTGTAGAGATAATCCACCATGTCCGGCACGAATTCGGATTCGGCGGAATTCTGGATTTCGAAGGAATCGGGATTGGCCGCGGCCAGTTCCACCAGCTTTTCCCGCACCGCATTGGTGCGGCCAACCAGGACCGGCGTGCCATATCCGAAATCGCGGAACTGGATGGCGGCGCGCAGCACCACTTCTTCTTCCGCTTCCGCGAAAACCACCCGCTTGGGATTGTTCTTCACTTCGGCATAGACATTGGTCAGAACCGAAGTCGTCGGGTTGAGCCGGCTCTTCAGCGCATGGCGATAGGCGTCGAAATCCTCGATCTGCGTCTGGGCCACGCCGCTATCCATGGCGGCCTTGGCCACTGCGGCGGAAACGACTTCCATCAGCCGCGGATCGAACGGCACGGGAATGATGTAATCACGCCCGAACTGGTGATTCTTGCCATAGGCCGCCGCCACTTCTTCCGGAACCGGCTTGCGCGCCAGTTCGGCGATGGCCTGCGCCGCGGCAATCTTCATTTCCTCATTGATGGCCGTGGCCCTTACGTCCAGCGCGCCGCGGAAGATGAAGGGGAAGCCCAGAACATTATTGACCTGGTTCGGATAGTCCGACCTGCCCGTGGCCACGATCGCATCGGGACGCACGGCCTTGGCGGCATCCGGCGTGATTTCCGGATCGGGATTGGCCATGGCGAAGATGATGGGCTGATCCGCCATCTTTTCCACCCATTCGGGTTTCAGCGCGCCGCCGACCGACAGGCCGAGGAAAATATCCGCACCGACCAGCGCATCTTCCAGCGTGCGGCGATCCGTCTGGACCGCGTGCGCGCTCTTCCACTGGTCAACATTGTCGCGCCCCGGATAGATCACGCCGCTGCGGTCGCACATCAGCACGTTTTCATGCTGCACGCCCATCGCCTTGATCAGCGCGGTGCAGGCGATGGCCGCCGCGCCGGCGCCGTTCACCACGACCTTCACATCCTTCAGGTCGCGCCCGGTAATGTGGCAGGCATTCAGCAGGCCGGCGGCGGAAATGATCGCCGTGCCGTGCTGGTCATCATGCATGACCGGGATGTTCAGCTTTTCGCGCAGGGCCTGTTCAATGATGAAGCATTCAGGCGCGCGGATATCTTCCAGATTGATGCCGCCAAAGCTCGGTTCCATCAGCGCCACGGCATTGATGAAGGCCTCAGGGTCTTCCGTCGCCAGTTCCAGGTCGATCGCATCGACATCGGCAAAGCGTTTGAACAACACCGCCTTGCCTTCCATCACCGGCTTGGAAGCCAGAGCGCCCAGATTGCCCATGCCGAGAATGGCCGTTCCGTTGGAAATCACGGCAACGAGGTTGGAACGCGCCGTGTAACGCGCGGCATTGGCCGGATCATCGGCGATGGCCTGCACCGGCACGGCCACACCCGGCGAATAGGCCAGGCTCAGATCGCGCTGCGTCGCCATCGGCTTGCTGGCGACAATCTCGATCTTACCCGGCCGGACGGTCTCGTGATAGAAGAGCGCTTCGCGCGCGGTGAAGCTGTCGGTCTGGTCCGCCAAGGCAATCCTCTGATCGTTCTAATGCACCCGTGGCCGCGCCCTAACGCGCGAGGCGCGCCCGGTATAGCGAAAACCCGCATAAAAAAGCAGCAACGGCAACGGCGGCTGTCCAGCCGCTCAGGCTTCCAGCTCTATATCCCAATAGAGCCAGTCCCGCCATGTCTCGTGCAGATAGTTGGGCGGAAAGCATTTGCCATGCTGCTGCAATTGCCAGCTTGTCGGCCGGATCGGGTTCACCAGCGGCCGCATATTGGCCTGTTCCGGCGTCCGCCCGCCCTTCTTCATGTTGCAGGGCGCGCAGGCGGTGATGATATTCTCCCACGTCGTCTTGCCGCCCAGCCGGCGGGGCACGACGTGGTCGAAGGTCAGGTTCTGCGGGCTGCCGCAATATTGGCAATTGAAGCGATCGCGCAGGAACAGGTTGAAGCGGGTAAAGGCTGGAAATTCGCTCGCCTTCACGAATTGCCGCAGCGCGATCACGCTGGGGATTTTCATGTCGAGCGAGGGCGAATGCACTTCCCGGTCATAGCTGGCGACAATATCCACCCGTTCGAGAAAGACCGCCTTGATCGCGGTCTGCCATGGCCACAGGCTTAGTGGATAATAGGAAAGCGGCGTGTAATCCGCGTTGAGAACCAGCGCAGGGCAGCTTTCCAGCCTGCGCGTTGGATCTTCTTCCGCGCTCCGGAAACGGGCTGCGCGTTCGATCAGTTCGGCTTTGAACACGGCGTGTCCTCCCTGATACTGTGAGAGGAGCATTTGCGCGGAAAAGCGTCAAGCCTGTTACAAAAGTTGAATCCACAGCAAAATCCGCGAGTCGGGCCGTCAGGCAGAAAGCAGCAATGACATGATCGTGACCCGTTTCGCCCCCAGCCCGAACGGTTCGTTGCATCTCGGACACGCCTATTCGGCAATCAGGGCACATGATCTGGCCCGTCAGGCGCATGGCCGTTTCCTGCTTCGGATCGAGGATATTGACGGCGCGCGCAGCAAGGCGGAACTGGCCGGGGAATTTCGCGCCGACCTGCATTGGCTGGGCCTGGAATGGGAAGAAGTCGCCCCGCAATCCTCCCGCATCGCGGCCTACGAAGCGGCAGCCGCAAGGCTGCGGGACATGGGCCTGCTCTATCCCTGCGCCTGTACACGGTCCGAAATCGCCGAAGCCGCAACCGCAACCGGACCTGACGGCCCCGTCTATCCGGGCACCTGCCGGGGCGCGGCAATCGACACGGACCGGCCGGTGGCCTGGCGGCTCGATGTCCGGGCCGCGCTGGAACAAACCGGGCCGCTGACCTGGTTGGATGAACTGGCGGGCGAACAGCAGGCCCGGCCAGACCTGGCCGGCGATGTCGTGCTGATCCGCAAGGATGCGAGCACGCCGGCCAGCTATCACCTTGCCGCCACGCTGGACGATGCGGCAGACGGTGTCACACTGGTCACACGCGGACGGGATCTTTTCGCCGCGACTCACATTCACTGCCTGATCCAGGCCCTGCTGGAATTGCCCGTTCCGCATTGGCACCATCATGCGCTGCTGCTGGACAGTGGCGGGCGCAAGCTCGCCAAAAGACGCGGCTCCCCATCGCTGGCCGACCGGCGGCTGGCGGGGGAAGACGGGCACGCCCTGGCCGATGCGTTGCGCCGGGGCGAGTTACCGGCTGGAATTGTGCTGGATGAAGGCCTACATATCCACGCATGACCTATCTACTCATCCTCGCCATCATCGGCTTGGCAATCATGGTCGTCGTATCGCTGGTGCGTGGGATCATTGCCTTTCTGCAAAGTTCCCGCCTGGAAGTGGACAACCCGGAAGAAGCGGAAAGAGTCGGCCGGCTTCAGCTGAAACAGAACCAGATGATGTTCGCCCGCATCAAATATCAGGCGCTGGCGGTCGCAGTGGTTGCCGTGCTGCTGATGATCAGCCGCTAAGCGGCAGCGCCGACGCAAAGTGGTCCGGCTTTCCAAGATCTACACACGCACCGGGGATGACGGCACGACCGGGCTGGTCGACGGATCCCGCCTGCCCAAACACGCCATCCGCATGAAAGCCGTCGGCGCGGTGGACGAGGCGAATTCCGCGCTCGGCCTCGCCGCATTATCGCTGGAAGGCGAAACTGCCGCCGATCTTTACCGCATCCAGAACGACCTGTTCGACCTGGGCGCCGATCTGGCGACGCCGGGGGATGATTTCGAACCTTCGGAAATGGTCCTGCGCATGGTCCCGACCCAGACGGAATGGCTGGAAAAGCGGATCGATGCGCTGAATGCCGGGCTGGAACCACTGAAAAACTTCATCTTGCCGGGTGGCAGTGAAGCCGCCGCAAGGCTGCATGTCGCCCGCGCCGCCGCGCGCAGGGCGGAACGCGCAATCAGTGCGCTGGCGGAATTCCAGCCGGTGAACCCCGCGGCCCTTACCTATATAAACCGCCTGTCCGACCTGCTCTTCGTCATGGCGCGCGCAGCCAATTCGGGCGGAACAGGCGATGTCCTATGGCAGCCCGGCGCGAACCGGTAGCGCGGCCATTCCGCATCCGCTAACCCGTCTTCGCAACTGCGAAGGAGCGATCTGATGGATTCGATCGGCGTAATTGGCGCGGGGCAAATGGGATCGGGCATTGCCCAGGTCGCGGCGGCCAGTGGACGGAAGGTCTTTCTGGCGGATCGTGAAATCGCCGTGGCTGAAAAGGCGAAAGGCAGCATTGCCAAACGCCTCGCCCGCCTGGTCGAAAAGGAAAAGATCGCGCAGGCCGATGCCGATAACGCAATTGGCCTGATCGTGCCGACCGCGGATTATTCCGCCATGGGCGGTTGCGGCTTCATCATCGAAGCGGCGACCGAAAATGAGGAGATCAAGCAGGCGATCTTCCGGTCTGCCAGCGAAGTGCTCTCCCCCGACGCGATTCTGGCCACCAACACAAGTTCCATCCCGATCACCCGCATGGCCGCCGGGGTGCCCGATCCGGCCCGCTTCATCGGAATGCATTTCTTCAATCCGGTGCCGGTGATGAAGCTGGTGGAAGTCATACCCGGCCTGGCCACTGCCGCCGGCACGGTGGAAAAGACCTGCGCCTTCGCGGCAAGCCTGGGCAAGGAAGTGGTGAAGAGCGAGGACGAACCCGGCTTCATCGTCAATCGCATTCTCCTGCCCATGATTAACGAGGCGGTGTTCACCCTGGGCAATGGCACGGCCAGCGTGGCGGATATCGACAAGGGCTGCCGGCTTGGCCTCAATCACCCGATGGGCCCGCTGGAACTGGCCGATTTCATCGGGCTGGATACCTGCCTGGAAATCGTGCGCGTGATCTTCGATGGCACGGGCGACACGAAATATCGCCCCGCCCCATTGCTGGTGAAATATGTCGAAGCTGGCTGGCTGGGCCGCAAGACGGGCAAGGGATTCTACGACTATTCGGGCGAGGAGCCCGTCCCTACGCGTTGATTCCGCAGCCGGGAACAGGCCGCACCTCCGGCCCGTTATCCGGCAGAAGGAGTGTTCGCGATGATCGACAAACCCGAAAAGAATAAAAACAGCCAGGCCCCCGAGCTCTATAATGACGAGCAGGAGGACGAAAGCAGCCAGTCACAGGAAATCGCCGAGGAAGCGCGCAAGCGCATGCCCGATGAAGACCGCGCGACGGAAAGCACCAAGAAGCGCGGCAGTGGCATCATGGGCGAGGATTCGCAGGATCTCGTCGATCACATGAAGGACATGGAACAGTCCGGCCGGATCGACATGGCCGCCTATCGCGGCGAGGATAATCTGGACGATAACGAAGACAAATATGACCGTAGCAACCGCGTGGACGATTTGCCTTCCGACGGCAGCTAGCCGCCGATCCTCCCGTCATTGAGAACCCACAAGCCGGCGACCAGCAGAACAGATCCGATCGCAACGATCCATGCGATCCAGCGGATATTCGGCGCGCTCACCGTATCCACCGCGTGACAATCCAGTTTTTCAAAGGATTTTCTCGCGCGGTGCTGGGCGGTGAGCGCCACACCCGCCCCCAGAAGGAGGAACAATGTCGCGATGGCCCGCGCCAGCCAGGGCGGATCCAGTTCACCGAATAATGCATTGAAGGCCAGGCCGATGCCGATCGCCCCGAAGGCAGTCCGCATCCAGCCTGCGAAAGTCCGCTCCACCGCCAGGATCGTGCGGTCCTCCGCCCAGTCGGTGCGATCTTCCGCCAGGCGTGTACTGCGGTCAGGCTTGTCCTTACCCTCGCTCATTCCGGAAGGCTAACCGGCGGAAGGGAAAAGGCAAACTATCCCTATGCTTCGCCCGCCTCGCGCTTCAGTTCATAAAGCAGGTCCAGCGCCTCCCGCGGGCTAAGCGCGTCCACGTCCAGACCATGCAGCCTGTCGCGCAGGGCGTCGCATTGCTCCTCCTCCGCTTCCGCCGCAGCAGCGAATAGCGGGAGTTCGCCCAGACCGGCAGCCAGACCACCCGTTTCTGCCCGCCCTTTCTCCAGCTTTTCCAATACGGCCTTGGCACGCGCCACCACTTCCCGGGGAACGCCGGCCAGCCGGGCGACGGCAAGCCCATAGCTGCGATCGGCCGCCCCTTCGGCAAGTTCGTGCAGCAGTACCAGTTCCCCCTTCCACTCCTTCGCGCGGACATGGTGGAGCGAAAGGGAGGGGCAGCTGTCAGCCAGCCGGGACAATTCGTGATAATGGGTGGCGAACAGGCAGCGGCAGCGATTGACCTCGTGAATCGCTTCGGCAACGGCCCAGGCAAGCGCCAGCCCGTCATAAGTGGAAGTGCCCCGGCCCACCTCGTCCAGAATCACGAAACTGCGCTCGCTCGCCTGGGCGAGAATGGCTGCGGTTTCGACCATTTCCACCATGAAGGTGGAACGGCCTCGGGCGAGATTATCCGACGCGCCGACCCGGCTGAACAGGCGGTCCACCAGCCCGATCCGCGCGCTTGCCGCCGGCACGAAGCCGCCAGCCTGGCCAAGCAGGACGATCAGCGCATTCTGGCGCAGGAAGGTGGACTTGCCGCCCATATTCGGGCCGCCGATCAGCCAAAGCCGATCCTCGCTCGCCAGCCGGCAATCATTCGCCACGAAACGTTCGCCCGCACGGGCCAGGGCGGCTTCCACCACCGGGTGCCGCCCGCCTTCGATTTCCAGGCAGGGATCGTCCAGAATTTCGGGACGGCACCAGCCCCCTTCCGCCGCGCGTTCGGCCTGTCCGGCGGCCACATCGAGGCGGGCAAGCGCGGCGGCGGTGGCAGCGATTTTCTCGCGCGCATTCACCACTTCGCCGACCAGCTCCTCGAAATGGGCATCCTCCGCCGCCAGCGCGTGGGCGCCCGCTTCAGCAATGCGGCCCGCTTCCTCGTGCAATTGCAGCGAATTGAACCGCACCGCGTTGGCCATGGTCTGGCGATGGGTGAAGCCGCTTTCGGGCGTCATCAGCTTGTCGGCATGTCTGGCCGGCACTTCGATGAAATAGCCGAGCACGCCGTTGTGCTTGATCTTGAGCGCGGCGATGCCGGTATCGTCGCGATAGCGTGCCTCCATCGCCGCGATAGCGCGGCGGGCATTGCCCGATACGGCGCGCAATTCATCCAGCGCGGCATCATAACCTTCCGCGATGAACCCGCCCGATCCACGCTCCGTCGGCGGGGCGGCCACCAGCGCGCGCGACAGCAGATCGGTCAACGCGCCATGACCGCCCAGGCGCGGCAGTAATTCGGACAGCAGATCCGGCTTGTCGCCACGTGGCTGGAGATAATCGCCAATCCGGCGCGCTTCGGCCAACCCGTCGCGCAATTGGCCAAGATCGCGCGGGGATCCACGCCCGGCGACCACACGGCCAAGTGCCCTGCCGATATCCGGAAGGCCACGCAGGACTTCCCGCAAATCCGCGCGAAGCAGCGGATCGGCATGGAAAAAATGCACCAGATCGTGGCGCCGCCCGATCGCCGCCCGGTTCGCCAGCGGCGTGGCAAGATCTTCCGCCAATTGCCGCGCGCCGGCCCCGGTGACGCAGCGATCCACTTCGGCCAGCAGGCTGCCCTGCCGCCCGCCACCCTGCGCCTCGATGATTTCAAGGCTGGCCCGCGTCGCCTGGTCCATGGCCAGCACGCTGTCCGACCCGCGCATTTCCGGGGGCAGCAACAGCGGCAGGCTGCCCCGCCCGACATGGTCGAGATAGGCGATCAGCCCTCCCGCAGCGGCCAGCATCGGACGGGAGAAATCACCGAAACCGTCCAGAGTGGCGACACCATGCACGGATTTGAGGCGGGCCTCCCCCTCATCACTGGCAAAATCGCGCGCCGGGCGGCTTATCGCATCGGGCGGCGCTGCGTCCCAGCCTTCGGGCGCAACCACTTCACTGGCCGCAAAACGCGCCAATGTGGCGTCCAGCGAGCCCGGATCGCATTCCTCCAGCTCCATCCGACCGGTGGAAATATCGCAGGCGGCGATGCCGCATGTCCCGCGCAATTCGCAGGCGGCAACCAGCAGATTGGCCCGGCGCGGTTCCAGCAGCGCCTCTTCCGTCAGCGTTCCTGCCGTGACGAAGCGCACGATGTCCCGCCGCACGAGAGCCTTGGAGCCGCCGCGTTTCTTCGCTTCTTCAGGGCTTTCCACCTGTTCCGCGATAGCCACGCGGCAACCGGCGCGAATCAGCCGGGCGAGATAGCTTTCCGCCGAATGCACGGGCACGCCGCACATCGGCACGGGCGCCCCATCATGTTCCCCGCGACTGGTCAGCGCGATGTCGAGCACGGCGCTGGCCCGCTTCGCATCGTCGAAAAACAGCTCGAAGAAATCGCCCATGCGATAGAACAGCAGGCAATCGCCAGCCTCCCGCTTGAGCGAGAGATATTGCGCCATCATCGGGGTAGGTGCGGAAGCATCGGCCATGAGGGACGCGGATTAGCGGCTTATGCCGCCAAAATCACCGGGGGCGGCGGATTTGCTGCGGAAAGCTGCCGCTTATTGTTCGATCACCGGGTGATGCTTGTCGAGATGACGCTTGATGATCTTCAGATTGCGGGTGTTGGACCGGAACATGAAGTCGAACAGATCGCCCGCCACCGGGATTGCGCCGACTGCGCTATCGAAAGCGAGATTGCCGGCCATGCGCCACAATTTCCACCTGGGCATGCCGATATTCTTCGCTTCCCAGATCAGATAGGCGCCCATCGCCGCAGTGATGATATCGCCGACAACGGGAACCAGCCCGACAATCGCATCCAGCCCGACGGTCCGGTTGATACCGGGGACCACGAAGCTGCGCTCCAGGATCATTTCCATGGCTTCAACCCGCTGGCGCACGGAGTGCGGGTCAGTGCCGACCGGCAATTCATAGGCCATGCGCCGGGGGCGCTCGGCCCGGATCCTCTCCGGGCGCACGATTTCTGGCGTGTCCCTTTCCATCCCGCCTATCTGGGGAGTGTCGCCATCGGCGGCAAGGGATGGAAGGCCCAGGCATTGGCGGCGAAGCCATCCACATTGCCGCGAATGAGCGACCAGCGCAGCGGCGAGCCGAACGGAATATAGGCATTGGCGAGGTTGAGCGAGGCTTCCGCTTCGGACAATAGCGAGGATCGGACCTGCGGATCGGTTTCGGCAATCGCCTGTTCCACCAGGTAATCCGCATCATCATCGCACACACCGCGCCGCAGCGAGCAATTGAACTGGTCAAGGAACCAGCGGGGCCCGGCAAAACGCGCCACCCGGTCCACCAGGACGAGATCGGCGCGGCGCGTATCCTCGGCGCGTTCCAGCCTGATGCGCACCGTGGAAAGCTGGTCAGCGATCTGCCGGAACAGGGTCTGCAACCCCGGCTCGTCGCCAATGGCGAGCGTCAGCACGACCCGGCGATCAGCCCCGGCCTCGCCATTTTCAGGCGGGTTGAGCCGCAGCCATTCCGCCACACGGGCGGATGCTTCCGCCCGCCGCTGATCCATGTCGATGCCGACCCATCTTTCGGTATTGAAATCCGATCCGCCCGGCAGGCCCGGAGGCACGATGCGCGTCGTGGCCACCCAGCCGCCAATATTGAACGGCGCCATCAGTTCTGCCCGGTCGAGCGCCATGGAAAGGACTTCGCGCCCTTCCGGCGTCGCCAGCAGGCCGGTGGCATTGCGCACCTGCATCCCGAACAGCCCGATCGCCGGATCGATGCGAACCGTGCCGCGCGACAGGGGCCCGGTATCGGCCAGCGGCAATGAACCGATCCGCCCGCCCAGCACGGCATCTACCTCCCCCTCTTCAAACAGGTCGATCGCCTGTTGCGGACCGGCGGCATGGATCCGCACGGTGCGGACATGATCCTGCCATTCCTCGTCCGCGGGCAGGCCGCGTTGTTCAGGCGCCTTCATGGTCAGGATGGCAAGCGAACCCTGACGCCGTAATTCCATGGGCCCGGCGCCTTCCCCGTTATTGGACAGGGCCAGTTCGGGCTGGGCCAGCAATTGCAGCAGGGTGGGGACAGGGCCGGACAGGCGAATTTCGACCACGCGCCCCGCCATGGCCCGCACTTCCTCTATCGGCGCGAGATCGAGGCCAAGCGAAGTTCCGCGAAGGCGGCGGATGGCATCCAGCAGGGCGGCGCGGGCGCTCTCGGCAGTGATTTCGCTGCCATCGGGCCAGCTGCCTTCACGCAGGCGGAAAATGAAGCTCATGCCGTCATCGGTGACGATCCAGCGATCGGCCAGGGCAGGGATCGTTTCGCCATATTCGTCCAGCGCGACCATGCCCGTGCCGGTTGCCGCGCGGAGATGCTGCGCGGCGGAGGACAGGCGCAGCCCACCTGCGAACAGGCTGTCTTCCGATGCAATAAAGGCGATGTCCAGCGCGCCGCTTTCCCGCTGGCCACATCCGGTCAGTGGCAACACCGCCAGAAGCGGGATCAGGAAAAGGCGCCGCACCATCGCCCAACTCCTAGGCCGGGCCGCGCAGCGCTTCAACAAGGCTTGCGGAGGTTCAGATCTTTCTGATGACGGAAGGATCGACCGGTTTTTCCACCTGGTGATTGCGCGTGAAACGCGGGCTCTCAAAGCCGGGCGCTTCCTTGGGGGCGGATGCGCGGGCCAGCTTGGGGTCGATTTCCTCGACAAAGGCGATGCCGAAGCGGTTTTCCTGCTTCCAGGCAACGGAGCCTTCGACCCATCCGATATTGCGCAATTCCACCGACACAAGCGAACCGCGCATTACGCGGACATCGCCTTCGGCCATCATACCGCCGGAGGAGAGGTTGCGAACCTTGACGCGGTGGACCGCATCCTGCCCGTCCACTCGCAGCTGGGCGAGCAGGAACAGGCTGTCACGGTTCATCTGACGCGTATCGACATTGCTCATGGCAGGCGTCTGATCCTTATCTTCCACAGCGAAAGCCGCCTGTTGCGCGACTATCTCATTAGATGGAGTGGTTTGTCGCCCGCTTTGGCTAACGCGAAGTTAACGCGCGCCCTCCAGATACAAAGCTGTGCCAGATTGGGTCAGTCGTCGCGGGAAATCTTTTCGCGCCGTTCATGGGCCTGCTGCGCTTCCACGGTCATCGTCGCGATCGGCCGGGCGGTCAGCCGCTTGATCCCGATCGGTTCACCCGTGACTTCGCACCATCCATATTCGCCTTCGTCGATTCGGCGCAGGGCGGCATCAATCTTGGAAATCAGTTTGCGCTGGCGATCGCGGGTCCGCAATTCGATGCCCCAATCCGTTTCGCTCGACGCGCGATCATTCAGATCGGGTTCGCGAATCGGGCCATCCTGCAGCGATTGCAACGTGCCTTCCGATGCGCTGAGGATCGACTTCTTCCATTCCAGCAGCAGGACGCGGAAATAATTGAGCTGCTTTTCCGACATGTATTCTTCATCGTCGGAAGGTGCATAATCACGGTCCAAAGCCCGTTTGGCCTTGGCGAGAATGTCGATTTCGTCTCCTGGCATCGATGCCATTCAAGAACTCCGAATGCGTATCCGCCCCCCGCGGGCTTGCCGGTCCTTCTGGCGGGTCCGGCAATTTGCTTGCGCACCCCGGCAAGATTTCGCGGCCTATAGTGGCAGTGCGATTCCGGCACAAGCGGCAATCCCGCCAGCACTGGTGGCAATAAGTTCAGGCAGGACCGAACTTGCGCGGCAGAACTTGCCTGACAGCCTGTTAACCATTTCTTGACCGTCTTCGGCAGAACATTCCCGGCGAAGCTCGTGGGGGTGCGGGCAACACAGGGAAACCCGTCATGGAATGGGCCAATATCGAAGAATTCGCGAAAATACGTCCGGCCGATGAAAGCCGGAATGATTTGAAGATTGCGCATTATCTCGCCGCCGCGTCGGATGGGGACATGGACGCCTGCTATGATCTGGGGGTCGTTTATTCGACCGGCGGTTATGGCGTGGAGTGCGATCTGATCGAAGCGCATAAATGGTTCAACATCGCCGCATCGCGCGGAAACGAGGAAGCCGGCTGGTGCCGCGCCGACCTGTCCGATGAAATGACCGCCCGCGAAATCGCCGAAGCCCAGCGCCGCGCGCGCCAGTGGCTGGTCTGCGCGGACAAGCGCGTCGCCTGATCAGGCTTTGCGGAACGGCGTCCTTTCGCCCAGCATCATGCTGTCCTGCGAAATGCCGAGACGTTCCTGTTCCAGATAATCCGCCACAGCCGCGCGAAAGCCGGGATCGGCGATGTAGTGCATCGACAATGTCTGCACCGGCTCATAACCGCGGGCCAGCTTGTGCCCGCCCTGCGCGCCGGCTTCCACCCGGCGCAGCCCGCGTTCTATCGCGGCATCGATCGCCTGGTAATAACACAGTTCGAAATGAAGGAAGGGCTTGTCCACCAGGCAGCCCCAATATCGGCCGTAAAGCGCCTGTGAGCCGATGAAATTCAGCGCCCCGGCAATCGGCCGGTCATCCTCGAAGGCCAGCACCAGCAGCACCTGATCGCCCATCCTTTCGCCGAACAGGTCAAACGCTTCGCGCGTCAGATAGGGCGTGCCCCATTTGCGCGCGCCGGTATCCTGATAGAAATCCCAGAATGCATCCCAGTGTTCAGGGCGGATATCGCCCCCTGACAGGGCGCGAATCATGACCCCTTCCTGTGCCGCCTTGCGTTCCTTGCGAACGGCCTTCCGCTTGCGCGAAGCCAGCGCGGCCAGGAAATCGTCGAAACTGGCATAATCGCGGTTTTCCCAGTGGAACTGGATATCGCGGCGCGGCAGCCAGCCTGCCTGTTCGAAGAAGCCGCGCTGTTCTTCTTCGATGAAGGTGGCGTGGGCGGAAGAAAAACCGTGCTGCTGGCACAGCCGCTCCGCCGCTTTCAGCAGCACGCCGGCATAGGCATCGTCCGACAGCAAAAGGCGCGGCCCGGTGGCCGGCGTAAAAGGCGCGGCGATCTGCAATTTGGGATAATAATCCCCGCCCGCCCGGTGCCATGCATCGGCCCAGGCATGATCGAACACATATTCCCCCTGGCTGTGCATCTTGGCATAGGAAGGGAGCGCCGCCAGCAGCTGGCCCCGTGCATCCTCGATCACCAGGGGGGCTGGCGTCCAGCCGCTGCCCGGGCCGACACTGCCCGAATCCTCCAACGCGGTAAGGAAGGCATGGCTCATGAAGGGATTGCCCGATCCCGCCAGGGTATCCCAGTCCGCAGCCGGGAAAGACCCGACCGAAGGTGCCACGCGTGCCGTCAGATCGCCATCCGCCATTGCCGGCAAGATAGAGAAGCCGCAGCTTCTATGCGACCCCTTCCCCTTCCACGATCGGCGCATCCGCGTGATTTTTCGCCCGGTCGAGCAATTCCGCGCTGTCGACCGTCCAGGTCAGGACCGGCAGCCCACGGGCCCGCTGGGCAGCGGCAAAGCGGCTCGGCAAGTCGCGAATGTCACAGGCGAGGAAATTGGCGCACGATTGCCACAGGGCGAAATGGCGCCCGGCACGCCCGCGCCAGCCTTTTCGCCCCTGTTCCGTCACAACCAGCCCGCGCGGAATGGCGGGCGCCTGCCGCGCGAACCAGCGGACCACGCGGGGATCGAACGACATCACCGCATATGGCCCGCCATAACCTTCAAGATTACGGCGAACCGCAGCGCAAAGCGATGACACGGGGCGATCCCGGTGCGATTTTATCTCGATCAGCAGAGGCACGGCGCCCCGCGTCTGCGCCAGCAAATCATGCAGGGTGGGAATGCGCTCCCCACTTCCCCTCAGCGCGATACGGGTCAGTTCCCCCACGCTGCGGGCAGCGAGCGGCCCGGCTTCCGCCGTCAGCCGATCCAGATCCGCATCGTGGAACACGATTGCCCGGCCATCACGGCTTTTCTGCACATCGCATTCCACGCCCATTCCCGCCGCGATGGCGGCGGCGAAGGCGCCGGGCGAATTCTCCACCACATCGCCGCCATGCAGGCCGCGATGGGCATAATGGTGATCTTTCAGCCAGTCCGTCCGCGCCGGTTCGGGCGCGGCGGCCAGCCAGCGGTCAAGCAGCGGCCAGGGCAATGATAGCGTCGATCTCGACAGCAGCGCCAAGCGGCAGGGAAGGCACGCCAACCGCGGCGCGGGCGTGCCGGCCGGCTTCTCCGAAAATGTCGAACATCAGTTCCGAAGCGCCATTGGCCACTTTCGGCTGATCGGTGAAATCGGGGGTGGAATTGACGAAAGCCCCCAGCTTCACGATCCGCTGCACCCGTTCGAGCGGAATCCGCGCAGCTTCCAGCTGGGCCAGGATCATTAATCCGCACGCCCGCGCGGCGGCAGCGCCCTGATCAACGGATACATCTTCGCCCAGGCGGCCAGTCACCAATTGCCCGTCAATGAAGGGAAGCTGGCCCGAAACATGGGCCAGGTTACCGGTTACCACCACGGGGACATAGCTGGCCACCGGGGCGGCTGCCTGCGGCAGGGTGATACCGAGTTCTGCGAGACGTGCCTGAATTGTCATGATTTGACCCCATGCAATGTTTCCAGCAGCCAGGGCAAGGCCTCCTGCCAATTGTCGATCCGCGCATGGGCATGCCCGCCCTCATGCGCACAGGGCACATACCGGGCGATGGCCGGTTCGCCGCAGAAATGCAGGCGGAACGTATCGGGCAGGATCTCCGCTGCAGAGGCATGATGCTTGGCGATATCGTCGATGAAGACCGCGCGGCTGGGCGCGAACTCTTCCACGATGCGGCGCAGAGCCTCTCCCTTTGGCCCCTGATTGGTAAAAATCCGCGCCTCGATCCCGTGGCCGAGCAATTGGCGGCGGCGATCTTCGTTGAATTCATCGACCAGGTTGGTGAGCACGACCACATCGGCATCGCGCTGCAATTCGGCGATTGCGTCCACCGACCCTTCGATCGGGGTCTGCCGGCCCATTTCGCTGCGGAAAAAATCCTTCAGCAGGGCCCAGCTTTCCTCTTCCGACAGCGGCTCCGCCGCGCCGCGCCGCTTCATCGCCTGGCTGAAGGGGTTGCCTTCCAGCGAGAATTCTATGTCATGCGCTTCGCCCAGCCAGTCCCGGAAATGCCGCACCATATGCAGCAGCACTTCATCGCAATCGGTCACAACAAGCGGGCGGTTCATCGGCACATTTCCTCTCGCGCGGAGGCGAGCTCGGCAGGCTGGATACCGAGCGCTTCGGCAGATGCCACAAGATCCGGCTCATGTGCACAGAGAAATTCCAGAACGGCGCGATGGGTTTCCGGCCGTGCGATCGCAGCGCGCAATCCGTCGGGCGTCAGCCCGGTAAGGTCGAGGAAACGCTGCGCCCGATCGCCATCCGAAAGAATCCAGCCAAGCGCGGCAAGCGCCAGGTCTGAATGGTCGCGGGGCGAAGTCCGGCTTTGGTTAATAATTGTAAGCCATCCTGTAAACGTATAGGAGAAGATTGCAGGTCTTCCGTGGGGGCGGATTGATCGGGGGATCCATGACGAAGCGCATCCTTGTTGTCGAGGACAACGATCTGAACCGGAAGCTTTTCTGCGATGTGCTGCAAGCCAGCGGTTTCGCGGTGGAGCCGGTCGCCAATGGCAATCATGCCATTGAAAAAGCCCGCATTTTCAACCCCAACCTGGTGGTGATGGATATCCAGCTTCAGGACGTATCGGGGCTGGACCTGATCGCCACCCTGAAAAACGATGCCCAGCTGGCCGATGTCCCCGTACTTGCCGTGACCGCCTATGCCGGCAAGGGGGACGAGGAACGGATTCGCGAAACGGGCGCGGAAGGCTATTTGTCGAAACCGGTTTCGCTCGGCCCGTTCATGGCCGCGGTGAAGGGGCTGGTTGGCCAATAGGCATCCCCGCTCTGGCGGCAGGCTGCCTGTATCCCGTTCATCGCCCAGACAAATATGGTCGTGGATCGTCGGGGCACTGGCGCTTGCCAATTGCGCCCTCGCTTGACAAGCAACCCGATGGGCCGCTTTTGCGCGGCAGAGCGTGGCCGGCCTTTTGCCGGCGCGCAGATTGGATAGGATTTTTCTATGGATCGCGCCGAAATCGACAGCCGCATCCGTTCGTTGATCGAACCCTTCAACAAGAAGGGAATCGCGATCGCGGACGAGACGACTTTCGCCGGTGACCTGGAATTCGACAGTCTGACGGTGATGGATTTCGTCGCCGCGATTGAAGACGAATTCGACATCATTATCAGCATGAACCAGCAGGCCGAAATCGAAACCTACGGGCAGCTGGTCAGCGCCGTGAGCGATCTGCAGGACAAGTGAGGCCGGCATGAGCGAGCAATCGGCAAAGGCGGCCACGGCGGAATCGGGCGGCGCCCCGGCGGGCGATCTCTTCTCCAAGTTCGACGGCATCATCCAGACGCGCGAAAACCTGCTGTCGCAGGGCGCGGAAGATCCGTTCGGCCTGGTGATGGAGAAAGTGCTCTCCCCCACCCGCGCGATCTGCAACGGGCGGGACACGATCCTGCTGGGCACCTATAATTACATGGGCATGACCTTCGACCCCGACGTGATCGCGGCGGGCAAGGAAGCGCTGGAAAAATACGGGTCCGGCACCACCGGCAGCCGGGTGCTCAACGGCACGTATCAGGGCCATGTGGAGGTAGAGGCCGCGCTGCGCGAATTCTACGCCATGGACCATGCCATGGTATTCTCCACCGGCTATCAGGCCAATCTCGGCATCATTTCCACCATTGCCGGCAAGGGCGATTACATCGTCCTCGACATAGACAGCCATGCCAGCATCTGGGACGGCTGCGCGATGGGCAATGCCGAAGTCGTGCCCTTCAGGCATAACGACCTCGAAGCGATGGAAAAGCGCCTGCGCCGCATTCCCGAAGGGGCGGGCAAGCTGGTGGTTCTCGAAGGCGTCTATTCCATGCTGGGGGATGTCGCCCCGCTGAAGGAAATGGTCGCCATCGCCAAGAAATACGGCGCCATGGTGCTGGTGGATGAAGCGCATTCGATGGGCTTCATCGGCCCGAACGGGCGCGGCGTTGCCGAAGAACAGGGCGTGATCGACGATGTCGATTTCATCATCGGGACGTTTTCCAAGAGCGTCGGCACGGTGGGCGGCTTCTGCGTTTCCAACCATCCGAAGTTCGAAATCATGCGGCTGGTCTGCCGCCCCTATGTCTTCACCGCCAGCCTGCCGCCGAGCGTGGTGGCCACTGCCGCCACTTCGATCCGCAAGCTGATCCAGGGGGGCGACAAGCGCGCCCATCTCTGGGAAAATTCCAAACGCCTGCATGGCGGGCTGAAGGATCTCGGCTTCGCGCTGGGAACGGACCATCCGCAAAGCGCGATCGTGGCCGTGATCATGCCCGATCTGGAACACGGCGCCGCCATGTGGGAAGCGCTGCTGCATGAAGGGCTTTACGTCAATCTGGCACGCCCGCCGGCAACGCCCGCAGGCATGACGCTGCTGCGCTGCTCCCTATGCGCCGAACACAGCGCGGAAGAGGTGGAAACCATCCTCGGCATGTTCGAACGCGCCGGCAAGGCGGTGGGGATTATCTGATTGCGATCAGGCATCAGATCTGGGCAATGCTCGTGACCTGGGAGCATTTGTCCTGGGCTTCCTCACCCCCGCCGCCCAGCAGGGCCAGGACGAGGAAACCGCCAACCAGCAGGGCGCCGAATACGGCCGTCACCAGCCCCAGATATTCATCCACGATCCGTTTGATCGGGGCACCGAACAGGCGGAACAGGATGCCCACCGTCATGAAGATCAGCGCGCGTCCGGCAATGCTGGCGAGGATGAAGGGCACCAGCCCCATGCCGATGAAGCCGGCCGTGATCGTCAGCAGCTTGAACGGAACCGGCGTGGTGCCCGCCAGCAGGATCACTTCCCAGTCATATTCCTTGAGATAGCAGGCCGCCTTGGGAAAACTTTCCCCGAGGCCCAGCACACCGATCAGCCAGGCGCCCACTGATTCGTACAGGAAGAACCCGATCGCATAGCCGAACAGGCCGCCCAGCACCGAAGCGAAGGTGCAGATCAGCGCGAAGCGGACGGCCTTTTTCGGCTCCGCCAGGCACATCAGGCCCAGCAGTGGATGCGGCGGGATCGGGAAAAAGCTCGATTCAACGAAGCTGATCAGCGCCAGCCAGCCCGGCGCATGGCGATGCGCAGCCTTTTCCATCGTCCAGTCATAGAGCCGGCGCAGCATGGTTATCCCCTGTAATCCAGCCGTGTCCTGCCCGGCAGTTGCCGCGAACTAGGCCAGCCCCCGGCGCCGTGCAATAGGCCACGAATCCCCAATATAACCTATATGGCACTTTTTGATTGACATCGCGACGCTCTTTGGTTAGAGAAGCGGAACATCGCGATAGAGCGAGTCGCCGGGGCCCTCCCGGCATTCCCCTGGGACTTCCTGCCATGACCAATGACGCCAAGGGCGCGACCCGTTCGCGCCGCAAAACCGGTGCGCCAAAGAACTGGCGCGACATCTTCATCGCCAAGCTGGGAGAAACATCCAATGTCAGCGCCGCCGCGCAGGCCGCCAATATCAGCGTAAGCCAGGTCTATAAGATACGGCGCAACGATCCCACCTTCGCCCGCCGCTGGTTCGGGGCGTTGACCGAAGGCTATGACAATCTGGAAATGGAACTGCTCCACCGCCTGCGCAGCGGGCAGACCGAATATGTCGACGAGGACGGCAACAAGCGCAAATTCGATCTCGGCACCGCCTTTCGCTGCCTGCTTGCCCATCGCGAAACCGTGGCGCGGGAAAAAGGCCGCCGAACACTGGCGCAGGAGGCCGCGACCATCGCTTCAGTCAATGCCAAGATCGATGCGATGCGGGCCCGTGAAGCGGAAGCCAAGCGGCTGATGGCGGGCCTACGCAGGAACAAAACGGATACAGAAAGTGATGGCTGAGCTGGCGGCGGATCGCGGCGAATGGTTCCGCGAAACCGATCACGAAAAGCGGCTCTGCCTGTGGAACCAGCTGAACGAGGAAGAGCGCGAGGCGACCGGGCGCTATCACTGGGAAATCTGGGGGCGGAGCGACCAATTGCCGCCACCGGGAGACTGGCGCGTCTGGCTGGTTTGCGCCGGGCGCGGTTTCGGCAAGACACGCGCGGGCGCCGAATGGGTGCGGCATATCGCCCGGATGGACGGCACGGCCCGGATCGCGCTGGTCGGCGCTTCCCTGGCAGAAGCGCGTGCGATCATGGTGGAAGGGGAAAGCGGGGTGCTGGCCGCCGCGCCGGGCGCCTACACGCCGATATTCGAACCGTCCCTGCGGCGGCTGCAATGGGAAAACGGCGCGCAGGCATTCCTGTTTTCCGCCGCCGAACCTGAATCGCTGCGCGGCCCGCAGCACAGCCATGCCTGGAGAAGCGGGACACGGTAAGCCGCGAAACGCTTGGCCAGGCAGTCATGCAAACCGGTCTCGCAGGTTGCGCTGGCCCGCTGCGCTGTCTCCTGCAGCAAATATTGCAGGGCCGCGCATGAGTGCATGTTTCGCGGCGGCGGCGCTGCGACTGTCCGGCCTGGCCTCTCGCCAGCTCGGCTGGCGCCCGGATGATTTCTGGTCGGCCACCCCCGCTGAACTGATGGCGATACTGGCCCCGCCCGAGGGCCATCGCGATGCACCGCTAAGCCGCCACGAAATGCAGCAATTGATGGAGCGCGAGCGCAATGGATGAGGAAATGGAAAGCCTGCTGGTGGAAGTGCGCGCCAGCACGCAGGGCTTCCGCAGCGATATCGAAACCATGCGCGGTTCGGTCGATAATACGCTGACGGAAGGCTTCGCCCGCGCCGGATCGGTTCTGGAAAGCGGCCTGCTCAGTGCAATCCGCCGGGGCAGTCTCGGCTTTGACGATCTGAAGCGGGTCGCCCTGCAGACACTCGACCAGATAGCGGCGCAGGCATTGCAATCCGGCCTGTCCGGAATTTCCGGCAGCGCGGGTGGCATTGGCCCGCTGCTCGGCGGAACGCTGGGCGCGTTGCTTGGCCTTCCCGGCCGCGCGACGGGTGGACCGGTCAGCCCGAACACGCCCTATCTGGTAGGCGAAAGGGGGCCGGAACTATTCGTGCCCACTGCCGCCGGGCGCGTGGAAGCGGGCGGTTCCTCCCCGCGCCGCGACTTGCGCGTTTCGATCCAGATCGCCCAGCCCCGGGGCACTTCCGCACCCGCCACATTGCGCCGTTCGAGCCGCCAGGTCGCAAGCCAGGTGCGGCGCGCCCTTCGCGAATTCTGAAGAGGAAGAAAGACATGGCATTCTGGCTCGCCCGCAAACGTGACGGGCAGCAAAGCGACCATATCCAGCGTTTCGACCCGCGTTTCTGGACCGTGGATTTCCCGCGCCCGCAAATGGGGTCCGTGGTGACGACAGGCCCGGATTCGCTGCGCGTGGATCTGGAATTCCATCATCGCGATGCACTGGCCGGGCTGATCTGGGACAGCGTGGACAGGATCGATCATCCTCTCCACGCCTATGACACGGATCGCGACTATTCGCGGACGATATTGCGTTTCCGCTGGCAATCTTCCGGCGTCCTCCCGCTGGACGCGGTGAACGGGCCAACCCTGACAGCGGAAGGGCGCGACGCGGCAGGCAATGCACGCAGCTGGTTCGTGCGGCTGTGGGATTATGCCACCGGCACGCCCGAGGATGCAGAGATTGTCCTGCCCTTTTCCCACCTGTCCGGCGGATGGGAGGCCGAGGGCGACGATCCGGTGCATCCAGGCGATATCGACCGGATGTTCATTTCGCTGGTTCCGCCGGGCTTTACCCCGGATGACACCGGCCTGCTGCCCGAACGGGCAAATGGCTGGTTGGAACTTAGCGCGATCTCCTGCGAGGGCGAGCGGCCGATGCTTGCCATCGGCGATGCGCTGCTGCCCCCGCATGATGTGCGCATGGCGACCGCCTATGACGATTGCTACAACCAGACACCTGCCCGCCTGCTGCGCCAGTTGCGCTGGCTCGGCTATCGCGACAGCGTGCTGCACTATGTCGGCATGAGCCATTTCTTCCGGCTGGAACGGGTGGGCACAGACCTGCTGGCCGCGCCGGACGGAACATTCTGCACCCCGGCAGAAAACTGGCATCGGAATTTCCTGGCCCTGGCCAAGGATGCCGGGATCGATGTGATCTGTTCGCTTTCCTATGAATTGTTCGCCCGGCATTGCCCCGATGACTGGCAGCAACGCAGCCATGACGGGGAACCGGCGCGGACCGGGTGGGATCCGCCATCCGCCCTGCTCTCCCCGGCCAATATGCAGGCAATGGGCTGGCTCAAGGCTGTGGCCGCCAGGTTCACTTCCCTGCTTGGCGAAGCGGGCCTGCCGGCGCTGTTCCAGATCGGCGAACCATGGTGGTGGGTGATGCCGGACGGCCGCATCTGCCTCTATGACGATGCCGCGCGCGCCGCGCTGGGCGGAAACCCGGTGGAGATCGCCGATATTCGTGCCCCGCTCGGTCAGGCGCAGCGCGATCTGCTCGACAATGCAGGCGTGCTGCTGGCGCAATCGACGGCGGAAATCGCGCAAGTCGTACGGGACAACGCCGTTGGCGATCCGCAGGTTCATTTGCTGGTCTTCACCCCGACCATACTGGACCCTGCAATGCCCGAATTGCGCCGCGCCAATCTGCCCCTCGGCTGGGCCTGGCCCGCTTTCGAACGATTGCAGCTGGAGGATTATGACTGGCTGACCGCAGGCGCCGATGCACTGCGACGCGGCGCCTATGATCTGGTGCAGCAGCGATTGGCCTATCCGGCAGAGAGGCAGGATTATCTTTCCGGTTTCGTGCTGTCCGCCGGTGATGCCGACAGCTTCTGGCCCCTGATCGACGGCGCCTTCGAAGAAGCGCGCCGCCGCAATGTGCAACGGCTGTTCGTCTGGGCGCTGCCCCAGGTCTGCCGTGACGGATATACCCGCCTACCCTTCGTGCAGGAGGATTGCTTGCAAGCTTTCGACGATGTTCTCTACCCGCTCGCGCTTGGCCGCGATGCCGGTGTCAGCCCGGAATTTTCCACCTCTATCGCCGTTACTGCATCGGGCCATGAAAGGCGCAACAGCCATTGGTCGGACGCGCGGCTCCATTTCGATGTCGGGCCGGGCATCCGGTCCGAAGCGGAACTCGGCACGCTGATCGCGTTCTTCCGTGCGCGGCGCGGTGCGGCGCGGGGTTTCCGGCTGGCCGATCCTTTCGATTGCAGCTCCCACGGGATGAACGGGACACCCACCATGTCCGACCAATGGCTTGGCCGGGGCGATGGACTGACCGCCACTTTCCAGCTCATCAAACATTATGGCGAAGGGGAAGATGCGCAGATGCGACCGATCACCCGGCCGCGCGCGGACACGATCCTGATCAGCGTGGACGGAATTGCGCATGGCGATTGGCAGCTCGAATCGGGCGGCCGGATCAGGTTCGGCACTGCCCCATCCGCCGGGGCAGAGATCCGCGCCGGTTTCCTGTTCGACGTACCCGTTCGATTCGAACAGGACCGGCTGGATATTACCGGCGCCGCCTTCGCCGCGGGTGAAGCACCCTCTGTTCCGCTGATCGAAATACGCGAGGCCGTATGAACAGGGTGTTCTTCCACCACGAACTGGAAGGCGTGGCGACATGGTGGCGTGTGCTGCGCCGGGATGGCGTCACGCTCGGTTTCACAAGCCATGACCGGGATTTGCGTTTCGACGGCATTCTGCACCGCGCGGCGCCGGGCATGTTGCCATCCGCCATCAGGCGCACTGCCGATCTCGAACTCGACAGTGCTGAAGTGAGCGGCGCCCTGAGCCATGATTCAATTTCCGCCACCGATCTCCACGCCGGCCGGTTCGATGGGGCAGTGGTGGAAATCGGGCTGGTGGATTGGGAAGACCTGCAGCGCGCAACACTTCATCGCGGCGAGATTGGCGAGATTTCGGAAGAGGATGGGAGTTTCCAGGCAGAACTGCGATCGGCGAAGGCAGAACTGGAACTGGATCTCGTGCCGCGTACGGCGCCGACCTGCCGCGCTGCCTTTTGCGGTCCCGGCTGCTCCCTCAGTTCCGTACGCTTCACCCGGGAAGCCCGGTTGACCAGCATGGACGCTGGAGAAAGCCGATTGCACTTCGAAGACGGTCCGCCACCCGCGCATATGCTGGGCGGGAGTATCCGCTGGCTGGATGGGCCGCATTGCGGATTGACCATGCAGGTTTTTCGGGCGGATGAGGAAGGGCTGGTAGTCGACAAGCCACTGGATCCTTCCCTGCACGTCGGCGCCAGAGCGTTATTACACCAGGGCTGCGACCACACATTGGCGACCTGCCATGCACGCTTTGCCAATTCGGTTAATTTTCAGGGCGAACCACATCTACCCGGCAATGATCTGATTGCCCGCTATCCCAGGGCCGGATCGTGACAGCGCAATCAATCGCACTGGCACGTGCGGCGGAAGCATTGGTTGGCACGCCATTCCGGCCCGGCGGCCGGCATGTGCTGACCGGACTGGATTGTTTCGGCCTTGTCGCGGCAGCTTTGTCCAGCATCGGTCGGGAAGCGCCGACCCTGCCGATACGCCGGTTAAAACAGCCCTCTTTCCTTCAGTTCCTGCCACTCGCCACGATGGCAGGGCTGGCGGAAACAGATGATGCAATCGCACCGGGGGATGTGCTGCTTTCTTCTCCGGGCCCGGCACAGTTCCATCTTCTCATCGCCGACAGCAAGGGCGGCTTCATTCACGCTCACGCCGGGCTGCGCCGCGTAGTTCAGACGTCTTCTCCACTGCCCTGGCCAATCCTGCGCCAATGGCGCCTCACCGAAAACGGATAACCATAATGGCTAGTCTTGTCTTTACCGCGATCGGCACAGCGATTGGCGGGCCGCTGGGGGGTGCGCTTGGCTCCCTGCTCGGCAACCGGATCGACCATGCGATCTTCGGCTCTTCCGGCCATCGGGAAGGCCCCCGGCTGAAAGAACTTTCGGTCACCACGTCCAGCTACGGCACCCCTATTCCCCGCCATTATGGGACCATGCGCGCCCCCGGAACGATCATCTGGGCCACCGATCTGATCGAAAGCAGCGAACGTAGCGGCGGCGGCAAATCTCGCCCCTCAGTCACCACCTACAGCTATTCCGCATCCTTCGCCGTCGCTCTTTCCAGTCGGCCCATTCTCGGGATCGGGCGGATCTGGGCCGACGGCAATCTGCTGCGCGGCGCGGCTGGCGATCTCAAGACCGGCGGAGAACTGCGGATCCATCATGGCCATGGCGACCAGATGCCGGATCCACTGCTCGCATCAGATCTGGGGGATAGCTGCCCCGCATTTCGCGGCACCGCCTATTGCGTGTTCGAATCGCTCCAGCTGGCCGATTTCGGCAATCGCATTCCAGCGCTGACCTTCGAAATTCTGTCCGATCATGGCGATGTCTCGCTTCGCTCCATGCTGGAGCCGGTCGGTGAAACGGCCGTTGCAGCGCGGGATTTGCCCGGCATGGCCGGATTCAGCGACGAAGGCGGTCCGCTGGCTTCCACGCTGGCTGCGCTGGATGAACTCTATCCGATCTCCTGCACGGTGGAGGATGGGAAGGTCACCCTGCGCGCTGGCGATATCCTGGCGGATGAACCGGAAGTCCTGCCCGCAGCGGTGGCTGACGCCAGCGGGGAAGGCTTTGGCGCAACATCGGGCAGAACCAGTCGGCGGCGACCGGACGCGCGCCCGATTCCCGAAGCCATGCGCTATTACGATCCGGACCGCGACTTTCAGGCGGGAATGCAATTTGCCGGCGGCCGGGCGCGGCCGGGGCGCAGCCGGACAATCGAATTTCCCGGCGCATTCCAGGCAAGCGACGCACGCAGGCTGGCGGCATCCGCTGCGGAACGCGCAAGCTGGGCGGGCGAGAAACTTTCCTGGCGCATGGCAGAACTGGACCCGGCCCTGGCACCGGGCATGGCGGTCATCGCACCCGGTCGCGCCGGGATCTGGCAGATAGACAGCTGGGAATGGCGGGAAGGTTTCGTGGAACTTGAACTTCATCGCCTGCCGCCCGATCGGCTGGACGCTGCGCAAGTCACGGACCCAGGGCAGAATCTCCCGCCAGCCGATCTGGACATAACGCCCACGGTTCTCACCGTTTTCGAATTGCCCGCCACAGGCCAGACGCGGCAGATCCATGCGGCAATTTCATCAACGGGCCCAGGCTGGCGCGGCGCTGCCTTATACGAATTGCTGGGTACGGAACTGGAACCGATCGGGGCGAGTGGCACCCGCCGCGCCATCATGGGCACCCTTGCCGAAACGCTGGCCGCTGCACCAGCCATGCGCCTTGGCCAAACCGGCCGGATGATCGTGGAACTCATCGCAAGCGATTTCGCCCTGGACGATGCAACCGCCACCATGATCGCCAATGGCGCCAACCGCGCATTGGTCGGCGGGGAAATAGTGCAATTCGCCCGAGCCACTCCGCTAGGCGGAAACATATGGGAACTGCGGGGCCTGCTGCGCGGTCGCGGCGGGACGGAGGCTTTGGCAATGCAGGGCCATCCCGCCGGCACATCGTTCATCCTGCTCGATGATCGGCCCATTGCGCTCGACCCTGCTGCGCTGAGCGCGTCTGCCGCGCCAACCATCGCCGCCCTGGGCCGGATACAGAACCGGTTCTGGCGCCAACCATGAATCCCGGCCTCACCCTGCGACCACTTTGTCCGGTCCACCCCCGGGCGCGGAGCGGCCAGAATGGGGACATGGTTTTCAGCTGGGCCCGTCGCGCACGCGGGGCCTGGGACTGGCCCGATCTTGTCGAGCCACCGCTGGCCGAACAGACAGAAGCCTATCGCGCAGGCGTGGGCAACCCGGATGCGCCCAGCCTCGTCTGGGATCTCGCTCATCCCCGCCTGGAGCTGTCCGCAGCGACATGGGCCACATTGCAGGCCGACCATTCCGGCGCCCCACTATGGGTTCGCCAGATCGGCAGTTTCTCCGCCTCCGACCCGCTTTTGCTGACACAGATAGATTGACGAAAAAAGAGAGCAATATCATGCCCGATCCCATCAGTTTCACTACGGCTTCGCCCCGCTATCAACTCCCCCTGCTTTTTTCCGGGCAGGCTCAGAAGGAATTCTTCGTCAATGAAGCCCATGCCCTGATCGATACGCTGCTCCACCCCGTTATCGAAGGGGAAGCCGACGATCCGCCCGCCGATCCTGCTGCTGGCGAATGCTGGCTGGTAGGCGCTTCGCCCACTGGTGATTGGGCAGGACAGGCGGGCATGCTGGCATGTTTCCAGGCCGACGGATGGATTTTCACCGCCCCGCGTGACGGAATGCGATTATTCGACCGATCCGCGGGCCGGGACCTGCGCTATCTGGATGGCTGGCATCAGGCCGACCCGCCCGCGCAGCCGGCAGGCGGCAGCGTGATCGATGAAGAGGCGCGCATCGCGATCAACGGCCTGATCAATGCGCTGGTCAGCGCAGGAATTCTACCGCAAAGCTGAGCTTCGGGAGGACAGGGGCGGCTTTCCTGCTAAGGGAGCCCCGAGATCAGGAGCCTTCGCCATGAAAAGATCCGCACTCCTCGCCCTGTCACTGGCCGCCGCCCTGTCCGGCTGCAAGACCATGGACGAACAGCCGAGCGAACGACTGGGCCACGCCGTCCTGATCGGCACGGATGGAACCCGGGTGGGCACAGCGCGCCTTCTTTCACGCGGGTCGGTGGTGAATATCTCGGTTGCGATAACCGGCCTCCCGCAGGGAAGGCACGCCGTCCATCTTCACACCATCGGCGCCTGCGACGCGCCCGATTTCGCTTCAGCCGGCGCGCATCTCAATCCCGGCGGCAGGCAGCACGGCTTCGAAAATCCGGCAGGCGCGCATCTTGGTGACCTGCCGAATGTGACGCTGAACGCAGCCGGCGCCGGCACGATGAGTGCGACACTGGAAGGCCTGCGCGCAGAATTGTTACCGCAGATATTCGATCTGGATGGTACGGCGGTGGTCGTTCATCAATTGGCGGATGACTACGCAACCGATCCTTCGGGCGCGGCTGGCAGCCGTATTGCATGCGGCGTTTTCATGCCGGAATAACGGCCGGTCGCGCCGCTGCCGCCCGGTCCATGCGCGTGCTTTCACTCGCCGGCCCGTATCGCATCGCGATCCACAGCATCAGCAGGCCGAACGGCACGATCGCCAATGTTGCCATGACGCCCACGGCCAGGCTGCCGCTCGCTTCCGAAACGAAGCCAGCCGTAAACGGCCCGAACGCCAGGCCGATCAGCGTGCTGCCAAGAAAGAAGATTGCCGTGGCGGTGCCGCGCATATGCGGCAGAACCAGTGCCTGGCTGGCCGCGGCGGAGGCTCCCAGCGTCGCCGAAGTCACTATCTGGATCAGGAATGCGCAGACCAGGAAGGTGACGGCATCGGCAGTGGTGTAACCGAGCAGTACGATCGGCACCATCAGCAGGAAGGCGACGGCCACGACCAGCAATCTTCCGCTTGCCAACCGCATCTGCAACCGGTCTGCCAGCCAGCCCCCGCCAATCACGCCGAGAAAGCCGCCAAGCGCCGCGGGGCCGCCCAGCATCCAGCCCAGATCGGCCTTGTCGAAGGCGAAAACGCGTTCCGCATAAGGCGCGGCCCAATAGGTCACCGTGTATCCGACAAAGGATTCCGCGCCATAAGCCAGTACGATGGCGATGAAGGCCGGTGTACCCCAGGTGAGGCGATATGTGGGCAGATCATCCACCCTTAGCGCCTGCGCCCAGCTGAATACGGCATATATTCCGACGGCGACGAAGGAGAATTGCGCCATATTGCCGCTCGCCCGCCCGATGCCCAAGGCCAGCACGGCCAGGAAGGCCGCCGCAAACAGGTTCATCAGCAATGGTTTCACGCCCTGCCGAGCCGCGCCAATCAGCGTGAATGGTGGGACGATACGGAGCACCTGCCCCGCGAAATCCCGCCAGGCGCGTGGATTTCCGCCGCTGACCAGGCCGTCGATCGCGCCGCGCACCGGCTCGCGCAGAGACAAGACCCAGACCGCAAGAACCAGGCCGGGCAGGCCCACTGCCAGAAAGGCCGCCTGCCAGCCGACGAGGCCGAGCGGGCCGCCTTCCGGATAGGCCGCATTCCAGCTTTCCACGATCAGCCCGCCAAGCACCAGAGACAGGCCGCTGCCCAGAAACAGGCCCGCAGAATAGATCGCCAGCGCGGTCGCGCGCAGGCGCTGGGGGAACCAGTCGGCAATCAGCGAATAGGCGCACGGGCTGGCCGTCGCTTCCCCCACGCCCACACCGATCCGCGCGAGGGCGAGCGTAGCCCCGTTTCTCGCAAAACCGGAAAGCGCGGTCATGCAGGACCACAGGCCCAATCCGATTGCCAATAACCGCGTCCGGTTCCAGCCATCGGCCAGACGCCCCAAGGGTATGCCGAACAGCGCGTAAAAGATGGCGAAGGCCGTGCCATAGAGAAAGCCGAGCTGGGCATCGTCCAGACCCAGATCGGCCTTTATGTCATTGGCCAGGATGGAAAGAATCTGGCGGTCAACGAAATTGACCAGATAGACGAGGCTGAGAACGCCAAGCGCATACCAGCTATAAGCAGGGACTTTATCCTGCCCCCGCGCCCCCGTTTCCGGCGCGCCTTCCACTGTCAGTCAGCCGGTGTTGCGGCATATTCGGTGCGGTCAACGACACCCGCTTCTTCCATGCCCTTCCTGCGTAGCCGGCAACTGTCGCAAAGCCCGCAGGCCATGCCCTCCGGCGTCGGGTCATAGCAGGACCAGCTCATCGCCGGATCAAGCCCCAGACGCTGGCATTCCTGCGCGATACGCGCCTTGCCCCAGAATTGCAGCGGGGTTTGGATCGTGAAACTATGCCCCTGCGCGCCCTCTTTGGTGGCCAGTGTCGCGGTGTCGGTGAAGCTGGCGATGAACTCCGGCCGGCAATCGGGATAGCCGGAATAATCCAGCGCATTCACACCGATGAAAATGTCATGCGCGCCAATCGGCTCTGCCCAACCCAGCGTCAGCGACAGGAAGATCAGATTGCGGGCGGGAACATATGTGACGGGTATATCATCCGTCAGGCCGGTTTTCGGCACCGCGATATCATCTGTCAGGGCGGACCCGCCAAACTGGCGGAGATCCAGCGGCAGGATCACATGGCGAACGGCGCCCAGTTCCTTCGCAATGGTCTTGGCCGCTTCGATCTCGCAGCGATGGCGCTGATTATAGTCGATCGTGAGGGCGTTGATCGCAAAGCCCTGTTCGCGCGCGATGCCACCGGCAACCATCGAATCGAGGCCGCCGGAAAGGAGAACCACCGCATTCCTGCGGGTTTCGGTCTTGGTATGATCGGACATGTGCCGGGGCTAGGCAGGTGCAAGCGCGGCGGCAAGCCCATTAACAGGGGCCGTGGAAACGCGCTTCGCCCCCGAAGGCAAACGGCACGCCATTATAGATGCCCTGAGTATTCACCTGTACCAGTTCATTGTCTTCGCGGCGGATCGAGGTCCGGCCATAACCATTGCCGCGGCAAGTATATTGCACCACCACTTCGCTCGCCCCGTCCTTTACGATGAAGTCGCTGCATCCGGGCTGCCGGTGGCGAAGCTGGATCAGTTCACGCCCGGTGCGCAGGCAGATCTTCCGCTGAGAGCCGTCATCGCGAATCCGCAGCAGCCAGCCCCCCTTCTTCAGGCTATCCAGCATGGCAAGTTCCGGCGCCTGCGCGGCAATTGGCCATGCGGCAAATAGCGCCGCGGCCATTCCGGCCACGGCGCGCCATCCAGCCTTGGATCGCAATAGCCCCTGCATTCGCCAAACTTCCTCCAATGCGGTGAAACCTGTCGTTACCATGTCGAAGATGAACGACCAATTGCACTATAGGTGCGACGAATTGTTTAATCCTGGATCGGAAATTCGCGAGAGCAGAAAGCGCAATCAACGAGGATGATACCATTCTCGTCCTGCATGTCCCGCCGGTCTTCCTTGGGAAAGCGAGCCAGAACCTGTTCGAAGTGAACAGTCGAACACCGGCAACCCCGCGATAGCTGCGCCCCCTGGACAACCCGGACCTGGCTTTCTTCGTGGAACAGGCGCCAGACAATTTCTTCAGGCTGCAGGTTCTGGTCGACAAGCTCATCATCCCGGATGGAGCCGGCCATGATGCTGACATGTTCCCATTCCGGGTGGTCGGCGCGCGCCTGCAGCCGCTCGCCACCCTCTTCACCATCGGCCATGTGCTGGACCAGCATACCGCCGGCAACATAGCCGCTCGGGCCACCGCGCACGGCAGTGCGGAACAGGGTCGGCACCTGTTCGCTCCGTTCGAAATAATGTTCGACCGCGCTCGTCAGTGAATCGCCTTCCAGCGGTACAATGCCCTGATATCGCTCGCCCAGTTCGGCAATGTCGAACGTGATCGCCAGATAACCCTCGCCAAAAAGCGTTTCCAGCGAAGTATCGGCCCCCAGCTGGTCGAACCGCTCCTGATCGTGCTTGAGATAGCCGCGCAGCTCCCCGTCGCGAAAATCGCAGACAAGCAATTCCACCACGCCGCCCTTGGTCTGGGCCTGCATGGTCAGCTGGCTGCTTTCACGCTTCAGCAAACCGCCCATCAGGGCGCAGAGAACCAGCGCCTCCGAAAGAAGATTCTTCAGCGCTGGCGGATAGTCATGCGCGCCCAGTATCTCGTCGAGAACGGGCCCGAGCCGCACTATGCGTCCGCGGGCATCGTGTTCAGGGATGCTGAAGCCCAGGATCCGGTCGAAGCCGGCCTGCTTGGATTCCATATTTTCGGTCATGGCCGCAATATGGGGGGCGAACGTGCCGAAATTAAGCCCGCTTCATTCGGGAAGCAGGCCAAAACACCAGAGCAGGACCGATTTCTGGCCATGAATGCGGTTTTCGGCTTCGTCGAACACAACCGATTGCGAGCCTTCGAAGACTTCCTCGCTCACCTCGTCCCCGATATGGGCGGGCAGACAATGGAGGAAGCGGGCATCCGGCTTGGCCTTGGCCATCAGGGCCTGGTCCACGCGGAAGGGTTCCATGGCGGCCAGCTTTTCATCGGCATGGGCCTGCCCCATGGAAACCCAGGTATCGGTCACCACGATATCGGCCCCGCTGGCCGCTTCGGCCGCATCATGCGTCAGCGTCACCACCGAACCCGCAGCACGGGCCATTTCCACGAATTCCGTTTCCGGCTCGTAACCCTTCGGGATGCCGACGCGAACATTGAATTTCATCAGGGCGGCTGCCTCCAGAATGGAATGCAGCACGTTATTTCCATCGCCAAGCCAGGCAACTTCAAGGCCCGGCAGCGACTTGCCCTGTTCGACGATGGTCAGCAGGTCGGCCACGATCTGGCAGGGATGAGATCTATCGGTCAGGCCGTTGATCACCGGAACCGTTGCATGGCGCGCCATTTCCTCGATCTTGGCGTGATCGTCGGTCCGGACCATGATCGCATCGACCATGCGGCTGAGCACGCGGGCCGTATCGGCCACGCTTTCCCCGCGCCCCAACTGGCTGGTTCCTGAATCGAGGATCAGCGCGCTGCCGCCCAATTGGCGCATCGCCATGTCGAAGCTGACACGTGTGCGGGTGGAATTCTTTTCGAACACCATGCCGAGCACGCGGCCTTCCAGCGGCTTGTCCGCATCGGGGCGGCCCTTGGGCCAGTTCGCCCGGGCGGCCTTGCGGTCCTGCGCATCGTTGATCATCGCGGCAATCGCATTGCCGCCCGCATCGGAGAGGTCGAGGAAGTTGCGATGAGCCATCACGCCGCCTCCGGCGCTTTATAGTCAGACGCCCCGGCGGAAAGCTTTTCGAAGAATTCGTCTATCTCCGCATCACCGATCACCAGCGGCGGCAACAAGCGCAGCGTCTGGTCACCCGCAGCCACCGTCAGCAAGTGATGATTGTCGCGCAGATGCTGCATGAAGGGCCGCGGTTCGACCTTCATCCGCAGACCGAGCATCAGGCCCCGGCCGCGCACGCTCTCAAAAAGCTCGGGATAGTTCCCAATGAACTGTTCAAGCCGGGCACGGATCCGTTCGCCCTTGGCGCGCACCTCTTCAAGGAATTCGGGCTCCAGAACCACATCCAGAACCGCCTCTCCAGCGGCCATGCCCAAGGGATTGCCGCCATAGGTCGATCCATGCGTTCCGAAGGTCATGCCCCGCGCCGCCTTTTCCGTCGCCAGGCAGGCGCCGAGCGGGAAACCGCCACCGATCCCCTTGGCGATTGCCATGATATCCGGTTCGATCCCGTATTGTTCATAAGCGAAGAAGGTGCCGGTGCGGGCAACGCCTGTCTGAACCTCGTCAAGGACCAGCATCAGATCATGTTCGTCCGCCAGTGCGCGGAGGCCCTGCATGAATTCGTCCGAACCTTCCCGAATGCCGCCTTCGCCCTGGATCGGTTCCACCAGGAAGCCGGCCGTGTGCGGCCCGATCGCCGCCTTCACGCCTTCCAGATCGTTGAATTCCACATAGCGGAAGCCGGGCAGAAGGGGCGCGAAGCCCTTGTGCATCTTTTCCTGGTTCGATGCGCTGATCGTACCCATGGTCCGCCCGTGAAAGGCATTGTTGAAGGTGATGAGTTCGTAGCGATCCTCATTACCCTGATACTGGTGGTAGGCACGCGCCGTCTTGATCGCCGCTTCCACGGCTTCCGCGCCGGAATTCGTGAAGAAGACAGTGTCGGCAAAAGTATTGTCGACCAACCGCTGGGCCAGCTTTTCACCCTGGGGGCTGCCATAGAGGTTGGAGACATGCATCAGCGTTTCCGCCTGCCGCTGGATCGCGCCGATCAGGCCGGGATGGGAATGGCCGAGCAGGTTCACCGCGATGCCAGCCGCAAAATCGAGATATCGCGTGCCGTCTTCGGAAATCAGATGGCAGTGTTCACCGCGAACGGGCCGAACGCCGCACCGGGGATAGACGGGCATCAGCGGGGTGATCGTCATGGCTTCAGACTTCCTCTGCAACACGCAAGCTTTGCTTCAACGACAAATGGCGGCTTCTCTGGGGAAGCCGCCGACTGCATCCGTTTATGGAATTGGCATGTATGATGTCGGCGATGCCCGGTCAAACGAGCCGACCATCGCCGAAATTTGCCGTGCGGGCAGTGACCCGCCGCGTGTCAGCCCTGAACGGGCACAAGGTTGACCGCGGAGAACTTGCCTCGTCGGTCGACCTCGAGATCGAATTCGAATCGGTCGCCTTCATCGATACCCGGCAGGCCGGAACGTTCCACCGCGCTGATATGCACGAAGGCGTCTTCCTTGCCATCATCCCGGGTAATGAAGCCGAAGCCCTTCATGCTGTTGAAGAACTTGACCGTGCCGGTTGCCTTCTCGCCAGTGAGCTGACGCTGCGGGCCGCCTGCGCCGCCAGCAGCAGGAGCACCGCCACTGCGCTGTTCCACGGGAATCACGTCACCGACAACCTGCAGGTCGGCAGCAGAAATCTTTCCGCCGCGATCGACCAGGTTAAAGGCAAGTTCCTGACCTTCGGCAAGACCTTCCAGTCCGGCGCGTTCGACCTGGCTGATATGGACGAATACATCTTCACCGCCTTCATCACGCTGGATGAAGCCGAAACCCTTCTGGGAATTGAAGAATTTTACCTTGCCCTGGCCGGTGCCGACAACTTGGGCGGGCATTCCGCCACCGCGCGGGCCACCACGGCCACCGCCGCCGAACCCACCGCCGCCGCCGCCGCCACGCGGACCACCGCCGAAGCCGCCGCCACGATTATCGTCGAAACGGCCACCGCCGCCTCCACCGAAACCGCCGCCGCCGCCACGCCAGTCATCTCCGCCAAAGCGAGGCGGTCCGTTATCCGCGAAGGGATCGAAACCCTCTTCACCAAAACTGTCCCGCTTGTCGCGCCCCCGGCCGCGACGACCTTTATCGTAACCCATGAACCGAACGTACCTTCACTTCGAATTCGTCCCCAACTTGCACCCGGCGACCGGGACGGAAGCCCTTCCGGATCGAAGCGATGGACATGCCCGCCACTTCTGGAGGGGCGTTATAACTCAATACGGTCGGTGACGCGAACAATTTAAGAATAGGCGCCGGCGCCTGTGTATGAGGGGCAGCTTGCAAGGCTCTTGCCTGCCGGTTCCACTTCAGCGAAAAGGCCCGGAGATGGATATTCTGGCCTTATTTTTGGACCCCGCGGCCTGGGCTGCGTTGCTCACGCTGATCGTACTCGAGGTCGTGCTTGGCATCGACAATCTCGTATTCATCGCGATTCTCTCGAACAAACTGCCAGTAGAACAGCAGGCCAAGGCCAGGCGAGTGGGCCTGATTCTGGCACTGGTGATGCGAATCTGCCTGCTGCTGCTGATCGGCTGGCTGGTAACCTTGCAGACCCCGCTCTTCGATCTCGGCATTTCGGGCGAACCGGGTCCTTATGGCGAACCTACTTTCGAAACAGCTTTTTCCGGTCGCGACCTGATCCTGCTCGTCGGCGGACTTTTCCTGCTGTGGAAGGCCACGAAGGAGATCCATCACAACATGGATCCGCATGATGATTCGGGCGAGATGCTGGATCGCAACAAGGGGCCTGCGCAGCTCGCGTTCAGTGCCGCGATTGCACAGATCATAGCGCTCGATCTCGTCTTTTCAGTCGATTCGATCCTGACGGCGGTCGGCATGACCAACGAAATTCCGATCATGGTCACCGCCGTGGTGATTACCGTCGGCATCATGCTGGTGGCTGCGAACCCGCTGGCCGAATTTATCGAACACAACCCGACGCTCGTCATGCTTGCGCTCGCATTCCTGGTCATGATCGGCCTGGTGCTGATTGCCGACGGCTTCGGCTTCCATGTCCCCAAAGGTTATATCTACGCTGCGATGGGCTTCTCCGTGTCGGTTGAAATCCTGAACATAGTCAAGCGCGGACGGCGGGCCCGGCGCGCGAAAGGAGCCGCATGATGAGCGATTTCCGGCAGCTATCCGACAATTTCTGGGCAAGCCCGCAGATCGGCGTGGATCAGGTGGCCGAGGCTGCGAAGCTTGGATTCAAGCTGATCGTGAACAACCGGCCGGAAGATGAATCGGCTGACCAGACACCGGGCAATGCAATCGAAACCGCCGCGAAAGAAGCCGGGCTGACCTATATCGCGATCCCGATCACCCATGCCGGTTTCAGCGAAACGCAGGTCGATATGATGGCGGATGCGCTGGCGAATGCGGATGGGCCGGTACTCGCCTATTGCCGCTCGGGCACGCGCTCGACCCTGCTTTGGGCCCTGGCCCGGGCCCAGGCTGGCCAGTCCCCCGATTCCATCGCTGAAAATACCGCCCGTGCCGGTTACGACGTGGCACCAGTGCGCCCGGCCATGGATTTCTACGCGGCCAAATCACGCGGTTGAACACGGCACATCAGTCCGGCCGCCAGTTGGAGCGCCGAACAAGCCTCGACGAATAGAAAAGGGCCGGAGGATTTCTCCTCCGGCCCCTTTTTTGCCTGAAAGCGGCGTCGCTTACATGCCCGATCCCGGACCGTAAGTGATTTCGACGCGGCGGTTCTGCGGTTCGCGAACGCCGTCAGCGGTCGGAACGCGCGGATTGGCTTCGCCGAAAGCTTCGCTGGTGATCGAACCGGCGGGGATGCCCTTGCCAGTCAGATATTCCTGCACGCTTTCATTGCGGCGAGCGGCCAGGCCGAGATTGTATTCCACCGTACCGGAACGGTCGGTGTAGCCCGCGAGCATGATCGGCACGCTGTCGCAATTGCCATAGGCAGTGACGGCGCTGTCGAGAATGGTCGCAGCCTCGGGCGTGATGTCCGACTTATCCCAGTCGAAGAACACGATGTAGGGCCCCTTGTTGCACACAGCCTGCGGCGGCGGAGGCGGCGGGGGCGGAGGAGGAGGCGGCGGGGGAGGCGGCGGCGGAGGCGGCGGGGGCGGAGGAGGCGGCGGTGCAGCTTCCTTGCCACCGAAGTTCGCAATGAAGCTGACCATTGCAGAATGGGTCGCCACTTCGAACTCGTTCATCCGGCCGGCGGAGTCCAGGATCTCCATCTTCTTGGTATTGAGATAGCGATACTTGAGGCCGACTTCCATCTCGTCACTGATCGGATAGCGCGCAGCGACAATGCCCTGCCAAGCCCAGTCGTGATCATCGCCGGTAAGGTAGGTGGTGTTGCCATAGACGCTATGGCCCATATCGACCCAAGCATGGCCAGCGCCGACACCCAACGATACGCCGAGGCCGTCTTCGCCGCCAATGTCGATCAGTGCGTTGGCCATCGCCGTCACGATCTGCATCTCACCATTGACCGGATCGAAACCGCCGGTGGTCAGGCCGCCAGCCGCATCGGGCACGCCTGCGGTGGCATTGAGGAAATCGGCACCGTATTCCTTGTAGGCAACTTCGGCTTCCGTGCGCAGCACGCCAAAGTCGTAGCCTATCAGACCTGCCAGATCCCAACCATTGTCGTTTTCGATAACCACGCCATTCGGAGTGCCATCGACACGAATATTCGTGTCTTCTGCAACCGACAAACCCAAATCGGCTTCAATATACCCCTGGCCATCCCTGGCCATTGCGGGTGCGGCGAGTGCCGTAGAGGCAACTGCCATTCCCAGCGCAATCTTTCTCATAATTATTCCCCTTTGAACCTGCGCGGCTCAGCTTTTAGTTCCGGTCCATTTTCCATGCAACCGGATCGCCTCGCCTACAGTCCTCACTTGGCGGCGCGAACCAGCCGCGCTGTCCGAATTAGCAAGGAACGAGAGGGATTATCGTTCCGTATATCTGTCAGGGAACGGCCATTTTTTCTCGAATTCGCCAAGGAATCCCAGTCATTTGTTGCACAAATATCACACAATTTGCATGTAGTACCCGGCATCATCCGCCACTTGCGCAAGACATGAAAAATGGGCCGGAGCAACAGCTCCGGCCCGTTGTAGTTTCGTTCGCAGGAGGAACATGGTGAGGCGGAACCGGGGGGAGAGGAGGAAATCCCGGCTCCGCCAATCTCTTAATTCGCCTCAGGCAACCCGGGCGAATTCCGGATAGGCTTCGATGCCCGTTTCCGAGTGATCGAGGCCCGCCATTTCGTCTTCCGCGCTCGGGCGCAGGCCCATGACCGCCTTCAGGATGAACCAGACGATCGCGCTGAAAATGCAGGTGAATACGCCGACCGCGACCACGCCCGTAAGCTGGGCCATGAACGGCACGTCGCCATTGGTGATCGGAACCGCCAGCGTGCCCCAGATACCTGCGAGCAGGTGAACCGGGATCGCGCCAACAACGTCGTCGATCTTCAGCTTGTCGAGGATCGGCACGAAGATCACCGGAAGGGCACCGCCGATGCCACCGATGATGATCGCCCAGCCGACATTCGGTGTCAGCGGTTCGGCCGTGATCGCAACCAGGCCGGCCAGCGCGCCATTCAGCGCCATGGTCGTGTCCGCCTTGCCGTAGCGCAGCTGAGTGAAGATGATCGCCACGACGACACCGGCAGCGGCGGCCATGTTGGTGTTCACGAAAATCTTCGAAACGTCGGAAACGTCACCCACAGTGCCCATGGCAAGCTGCGAAGCGCCGTTGAAGCCGAACCAGCCGAGCCAGAGGATGAACGTGCCCAGCGTGGCGAGCGGAATGCTCGAACCCGGGAACACGTTTACCTTGCCGTCGACATAGCGGCCAAGACGCGGACCGATGATGACCGCACCCATCAGGGCAGCCCAGCCGCCGGTGGAGTGGACCAGGGTGGAACCGGCAAAGTCGCTGAAGCCCATGGCGTCGAGCCAGCCGGCGCCCCATTCCCAGCTGACGACGATCGGATAGATCACGCCGGTAAGGACTGCAGTGAAGATGAAGAAGGGAACGATCTTGGTGCGTTCGGCAATGGTGCCCGAAACGATCGAGGCCGTGGTGGCACAGAAGACCATCTGGAAGAACCAGTCGGACGCGACCGAATAACCCGTTTCGACATCGGCTTCACCGACACCTTGCATCGGATACCAGGCCCACACGCCGGAGACGAAACCGCCTTCGGAAACGCCATAGGCAACATTGTATCCGACAACCCAGAACATCAGGCCGGCAATTGAATAAAGGCCGATATTCTTGAGACACTGCACGCTGACATTCTTGGACCGGACAAGACCGGCTTCGAGCATGGCGAAGCCAGCCGCCATCCACATCACCAGGAAGCCGCCGATAAGAAACAGCAGGGTGTTGAGGATATAGGCGGTGCCGCCACTGACGGCATCGGCCGCGGGTTCTACCACTTCGGCAATTTCGGCCACCGCGGGGGCAGCCTCGACCGGCGCGGCAGCAAATGCCGGCGCTGCGATCGCGAGCGCGGCCACACCGGCGGCGCCCCATTTGATCAATTTAGCGTTCATTGAGCTTTCCCCCTGATCAAAGCGCGTTGTCGCCGGACTCGCCGGTGCGGATGCGCGTGGTTGAAGCGAGATCGAGCACGAAGATCTTGCCATCCCCGATGCTGTCCGTGCTGGCGGTCTGCTGGATGGTTTCGACCACTTGCGGCGCCAGTGCGTCGCTGGCGGCGATCTCGATCTTCACTTTGGGGAGCATATTGGTCGAATATTCGGCCCCGCGATAAATCTCGGTTTGCCCCTTTTGCCTGCCGAAGCCCTTGACCTCGGAGACGGTCATGCCCGCAATTCCGATCGCGCTCAGCGCTTCGCGGACCTCGTCGAGCTTGAATGGTTTGATGATGGCGATGATGAACTTCATCACTGACCCCTCTTGCTTACCGGACGAACCCCGGCCGAGGTCTGTTTCGCAACAAGCGTGCCAAAAGTTGTTTTTCGGCGCATTACCGCGCCTTAACCATATCTTAAGGACGCATCGGCCCACGCACTCGCCTGAATCTTGTGCAGCTGCCTAAATCTTGGGCACCAATTCCTGCTCTGGATCGATCGGCCGGCCACAGCAAAAAGGCCGGAGCTGCAAAGCCCCGGCCTTCTGGGAATTGGTATCTGTTATCGGCCGCGCGGGTTTGAGCCCGCGCGGCCAATGATGTCAGTTATAGGCCCGTTCGCCATGTTCGGCGATGTCGAGGCCTTCCGTCTCGACCTTGTCCGACACTCTCAGGCCGGTCAGAACCTTCGCGATCGAACCGGCGATCACCGTTCCAACCCCGGCCCAGACGATGGCCACGAGCACGGCCTTGATCTGGATCCAGACCTGCGTGGCCATCACGAAATCATCGCCACCCGGTCCGCCGAGCGCGGGCGAATACACGATGCCCGTCCCCACGGCACCGACGATGCCGCCCACGCCGTGAATGCCGAAAGCATCCAGCGAATCGTCATAGCCCAGCGCCGGCTTGATCTTGGCCACCATGAAATAACAGACGACCGAAGCGACGATGCCCAGAACGATGGCGCCCATCGGGCCGGAATTGCCTGCCGCCGGCGTCACCGCCACCAGGCCGGCGATGATGCCGGAGCAGAAACCGAGCGAGGAAGGCTTGTGGCCTGCCAGCTTTTCCACCACCAGCCATGCCAGCGCGCCCGCGGCCGTCGCCACGAAAGTGTTGATCATGGCCAGCCCGGCCACGCCGTCCGCTTCCAGTTCCGACCCGGCGTTGAACCGAACCAGCCCACCCACAGCAGGCCGGTGCCGACCATGGTCAGCGTCAGCGAATGCGGCGGCATCGGTTCCGACGGATAGCCTTTGCGCTTGCCCAGCATATAGGCGAGCACCAGGCCCGAAACACCGGCATTGATATGCACCACCGTGCCGCCGGCGAAATCCAGTGCGCCCCATTCGAAAATCAGGCCGCCCCCGGCCCACACCATATGGGCGATCGGGAAATAGACGATGGTCAGCCACACGATCACGAAAATCATCGTGGCCGAAAATTTCATCCGTTCCGCCGTTGCGCCAAGCACAAGCGAAGCCGTGATGGCCGCAAAGGTCATCTGGAACGAAAGAAACACATATTCGCTGATCACTTCATCGCTGAAGGTCGCAGCCGTGCTGTCTATCGTTGTCTGCGCCAGGAACAGATTGCCCCAGCTGAAGAAGGCATTGCCTTCCGGGCCGAAAGCCGTGGAATAGCCCCACAGCACCCAGATCACCATGGCCAGCGCCGCCGTGGCACCGATCTGCGTCATGGTGGAAAGCATGTTCTTCGATCGGGTCAGGCCGCCATAGAACAGCGCCAGCCCCGGCAGTATCATCATCAACACCAGCACGGTGGCGGTCATCATCCAGGCATTATTGCCGGGATTGGCCACGGGCGCGGCAGCTTCGGCGGCCCAGGCAGGGACAGCGGCAAAGGCCGTAACTCCCAGCGCGCCAGCCCCACAAATATATTTGCGGATCATTATCTTACCCCCTCGGTTTGATGGCGCAGTTCAGAGCGCGTTTTCGCCGGATTCCCCTGTGCGGATGCGGGTGGCGGACGCCAGATCGAGAACGAAGATCTTGCCGTCCCCGATACTGTCGGTGCCTGCCCTCTGCTGGATGGTTTCGACGATCTGCGGCGCCAGTTCGTCACTGGCGGCGATTTCAAGCTTCACCTTGGGGAGCATATTGGTCGAATATTCGGCCCCGCGGTAAATCTCGGTCTGGCCGCGGCACAATTCCGGCGCGTTTACCTTAGCAAGAAGCACGTCAATTGCGTCAACCAATCGGCAGTAGCAACATCCTTTCAAGGATCGGCAGCAATGCGGCGACAGGCAGGATGACGCGGGCCCGCCAGAAATCAGCCGGTGATCGACAAACGGGCGCGCACAGGCAGATGGTCAGACGCCTTCGCGGAAAGGGCGCTGTGATGCACTTCCGCCCCGTCACAGGCCCAGTGCGATGAATGCACGATGCGGTCCAGCGCGGCGAGCGGGCGCCGACTCGGAAAGCTGCGGCCGGGATGCAGGACCGTCCAGTGATCTTCGAAACCGCGAAAGGCGCCCTTGCGCGTGGACCATTCGTTGAAATCGCCGAGCAGCACGGCCGGTTTTTCCTGCGCGGGAACATGGGCGCAGATTTCCTCTATCTGCCTGCGCCGCAACAGGCCCGACAGGTCCAGATGCATACCCACCACGCAGAATTCGCGTCCTGCCGCCTCGAGATGCGCGCAGACGGCGCCGCGGGGTTCAAGCGCAGGCAGATTTATCGGCTCTGCCTCGCGCACTTCGATTTCAGGCGACACGAGGATTGAATTGCCGTGCCAGCCCATACTCCCCGGCCGCATGGCCAGCGGCACGACCTGCCAATGCCATTCTTCCACCAGGGTTCGCGGCAGCACCGCTTCCCGCTGGCCGAAGCGGCGATCGGCCTCCTGCAAGGCGATGATATCGGCATCCAGTTCGTTCAGAACCGCGAGAATCCGTTCAGGATCGCGCCGGCCATCGGTGCCGACGCCCTTGTGGATGTTATAGCTGGCGAATGTCAGGCCGGTTTCAGTCAGAAAGCACCCCCGCATCCCCGGCGATATACCTGTCAGTTACCCGGGCCGGCAGCCCGTCAATACTGGTGCGGCGGGTCTTGTGCTTGCCCGCCCATTCGGCAGGATCTGCCTGGGCATGGGCTTTCAGCAATGTCTTGCGTTCCTGCTGCAACTCCATGATCGGAACGCCCCAGCCGCAACTGGTCTGCACGCTTTCCACCGCAATATCGAATATCTGCCGCGTACCCGGCATCAAGGTGAAATGCCCGGCCAGATCGTCCCAGCCGCGATCCCACGGCACCACCGGTTCGCCCCTGCCATAGATGCGCAGAATCTGCGCCGGCTGCTGGAAATTGCAGAACATCAGGGTGATCCGGCCATCGGCCAGGAGATGGGCATTGGTTTCATTACCGGAACCGCCAAGATCGAGATAAGCCACGCGCCTGGGCGACAAGACGCGGAAACTGTCATAGCCTTTCGGGCTGAGATTGATCCGCGCATCCGCCGCCGCCGTGGCGACGAAGAAGACCGGCTGCCGCGCAATCATGGCGACGTGCCTGTCACTCAGTTCCTCGAAGAAATCGGCCATGGCGGAGGTTTATCGCTGCCCCGCGCCAAGGGGAAGCTTATCGTTCCTTGGTCGCGGAGAAGGTCAGTTCCGGGTTCTTTTCCTGCTGATAATTCACGTCCCATGGCGATTTGGCCATGAAGACGAGATCATTGTCCCGATCGCGGGCGAGATTGGCGCGGTTGAACTGTTCGAAATCGGCCAGGGCCGCATCGCTGCCGGTGATCCAGCGCGCCGTGGCGAAGGGCGATGCCTCCAGCCCGGCTTCCACCTTGTATTCCGCCTCCAGCCTGGCGATCAGCACTTCCAGCTGGAGCTGGCCGACTACGCCGATGATCCATTGCGCGCCTATTTCCGGATAGAAGACCTGGATCACGCCTTCTTCCGAAAGATCGTCCAGCGCCTTGCGCAATTGCTTGGTCTTGGTCGGATCGCGCAATTGCACGCGGCGCAGGATTTCCGGCGCGAAATTGGGCAGGCCGGTAAAGCGCACCTCGTTCTTTTCCGACAGCGAATCGCCCACCCGCAAGGTGCCGTGGTTCGGGATGCCGATAATGTCGCCCGCCTCTGCCGTATCGGCGATTTCCCGGTCCTGGGCGAAGAACATGATGGGCGAATGCACGGCAATCGGTTTGCCAAGGCCGCTGGGCGTCAGCTTCATGCCGCGTTTGAACGTCCCCGAAACCATGCGCATGAAGGCGATCCGGTCGCGGTGATTGGGGTCCATATTTGCCTGAACCTTGAAGATGAAGCCGGTCACCTCGTCCCTTTCGGGGCCGATTTCGCCGTCCTGTGCCGGCTGCGGGCGCGGCGGGGGCGCATATCTGGCGATCGCATCGATGATCTCTTCGACCCCGAAATTCTTGAGCGCGGATCCGAAATAGACCGGCGTCAGGTCGCCATTGCGATAAGCCTCGAAATCGAAGGGGGCATAGCCTTCACGGCCAAGCAGCCCCTCTTCCGCCACCCTGGCCACCCCATCGGCAGAAAGATAATCCGCCAGCACGGGGTCTTCCGCTCCGGTGGTCTTCACGATCTTGCCGAGGAATTCGCGCGCCGGGCCTTCGGGCAGGCGGAGTTCGCCGCTCTCGAAATCAAACACGCCTTCGAACAGCCCGCCCATGCCGACAGGCCAGCTCATCGGCGAAACATCCAGCGCCAGCTTGTCTGCGATCTCGTCCAGCAATTCGAACGGATCGCGGCCTTCCCGGTCGATCTTGTTGATCAGCGTGATGATGGGCACCGAACGCAGGCGGCAAACCTCGAACAGTTTCAGCGTCTGCGGTTCGATACCGGCGGCCGCGTCCAGCACCATGATCGCTGAATCGACCGCCGTCAGCGTGCGATAGGTATCTTCGGAAAAATCCTCGTGCCCCGGCGTGTCGAGAAGGTTGAAGGTGATCCCGTCCCGTTCGAACGTCATGACCGAACTGGTGACGGAAATACCGCGCTGCTGTTCGATCTTCATCCAGTCGGACCGGGCACGCCGCGCCTGGCCGCGCGCCTTTACCTCCCCCGCGAGATGAATGGCCCCGCCCTGCAGCAGCAGCTTTTCGGTCAGCGTGGTCTTACCCGCGTCGGGGTGCGAGATAATGGCGAAGGTACGGCGGTTGGAAACGGCGTCAGGCATGGGAGGCGCCCCTATACGGGCTGTTCACCCACGTCCATTCGGAACAGCGGACCGCAGGCTGCCGAATGCGCCGCCAATTCGCCACAAGCGATGGCGGCGCTTCGGCTCACCCGCGCAATTCCGCGCCCTGCCTGGCCGCTGCGGCAATCACCTTGTCGGCAATCGCCTTGATCTGCTCGTCCGTATAACTGGCCTCGCCCGGTTGCAGCGTGACCTCGATCGCCAGCGATTTCTTGCCTTCCGGCACGCCCTGCCCGCGGAAATTGTCGAAGATGCGGGCATCGACAATATTCGCCTTGTCCGCGCCCTTCACCGCGCGCAGCAGGTCGCCGGCCGGAAGATCGGCATCGACCAGAAAGGCGAAATCGCGCAGCACGGATTGCAGTGCGGGCGGGCTGTAAGGCGCCCGCGCGAAGCTGGGCGCGCCCTTCTTTGCAGGAATCGCGTCGAGGAAGATTTCCACCGCAACCACGGGCCCTTCCACGTCGAATTCTTCCAGCGTCCTGGGGTGCAGCGCCCCGAACCGGGCGAGCACGTTCTTCGGCCCCAATCGCAATGTCGCGGACTGGCCCGGATGGAATTGCGGACCGGCCTCCCCCATCACCTGCAACTTGTCCACCGGGGCACCGGCGGCAGCCAGCAGCGCTTCCGCTTCGGCCTTGGCATCATAGGCATCGAACGGGATCGCCCTGCCGCTGGCCCAGCCACGCGGGGTTTTCTCCCCCGCCAGGACCACGCCGAGAATGGCGCGCTCGTCGCTCATACCGTTATCGGCGCGCAGATAGGACCGGCCAATCTCGAACAGGCGCAGCCCAGCCGCGCCGCGATCCAGATTGCGCTTCGCCGCGGAGATCAGGCCCGGCAACAGCGAAGGCCGCATGACCTTCATGTCCTCGCTGATCGGATTGTCGAGCACCCACAGGCCGCCATCGCCGGGGCTGAAATGATCGGCCTGGGCAGGCGGGAGGAAGGACCAGGTCACCGCCTCGTTCAGCCCGCGCGCGGCCGCCGCGCGGCGCAGGCGCCGTTCCAGCACCTGCTGCGGCGTGGCCGTGGGCCGGGCAACGCCATCGGCACGCGGCAGGGCCACGCTTTCCACCTTGTCGATGCCATGGATGCGAACCACTTCCTCGACCAGGTCGGGCGCGCCTTCCACATCGTGGCGGCGCAGCGGCACGGTGACTTGCCAATCGTCCGACACTTCGAAATCGAGCGATTCCAGGATCCGCTTCTGCTCCACTTCGGGAATGGCAACACCGCCCAGCCTTTCAGCCAGGGAAGGATCGTAGGTGACCGCTTTCCGTTCGCTCGGCGGATTGCCCGCACGCACCACTTCGGATGCTTCACCACCGCAGATTTCCAGCACCAGCTGGGTCAGCAAATGCAGTCCGTCATCGAGGAAGGCGGGATCGACACCGCGTTCAAAACGCGTGCGCGCGTCGGATGCCAGGCCCAGCCTGCGCCCGGTCACGCCGATCCGGTCCGGATCGAAATAGGCGATTTCCAGCAGAACATCGGTCGTGTTTTCGGTCACGCCCGAATCCTCGCCACCCATGATGCCGGCAATATCGTGTACGCCCTTGTCGTCCGCGATCACCGTCATCGAATTGTCGAGCGTGTAAGTCTTTTCGTTCAGGGCCAGAACCTGTTCGCCATCCGTCGCGCGGCGGGCCACCACGGCGCCGGAAAGCTTGGCCAGATCATAGGCATGGGCCGGACGGCCAAAGCCGAGCATGACAAAATTGGTGATGTCGACCAGCGCGGAGATCGGCCGCTGCCCCGCTTCACGCAAAGTCGCCTGCATCCAGTCCGGCGAGGCGCCGTTCTTCACCCCGCGAATGACCCGCCCATAAAATGCCGGGCAGCCTTCGGGATCGTCCGTGCGGATTTCCACGGGACAGGGGAAGCTGGAAGGCGCATCGCGCAGGGGGAGCGGCTTCAGAGTGCCGAGGCCAGCTGCCGCCAGATCGCGCGCAATGCCATAAACACCCATGCAATCCGGGCGGTTGGGCGTGATCGCCACGTCGAACACGGGGCTGGCGGATCGGTATTCGGTAAAGCTGGTGCCAATGGGCGCATCGTCCGGCAGTTCAATGATGCCATCGTGATCGTCGCCCAGTTCCAGTTCGCGCACGCTGCACATCATGCCGTTGGATTCGACACCGCGGATCGCGCTCTTGCGCAGCACCATGCCATTGGCCGGCACCACTGCGCCGGGCAGGCCGAGAACGCCCTTCATCCCCGCGCGGGCATTGGGAGCGCCGCAGACTACCTGCAGCGGTGCCCCTTCGCCGGTGTCGACGGAAAGAACCTGCAGCCGGTCCGCATCGGGATGCGGGGCGGCGGTCAACACGTGGGCCACGCGGAATCCGGTCAGCCTTTCGGCCGGATCTTCCAGATCCTCCACCTCGATGCCGATCGCGTTGAGCTTGGCGGACACTTCCTCCGCCGTCGCATCGGTTTCAAGATATTGCTTGAGCCAGGTCAGGGAGAATTTCATGCGCGTGCTCCCACCCCGCCGGAAAGGGTCGGCTGGTCAAACGGGCTGAAACCGTAATGCTGCAGCCAGCGAACATCGCCGTCAAAGAAGGCGCGCAAATCGTCCATCCCGTATTTCAGCATGGCCAGACGGTCGACACCGAGGCCGAATGCGAAGCCCTGCCATTCGTCCGGATCGAGGCCGGAAAATTCGATCACCCGGCGATTGACCATGCCGCTGCCCAGCAGTTCCATCCAGCCATGGCCGGGTTCGTCACCCGATCCGCCAAGCACGCGCTTGCCGTTTTCGATCGCGAAGCCGACATCCACTTCCACTGACGGTTCAGTGAACGGGAAATAGCTTGGCCGCAGCCGCAGCACGATATCCTCTCGCTCGAAGAAAGCCTTGAGGAAGGTTTCCAGCGTCCATTTCAGATGGCCCAGATGGATGTCCCGGTCGATCACCAGACCTTCAATCTGGTGGAACATCGGCGTGTGGGTGGCATCGCTGTCGCTGCGATAGACGCGCCCGGGGGCAATAATCCGCACCGGCGCGCCCTTTTCGGTCATGGTCCGGATCTGGACCGGCGATGTGTGCGTCCGCAGCAACATGCGCCCGCCCCTGGGCGCCTGATCCGGGAAATAGAACGTATCATGCATCGCGCGGGCCGGATGGCTTTCCGGCATGTTGAGCGCGGTGAAATTGTACCAGTCATCCTCGATCTCCGGCCCGGTGGCGACGGAGAACCCAAGATCGGCGAAGATTTCCGCCAGTTCATCCATCACCTGGCTGACGGGATGAACGGTGCCGCGCGGCATGTCCGGCGCAGGCAGGGACAGGTCCAGCGTTTCCTGCGCCAGCCGCTGTTCCAGCTCCGCCTCTTCCATCGCGGCCTTGCGGGCGGCAAGGGCATCCGCCACGTCCTGGCGCAATGCCTGGATCTTCGGCGCCTTCTCCTGCCGTTCTTCCGGGCTCATCTTGCCCAGCGTCTTCAGCAGGCCGGAAATACTGCCTTGCTTGCCGAGAAACTCCACCCGCAAGGCTTCGAGGGCGGCAAGATCCTGCGCTGCGTCGATACGGGCGCAGGCACCGGCTTTCATCTGTTCGAGTTCAGTCATCTCAGCAAGGTCAATTGTCAGCACTGGGCCGGCCTGTAGCTGGCCCTTCCCCGGTCCCCAACCCCCAAATTGCGCGGCGGGTCAGAGGCCGTGCCGAAGCCCGTCCGGCCGATAACGCAATATTGTGGGCAAATCCGTGCGCGGCGCCGCGCCCTGATCGGCCATGCGCTGGCTCATGATGCGTTCGATGATCGGATGTGGCGAATCCGCATATTCGCTGGGTGTCATGCCCATGAAAGACCGGAAATCCCGGACGAATTGCGACTGATCGTGATATTGATCGTCGATTGCCTCGCTCCAGCTGTGATGCCCGTTGAGCATGAACTGGGCCAGGCTGCGGATGAAGCGCTGGCGGCGCAGCATCAGCTTGGGCGGAAAGCCGAAATAGCGAGCGCATAGGCGTTCCAGCGATCGGGAACTGATGCCGAGCCGTTCCCCCAGCTCACTAACCGTGCGCAGGCCGGGATCGCGCATCAGATCATGGCAGGCCCGCACCCGCCGGACGTGGCGGGCGGGGCGACCCACATGATGCATGAGATAGGCGTTGATCCGTTCCGCCACTTCGTCCTGCGGCGCATTGACGCCCCGCACGATGTCCAGGATCGGGGTGAAGATCGAAAAAGCCGCTTCGCCGGAGCCGTCGACCGTCCGATCGGCAAAATCCCGCGCGCTGCCATCCACGAATTTGGCCCAGCCGGCGGGCAGCACGCCCAGGCCCCAGGTTCGCGAGGTGAGCAGGCGGAAATGTATCGGCTGGCTGGTAGGGCCGCTGACCACGAAGGGCCATTGCGTCTTGAGGGGCGCGGAACCCACGGCCCCGATGGGCGGCACGCCTTCGCTGAAACGCATGGCCGCCCATTCCGGATGCAGGCAGTCCTGCACATATTCCCCTTCGGGGCAGGTAATGTCGAACAGATACAGGGCCGTGAAATACGGCTGGAGCTCTTCCGAGAGCGTATAGAACTGAATATTGATGCTGAAGTCTTCAGCCATGTCCTATGCGACCGACCCGCTCATCGGAATCCCACGCCATTTATGCGCGCCGAATACCTAACCCCCGGATGTTGCCGCGGTTGGCAACGCGTAAACCCTTTGAATGAGATAAATCAGCTCATGTCCATGAAAAATTGCTCCGATATGGACATTACCCTGCCAGCAATTCGCGCGTCGGGCACGCTTTCAGAATTGCCCCTTCATTCCCGGAATGAGACAATTCCGCGCTTTTCCAAGCACTTCCCGCGCACAGAAAAGGGGCGCGGACAGCCTAGCCATCCGCGCCCCTTTGCTAGGCGTCCTTCCGAGGTCGAATCAGGCCGGAAGGGCCGCCTTCGCCTGCTTGACGATGGCGCCGAAAGCAGCGCCCTCGTTCATCGCCAGGTCGGCCATCACCTTCCGGTCCAGTTCGATACCGGCGAGCTTCACGCCGTGCATGAACTGCGAATAGGTCAGGCCTTCAGCGCGAACTGCCGCGTTAATACGCTGAATCCACAGCGCACGGAAGTTCCGCTTCTTAACCTTGCGGTCGCGATAGGCATACTGGCCGGCCTTTTCGACGGCCTGGCGGGCGATGCGAATCGTGTTCTTGCGACGGCCGCGATAGCCCTTCGCCTGATCGAGAATCCGCTTGTGCTTCTGGCGCGTGGTAACGCCGCGCTTGATACGGGGCATGGTCTAGTTCTCCTGTCCTTGAACCGGGCTCAGCCGAGGCCGTAGGGGGCCCATTTCTTGATCGTCTTCGCATCAGCGTCAGAGATCACTTCGGTACCGCGGTTCTGGCGGATATACTTGGCGTTGTGGCTGATCAGCCGGTGGCGCTTGCCTGCCACGCCATGCTTGACCTTGCCGTTGGCGGTGATCTTGAAGCGCTTCTTCACACCGCTCTTGGTCTTCATCTTGGGCATTTTCGTCTCCTTGTCAGGGACACGTCCAACCAGCCCTGGCAGCCCTTGTGGCCAGACCGGAAGATAAATCACGTGTCGGTGAAGGCCGCGCGGTTAAGCTCAAATCGCGAAAAAGGCAAGCCCTAACGCCCGGTAATCGGACCACGCCCCGTTTCACGCAACCAGCGGCCGAAATCGCCGTGGGGGATAGGTTCGGCATCCTTCGGCACATCACGCGCATAGCAGTAGGCATAAGCCATGGTGGAGAAGCCATTGGGCAGCATCACGGGAATTTCACGCCTGTTATATTCGGCATCGGGGCCGTCATGCGCGTCTTCGAATTCATCCATCGCCTGCCATTCCACACGGCCCGCTTCGTGCACGATGCCGTGGATTTCCCCGCCTTCGGGATCGTGCAGCATGATCGGATACCAACCATCGCCTTCCCCGCGCACGGCATAAAGAGTGCCCCGCGCAGTGGCGGGAATGCCTTCTTCCAGCGCGGCGACGAGTTCCGCGGCGCGGCCCTGCGCCAGTTCGCGGATCAGCACTCCATAAACAAACAGGCGCATCTTTCCTCCAGCCGCGAATCAGTGGTGGTGGTGGCCGCCCATGGCTTCCAGCACATCCTCCAGCCGCGCCGAATCGCCCAGCGCGAGCACATGTCCGCCCGATCCGCCATGCAGCGGATCGCCGTTCCAGTCGCACATCGTGCCACCCGCCCCCTCCACCACGGGGACAAGTGCGGCATAATCATGCAGTTTCAGCCCGGCTTCGCAGACCACGTCCAGAAAACCGGATGCGAGCAGGCCGTAATTGTAGCAGTCCCCGCCCATGATCATCCGCTTGTGATCGGTCTTGGCGGCGAGGGCCATGAACACGTCGCCCTCTTCCTGCGAGAAATATTGCGGGCCGGTGGTCGCCAGGGCGGCGTCGGACAGGTCCCTGCAGGCGCGCGTCTTCACGGGCTTGCCGTTGAAGGTGGTGGGCGCGCCCGCCACTCCGAGCCAGCGTTCACCAAGAATCGGCTGGTCGATCATGCCGAGCACCGGGAACCCATCGACCAGAAGGGCGATGAGTGTACCGAATATCGGCCGTCCGGAGAGGAATGCGGTGGTGCCATCGATCGGATCGAGCACCCATTGCCGGCCGGACCGGCCCTCGCTCACGCCGAATTCCTCCCCATGGATGCCATCCTGCGGGAATTCGGCCGTCAGGATCCGGCGCATCGCCTCTTCCGCCGCGCGATCGGCAATGGTGACAGGCGTGGAATCGCCCTTCCGCTCCGCCTCCACCGCGGATCGGAAATGCGGCCGGATCGCTTCACCTGCCGCGTCGGCAAGGCGGTGGGCCAAGGCCGTTTCAGCCGTCAGATTCACTCTGTTTCCTTCGTTTCAGCAGGCACGCTCTCCGGATCGCCCGCATCATGGACCCGCAGCACGATCGCGCGGACGCCCTGGCTGCCGGCGCGCGGCGTGTGGACCGCACGCGCCGGTATGATGAAGCTCTGCCCCGGCAGGACGACACGCTGCGGTTCCCCCTCTATTTCGACCAGCGCGCTGCCGGCCAGAACATAGAGATATTCCTCCCATGGGTGCCAATGGGCCTGCCCGGCCGCATCAGGGCCAAGAGCCAGATCGGCCGCAATCAGTTCATGCCCCGGCGCGGCCGAAAGTGCTTCGTGGAATATCTGGTTGGAACCCATCGGGGGCGTGAACACCCCCGCAGCCGCCGGCCGCGCGGAATTGTCCGTTGCGCAGGCCGCCGATGCAGAAATGAGGATCGCTGCCGCCAATAGCCTCATGCGACGCATGGCCAATCCTCCATTCACCTCAGTCAAACAGGCTCGACACACTGCTTTCATCGGCGATGCGGCGCACGGCTTCGCCAATCAGCGGCGCGACCGTCAGCACCCTGATCCGCTGCGAATCCATCGTCGCATCGGTCGGCAGGATCGTGTCAGTAATGACCAGCTCCGTCAGGGCCGAATTATCGACTCGTGCCACGGCGCCGCCGGAAAGCACGCCATGCGTGATATAGGCCGCCACGCTGCGCGCACCGGCATCCATCAAAGCCTGCGCCGCATTGCAAAGCGTGCCACCCGAATCGACGATATCGTCGATCAGAACACATGCGCGGCCCTTCACATCGCCGATGATGTTCATCACTTCCGATTCGCCCGGGCGTTCACGCCTCTTGTCGACAATGGCCAGCGGTGCGTTGTCGAGTCGCTTGGCCAGGGCGCGGGCGCGAACCACGCCGCCCACATCCGGCGACACGACCATCAGATCCTTGTCCCCGTAACGGGCGAGGATATCCGCCGCCATGACCGGCGCGGCATAGAGATTGTCAGTCGGAATATCGAAGAAGCCCTGGATCTGCCCGGCATGGAGATCCACCGAAAGGACGCGATTGGCCCCGGCTTCGGTGATCAGATTGGCCACCAGCTTGGCGGAAATCGGGGTGCGCGGGCCGGGCTTCCGGTCCTGCCTGGCATAGCCGAAATAAGGGATGACGGCGGTGATGCGGCGGGCAGAGGCCCGGCGCAGCGCATCGATCCCGATCAGCAATTCCATCAGATTGTCATTCGCGGGGAAGCTGGTCGACTGGACCAGGAACACGTCTTCCCCGCGGACATTCTCATGAATTTCGATGAAAATCTCTTCATCCGCGAATCGCCGGACGCTGGCATCGGTCAGCGGGATTTCGAGATAGCCGGCAATGGCGCGAGCGAGTGGCAGGTTAGAATTGCCGGCCATGAGTTTCATTGCAGCAGAGCCCTTTTCTGCGCGGAGACACGAATGGCCCGGCTCTAACCGAGCGTCACACGATTGCAACCTGCATCCCGGGCCCGCCGGGGAGAATCCGCCTGAACAGGTTCCCCCGAGGCGAGATTACCTGACGCGATGTTCCCCGCGAACCCAGCGAACGGTGCCGGTGCTGGCCCGCATCACCACGCTTTCCGTGGTCATCTTGTTACCGCGCTTGCGCTTCACGCCTTCCAGCAGCGAACCATCCGTCACGCCGGTGGCGGCGAAGATGCAGTCTCCCTTGGCCAGGTCTTCCAGAAGATAGATCCGGTCCAGGTCCTCCACACCCCATTTGCGGGCGCGGGCGCGTTCATCCTCGTTACGGAACAGCAACCGGCCGTTGAACTGGCCACCGGCGCAGCGCAATGCCGCCGCAGCCAGCACGCCTTCCGGCGCGCCGCCCGTGCCCATATACATGTCGATCGTCGTATCCTCGTCGGTGGTGGCGATAACGCCGGCCACATCGCCATCGGGGATCAGGTGCACGCCGCACCCGATCGAGCGCAGTTCCGCAATCAGTTCCGCATGGCGTGGGCGGTCCAGCACACAGACATTGATCTCGGCGGGCGCGACACCCTTTTCGCTGGCCACAGCTTCCACATTTTCGCGAATCGATTTGTCGAGGCTGATCACGCCCTGGCAATAGCCGGGGCCGACCGCGATCTTTTCCATATAGACATCGGGCGCGTTGAGCAGGCAGCCTTCTTCCGCCGCAGCCAGCACGGCCAGCGCGTTGGGGCCGGCCTTGGCGGTGATGGTGGTGCCTTCCAGCGGATCCAGCGCAATGTCGATCTTCGGCCCCTTGTCCGGCGCGCCGCCGACCTTTTCGCCGATATACAGCATCGGCGCTTCGTCGCGCTCACCCTCGCCGATGACCACGGTGCCATCGATATAGAGAGTATCGAACGCCTTGCGCATCGCTTCCACGGCGGCGGCATCGGCCGCCTTCTCGTCACCTCGGCCGATCAGCGAAGAGGCCGCGATCGCCGCAGCTTCGGTCACGCGGACCATCTCCATGACAAGCACGCGATCGAGGACATGGCTGGTCGGAGTAATCTTCTGAGTCGGCATGGAAGCTCCCGTGGAGTGATCGTGCGGCAGGATAAGCCGGAAATGTGACATTGCCGAGCAAGGCCCATTACGCAAGCGCAGCCCCGCACCGGTCCCGTAACCGGACGCAAATCAGGGACGACACGTTATTGCGGGGTAAGCCGTTGGAGCTGCAGCCCATGCCCACCCCGCGATAATCGGATCAGCCGAGCAGGCGCATGACCAGCGGCGCGTCCGTCAGGCTGGGCGATCCCTCCAGAAGTTCGAGCGCCTTGGTCACGCCGCTTTCCGGTCCTCCATGAGTGACCATGACGACAAAGACCTCTCCCCCTTCTTCGGGGCGGCCCTGCTGGATCAGGCTTTCGATGGAAACCTTGGCATCGCGCATGGCCGCCGTGATTTCCGCCAGCACGCCGGGCCGGTCCGCCACGGTGAAGCGCAGATAGGTGCGGTTACGGCGATGGCCAGTTTCGGCCGGCTCAAGCGACTGCAACAATCCGACAGGAATGGAGAAAGGCGCGCTCCGGTCGCCGCGCGCGATATCGATCAGGTCCGCCACCACGGCGCTGGCGGTGGGGCCATCCCCTGCCCCGGCGCCTTCGAACAGCAGCCTGCCCGAATAATTGCCTTCGCAAACCACGGCATTGGTCGGCCCGTCCACAGTGGCCAGCGGGTGATCGCGCGAAACGAGATAGGGCTGGACGCGCTGGAACAGGCGACGGGTCCCGTCCTCCAGCGTTTCGCAATCGGCCAGGCCGATCAGGCGGATGACATAGCCCAGCGCTTCTGCCTGGGCGATATCGGCGGCAAGAACACGGCTGATGCCCGCCACTTCGACCGCGTTGAAATCGATCCGCGCCCCGAATGCGATCGAGGCGAGAATGGCCAGCTTGTGCGCGGCATCGATGCCTTCAATGTCGAAAGTCGGGTCGGCTTCGGCATAGCCAAGCTCCTGCGCTTCCTTCAGCACTTCGCCAAAATCGCGGCCCGAATCCTCCATCTGGGAGAGGATGTAATTACAGGTGCCGTTGAGAATGCCGTAGATTCGCTCGATCCGGTTGGCGGCCGCACCTTCGCGCATCCCCTTCACCACCGGGATCCCGCCTGCAACTGCGGCTTCGTATTTGAGCGGCACCTGCGCACCTTCGGCCAGTTCCGCGAGTTCCATGCCGTGATGCGCGATCATGGCCTTGTTCGCGGTGACGAGGCCCTTGCCGCCCTTCAGCGCGTTGCGCGCAAGGGCAAGGGCCGGACCGTCGGACCCGCCGACCAGTTCCACCACCACATCTACGTCATCGCGCCCGGCCAGCGCGGTCATGTCGTCTTCCCACTCGAAGCGTGAAAGGTCGACCCCGCGATCCTTGCTGCGATCGCGCGCGCAGACCGCCACGATTTCAATCGGGCGGCCGGCGCGCTGGGCAATCAGCGCACCATTGCTCTCGATCAGCCGGATAACCCCGGCCCCCACGGTTCCAAGCCCGGCCAGGGCAATGCGAAGCGGTTCGGCCATCTGTTCCCTCATCTGCTGAGCGCGCGGCGTTAAGGCCCTGACGCGCCATTGGCTAGGGGGCAGTGGCACGAAAGAGGATCATTCCACGATCCGGATACAAGGCCCGAGCTGGTCGAGAATGAAGGCATAATCCTCCCGCGCGCGGGCAATCGATTCGCGATCATTCTGCAGGAAGGCACCTTCGGGCAGTTCACGCGGCAGCGAACAGGCCAGACGATACCACTCAATCGTTTCCGGCTCCGGCGCGCTGGCAGCCTGGTCCACGATCTCGCTCCACGACACGCCCCATTGCGGCGGCTGGCCCGGACGGCGGATCACGCTGAGCGAAACCGGCGCGCCGCTGGACGTATCCACAAACATCTGGGTTTCCGATTCACCGGCAAGGTTGCCCGGCACGGATATGACATCGCGCACCCCTTCCACCATTGGCGGGCGATCCGGCTGGGCCAGTTGCGCGATCACGCCGCGCAGCCGCGCCTCCAGATCGGGACTCGCCGGAAGCTGCGGGCCCACCAGTTGCAGCGCCCCGGGCCGTCCGCTGACCGGCGCGGCGAACAGAATGAAGCGCTGCTTTTTGAGCTTTGGCGCCTTTTCTTTTGAATCGAGGGGCACATCGACAAGATAGGCCACCGATTCGCCGATCGGGGTCCGTCCGGCCAGCAAAGCCGTTGTTTTTGCCTCCAAATAAAGCCGGGCGTGGCCTGGCTCCAAACCCGGCGCGCGGGCGTTCTCGACCTGCGCCTGGTCCACCACTTCCACCAGCGCCACCATGGGCGCCCGCTCCGCCAGGCCGACCAGATCGGCATAGCTGGCAACCATTGTCGGGGTCGTTTCCGAAACGCTTGAATCCTGCGCAAAAACGGCAGCCCCAGGAATGAGTATTGCAGCCGTGAAACAGGCCTTCAGCAGGCGCATATTGCGGGCACTTGGCAGCATGGATTCTTCCTTAGATACGGGCCGCACGGCCGGTCACAAGCCGGCTGCGGGCCCTGTTGGAACGCGAAAGATGTGAATTGCGGGTTAACCGACAAAGCGTTTGCCCAACCCTTTCATCGCCGTTAAGACCTTCGCCAATTGGGACCCAAAAGCCAAACAACAACTCGGTTCCCGCAACTCAGCCCTCAGGTTTCGCAGCCCGTCTCAAAACGTCGCCGCATTGCCTATAGGGTGGACAAAACTTCGCGGCTGCTGCCAGATGCGAATTCTGACAGTGGTCGTTCGTGCCGGGCATCCGTCCGGCGGATTGGTAACGGAGTAAAGGGACTGGATGGCTTACGCTGACCAACAAATGAGCGGCAGTCGCGTTGTAGCGATTGTCATCGTCGGCCTGATCCACCTTGCTATTGGTTACGCGCTCGTCACCGGCTTGGCCTATGAGGCCTATAAAAAGGCGGTGGAACGTGTGACCACGGTGGATATCGAGGAACCGCCGCCCCCGGAGGAAGAACCGCCGCCCCCGCCGCCTGAGCCCGAAACGGCTCCGCCGCCGCCGGTTGCGCCGCCTCCGCCTATCGCCGTAAACCCGGCGCCACCCCCCATTGTGACGCAAACGCGCATTCCGCCGCCCGCGCCGCCAGCACGTATCGTGCCGCCGGCCGCGCCGCCTGCGCCGCCGCCTCCTCCGCCGCCGCCTTCCAAGGCACGCGGTGCGACGCCGGACAATCAGGGCCGCTGGGCCGCACGCATCCAGGAGAATTACCCCTCCCGTGCGATCCGCAGCGAAACTGAAGGCAGGGTTGGCGTCCGCGTCACGATTGACGAACGCGGTCGTGTCTCGAGCTGCTCCGTCTCTTCTTCGAGCGGTTCCAGCATCCTGGACGACGCTGCGTGCGAGGGCATGGAACGCTATGCCCGTTTCAACCCGGCTCTCGACGATGCAGGCAACCCCACCACGGGCAGCTTCGCGACGACAATCGTGTATCAGCTCAGCCGATAACTTTTGATAATACAGGCTTTTCCTAGAAGAGGATAACCCGCATGCTTATTGACATCCTGGCTGCCGCCGCCGGCGAAGCCACTCCGCAGAACAAATTCGGCTTCTTGGAAGCCATGGAACAGGGCGGTATGATCGCCTGGACGATTTTCGGCGTCCTCGTGATCATGTCTGTCGGTTCGTTCTATATCCTGATCACCAAGCTGTTCGAACAGAACAAGATCTTCAGCCAGTTCAAGTCGATCCGTTCGGGCGCTTTCTGGCGCGCGTCTTCCCTGAAGGAAGGCTCCGCCAAGCTGGAAAAGAACAGTGCATGGCGCCAGCTGGTCGATGACGCTCTGGCCGCTGAAGAACAGCACACGAAGATGACTGACAGCCTGGAAGCCCATGACTGGCTGCACGGTTCGCTCGCGCGTTCGGAAGCTTCCATCAACTCCAAGCTGGCTGGCGGCCTGCCGTTCCTGGCAACCGTGGGCGCGACCGCACCGTTCGTCGGTCTGCTCGGTACGGTTATCGGTATCTACCGCGCTCTCATCAATATCGGCCTCGCCGGTTCGGCCTCGATCGACAAGGTCGCAGGTCCGGTTGGTGAAGCCCTGATCATGACCGCCATCGGTCTGCTCGTGGCCGTTCCCGCCGTTCTGGCTTACAACTGGCTTCAGGGCCGCAACAAGAAGATCGCGGAACTGCTGAGCGGTTTCTCGACCGACATCCTGGCCAACATCGCCTCGCGCGGTTCGGTGAAGCCTGCGGTTACTGCTGCTCCGGCCAAGCCTGCTCCGAAGCCGGCACCGGCTGCGGCCAAGCCGGCCACTGCCACCAAGGCCTGAGGCAGTTCGCAAGGACGAGGGGCGGGACCTGGCATGCGGGCCACCCGCCCCTCCGACCAAGCTCTGAGATAGGAAAAGACACATGGCAATTTCTGCAGGCGGAGGCGGCGCCGAAAAGCCGATGTCAGACATCAACACCACGCCCCTCGTGGACGTGATGCTGGTGCTGCTGATCATCTTCCTTATCGCAGTCCCCGTCGCCATCCAGACGATCGAAAAGCTGGAAATCCCGATCTTCGAATCCGTCGAATCGAAGGACAAGGTGGAGAACCTGCTGATCACGGTGTCGACCACCGACTTGCAAGGCCGCACCGCTGGCACGCAGCAGTCCGACTTTTCCGGCGCGACCCGGGACGGCGAATGCCGGATCTACTTCAACAACACGACCCTGGTCGATTCGGGCGAGCTCTATGACCGGGCTTTCGAACGGCTGGACGGTATCGTGCAGCGCGCAGGTGGTCCGGAAGCGATCATGGCGGATCCGGATCTCATTCCGCAGGTTCATATCCGCGGTGACGTGAACGCCCCGTGGCGTTGCGTGGCAGGTGTGATCTTCAATGTGCAGGCGGCTGGCTATCCGACCGTCGGCTTCATTTCCAACCCGGTCGATCCGAACGCTTGATCGGGCACTGGCGAGACTTTCAGGAGTAATTCCCCATGGCAATGTCAGGCGGCAAGGACGATGGCGAGCCGATGATGGAGATGAACACGACGCCGCTCATCGACGTCATGCTCGTTCTCCTCATCATGTTCATCATCACCATCCCCGTGGCGACGCACTCGGTCGATATTGACCTGCCGGTCCCGAACCCCAATCCGCCTGAAAACATGGTGGATCCGGTCAAGAACAAGATCGTGCTCACCCCCAATGGCGAGATCTTGTGGAACGGCGAGACGATCGACCAGGGTACGCTGGTGGCCAATCTGCAGACCTCGCTGACCTTCGCGGTCGAACCGGAACTGCAGTTCGAGCCGGAAGCGAATGCTAGCTACGACCTCTCGGCCAAGGTGCTCAACATCATCAAGGCCTCCGGCGTGACGAAATTCGGCTTCGTCGGAAACGAGAAATACCGGGTCTTCGGCAAGTAAGCCGGTCACGGAAACAAACATGAAAAGGGGCGGGTCTTCCCGCCCCTTTTTCTTTGCCCGCGGCGCAGGCAGAACATCGCCCTTTTCGCAATGGGAACACGGAACGCGCCTCGCTGGCGTTCCTTTCAGCTGAAGGGTGAGCAGGGCGGTCCCATGCCCTTTGTCCGGCAACACCCGCCCCGCCATGATCCACCGTCTGAGCGTGCGCAGGAGAGCTGGGCCTGATCCGACTCCCTACTCTTCCTCATCTTCCAGCGGATCGAGCTGCATCGCCGCGCCGGCCAGCGTTTCGGCTTCGAGCAGCAATTCATCATCCACGGATCCTTGCGGCAGGCTTTCCCGCCCCAGCATCACCATGACCGGCACGGCAAGGGGGCTGACCCGATCCAGCTGCACATGATCGATATGGCCAACCGCCCGATCCAGCAGATCACCCAGGCGGCCGATATCGGTCATCTTCGCGCGTGCATCCGCCCAGGCCGCTTCTATCAGCACATGGTCCGGCTCATATTTGCGCAGCACATCATAGATGAGATCGGTTGAAAACGTGACCTGCCGCCCGGTCTTGCGCTTGCCCGGATGCTGCCGCTCCACCAGTCCGGAGATCACCGCCACTTCGCGAAAGGCGCGGCGCAGCAGATAGGAATCCTGCACCCAGTCGACGAATTCATGGTTGAGGATTTCCGGCGACAGCAGCGGCGCCGGATCCTCAACCTTTTTCAGCCCCCAGACCGCCAGCGAATAATCATTGGCGACAAAGCCCCCCGGCATCAGGCCGCGATCTTCCATCCGCTTGGTAATCAGCATCCCCAGGGACTGGTTCGCGTTCCAGCCGGTGAAAGTGTAGAAAGCCGTATATTCCCGCCCGCCATGGGGGAAGCTTTCCACCAGCAGCCGCCCCGGCGCGGGCAGATGGGAACGCCAGGCCTGCACCTCCAGCCATTCGCGCACATCGTCCGGGAACCGCGCCCAGCCTGCACGATCCGTCAACATGGCCTGAACCCGGTCCGCCAGATGCGTGGATAAGGGCAGCCGCAGCCCGCTATAGGACGGGATCATCGCCCCCCGCCGCGATGCGCGCACCACCAGTTCCATATCGCGCAATTGCTCGACCTCCAGATCGAGCCCGGCAAACTGGAACGTATCGCCCGGCTTTAGCGAGGCGGCGAAACGTTCCTCCACCTTGCCAAGCGAACGGCCGTTGCGGAAACGTACATCCAGCATTTCGGAATCGACGATGATCCCCGCATTCATGCGGTGGCGCTGCGCCTGTTCGGGATGAGTCAGACGCCAGAAGCCATCCGTATCGCGCGTGATCCGGCGGAACTTGTCATAGGCTTTCAACGCATAACCGCCCGTGGCGACGAAATTGAGCACGCGTTGCCAGATCGTTTCATCAATCCAGGCATAGGGCAGGCTCGCGCGGATTTCCGCCAGCAGCGCATTCTCGTCAAAAGGCGCCGCGCAGGCACAGGCCATCACATGTTGCGCCAGCACATCCAGCCCGCCGGGGCGAAAATCCTCCCCGTCACGCCGGCCCTCGTCCACGGCATCCTTGGCCGCAGTAGCTTCCAGAAATTCAAACCGATTGCCGGGGACCAGAATTGCCCGGCTGGGCTGATCGAGCCGGTGATTGGCGCGCCCGATGCGTTGCAGCAGGCGGCTGGATCCTTTTGGCGCGCCCATTTGCACCACGCAGTCCACATCGCCCCAATCCACCCCAAGATCGAGACTGGCCGTAGCCACAAGCGCCCGCAATTCCCCCCGCGCCATCGCGCCTTCCACCTTGCGGCGGGCCTCCACGCTCAACGATCCGTGATGGATCGCGATAGGCAGATTATCCTCATTCGCATCCCACAGATTGCGGAAGATATACTCGGCCAGGAACCGGGTATTGGTAAAGACAAGCGTCGTCCGGTTGCGGCGTATCTCCTCGTAAAGCTGCGGTATCGCCCAGATGGCGGCATGGCCGCCCCATGGGACACGCTCTTCCCGTGGCAGAAGGATTTCAACTTCGGGCGGGGCGCCTTTCTCCCCCTCCACCACAGTCACGCTGTCCACATCGCCCCATGGCGCCAGCCATTCCCGAAATGCCTCCGGGCTGGCCACCGTGGCGGAAAGGGCCGCGCGCTGCATATCGGGCGCGATTGCCTGCAAGCGTGACAGGGCGAGCGCCAGCAGATCGCCGCGCTTGCCGGTCGCAAAGGCGTGCACCTCGTCGATCACAACGCGCCGGAGACCGGCAAAAAGCTGGAAACTGTCCGGATAGGAAAGCAGCAAGGAAAGGCTTTCCGGCGTTGTCAGCAATATGTCGGGTGGTTTGCCGATCTGCCGCTTGCGCCGGTCGGACGGGGTATCCCCGCTGCGCGTTTCGATGCGGATGGGCAGGCCCATTTCCTGTACTGGCGCCAGCAGATTGCGCTGCACGTCATGCGCCAGCGCCTTGAGCGGCGAGATATAAAGCGTGTGCAGCCCCTCGCCCGGCTGCACGCCGCCGGAAGGGCAGAAATCAACCAAGGTCGGCAGGAAGCCTGCCAGTGTCTTGCCCGCGCCGGTATCGGCCACCAGAAGCGCATGCTTCCCGGCGCTGTGCGCGGCCTGCATTTCACGCTGATGCCGCCGAATTCGCCAGCCGCGCCCGGCGAACCACGCCTCTATCTCCGGCGGCAGGGCAATGTCCGCTGCCGGGTTCACACGCCGCCGGGCCGCCCCGCGCCCAATCCCGGAATCTGCGCGAACCGGGCGCGGATTCGCGGATTATGCAGACAGGCGGCCCCGACAAAACCGATAATGGCGCCAAGTGCGGAATCGATGAAACGCGCCTCCATCAATGCGCCCACATCCGCGTCTCCCAGAGTCGGCGCTTCGGCCAGCAAGATGGTGAGCGGGGTGATGAACATCACGGCGAAACCATAATGCCGCACAACCGCCATTTCGATCACGAAATGCAGCACCATGATGCCGATCGCCACGCCCCATGGACCATGTACGAAGCTGAGCAAGGCCCATGTCACGCCCAGCCCCAGCGCCGTGCCGATGATACGGTGGATCTGGCGGTTCCATGCTGCGCGCAGTGACATGCCCTGGATAATGGCCAGGCAGCTGACCGGCACCCAATAGGGTTTATCCAGCGCCAACAGCTCTGCAATTACGAGCGAAAAGCCCACAAACAGGCCGATAATCACTGAATCCACGCGGATCACCGCCATCGCCGCTCCGTCAGGCGGAGGGGGCGGCGCATCGGCAGGTTTTCGGCGCAGCACATACAGGCTGTAAAGAAACGCCACGAAACAGGCGAAGATGCAGCCGATTGCCATCATGCCCGCCCGCGCCGGTATCTCCGCCAGATCGCCGGGGCTGAAAGCGGCAATCGCCGCCGCCATGATAAAAAACATGCCGCCGGGGGGAAGCACGCGGAAACTACGACAGGCAAATGTGATGATCAGCGCGGCAATCGCCAGAACAGGGATCCGCGCCACCGGCACGGCGTGAACGACCAGGCCAATCGTGTAACAGGCAATCATTCCCAGGGCGCAGGCCATGATCGTGGCCATGCGGTGGCGCATATCGGTGGGCGGCAGATAAAGGAATGTCAGCGCGGCCAAGGCCATGACGGCACCAGCTGCCATCTGGTCCAGCGCGGCAGCGGTCATCAGCGGGACGCCCGCCGCCAATGCCGCGGCGAAGGGCAATTGCCACGGCCGGTCACTCGGCCGGACCGATATCAGTTCGCGCCATTCCGCGCGCAGCAAATCCGCAAGAGCGGCCATGCGGCCCCGCCTAGACCACAAGCAGGGCCATTGCGGGGCAGGCCTTTACCCACACCGCAGTGGCACCTCTAATCTCTGGCCGCATCAGCATCCCCTTCCGCCTGCATGGTTTCGCCCAACTCATCAACGGCGAGGTCCAGCAGCTTCTTCAGAGAGATGCTTCTTTCAATGTCCGGCCTGGGGCCCGCGCTTCAGGCCGGACAGGGCCAGCTGTTCATCGATCTGCGCCATCAGCCGGGCAAGCCCTTCTTCCGTGAAGCTTTCCGCACGGGCCACCAGCACATCCTGCGTGTTAGACGCACGCAGCAGCCACCAGCCATCGTCATTGGTGACACGCACGCCATCCGTATCGTTCACGTCGGAGGGGCTGTCCTTCAGCCGTTCCTTCACTTCATCGATGGCGGCGAATTTGCGGCTTTCATCGACCTGGAAGCGCATTTCCGGCGTATTGACCATTTCCGGCATCGCGCTGCGCAATTGGGTGACTGTCTTGCCCAGCCGCGCGGAGGCCGCGATCAGGCGTACACCGGCATAAAGCGCATCGTCATAGCCGTAATATTCATCGGCAAAAAAGACATGGCCGCTCATTTCGCCGGCCAGCGGCGAACCTGTTTCCTTCATTTTGGACTTTATCAGGCTGTGGCCGGTCTTCCACATCAAGGGCTTGCCGCCCAGTTCCGCCACGCGATCATACAGGGCGCGGCTGGCCTTCACATCGGCGATAATCGTCGCGCCGCTCTGCCGCGTCAGCAGGTCTTCGGCATAGATCATCAGCAATTGATCGCCCCAGATCACGCGGCCTTCACCGTCGATCGCACCGATCCGGTCCCCGTCTCCATCGAAAGCGATACCGAAATCGAGCTTCTTGTCCGCGACAAGCTTGATCAAATCTTCAAGATTTTCCGGAACAGTGGGATCGGGATGATGGTTCGGAAAACTTCCATCCACCTCGGTATAGAGGAGATGATGCTCGCCGGGCAGGCGGGCGGCCAGCCGTTCGAGCGCGGGCCCGGCGGCGCCATTCCCCGCGTCCCAGCCGACCTTGAGCGAAGCGAGCTTTTCAGGGGCGATCCCGGCCAGCCCTTCCAGCATCCGATCGATATAGGCGTCCATGACATCGACCTGCTCGACAGAGCCGGTCCCGTCATCCCAATCGCCCTTCGCGGCCATTTCCCCGATGGTCAGGATGTCCTTGCCGAAAAACGGCCGACCCTGAAATACCATCTTGAAGCCATTGTAATTGGCGGGATTATGGCTGCCGGTTATCTGTATTCCGCCATCGACCTCTTCCGCTGAAGCTTCCGCGTAATACAGCATCGGCGTAGGGCCCATGCCGATCCGGCGCACATCGCAGCCACTGGCCGTCAAACCTTCCACCAGCGCGTGTTCCAGCATCGGGGAGCTTACGCGCCCGTCATAACCGACTGCCACCAGCTTGCCGCCCGCCCGGCGCAGAAGAGTCCCGAAACTGCGGCCGATGGCGCGGGCATCGTCGGCGCCAAGCGTTTCGCCGATAATGCCGCGAATATCGTATTCACGCAGGACAGTGGAATCGAACTGGTGGGACATGCAGGCTCCTGATCAATGGATAACAAGGGCTTGTTCGTTGAATTGCGACCCGCTTGTAGCCCGGTTAATACCTTAAGTAACAGTGTCGTGTGGCAATTGATCCAGCAGCAGGTCGCGTGCAGCATTCGCTTCATGGACCTGGGCACTGCTTCCGCCGCGATCGGGGTGGACCATCGCCACAAGGCGTTTGTGCGCGGTGAGAATTTCCTGCCGGCTGGCGGCGGTTTCGACTCCCAGCAATCGGCGCGCATTGAACACCGCCTGCTGGCGCGCGGAAATTCTGGGCTGCCACGGCCAGCGGCCAGTAAACATCTTCCAGCATATGACTGCGATCGCCGCGATGATCAGCAGCTTGCCCATCGGATCAGGCCGCTTCGCTTGCCTGCCTGGCCGCCTTGGGCAGGTTGAGATTGGCCACCAGCGCCCGCAATTCCTGCCGCGCGACCAGATGGCTGGTGCCCAGTTCGCCCAATTGTCCGCGATCGAGCAGCGTCAGGCCGGAGGGGAACAATTCGCGATAGATCACGCGTTCGGAAAGGCCGGGGGACACGCGGAAACCGACGCGGCGGGAAAGTTCCGACAGCGCCTGGTCAACACGCTTCTGGTTGCGCGCATCCAGCCGCTGAACGCGGTTGCGCACGACCACCCAATCCATTTCGCGCCTTTGTTCCTTGATCTGTTTCAGCGCACGGCTCTTGCGCGCTTCCCAGATCAGTTCGGCATAGAAGCTGAGCCGGCGGACCTTGAAGCTTTCTGCGTCCACTTGCCCGATCAGGTCGAAATCGACGAAGCTGTCATTCATCGGCGTGACCAGCGTATCCGCCTGTGTCGCGACATAGCGCGCCAGCGGATCGTCACGGCCGGGTGTATCGAAAATCAGGAAATCCACACCCTCGCCCAGTTCGGCGGCGCGTTCTTCCAGCTCTTCCTCGTTCCCGCCTTCAAACACCGCAAAGCGTGCGCCCGGCATTTCGATGCCGCGCCTCTGTTCCGTTTCGCTGCGATTTTCCAGATAGCGGTACAATGTCCTCTGCCGCGGATCGAGGTCGATCGCCGCCACCTTCGCGCCCTGATAGGCCAGAGCCACTGCGACATGCACGGCCGTGGTCGATTTGCCGGTTCCGCCCTTCTCATTGGCGAAAACGACACGGTGCGGGGCTGCGGAGGACAAGGACACGGAAGGATTGAGCTTTCTTCGCTGGTTTCTAGAATGACCTGGCTTGTATCCAAGCGCCACGCGGAGCGAAAGCCTTGGCCTGATTTCAGCCACGGGTTATTCTCCGGTTTCCGGGTCGCTGACCAGGCCGCACCTCGTCCGCAAGAGACGTGACGGCCACTTTCAGATCGGGGGACGACCCATCATGACAAATCTCAAACAATACGCCGCGGCCATGACTCTGGCGTTCGGGATGGTTGCAGCGCCGGCCCAGGCGCAAGACAGATCTTCCGGGCGGCAACAGCAGGAAGAAGGCCAGGCGGAAATTCCGCAATGCACGCGCAATCTGGGCACGATTGCCATCGTTGAACCCGACAACAAATGGTGGCGCGAATATAATCTCGGCAGTCCCGAAGCGATCCTGCGGTTGTTCGTGCAGCGTTCGGGCTGTTTCAGCCTGGTCAATCGCGGCCGGTCTCTGGGCAGCCGGGCCATGGAACGCGCGCTGGCGGAACAGGGCGAATTGCAGGATGGTTCCAATGTCGGCGGGGGGCAGGTCCGCACTGCCGATTATTTCATCGAACCTGACATCGTCAGCGCCAATCGCAATTCCGGCGGCGGCGGGCTGGGTGCCGCACTGGGCGGTATCGGCGGGCTGCTGGGCGGCCGGGCCGGTCGTCTCGCCGGCGGGTTGAACGTGAAGAAGGGCGAAGCGAACGTGATCCTGTCCGTCGTCAACGCCCGGACCACTGTCGAAGAAGCGCTGGCGGAAGGCTATGCCCGCAAATCCGACATCGGCTGGAGCGCGCGCGGATCGCTCTGGGGTGGCGGCGGCTGGGGCGGCGCCGGGGCCAGCGGCTATCAGAATACGGAGATCGGGCAGATCATCGTGCTGGCCTATCTCGATGCCTACAAGAAGCTGGTCTATGAACTGGGCGGCTTGCCCGAGGATGCGGCCGGGGCCGCCCCCGAAGCACGCTGACAGGCGCCCTTTCGCACGCGCCCTGCGGGGCCGGCGGCTCTTGCCTTCGGCCCCGCTCCGCGCGAGAGCGCAGCCATGGAAACCATCACCAGACTCGCGGACCTGCGCGAAACGGTCAGCCGGTTGCGCGAAACCGGGCCGGTGGCCCTCGTGCCGACCATGGGCGCCCTGCATGAAGGCCATCTCACCCTTGTCCGCACGGCGCGGGAAAGGGCAGCAAGCGTTGTCGTCTCGATCTTTGTGAACCCGACGCAATTCGGCCCGAACGAGGATCTGGACGCCTATCCGCGGCAATTGGCGGAAGACCAGCGCGCGCTGGAGGCCGAAGGGGTGGCGCTGTTATGGGCGCCGCCGGTGGAGGAAGTCTATCCCGATGGCTTTGCCACCAGCATTTCCGTTTCCGGCGTCAGCGAAGGGTTCTGCGGCGCATCCCGCCCGGGCCATTTCGACGGTGTCGCCACCGTCGTCGCCAAATTGTTCAACCAGGTGCGGCCGGACATCGCCTTTTTCGGCGAGAAGGACTGGCAGCAACTGGCCGTGATCCGCCGCATGGCGCGCGACCTCGATTTCACCCTGCCCCATCCGGATTCCATCATCGGCGTGCCCATCGTGCGCGAGAGGGATGGCCTCGCCATGAGCAGCCGCAACGCCTATCTCTCCGCCGAACAGCGCCGCAATGCGGCCGCCCTGCCCAGTGCCATGCGCGCCGCCATTGCGGCGATAGAGGCGGGCGATGCGGTGGGCCGGGCGCTCGACAGCCTGCAGGCAGAACTGATTGCAGGGGGTTTTGCCAGCGTGGATTATGCGCAACTGGCCGATGCCGCCACGCTGGAACCGCTGGATTCCCTCTCCGATAGACCGGCGCGGCTGCTGGTGGCGGCGCGAATCGGAAGCACCAGGCTGATCGACAACATGCCGGTTGGGCCTGCATCATGATTTCCCGTAGCGCAGGCCCGGCCAAACCGCTCTAATGATCCGGGCGATGAAATGGATGGAGGCGCCGGTGACGGAACCGGAAATGATCGAGAACCGCACTTTCGACGAAATCGAAGTCGGCGATACGGCCAGCCTCTCCCACACATTGAGCCAGCGGGATATCCAGCTTTTCGCCCTGGCCTCCGGCGATGTGAACCCGGCCCATCTGGACCCGGACTATGCCGCGACGGACATGTTCCACCGCGTCATCGCGCATGGGCTGTGGGGCGGCGGGCTGATCTCGGCGGTGCTGGGGACCGAACTGCCGGGACCGGGCACGATCTATCTCGGCCAGGACCTGCGCTTCAAGCATCCGGTGCTTCTGGGCGACACGATCACGGCAAGCGTGACCGTGACGGGGAAGCGTGCGGAACATCACGTGCTGACGCTGGACTGCCAATGCACCAATCAGAATGGCGAGGTGGTCATTTCCGGCGAGGCGACGGTGAAAGCGCCGACCGAAAAGGTCCGCCGGCCGCGCACGGCCCTGCCCGATGTCCGGCTGTATGATCACAGCGGCTATAAACGCCTGATCGAAGCGACATCGGGCCGCGAAAAAGTGCCGACGGCCATTGCCCATCCATGCAGCCCCGCCGCGATAATGGCAGCCTGCGAAGCCGTGGAAGCCGGGCTGATCGAACCGATCCTGGTCGGCCCCGAATCGCGCATCCGCGCCGCTGCCGAGGAAGCAGGCGCGGATATATCCTCCTTCCGCATCGAACATGCCCCGCACAGCCATGCGGCTGCGGCGGCCTGCGTCGATCTTGTCCGCCGGGGCGAGGCGCAATTGCTGATGAAGGGTTCGCTCCATACCGATGAACTGATGGGCGCGGTGGTGCGCCGCGAAACCGGCCTGCGGACCGAAAGGCGGATCAGCCATGTCTATCTGATGGATGTGCCCGGCCACCCCACCCCCCTGCTGATCACCGATGCGGCAATCAACATCGCCCCGACCCTGGAAGAAAAGGCCGATATCATCCGCAATGCGGTGGATCTGGCGCATGTGATCGGCATCGAACAGCCGCGCGTGGCGATCCTTTCCGCAGTCGAAACCGTCAATCCCGCCATTCCTTCCACGCTGGACGCCGCGGCCCTGTGCAAGATGGCCGATCGCGGGCAGATCACCGGCGCATTGCTGGATGGCCCGCTCGCTTTCGACAATGCGATCAGCACGGCGGCCGCGAAGGACAAGGGCATCGTGTCGGATGTGGCGGGCAAGGCGGAAATCCTCATCGTGCCCAACCTGGAATCCGGCAATATGATAGCCAAGCAACTGACTTTCCTTGGCGGGGCGGATGCGGCGGGCATCGTGCTGGGTGCGCGCGTTCCGATCATCCTGACCAGCCGGGCCGACAGCTTGCGCACGCGCATTGCATCCTGCGCCGTGGCCACCCTGCTGGCCCATGCCGGGACCAAGGCCGCGCCCGGCCTGCCCGCGGAACCCGCATGAGCAAGGCGATCATCTGCATCAATTCCGGGTCTTCGAGCATAAAGTTCGGCCTGTTCACCCTGGCCGAAGATGGCCCCCGCCATGCCGCCGGGGGCAAGCTGGAAGGGATCGGCACCGATCCGCGCCTGTTGATCCGGGACGATGAAGGCAATGTGCTGGAACAGCGGCATTGGGAAAACGGCGCGCATCTCGGCCATGAAGAATTGCTGCGCGCGATCTTCGCTTGGTCTGACAATCACCTTGATGAATATGACATCGTCGCCGCCGGACACCGCGTGGTCCATGGCGGGCGCGAATTCTGGCAGCCCTTGCCGATAGATGCCCACGTGCTGGCGGAACTGGAAAGTTTCTGTTCCCTGGCGCCGCTGCACCAACCGCATAATCTGGCCGCCATCAGGGAAATCGCGCGCCATTCACCCGGCATGTTGCAGGTCGCCTGTTTCGACACGGCCTTTCACCATGCCATGCCGGCCGTCGCATCGGCCATGGCCCTGCCGCGGGAACTGAGCCAGCGCGGCTTCCGCCGTTATGGATTTCACGGCCTGTCCTACGAATATATCGCCCGCCAGTTGCGCCATCTCGATCCCGAACTGGCGCAGGGCAAGGTGATCGCGGCCCATCTGGGCAATGGCGCCAGCATGTGTGCAATGGATGGCGGCCGCAGTGTGGATACGACCATGGGTTTCACTGCCCTGGACGGGCTGATGATGGGCACGCGCACGGGCTCTCTGGATCCCGGCGTCGTGATCCATCTGCAATTGCAGGAAGGGCTGACCGCGCAGCAAGTGGAAACGCTGCTCTACAAGCAATCCGGCCTGCTGGGCGTTTCGGGCATTTCCAGCGACATGCGCGCCCTGCATGACAGCGCAGATCCGCGCGCACGGGAAGCGATCGACCTGTTCGTGTGGCGCGCGGCGCGCCATGCAGCTGCGCTGATGTCCGCATTGCAGGGCCTCGACGGGATGGTCTTCACCGCCGGTATCGGGGAGAATGACCCGTTGATCCGCAAGGCGATTTGCGAAAGACTTGGCTGGGCCGGGCTGCTGCTGGATGAAGAGGCGAACCAGGCCAACGCCCCGGTCATCAGCGCGCCGCATAGCCGCGTCAAACTGCGCGTGATCGCCACGGACGAGGAGCGGATGATCGCACTCCACACCCATTCGGTCTATCAGGCACAGCGTTCCGTCGCATGAAGCCGCTGGTCGATCTTTCCGGCAAGAAGGGCCTGGTCGTCGGCATTGCCAACGATCATTCGATCGCGACCGGCTGCGCAAGGGCATTCCGCCAATGCGGTGCCAGCCTGGCGGCAACCTATCTGAACGAAAAGGCCCGTCCCTTTGTGGAACCGGTGGCGCAGGAACTGGGGGTGGAAATTCTTGCGCCCTGCGATGTTCGAGAACCGGGGCAGCTGGAATCCCTGTTCGCGCAGATCCGGCAGGAATGGGGGCGGCTGGATTTCCTGCTCCATTCCATCGCCTTCGCCCCGCGGGAGGATTTGCATGGCCGCGTGGTGGACAGTTCGGCCGAAGGTTTCGCGATTGCGATGGATGTGTCCTGCCACAGCTTCCTGCGCATGGCGAAGCTGGCCGAACCGTTGATGACGCAAGGCGGCACATTGCTGTGTGTCACCTTTTACGGGTCGGAACGGGTGGTCGAACATTACAATCTGATGGGCCCGGTAAAGGCTGCGCTGGAAAGCGCGACACGCTATGTCGCGGCGGAACTGGGGCCGAAGGGCATCCGCGCCCATGCGATTTCCCCCGGCCCGATCGCGACCCGGGCCGCCAGCGGCATCAGCCGGTTTGACGAACTGATCGAACGCGCATCGCAATCGGTGCCGGAACGCTCGCTCGTTTCGATCGATGATGTCGGCGCGCTGGCCGCCTTCCTGGCCAGCGATGCGGCGAAGCGAATTACCGGGACCATCGTCCCCGTCGATGGAGGACAGCATCTGATCGCCTGATCAGTGGGCTGGCGGCGCATAGGCCGGATCGGTCAGCAGCCCTTCATCGGTCAGGCTTTCCAGAAACGCTACCAGGTCAGCCACTTCCCGGTCCGAAATGGTAAAGCCTGTCAGCAACGGATCGCGCAGCGGGCTGGCGCCATTCGGCCCGCCGGCCGCCCGTCCGCCAATCGTATAATGATCGCGGATCACTTCCTCCAGAGTAGCGATCGACCCGTCATGCATATAGGGTGCGGTCACGGCGACATTGCGTAATGAGGGGGAACGGAACTTGCCTTCATCCGCATCGCGCCCGGTCACTTCCCGCGCGCCGGGATTGGCTTTCGGATAGGCCCCCTTGCCGTCCAGATTATACAGGCCGGTATTGTGAAAGCCCGTTTCCGGGAAGGGCATCATGGAAGTCTGGAAATTGTCGGTAAAATTCGCGCCGCCATGGCAATGCGAACATTCCAGCCTTTCGCTGAAAAACAGATCTTCGCCACGCTTCGCCGCAGCGGATATGGCATCTTCCTCCCCCAGCCTCTTGTAACGGTCATAAGGGCTGTCGAAGGAGATGATATTGCTGACAAAGGCAGCCAGGCTGCGGGTCAGCACCTCCATATCCCATTCTCCCCCCGATGCAGGGAAGGCTTGCTGCGCCAATTCGCGATAGACAGGGTCGGCGGACAGGGTGGCGAAGAGTTCCCGCTCCTTGCCCTGCATCCCCATCTCCACCGGATTGTCTCCGAAGAGCGGGATAAGGACCTGCCGTTCCACTTCGCGCAGGCCGGGATTGCCCCAGTTGAGCGTCGGCATATAGGCCAGATTTGCCAATGAAGGGACATTGCGGACCCCATCATCGCCATGCACGCCCGCATGGACCGCCTGGCCATCGGTGAAAGCCAGAGATTGCACATGGCAAGTGTCGCAGGACATGGACCCGTCCAGCGACAGGCGCGTATCATAGAACAGGTGCCGGCCCAGTTCGATCTTTGCGGCAGAGGGCGGATTGCCATCCGAACGGGGCGGAGGCGGCATCCATTCCGGCAGGCGATAGATTTCCGGCGCCGGTTTCCCCACGGCGGCGACCAGAAGGACGGCGGCAAGCGCAAGTGCTATCCGCGCGGCATACATGCCTATTCAGCCCTCAGGAATACCTGTTCCCAACCCGGATGGCCCCCGAATGGGAGGCCCAGCGCACGATAGACACCGGCGCAATCGCTATCGGCGGGATCGCCCATGCAGCCCGGCGCCGTGTCCGGCTCGTTAAACTGGAGATTGCTGTATTGCAGCAGCCTGGCGAGATCGGCGACCACCACATTGCTGGCCGGATCGAAATCATCGAACCGGACTTTGACGCGGTTCGGCCTCTGGCATGGTTCGGCGGGCCTTTCCGTAGGGGCGGGCCCTTCGCAGCCCGTGCTGCCCACATGCATGGCATAGCCTGACGCATTGGCGTGCATCGCGTGGCCATGGCCCGTGGGCTTTCCTTGCAGATCGACCTTCAGGAATCGATATCCGGTCCGCCAGACCCAGAACATCGCCGTGTAGTTCAGCGGAGCGGGTGCGAGGGAGGGATCGTTGTGATTGAGATCGAAAGGTATGCCGATCTCCAGTTCGATCCCGCGATAATCGCCGTCAGGAACCGTGCCCACGACGCGGGCATTGGTTCCGGCATTACCGCTGAGGCACGGGCCCTGCCCGTCTTCCAGATCGATCATGGCGACATTTGAATATTGCCAGATGCCATCCTGATCGAGAGCGAGCGGCACGGCGGCCCCATCCCCGTCGATCAACGCCACGGAAGAGACATAGAAGCGGAAATCGGCAGGTGTCGCCGTGGATGCAGGCGTTCCCAGACCGGCATAGCTCTGCCCGCAGGCGAAAACCTCATCGCCGACCTTGCCAGAAAAATTTATGGCCACGCGCTGGCGCGGCTCCTCCTGCCCAGAAGCGGGTGCCGCCACAATGGCCGTCAGCAGGCCCAGACCCGCCAGGAATCGTCTCATGCTTGGCTCCATCGACAGCAGGCAAAGAAGAAGGGGCAAGCTATCGTCCGGCAATCGCGGCGCAAAGAGCCGCACCGGCCGGGCTGGAGACGGAATCGAATACCGGAGGCCGAACAGGCGAAAGGAACCGTCAAACCCCGCGCGCCAGAGCGCAGTGCGCGGGCAAATTTATCCCGGAACTGCACTTTTCCGCCGGATTCCGGCGATTTCCAAGGGCTTCCGATTTTCAAGAATGGGGAAGGCTGGAGCGGGTAGCGGGAATCGAACCCGCATAACCAGCTTGGAAGGCTGGGGCTTTACCACTAAGCTATACCCGCTCGGGCCCGGCCAATTGCCACTGCTGACGGCTATCCGTCAAGCACCCTCGGACCTGCCACCCTCTTTCGCTGCTTCAGGCCCGGCTTCTTCTTCAGCGGGCGGTGCTTCCGGATTGGTGCCGGCCGGGCCGATCCAGATGTCCACGCGGCGGTTACGCGCGCGGCCGGCTTCGTCCGGCGTGCCGTCCAGCTTCGCATTCGGTGCCACCGGGCGCTGTTCGCCCAAGGCAATGATTTCAATCCTTTCATGGCCTACGCCATTGTCCACCAGCCAGGCAGCCACGGTTTCCGCCCGCTTTTCCGATGCGATGAGATTTCCGCTATCCGTTCCTTCGGAATCGGTGTGGCCGCGCAGCACGATGGGCCAGCCTTCAGCCAGGGCATCGGATTCCATCACCCGGGCCAGCACCCGCCGGGCGTCTTCATTCAGCTCATATCCCCCCTGGGGGAAGGGCACCGTTTCCTCGACAGGGGCGGGCGGCAGATCCAGCACCGGAGTAGGCGTGACATCGGGGCGGATAATGGAAGCGGCAGGGGTTTCGCTGGCCGTTGCCTCGGGTTCCGGCGTCGCGGTTGCGGCGGGTTCCGGTTGCGGCTGTGCCTCGCCGTCATCCTTAATCTTGCATCCCGAAAGCGCCAGCAGCGCGGCAGCGGCCAGCACGGCGGTTCTTCGCGGATCGAGTTTCATCGTCTCTCCTTTACGTGGCCGCGGATCTGGACGCAGCAGAGGTCTTGGCCGCCTTCCTGGCGGCGGCCTCCTCCGGCGTCTTCCGGCGCGGCGGCGAATAGCTCACGATCGTATCGCCCGCCTGGGGTTCGGGTGCACTGGCGTGAGTGAAGAAACGCATTTTCCCGTCAGGCTTCAGCAAAAGCAGCATATTGGCCGCTTCGGGCAGCGTTTCCCTGGCGTCTTCAACATTGAAACGGTCAGACAATTTGGTGCGGCGGAACACCCAGCCTTCCATCTGCCGCTTGTGCAGATCCGCCACGCCGAGACCGGATGAAAACAGCGCACGCCCCTTGAGCGAGGAGGGCAGCTTGCGGTGATCGCCATCATCTTCCGCTTCCCCGATCTGATAGACCGAATCGGTTCCGATATCATGGGCGAATTCCGAACAGACGAGCGCGTTATAGGCTTCGTTGTCCGTGGCAGCGACCAGGACCTGGAAATGGCCCAGGTCGATATTATGCTCCGTCGCCTCGTTCAGGATCTCCCCGTGATAGGTCGGTATGCCTGATGCGCGCGCGGGCTGAAGCCGCCCCCAGCTGGAATCGACCAGCAGGACCGGGGTGCCCAGATCATGCATCTGCTTGGCAAGCGCGATGGCCCATGGCGTCGCCCCCACGATAAGCAGGCCTGGCCTTTCAACCCCCGTTACGTTCAGCAGCCGCGCCACGATGTTGGCGGTGAAACCATGTGCGACGATCGTGGCGACCACGACTGCGAAGCTCAGCCCGATCAGGATTGAACCGTCGGCATAGCCGAGTTCGTTGAGGCGCAGGGCGAACAGGCCGGAAATCGCGACCAGCACGATGCCGCGCGGCGCGATCCAGGCGAGGAACAAGCGCTCGTTCCACGGAATATCGCTGAACAGCAGGCTGAGCAGGATCGTGGCCGGGCGCACCAGGAACAGCACGGCAAGCAGGAACAGGCCGAAGCGCCATTCGAATGTGCGCAATTGTTCAAAATCGAGGCTGGCCGAAAGAAGCACGAAAATGCCCGATACGAGCAGCACGGCGATATTCTGCTTGAAAGGATGAATGCTTCGCAGGCTGGTAACATTCATATTGGCAAGGGCCACGCCCATGACTGTCACAGCAAGCAGGCCGGCCTCATGCTCCACCATATTGCAGAGCACGAACACGCCGACCACGGCGACAAGCAGGACGGGGACTTTCAGATATTCCGGCACCAGACCGCGCGGGAAGGACCAGGCAATGATCCATGCCGCAGCATAGCCGATCAGGCCGGACAGTGCCGCCGCGATGATCATCGGGGGCACCACTTCGAACACGGTCGCACCATCGGCTGAAAGCCGAAAATATTCGTAGGCAATGACGGCGCAAAGTGCCCCGAACGGGTCGTTGACGATCGCTTCCCACTTCAACATTGCGGCAGGTCGCTGCTTCACATTGGACTGGCGCAGCAACGGCAGGACCACAGTCGGGCCCGTTACGACAAGGATGCCGGCGAAGAGAATCGCAACCGGCCAGACCAGGCCGGCGACATAATAAGCGGCTAGCGAGCCGAACAGCCAGGCGAGCGGGACACCCAGCAGCACAAGCCTAGACACGGCGCGGCCATATTTCTTGAGCTCACGGAAATCGAGACTGAGGCCGCCTTCGAACAGGATCAGGGCAACGCCGATCGATATCATCGGCTCCAGCATGGAACCAAAGGCTTCGTCCGGGTTGATTACGTGAAAAATCGGCCCGGCGAGGAAGCCGGCCGCAAGCATGAGCACGATGGCTGGCCAGCCTGTACGCCACGCCACCCATTGGGCTCCGATGCCCAGGACGCCCACCAGGGCAATTACGAGAGCCTGTTCTTCCATTCGATGAAAAATGACCGTCGCACGAAGTCGGTCCGATTAGCAAATCACCGGCGCAAAAATGCGTTCCGAAACTTTGCGATCAATGCCCCGCAAACTGCATCAGGGCAGATACTTCGATGCCGTTTTCCCGCAGCAGATTGCCGCCGCCAAGTTCGGGCAGGTCGATAACAAAGAGCGCATGATCGACCACGGCCCCTGCCTGACGTAACAGGGCAGCCCCTGCCTTGGCTGTCCCGCCAGTCGCCAGAAGATCGTCCACCAGAAGAACGCGGCCACCTTCGTCTACCGCGCCGGGATCGAGTTCGATGCGCGCCTTACCATATTCGAGATCATAATCGATCCCGATCGAAGGCACGGGCAGCTTTCCCGCCTTGCGCAACGGGATGAAGCCCAAGCCCATCCGGGCAGCGATGGCTGCACCGAAGATAAAGCCGCGTGCTTCGATACCGGCAATGGCCGCCACATCGGCCTTGCTTGCATAGGCCACGAGGTGATCCATCGTCGCGGCAAGCCCTTGGCCATGGGCGATGAGCGTGGTGATATCGCGAAACTGAATTCCGCGGGCCGGAAAGTCCGGCACCGTGCGGACCAGTGCCTTGAGGTCTTCAGGGGACATCATGCCTCCCCGAAAACCCCGAAACTGGCACCGGTTACAATCAAGCCTTCTTCTTGGGCTTCACGGCCGACCATACTTGCTTCTTGGCAAGATAGGCCAGGATCGTAGCGAAGAGCAGGAAGCCAAGCACGGCCCAACCCGTCTGGTGACGCTTTTCGAGCGTAGGCTCGGCAGTCCAGATCAGGAAGGCGGATACGTCTTCCGACATCTGGTCAATCGTCGGCTCGGTACCGTCGGCATAGGTGACCTGGCCATCCGTGGTCAGAGGCGGCGGCATACCGATGTTGAGCGCCGGGAAGTACGGGTTGTAATAGGTGCCAACCGGCGATTTCGCATCGGGGAAGCGTTCCAGCAGTTCTGCCGGCTGTTCCTCGTAACCCACCAACAGCGAGTGGACATAGGCACCGCCATCGTGGCGCGCCTTGGTGATCAGCGAAAGATCCGGCGGGATCTTGCCACCATTGGCGGCCGAAGCGGCCACGTCATTGGCGTAGGGCGACGGGAAATAATCCGTCGGCGATCCCGGCTGCGTTGTCGCTTCGCCAGTGTTCGGATCGACGGCGGGAACCGACCAGGTCGCAGCCTCAGCCTTGACCTGCGCTTCGGTGTAGCCAAGCTGGCCGAGGTCGCGGAAGGCGACATGGCGCAGAGAATGGCAGGCCGCGCACACTTCCTTATAGACCTGATAACCGCGCTGGAGCTGCTGACGATCGAAGGTGCCGAAAGGCCCGTCGCTCGAGAATTCAACCTCCATCGGGTGTTCGTAATAGACGGTCTCGGCCGTTTCGGCCCCAAGGCCTTCGGTTGCAGCCGTATAGGCGCCGGTCACGAAGGCCAGCAACACCACAAGGCTGAAGCCAAGGCCAACAACGATACCAATCAGACGGGTCATTGCGTCGTCTTTCCCTTAATCCCGTGCGCTCAGGAGGCCGCAGCCGGCTTGTCGCCCAGCACTGCCTGCTCATCGGAGCCCAAAACCGATTCGGTGATCGAGAAGGGCAGCGGCTTCGGTTTCTCTACCATCGATACGATCGGCAGAATCACCAGGAAGTGCAGGAAGTAGTAGGCAGTCGCGATCTGGCTGAACATCACATAGGGCTCTTCAGCCGGCGCACCGCCAAGCCAGAACAGCACGAGCATATCGACGACCAGAACCACGAAGAACCACTTGAACAGCGGGCGATAATGGCCGGACCGCACCGGCGACTTGTCGAGCCAGGGCAAGAAGAACCAGCACAGGATCGCGCTGAACATGGCGAGCACGCCCCACAGCTTTGCCGGGAGGATGAAGTCCGCGGTGAAAGCACGCAGGATCGCGTAGAACGGCCAGAAATACCATTCCGGAACGATATGCGCAGGCGTGGAGAGCGGGTTCGCCGGAATGTAGTTGTCCGGATGGCCAAGATAGTTCGGCGCGAAGAACACGAAGGCGAAATAGATGATCAGGAACACGCCCAGCCCGAAGCCGTCCTTCGCCGTGTAATACGGGTGGAACGGCACCGTGTCGCTTTCGCTCTTCACTTCAACGCCGGTGGGATTCGACGATCCGGGGATATGCAGCGCCCAGATATGCAGGATCACAACACCGGCAATCACGAACGGCAGCAGGAAGTGCAGCGAGAAGAAGCGGTTAAGCGCGGCATTATCCGGCGCAAACCCGCCCAGCAGCCACACTTGCAGCGGTTCGCCAACGCCCGGGATCGCCCCGAACAGGCCGGTGATCACCTTGGCGCCCCAGAAGCTCATCTGCCCCCAGGGAAGCACGTAACCCATGAAGGCAGTGGCCATCATCAACAGGAAGATGACAACGCCGAGCAGCCAGATCATTTCGCGCGGCGCCTTGTAGGAGCCGTAGAACAGGCCACGGAAGATGTGGATGTAAACGACCACGAAGAACGCACTGGCGCCGTTGGCATGCGCATAACGCATCAACCAGCCCCAGTTCACATCGCGCATCGTGTGTTCGATGGAATCGAAGGCGACCTGCGTGTTGGCCGCATAATGCATGGCCATGATCACGCCGGTGACGATCTGCAGCACGAGGCAGAAACCGGCGAGAACGCCAAAATTCCAGAAATAGGAAAGGTTGCGCGGCACCGGATAGCCAGCGCCGATCGCATTATAGACGAAGCGCGGCAGTGGCAGCTTGTCGTCGATCCAGCGCATCACGGGCGCCTTGGGTTCGTAATGCTTGGCCCAGGGGAAGCTCATGGTCGGTTCTCTTGCCTCAGCCGATCAGGATGGTCGTGTCGGAGGTGAACTCATAGTCCGGAACCTCCAGGTTGGTCGGCGCGGGGCCTTTGCGGATGCGCGCCGCGGTATCATAGTGCGAACCGTGACAGGGGCAGAAATAACCGCCGAATTCGCCGCGCGGTTCACCTTCTGCAGCACCCAGGGGAACGCAGCCCAGATGGGTGCAGACACCCATCGTCACGAGCCAGTTCTGGCGCCCTTCCAGTGTCCGCTCTTCCAGCGATTGCGGATCGCGAAGGCTGGACAGCGGAACCGCATTCGCCTCGTCAATTTCGCGCTGCGTCAGATTGCGCACGAAAACGGGCTGTTTGCGGAACACCGCCTTGATTGCCTGTCCCGGCTCGATCGCAGAGATATCCAGTTCAGTCGTGGATTCGGCCAGCACGTCCTTGGACGGCGCCATCTGGCTGATCAGCGGGACCAGGGTTGCAACCCCGCCCACGCCAGCCGCCGCGACCGCAGCAATATTAATGAAATCGCGCCGACGCACACCTTCTTCGGTGGCCAGCGTGTCCGTATCCGCACTGCCAGTGGTGGTTGCCATCGCCTTGCCTTGCCTGCCGGCCGCAAACGGACGATTCGTCCGCATCAGACCGAGGAATATTCGACCCGTCGCCCCCCGAAATTGCCCCCGAGGCGCGACTTGGCGCGGCTGATAGACGAGCAATCCCTCCATGCCAACAGGCTTTTGGCGGCTTTGTGACAGGAATCCTCAGGCGAGACCGATCAGGGAAATCTGCCGGCCGTAATTAGGTTCCCCATTATGGGTGGCCAATCGATAGGAAAAAAAACGTTCAGGATCGGCATAAGTATCCAGCCCGAGTGGGTCGATCCTGCCGACTCCAGCATCCGCCAGCCGCCGCGCGACATAGGCTTCGAGATCGAATTGCCAGCGCCCTTCCCGCCCCGGGATGAAGAAAATTTCGTCCCCTTCGCCGAATTTTTCACGAAAGGGCGCATCCACTTCATAGCTCGGCTGCGCAATGGCCGGCCCGATGGAAGCGGCGATATTTTCAGGCCGGGCGCCAAGCCTTTCCATTTCCGCGACTACCGCTTCGAGCACGCCGCCATGGGCCCCGCGCCACCCCGCATGGGCTGCCCCGATCACGCCGGCATCCGCATCGGCCAGCAATACGGGTGCGCAATCCGCGGTCAGAATACCCAGCAGCAGGCCCGGCGTGCGCGTCACCAGCGCATCGGCCCGCGGGCGATCCTCATGCTTCCAGGCCTTGTCCACCACGGCGACATCGGGCGAATGCACCTGATATGCGGTGAGGAAGCTCGCGCCGGGCAGCACGGCTTCTGCCGCGAGCCGGCGATTCTCCCGCACATTTTCGGTATCGTCATCCGCGCCGAAACCGGCATTCAGCCCCGAAACCGCGCCTGTCGACACGCCGCCCCGCCGGCCCAGAAAGCCATGCGGAACCGTTCCCAGCGCCGATGAACGGATAACTTCGACCGGGTCAGCCAAGGCTGCGGGATACCTGTTCATGCGTGTCGCGCGACAGATTCGGCGCTGCGGCGATCCGTTCCAGCTGAGCACGCATCAATTCCGCGCGCCCCGGTTCGATCCGGCGCCAGCGCCCGAGCGGCGGCACGAAACGCGCCGCGGTTTGCGGATTGATCGGATCGAGAGCGAGAATGAGATCGGCGATCATCCGATAACCTTCGCCATCGGCCGCATGGAACGCATGGGGATTCACAGCAAAGGCCATATAGAGTGAACGCACCCTGTTCGGATTGCGCAGGGTGAAGTCCGGATGATCGGCCAGCGCCTTCACATGTTGCAACGCATCAGGATGCAGCGACTGCGCCTGGATCGCGAACCATTTGTCGATCACCAGGGCATTGCCGCGATAGCGATCGTAGAAGTCCTTCAACCGTTCGGCACGCTGGGGCACTTCCAGCCCGGCCAGCGCCACGAGGGCGCTCTGCCGTTCGGTCATATTGGCGGCTGCATCATATTGCGCGGAAGCAAGCCTGGCGGCGCGATCCGCGTCGCCCGCCGCAAGATAGGCCAGGGCCTGACCCCGCACCTTGCGCGCGCCCCGTGCCGCTGCGTCCGAGCCGGCAGACACCGAACCGGCCCGATCATGCAGGGCCAGCAATTCGCTGCCCAGTTCCCCCGCGAGCCATGCCTTCAGCCCTTCACGCTCGCGATGGATCGCCGCCGGATCAGCCACAAGCATCTGTTCCGCCAGATAGGACTGGCTGGGCATGATCATCAATTCGCCGCGCATCAGATCGTCCAGCGCATCGTCCTGCAGGATCGCGGACAAGGCCTTGCGGATGGCGGCGCGGCCCGCCGAAATTCCGGCCTGATCGAGCGAGCCGGAAATCGCTTCGCGCAAATGGCCAACCACCAGATCCTGCATCGCCTCATAACGGGCGAAAGGATCGTCATCATTGGCGGCGAGGAACACCAGATCCTCGCTATCGATCCGGCGGTCGATGGAAACGGGGGCGGAGAAACCGCGATTGATGGACAGGATCGGTTTCCGAGCAAATCCGTCAAAGCTGAAGTTCGCTTCAGCCTCGGTCAGAACAACCAGCTTTTCCCCGTCATGGCGGCCGGTTTCGGGATCGAACAGGGCGATGCGCAGCGGGATCGGCATCGGCTTCTTTTCCGCCTGTCCGGGCGTTGCCGGCACCTGCTGCGAGAGATGTAACGTGGCTGTTTCGCCCGCATGATCGAGCCTGACGGACAGTTTCGGCGTGCCTGCCTGACTATACCAGAGGCGGAACTGGCCGAGATCCAGCCCGGCCCCTTCCTCGATCGAGGATACGAAATCCTCGCAGGTCGCCGCTTCGCCGTCATGCCGATCGAAATAGAGATCCGTGCCTTTGCGGAAGGCTTCCGGCCCGGCCATGGTCCGCATCATGCGGATGACCTCTGCCCCCTTGTTATAGACGGTCGCGGTGTAGAAGTTGGAAATTTCGCGATAGGAATCCGGCCGGATCGGATGTGCCAGCGGCCCGCTGTCTTCCGGGAACTGGACTGAACGCAAAATGCGCACATCCTCGATCCGCTTCACCGGCTCGCTGCCCATATCGGCGCTGAACAATTGATCGCGCAGGACGGTGAAGCCTTCTTTCAGCGAAAGCTGGAACCAATCGCGGCAGGTGATGCGATTGCCTGACCAATTGTGAAAATATTCGTGGCCGATCACGCCTTCGATCGCATCATAATCGCCATCGGTCGCGGTTTCGGTATCGGCCAGGACATATTTCGTATTGAAGATGTTGAGGCCCTTGTTCTCCATCGCGCCCATGTTGAAATCGCTGACGGCAACGATGTTGAACAGGTCGAGATCATATTCGCGGCCGAATGTCTCCTCGTCCCATTTCATGCTGTTTTTCAGCGATTCCATCGCGTGGCCGGTCCGTTCCAGATCGCCTTCCCGCACCCAGATGGCGAGATCGACCTTGCGGCCCGAACGGGTGGTGAAACTGTCGCGATTGGCGACCAGATCGCCCGCAACCAGCGCGAAGAGATAGGAAGGCTTGCGCCATGGATCGTGCCATTCCGCCCAGTGCCGGCCATTTCCCGCCTCGCCTTCGGCCACGCAATTGCCGTTGGAAAGCAGCACGGGAAACTGGTCCTTCGGCCCTTCCATCCGCACGCGATAGGTGGACAGCACGTCCGGCCTGTCAGGGAAGAAGGTGATCCGGCGGAATCCTTCAGCCTCGCACTGGGTGCAAAGCATCCCGTTGGAAGCATAGAGGCCCATGAGCTGGCTGTTGGCGGAAGGATCGATTTCGGTGATCACTTCCACCAGATGGCTATCCCCGCGCAGGGGCAGCATCAGGTCGGCATCGTCCATCGACCAGTCATTGATCGCTTCGCCATCCACCTTCACTTCGACCGGGGTCAGCCCATCGCCATTGAGGCGAATCATATCGTTCGGCACGGCGGCGGAATTGCGCTGCACGGTCAGTGCGGAGCGAATCCGTGTACGGTCGAGGCCAAGATCGAAATCCAGCGCGATTTCCGGCACCAGCCACGGGAACGGCGTGTAATCTTCCCGCCGAATCAGCGGCGGCGCTTTCGGTTCGGGCGCGGCATCGGCCATCTCGGGATTGCCATCGGGCGTTGCTTGCGTGTCGACTATATCCATGGGCCTGTCCTATAATCTTTTCTGCCCGCGTCCACGCTCCTAGTATGCGCGAGCGATGCATCTGTTCATATTCGGACTTGGATATTCCGGCGGCTTTATCAAGCAGGCTTTGGAAAGGCGCGGTTGGCGCGTGAGCGCGAGCGGCAGCGCGGGCGATCACGCCTTCGACGATGAAGATCGAATCCGCGCGACCCTTTCCAACGCCAGCCACGTGCTGTCCTCCGTCCCGCCCACGCAGGGGGAAGACCCGGTGCTTGCCCGGTATGGCGACGCGCTGAACCATGGCTGGCTGGGCTATCTTTCCTCCACCGGAGTTTATGGAGATGCTGGCGGCGCCTGGGTGGATGAAACCGCGCCGACCGGGCACGGACGCAGATCGGCGCGCAGCCAGTGCGATGCCGAATGGCTGGCCCGCGGGGCGCGGGTGTTCCGCCTGCCGGGCATTTACGGGCCGGGCCGCAGCGCTTTTGACCGGGTGCGCGACGGGCGGGCGAAGCGGATAGATCTTCCCGCGCAGGTTTTCAGCCGGGTGCATGTGCAGGACATCGCCACTGGGGTGGTTGCCGGGCTGGACGGGCCGCCGGGCGCCTACAATCTGGCGGACGATCTGCCCACCAGCCAGAACCTGGTGATAGAGGAGGCCTGCCGCCTGCTCGGCCTCGAACCGCCGCCCATGCTGTCATTGGAGGAAGCCGATCTTTCCCCCATGGCGCGCGGCTTTTATTCAGAGAACCGCCGCGTCGCGAATGGCAAGGCCAGGCGCGTTCTTGGCTGGCGGCCGCGTTTCCCCGATTATCGCAGCGGGCTGATGGAACTCTTGGCAGGATAGGGCGCGTGGCGCCCCCGCATGGCCACGACCAGCCCCAGCAGCGCCAATGCGCCGCCGGCCATGGCCAGCCATGACCAGCGATAGCCTTCAAACACGGTGGAAAGCGCCATCGCCACGATCGGCACCGCCACACCATTATAGGCCGCGCGGCCGGGGCCAAGATCGCGAATCAGCCCGAAATAGAGCGGGAAGGTGATCACCGAACCGACCAGGCCGAGATAGGCGACCCCACCCCAGTAACGCAGGCTGGACGGAAAGACGGGCGGTCCGGCGAAACTCCACGCGAAGGCGGCATCGGCCAGCGTTCCCCACAGCATGGCCCAGGCCAGCATCACCCGCAAAGGCCGTTTGCGCGCCGTTTCCGTCGCCTGCAGGATATTGGCGGTGGAAGCGGAAAAGATCCCCAGAACGGCAAACAGGATGCCAAGGCCGACCAGCCCGGTAACCGGCGCTTCGCGCGCTTCATGCAGCAGCAGCAGGGCAATGCCCGCCAGCGCGATCATCGTGCCGGCCATGAACCGGCGAGTGATCCGGTTTTCGAGGAAAATCAGGCCCAGAACCGCATTGGGCACGATCAGGAAGGCGAACAGCACCGCCACTATGCCCGAGGTCAGGTGGATTTCGGCACGATAGACGAAATTGAAATTCAGGAAGAACTGGGTGATGCCGATGGCGAAGGCTATCACATGGCCCGAAACAGTCATGCGGAAGCCCCGCCCGCCCATGGCCGCCAGGGCAAACATGCCGATGGTGGCGATGGCAAAACGGTATGTGACCGACCAGCTGGGCGGTGCGGCCATCAACTGGTCCTTGATGACGAACCAGGTCGAACCCCAGATCAGCGCCACCAGCACGAATGGCACGGCAATTTCCGGCCGCAACAATGCGTGCGGGCGTTTCGCCCCGATTAGCGCGCCATTCATAACGAAGCGATTGCGCGGGCCAGCGCCAGCGCATCCTCTTCCCTGGTATCCCAGGCGGCAACGAAACGGGCGGCATCCATGCCCCAGTCATAGAAGCCGAATCCCTGCGCGCGAAGAGCCTGCCTTTCGGCGGTGCTGCATTTCAGGAAAACTTCGTTGGCTTCCACCGGGTGCAGCAGCCTTTCCTTCGCCGCGCTGCCGATTTCCGCCGCGGCCGCATTGGCGGCTGCCGCATTGTGCAGCCAGAGATCACCGTCCAGCATGGCCAGCAATTGCGCCGCCATGAACCGGCCCTTGGATTGCAGATGGCCGGCGCGCTTGCGCCGGAAACGGGCCAGATCGGCCAGTTCCGGATCGAAGAAGACGATTGCTTCCGCGCTCATCCCGCCATTCTTCACGCAGCCGAAACTCAACGCATCGACCGGGCCTGCCACTTCCGCCGCAGGGCGCAACAGGAACGCCACTGCATTGGCGAAACGCGCGCCATCCATGTGGAAGCGCAGGCCCCGGCTGCTGATTTCCATGTCCAGCCGGGCCAGTTCCCCCGGCCGATAGCAGCAGCCATATTCGCTGGCCTGGGTGATGGAGACAGCGTGCGGCTGAACCTGGTGAACATCGTCGCGAATCGGATCGAGCGCAGCACGCAGCGTTTCCGGCGTGATCTTCGCATTGTCCCCATCGGCCAGGATCAGCTTGGCCCCATGCAGGAAGAAGCCGGGCGCGCCGCCTTCATCCATTTCGATGTGGGCTTCCCGGTGGCACAGGACCGCGCCATGCGGCTGGACCATCGTGGACAGGGCCAGGCAATTCGCCGCCGTGCCCGTGGCCACCCAGATGGCCGCCACTTCACGCCCGAACAGTGCGCTGAAGGCATCGTCCAGCTCGCGGCTCAGCCGATCCGTGTCATAAGGAGTGTCGGAATTGTCCGCATCGCGCATCGCGCGCCAGATATCGGGATGTACGGCGGCGGCATTGTCGGAAAGAAACTGCACCGGAACGCCATGGCTTGCCCGCGTGTTGGAGGCAAGAAGGAGATCGCCAGCATGGCCAGCAAAGTCGAAATTTCGCGAGAAGACGATGTCACCCATGGCGCCTATCGCGCCGATGTGCCGGGCACGGAGAAAAAGGCCGAACTGACATGGCGCGCCCGTGGCAAGGCGCGTATTGCCGAACACACTTTCGTTCCGCCCGAAGCGCGGGGCATGGGCATCGCCATGCAATTGGTGGAAGCGCTGGTGGAGGACGCACGGAAACAGGATTTCACCGTGGTCCCCCAATGCAGCTATGTGGAAATGGCGTTTCGCCGCAATCCCGACTGGGCGGACATAAGGGCTGAAATCGAAAGCTGAACCGGGCCGCAGCCGCGCCGAATTTCCGGAACATGGGCCGCCGCCATTCATTGAATCCGTGAGAGCCGATGAGGTTTGAAACGCGGCCGGAAACGCCCCTTGTCCCAGAGGGTTCGTTTCCCGCCGGCCCAGCATCCATCCCGGACTGCGCCATCATCGGCCACAGCCACGAAAGGAGATGGGACCATGAATCAGGCTACACTCCGCAACGAACAGACTTACAGCGATGCCGAACTCGGCAAGAGGCGCGAATATGATCGCAGCCGCCCCCTGGAACGGGACGAGACGAGCAATCTCATCAGTTCCGACAAGGTGGACGGAACCGCCGTCTATGCGACGGATGGCGAAAAGATCGGCCATGTCGATCACCTGATGATCGGCAAGCGCTCCGGCCGCGTGGAATATGCGGTGATGAGTTTCGGCGGCTTTCTGGGCATCGGTGAAAGCTATCATCCACTGCCCTGGGATGCGCTGGATTATGACACGGAACGCGGCGGCTATGTCGTGAATGTGGACAAGGATCAGCTGAAGGAAGCGCCGCAATACAAGGCCGGCAACCCGCCGACCTTCGATCGGACCTTCGGCGAGAATGTCTATACCTATTACGGCGTAATGTACTGATCGCGCCGCAGCGCTTGAGGCGAGAACGCATGAGGCCCAAAATGGCTAAGGAAGGCCCCGGCAAAAACGGGGCCTTTTCCTTTGTCAGCCCGGCAGGCGGGAAAAATCGACGCTGGCGATGCTGCCCAGCACCGCGCCGCGAATCGCCCGCGCATCCTCCACGCCAATGCCCCGCATGGCGAGACTGCCGCCGGCCAACCCGAATATCAGATCGGCATAGCCGCGGCGGATGGCCAGCGGCCCCTGCGCAATCTCCACCGATTGCAGCTTCACCCGCGATCCGATGTCGAGACGCGGGGCGAGCCATCCCCGCCTGATATATAGCTGCCCACCATCAATCGCGTGGCGATCATGCAGCCAGAGGAAATGCTGCCGGAAGGCCAGCGCGATACCGCCAAGGCCAGCGGCCAGCGCGGGCCAGTAATGCCCCGATCCTGCCAGCACGACCCCTGCCAGCATTAATGGCAGCACCGCCATCAGCGCCCGGTCGAAACGGTGTTTCGCGCTCGGCCGGCGCCATTCGATCTGCTGTGCGGGCAGAGTGAACCCGGTCGTTTCCACGACGGGCGCAATTTCTTCCATCCGGCCGAAGGGCACCACGACATGGCTGGAAGATTTGGCGTCCTGCGCCAGGCTGATCACGGACAGATCGTGCCAGCCGAACCGGCGGCGAAGCAGGCCGGTACCGATCTTGAGCGCCTGCACACGGTGCAGCGGCATCACCACATCGGTCCGCGTGAACAGCCCCCGGCGGCGGCGCAGGCCCTTGGGAGTTTCTTCCAGCCGGAAGCCCCAATCGCGCAAACCTGTGCGCACAATGCCTGTCGCCAGCCCGACCATCACCAGGGAGCCAATGGCGAAGATGACGGCCAGTGCCCGCGCGGCAATGCCGAACTGGGCCAGCCAGTGTTCCGACCCTGCAAGGAAGGAACCCCACGTATCGGGATCCCATACATCGAAAGGCAGCAGGAAATCGACCTGCTGGGCCAGACCGGCCAGAACCGCGAATACGACCAGCGAAAATTCAAACAGGCCGAATGTCAGCAGGCGCGGCAGGTCCATTTCAAACAGCAGCCGCCCCTGTTCCGCCTTCATTTGCGGCGCGGCGCCCGGTTCCGCCGATTCGGCCAGCGGGGTTGCGGCGCCTTCCTTTCGGGCCCGCACGGTTTCGCGCAGTGCTTCTCCCTGCTCCTCCGAGACATAGGCGATCGTCAGTTCATCCTTGCCGCCGGCGCCGGTTTCAAACTTCACCTGCACCATGCCGAAGAGACGCGGGACCAATGCCTGTTCCAGGCTCACATCCTGGATCCGTTCATACGGCACGGAACGCGCGGCGCGGCTCAACAGCCCCTTTTCCACGCTGATATCGTGATCCCCCAGCCGATAGCGGAAATGCCGCCAGGCCACCCAGCTGAAGAGGAAGTTGGCGGCCAGTATCGCCAGGACCAGGGGCCCGACCCAGACGGCATCCCCTTCCCACCCCCGCGCGCCGAACATGATCGCCACGATGGGAATGGCCGAATGGCGCAAGGCCATGATGCCGCTCACCACGAAGCCCAGCGCACTGGTGCGCCGCCATTCGCCCAGTTCCGGCGGGCCCGCTTCGGTCACAGGGATTCGCGGCGTACATGGGCGCGAATCATCTCGCGCATTTCCACCGCATCGCCTGCGGCAAGGCCCGGCAATGAAACGGAGGCATTGTGATTGCCCGCCGTATGCAGGACGAGCGTGGACAGGCCATAGAAGCGTTCCAGCGGGCCGCGATTCACATCGATATGCTGAACCCGGCTGAACGGAACCACCGTGTCCGACCGGAACAGCAGCCCGCGCACCACGCGCAAACGTTCTTCCCCCAATTGATATCCGCGCGCGTGATAACGGCGCAGCGGCACGCGAATCAGCAGGAAAGCCGCCAGCAGCAATACGGGTATCAGGAAGGAACCGATGGGCAGCAGGCCCGCGCTTTCCAACACGCCCGCACCAATGATGAAGGGCACCGTGGCCACAAGCCAGCCGATCCGCAGGACCTTCACATAATTGGGGTGCAGCGGAGTCAGTTCGTCATCGTCGTGCACGGTATCGTTCATGGGTGCACTACATGATCAATACACCTGCCGCGCGCAAGCGAATCCACGGGGTGGCCCGAAGGCCGGAATATGGGATTGGGAGAAATGGTGCTGCTGGGGAGGATTGAACTCCCGGCCTCACCCTTACCAAGGGTGCGCTCTACCACTGAGCTACAGCAGCACTGAAAACATTCTCCGCAATGCGAATGGGCACTGTCGGAGGGCAGGCGCGCGCTATTGGCATGACGGGCTGCGATGTCAAGCCAAGCTTGAGCCAAGGGCATATTGGCGGCAATGCATTTCGCATGAATGAAGATCGCAAGGAATTATCCCGGGAAGAGCGGCTGGCCGCGAAGCTGCGCGAGAATCTGCGCCGCCGCAAGGCGCAGGCCCGTTCGCGTCTGGATGACGGGCAAGGTCAGGACACCCTTCCCAAACCGGCAGAGGAAGGCTAACGCGCGGAGCTCCCGAGAGACCGCAGGAGCCAAACCTTCCGTGCCAAACCTGATCCTCGTCCGCCACGGCCAGAGCCAGTGGAACCTTGAAAACCGATTCACCGGCTGGTGGGATGTCGATCTGACAGAAAAAGGCGTGGAGGAAGCAATCGCCGCGGGCAAGCTGCTGGCGGAAAAGGAATTGCTGCCGACTCGCGCCTTCACTTCCCTGCAATTGCGCGCGATCAAGACGCTGCATCTGGCGCTGGAATCATGCGGCCGCCTGTGGATCCCGGAAACCAAGGACTGGCGCCTGAATGAAAGGCATTATGGCGGGCTGACCGGCCTGAACAAGGCCGAGACGGCGGAAAAGCATGGCGAAGAGCAAGTGCATATCTGGCGCCGCAGCTTCGACACGCCGCCGCCGCCGCTGGAACCGGGCAGCGAATTCGATCTGGCGTCCGATCCGCGTTATGCGGGCCTGGACGTGCCCGATACGGAAAGCCTGAAGCTGACCATCGAACGCGTCCTGCCTTATTGGGAAAGCGACATCCTGCCCGTGCTGGCCAGTGGCGAGACGGTGATGATCTCCGCCCATGGCAATTCGCTGCGCGCATTGGTGAAGCATCTGTCCAATATCTCCGATGAAGAGATTACCGGCCTGGAAATTCCCACCGGCCAGCCGATCGTCTATGATTTCGACGACAGGATGCAGCCGGGCGAACGCCATTATCTGAAGGATCGCTGAGCATGGGCGCACCCGTCGCCATCGTGATGGGCAGCCAGTCCGACTGGCCGACGATGAAACTAGCCGCCGACGTGCTGGACGAGCTCGGGCTCGCCCACGAAGCGCGCATCGTATCCGCCCATCGCACGCCTGAACGGATGGTGGAATTCGGAAAGGGCGCGGCCGATGAAGGCTTCAAGGTCATCATTGCCGGGGCTGGCGGCGCGGCGCATCTGCCGGGCATGCTGGCGGCATTGACCCATCTGCCGGTCCTGGGCGTTCCGGTGCAATCACGCGCGCTCTCCGGCCTCGACAGTCTGCTTTCCATCGTCCAGATGCCCGCCGGCGTCCCCACGGGCACGCTGGCCATCGGGGAAGCAGGGGCCACCAATGCCGGATTGCTGGCGGCGGCGATCCTGGCCCTGTCCGACGATGATCTGTCCGCCCGCCTGCAGGCATGGCGCGCCGCGCGCCGCGACGCCGTGGCTGAAACCCCCACAGATAATTGAGCCGGCCCGACGTGATCCCTTCAGGTTCGACAATCGGCATAATGGGCGGTGGCCAGCTTGGCCGGATGATCGCCATGGCCGCTGCGCAGCTTGGCTATCGCTGCCACATCTACGCGCCGGAAAAGCACAGCATCGCCGCGGAAGTCAGCGCCGGTTTCACCTGCGCCAGCTGGCTGGATCAGGCGGCCCTGTCCGAATTCGCGCAGAATTGCGCCGTCGTCACTTACGAATTCGAGAATGTGCCGGTCGCCCCGCTGGCCGCAATACCCGAAGACCGGATGGCCCCGGGCAAGCTGGCGCTGGAAATCGCGCAGGACCGGCTGAAGGAAAAGCAGTTCATCGCCGATCTCGGCGGCCGCCCCGCCCCCTATGCACGGGTGGATACGGAAGAGGGCCTGCGCGACGCGGTGGAGCAGGTCGGCATGCCCGGCATCCTGAAGACAAGGCGCGATGGCTATGACGGCAAGGGCCAGTGGCGCATCCACAGCCTTTCCGAAATGGACGGCGTGCGTGTACCGCAAGGCGGGCTGATCTATGAAGGCTTCGTCCGGTTCGAGGCGGAATTTTCCGTCATCCTCGTCCGCGCTCGGGACGGATCGGTGAAGTTCTGGGACAGCGCACAAAACATCCACAAGAACGGCATCCTGGCCGAATCCCGCCTACCCGCGCCGAAACTGGTGGGCGAACAGGTGGAAGAAGCGCGCGAACTGGCGCGGCAGGCGGCCGATGCGCTGAATTATGTCGGCGTTCTGGCGCTGGAATTCTTCGCCACGGCGGAAGGGCCGGTGTTCAACGAAATGGCGCCGCGGGTCCACAATTCCGGCCACTGGACCAGTGAAGGCGCGGTGACGAGCCAGTTCGAAAACCATGTCCGCGCGATTTGCGGCCTGCCGCTGGGCGATACATCCACCGTGTCGACACGGGTGGAAATGCGCAATCTGATCGGTGGCGAAGCGGCAGATATCGCGTCGCTGCTTGCGGATCCGCGTGCCCATTTGCACCTATATGGCAAGGCCGAAGCGCGGGAAGGCCGCAAGATGGGCCATGTGACGAAAGTGGGTTGATGACGCGCGAGGTGATTTTCGTTGTGGCACGGGCGATCGATGGAACGATCGCGCAGGATGGCGATGTGCCGTGGAAAATCCGCGAGGATCTGCAGCGTTTCAAACGGCTGACCATGGGCAAGCCGATGGTGATGGGCCGCAAGACATTCGACAGCCTGCCGAAATTGCTGCCCGGCCGCCGCCACATCGTGCTCACCCGGCAGGCGGGGTGGAGCGCGCAAGGCGCGGAAGTGGCGCATGATATGGATGCGGCGCTGGCCCTTGCGGGTGATGGCGATATCGCGGTGATCGGCGGGGCCGAGATTTTCGACATGTTCCTGCCACTGGCCACGCGGCTGGAAATCACCGAAATATTCGAAAACACCGATGGCGATGTGTTCATGGGCACGCCCGATCCGAAGAAGTGGCGCGAAATCTTCCGCGAGAAGCATTCGGCCGAAAATGGCGATCCGGCCTATGCCTTCGTGACTTTGGTGCCCGCCGCGTGATCCGGCTCGATCATCGCGAATTCGTGCCCCGCGAACTACGCGGCGCCGTGCTGGCACTCGGCAATTTTGACGGATTCCATCTCGGCCATCAGCGCGTCGTGGCGGAAGCGGTTGGCTGGGCCCATGCCGAAGGGCGCAAGGCGATTGTCTGCACTTTCGATCCGCATCCGGTGCGCCATTTCGCGCCGCATATCCCCCCCTTCCGGCTGACCACGCTGGACCAGCGGGAAGAACTGTTCCGCTCCGCCGGGGCAGATGCGATGCTGGTGTTCCATTTCGACGACGCGCTTGCCCGGCTTTCCGCCGAAGCCTTCGTCATCAAGATGCTGTCCGAAAAAATCGGCGCAGCGGGCGTGGTGACGGGGGAGGATTTCACCTTCGGCAAGGATCGCGGCGGCGATTTTGAATTGCTGGCATCGGTCGGCCGCCGCCACGGCATTGCCGCGCGCGCTGTCGGCCCGGTCCGTTCCGGCGGGATGACCGTTTCTTCCAGCCGCATCCGCGATGCGTTGAAGGCGGGCGATTGCGAAACCGCCGGAAGCCTGCTGACCCGCCCCTTCGCCATTCGCAGCACGGTTCAGCACGGGGACAAGCGCGGGCGCGATATCGGATATCCCACCGCCAATATGTGCATGGCCAGTTACCTGCGCCCCCGTTTCGGCATTTATGCCGTGACCGGGCGCATTCTGGATACCGGGCAGACGCTGAAAGGCGCGGCTAATGTCGGCATCCGCCCGCAATTTTCCCCGCCGCAGGAATTGCTGGAACCGCATTTCTTCGACTTCAAGGGCGATCTTTATGGCCGGGAGGTCGAAGTCGCCTTCCACCATTTCCTGCGCCCGGAAGCCAAGTTTGACAGTGTGGACGCCCTGATCGCGCAAATGGAACAGGACTGTATCCAGGCACGCAGAATGCTGGGCTGAATCGTCGCCGCGCACGAACGAAATTGCAGGAACCGCTCCCCACCGCTAAGGCCCGGCCGCTATGAGCGAACAGCGCGACTACAGAGACACCGTTTTCCTGCCGAAGACGGACTTCCCCATGAAAGCCGGCCTCCCCCAGAAGGAGCCGAATATTCTGGCGCGCTGGCAGGAGGATGACCTCTATGCCCAGGTGCGTGAAAGCCGCGCCGGGCGCGAAAAATTCATCCTGCATGACGGCCCGCCCTACGCCAATGGGGACATGCATATCGGCCATGCGCTGAACCATGTGCTGAAGGACATGGTGGTGCGCACGCAGACGCTGCTGGGCAAGGATGCTCCCTATGTTCCCGGCTGGGACTGCCACGGCCTGCCCATCGAATGGAAGGTCGAAGAGCAGTATCGCAAGAAGAAGCTGAACAAGGACGAGGTCCCGGCGGAGGAATTCCGCGCCGAATGCCGCGCCTATGCCGCCAAATGGGTGGATGTGCAGCGCGACCAGCTGAAACGGCTCGGCGGGCTGGGGGATTGGGACAATCCCTATCTCACCATGCAGTTCGAGAGCGAGGCGACCATCGTCAACGAGCTGCTGAAATTCGCGGAAAGCGGCCAGCTCTATCGCGGCGCCAAGCCGGTGATGTGGTCGCCTGTTGAGAAAACGGCGCTGGCCGAGGCCGAGGTCGAGTATGAGGACATCACCTCGACCCAGATCGACGTGGCGTTCGAGATCACCGAGAGTCCGATCGAGGAACTGGTCGGCGCCTATGCGGTGATCTGGACTACGACTCCGTGGACGATCCCGGTGAACCAGGCTTTGGCCTATGGGCCGGATGTTGAGTATCAGCTGTGCATCATCGATGGCGGAGGCAGCAACCAACCCGGCGTTGACGAGCTGTTCAGAAAGTTCGGCGGGAAGCAATTGCTACTTGCGTCAAACCTTATTGATGCGGTGCAGGAACGCTTTCAGAACAACTTCAAAACCGGCGGCACCTTGCTCCTAAAGCGAGGCAAGATCATCAAAGGCTCCGACCTGGCCGGAACCAAGGCCCGTCACCCGATGCACCATCTCGGCGGCTTCTTTGCCGAGCCGCGTCCGCTGCTGCCTGGCAATTTCGTCACGACCGATAGCGGCACCGGCCTCGTCCACATGGCGCCCGATCATGGCGAAGACGATTTCGAACTGTGCAAGGCGAACGGAATCAATCCGAAATTCGTGGTCGATGGCGATGGCCGTTACCGCGAGGACTGGCTGTGGCTGCCGCGCACGGATGAACGCTCCGGATCTGTCATCAATCCCAAATTCAACGCGCCGGACGGGCCGATCTGTTCCGATCTGCGCGAAGTGGGCGCATTGCTGAGCGCATCGGCCGATTACCAGCATTCCTATCCGCATAGCTGGCGGTCCAAGGCGAAGATCATCTTCCGCTGCACGCCGCAATGGTTCGTGCCGATGGACAAGGAAGGCATCCTTGAACATGCCGACACGCCTGCAGAACAGCGCTGGGAAGGCGAAGGCGGATCGCAGGAACCGAGCCCGACCCTGCGCAAGCTGGCGATGGAGGCATTGGGCCAGACGCGCTTCGTGCCGGAAAAGGGCCGCAACCGCATCGGCAGCATGGTCGAAGGCCGGCCCGACTGGGTGCTTTCCCGCCAGCGTGCCTGGGGCGTGCCGATCACCCTGTTCGTCAACCGCGCCACGGGCGAATATCTGGTGGACGAACAGGTCAATGCCCGCATCGTCGCGGCGGTGAAGGAACAGGGCGTCGATGCGTGGAGCGACACCAATGCGCAGGCCCTGCTGGGCAATGACTACAATGCCGAGGATTACGAGCGGGTGACCGACATCCTCGACGTGTGGTTCGACAGCGGATCGACCCATGCCTTCGTACTGGAAAGCGGGCGCTGGCCGGCGCTGCAATGGCCGGCCGATCTCTATCTGGAAGGCAGCGACCAGCATCGCGGCTGGTTCCAGTCCAGCCTGCTGGAAAGCTGCGCCACGCGCGGCCGCGCGCCTTACAAGGCAGTCCTGACCCACGGCTTCACCATGGATGCCAAGGGCGAGAAAATGTCCAAGAGCAAGGGCAACACGGTCAGCCCGCTGGACGTGATGCGCGATTACGGCGCGGACATCATCCGCCTGTGGGCGCTTTCGGTCGATTACACCGAAGACCACCGGATCGGCCCGGAAATCCTGAAGGGCGTGGCGGACCAGTATCGCAAGCTGCGCAACACCTTCCGATACATGCTGGGCGGCCTTGCCGGTTTTGACGAGGCGGAACGCGTGCACGACGTTTCGCAGATGCCGGAACTGGAACGCTACATGCTGGCCCGTCTGGGCGAGCTGGATGCGCAAATGCGCCGCGCGGTCGATGATTTCGACTTCAACGATTATACCCGCGCGCTGGTGGATTTCTGCAACGAGGATTTGTCGGCCTTCTTCTTCGATATCCGCAAGGACAGGCTCTATTGCGATGGCGCGGACGATCTGGCCCGCCGTTCCTATCGCACGGTGCAGGACATCATCTTCCACGCGCTGGTCCGCTACGCCGCGCCGGTGCTGGTGTTCACGGCGGAGGAAATCTGGACCACCCGCTATCCCGATGACGGCAGCGTCCATCTGCTGGAATGGCCGGAAATCCCCGCTGCCGAAGCGAATATGGAACGCTGGGCGCAATTGCGCGAATTGCGGGAAGACGTGATGGAAGCGATCGAACCGCTGCGGCGGGAAAAGATCGTCCGTTCCGGGCTGGAAGCAAAGGTGACTGTCCCCGCCAATGCCGTGCCGGAAGGCTTCTCCGACGCGGATCTGGCGGAATTGTTCATCAGCGGCGCGGTGTCGCGCGGCGATGGAGAAACGGTCAGCGTCGCCAAGAGTGAAGACCACAAATGCGGCCGTTGCTGGCGCCTGCTGCCCGAAGTCACGGAAGACGGCGCCCTGTGCAATCGCTGTGACGAGGTGGTTTCCACCATGGATGCCGCTGCGTGAACGGCGCCTGGCGCAACCGGATCGTCGGGCTGGTCCTGGCCGCAACCATCTTCCTGCTGGATCAGTGGGTGAAGATGCTGGTGCTGGGCCCGTGGCAATTGATGGAAAAGGGCCAGATCTACCTGCTGCCCTTCTTCAACCTGACCTTCACCCGCAATTACGGCGTTTCGCTGGGCATGTTTGAAGCGAATTCGGTGGAAATGCGCTGGATGCTGGTGGGGATCACCGCCACCATCGCGCTGGTCGTGTTCGTCTGGATGCTTCGGGAACGCAAATTGTGGGACGTATCCGCGCTGGCGCTGGTTCTGGGCGGCGCGCTGGGCAATATCCTGGACCGTTATAATTACGGTTATGTCGTGGATTATGCCGATTTCCACATTGGCGGGTTTCGTCCCTTCCTGGTGTTCAACATTGCCGATGCCGCCATTACAATCGGCGTCGTGATTATTCTTGCCCGCGCTCTGTTCATCCGCGAGAAACGGTGACACCCACAGAGCGAAGATCCGGGCGCCCACTGGCGGACGAACCCGCGGAGATTATTTGATGCGCAAAGCCACCACGATCATCCTTCTTGCCGGCGCTTCGGCCATGCTGGCCGCATGCGGCACCGGCGGAATCATGAACCGCGAACGGCCGGACGAATTCGCCGTGCAGCGTCAGGCCCCGCTGGTGATCCCGCCCGAATTCGATCTGGAACCGCCGGCACCGGGCGCCCCGCGCCCGACCGAAGGAACCGCCGCGCAACAGGCGCTGGAAGCGATGTTCGGCGATCAGGCCCCGCAGCGCAGCGCCACGGAAATCAGCGCACTTCGCCAGGCTGGCGATCCCGAACCGGGCATCCGCTCTTCCGTTGGCGACACGGAAACCTTCACCGTGGACAAGGGCAATGCGACCCGCACCATCATCGCCGCGCCCGAGGGTGACGGGCAGGACGCGCGCGCCGTCATCCCGAGCTGAGCGGGCTGGCGCGGCCAGTCATTTCAATTTCGAGAAGTAATGCGGACCTGGCCGCGAGAGGTCAGGTCTCGGCGGTTTCGCTGCGGCTCGCCAGCAATTTGTCGATCTTGCGGCCGTCCATGTCCACCACTTCGATACGCCAGCCCTGGTCTTCGAAGAATTCGCCTTCCTGCGGCAGACGTTTCAGCATGAACAGGACATAGCCCGCCGCAGTCGCGAATTCGCGATCGCCGGGCATTTCCAGCGAGAGCTTTTCCGCCAGCACATCGGCCGGCATCGCCCCCGCCACCAGCAGCGACCCGTCAGCGCGTTCGACCAGTTCAGGTTCATCCCCTTCATCCTGGTGGCTGGCGAAGCCGCCCACGATGGCGGTCAACAGGTCCGCCGGTGTGACGATACCTTCCAGATGGCCGTATTCGTCATGCACCATGGCCATGCCGGTGCCCGATTGCTGCAATGTGCGCAGCGCGTCGATCGCGTCCAGCTGATCGGGGATGACTTCCGTCTTGCGCACCAGATCCTGCAATTGCACCGGCTGACCGGCCAGCAGCAGCGCCAGCACGTCGCGCACCTTGACCACGCCCAGCATCCGGTCGGACGATCCTTCGCCCACGGGCAGGCGCGAATGCGGCGTTTCGGCGATGATGCGGCGCAGTTCGGCATCATCCGCGTTCACGTCGAGCCAGTCCAGCTCCGTACGGGGGGTCATCAATTCGCGCACCGGCCGTTCGGCAAGGCGCATGATGCCCGAAAGCATGGCCCGTTCCTCTTCCTCGATCACACCGGAATGGGTGGCTTCGGCAAAGATCATCTGCAGTTCTTCCGCCGTCAGCCGGGCTTCCCCTCCGCTACGTATGCGGAACAGGCGCATGACAATGCCGGAGGAAGTATCGAGCAGCCAGACGAAGGGCGCGCCGATACGCGCCAGCCACATCATCGGCAGCGCCATCAGCATGGCGATGGGCACGGCAGCGCGCAGCGCCAGCTGTTTCGGCACCAGTTCGCCAATCACCAGGCTGGCATAGGTGGTCAGCCCGATGACGAGCACGAAGCCCGCTTCGCCCGCTATATCCGGTGGCACGCCCAGAAGAGCCAGGCGCTGCCCCACGGGTTCGCCCAGCGTGGCGCCGGAAAAGGCACCGGCAATAATGCCGACCAGCGTGATGCCGATCTGGACCGTGGAGAGGAACTTGCCGGGATCAGCGGCAAGCGACAGCGCCGCCGCGGCAGCGGCACTGCCCTTGTCCGCAGCCATTTGCAGATGCGCGGTACGCGCGGAAACAATTGCCAGTTCTGACATGGCAAAGACGCCGTTGATCAGTATCAGACCGATCAGAATGGCAAGATCGAACCAGGGAAATGGTGACATGGGGCTGTTACGGCTAGCAGATGACGGCGCTTGGGCGAAGATGCTGTGGATACTGTTGGAACAGGGATGCCGCTTGGGCGTTTTCCACAGCACGTTCAGGCGGCGTTGTCCATCGCCCAGCGAGACATATGCGCCCGAAGGTTCGAAACATGAGGATGCACGTTAAAATGAAGAAATCCCGCATTATCGTCTCCAGTCTCGCCGCGGTGTCCCTGCTCGGCCTGTCGGCCTGCGTCACGGATCCGAATACCGGCGAACGCAAGGTATCGCGCACCGCCATCGGCGGGGTTGGCGGTGCAGGGCTCGGCTATCTGCTGGGCGGCCTGATCGGCGGCAAGACCGCGCGGATCGTGGGCGCGGGCATTGGCGCGGCGGCTGGCGGCTATGCCGGCTACCGCATGGACGAACAGATCCGCGAACTGAAGGAATCCACCGCCGGTACCGGCGTGGATGTGACGGAAACGCCCGGCGGCGACGGGATTCTGGTCAATCTGCCCGATGTGACCTTCGCGGTGGACAGCACGGCCATCAGCCCGAGCTTCCGCGCCACGCTGGACGACGTCGCACAGAGCATGATCACATATCCCAACAGCCTGATCGACGTGATGGGCCACACCGATTCGACCGGGTCGGACAGCTATAATCTCGACCTTTCGCGGCGGCGGGCCGAATCCGTGGCCAATTATCTCGTCTCGCGCGGTGTCTCGCGCGCACGGATCGAGACGGTCGGCTATGGCGAGCAATATCCGGTGGCAGACAATACCACGCCGGAAGGCCGCGCCCAGAACCGGCGCGTGGAAATTCGCATCACTCCGATCACGGAGCAGGATGTCAACCAGGCCTATTGACCGGGTGCGGCGCGGCCTGCGCCGCCAATGGTAAAGAAAAGGGGGCCGGTCGTCCGGACCGGCCCCCTTCATGTCAGGCCGTCATTTTTTCCTGCGGAATAACGCGCGGCACGATCAGCCAGCCGGTCCACTGCTGCGCGATGGATACCCGGCGCGCAGGCCAGCAGGCCGAAAGCGCGTGGATCGCGCTTGTTATAATTCAGCGGGCGGCCGAATGCGTCGCTAACGCTGGCCCCCGCTTCCCGCGCAATCAGCGCCGCCGCTGCGATATCCCATTCATACCCCCAGCGCAGAGTGGCCACGAGATCGGCCGAATCATTGGCCACCATCGCCACGCGCAGCGCAATGGAATTGGGTTTTTCCACCAGCACCAGATCCTGGTCCTCTCGTGGCAGCGAATCGGCCGGAACCCGCGCGCCGGCCAGTTGCCGGCGAGTGCTGGCGCCAATTGGTTTATCGTTCAACCAGGCGCCCTGCCCCGAAATGCCGCGCCAGGTTTCGGCCCGGGTCGGGGCGACGAGCAGACCGATCAGTGGCCGCCCCGCACTGATCAGCGCGACAGAAACGGCCCAGCCCGTGCGTCCGCGAATGAAATCGCGCGTCCCGTCAATCGGATCCACCAGCCAGATCAGGCCGCGGTCCAGCCGCGCAGGCGCATCCACCGTCTCTTCCGACAGCCACCCGGCCGATGGCAGCAGGCTGCCGAGTTCCCGTTTCAGGAAGCTGTCCACTTCCAGATCGGCCACGCTAACGGGGTTTCCGGGCAATTTGTCCCAGCTTTCCAGCGAATGACCCGCACCCGGCCAACGGCGCATCGCCATCTGCCCCGCTTCGCGGCAGATTTCTTCCAGTCGTGCAAAGTCGATCATCGCCCGCCAGTTGCCGTCACCGCTAAGCGTTTGCAAGCGAGGCGCGCATTTGCTTTAGCACCTGCACAAAGCCCACCCCAGATTCCCTGAAGGCATCTCCGATATGAATATCCACGAATACCAGGCGAAGGAACTGCTCTCGAAGTTCGGCATCGGCGTGCCGACCGGCTATCCCGCATTGACGGTGGAAGAAGCCGTGGAAGCCGCGAAGAAGCTGCCCGGACCGCTCTATGTCGTGAAGGCGCAGATCCATGCCGGCGGCCGCGGCAAGGGCAAGTTCAAGGAACTCGGCCCCGATGCGAAGGGCGGTGTGCGCCTCGCCAAATCGATCGGGGATGTCGAATCCGACGCCAGGGAAATGCTCGGCAACACGCTGGTGACCGTGCAGACGGGCGAAGCCGGCAAGCAGGTCAACCGCCTGTATGTCACTGACGGCGTGGATATCGCCAAGGAATACTATCTTTCCATGCTGGTGGACCGCGCCACGGGCCGGATCGCGATGATCGTTTCCACCGAAGGCGGCATGGATATCGAAACCGTCGCCCATGAAACGCCGGAAAAGATCACCACGGTCACGATTGACCCGGCGACCGGCTTCATGCCGCATCACGGCCGCGCCGTGGCTTTCGCGCTGAAGCTTGAAGGCCAGCTGGCCAAGGCGGCGCAGAAGCTGGCAAAGCAGCTTTATGACGCATTCCTCGCGCTTGACTGCGCGATGCTGGAAATCAACCCGCTGGTGGAAACCGAAGGCGGCGAGCTGCTGGTGCTCGACACCAAGATGAGCTTCGATTCCAATGCTCTCTATCGCCATCCCGACGTCGAAGCGATGCGCGACGAGACGGAAGAAGACCCGATGGAGGTCGAGGCGAGCAAATATGACCTCGCCTATATCAAGCTGGACGGGAATATCGGCTGCATGGTCAATGGCGCAGGCCTTGCCATGGCGACGATGGACATCATCAAGCTGAACGGCGCCTTCCCGGCTAACTTCCTGGATGTTGGCGGCGGCGCCACCACGGAAAAGGTGACGGCCGCCTTCAAGATCATCCTGTCGGACCCGGCGGTGGAAGGCATTCTGGTCAACATTTTCGGCGGCATCATGAAGTGCGACATCATTGCCGATGGTATTGTCGCGGCTGCCAAGGAAGTGAATCTTTCCGTGCCGCTGGTCGTGCGCCTGGAAGGCACCAATGTCGAAAAGGGCAAGGAAATCCTCGCCAATTCCGGCCTGCCGATCGTTCCGGCAGACGATCTGGGCGATGCCGCGAGGAAGATCGTCAGCCAGGTGAAGGAAGCCGCCTGACCGTTTAACGCCCGATTCGCGGCGCCGCCCGACCGCTCGCCTTCGGTGCGGGCGGGATGGGCGGCGCCGAATCGGGAAAGGTCAGCCAGTCCTGCCAGATACGCTGGGTTTGGCCGCGGGGCATTGCCGTGCGTATCGGGCCGCCCTTCCCCTTGTCATGGATGGCAGCGCATTCCTGGTCCCGATCAGCCGCATTGGCGATAGCGGCCAGGCAGCAGCTTCCAGCGCGGCGAATTTCCTGCTCCAGCGGATGGACCTGCACGGATCAGAAACTCGGCGAAGTGGGCGACAATGCGGATGGCACCCGCCTCCTTCGAATAGCCTGATACCATCCACCCGCTTGCCATATGCGCGGCGGCGATACTCTTGACTGTGTCCCGCCGGAACGCGAATGCAGGCGCAACATTGTTACAGTCATAATCAATGCCCAGGAGGGGCCCCCACCCATGAAGATCCTCGTGCCCGTCAAGCGGGTGATCGATTACAATGTCCGCCCGCGCGTCAAACCCGATGGCAGCGGCGTCGATCTGGCGAATGTGAAGATGAGCATGAACCCGTTTGACGAGATTGCCGTGGAAGAGGCGATCCGGCTCAAGGAAGCGGGCAAGGCTGAAGAAGTTGTCGCAGTGTCTGTCGGCCCGGCAAAGGCGCAGGAAACGCTGCGCACTGCACTGGCCATGGGGGCCGACCGCGCAATTCTGGTCGAAACGGATGAAACGGTGGAACCGCTGGCGGTCGCCAAGATCCTGAAGGCGATCATGGGCGAAGAACAGCCGGGCATCGTGCTGATGGGTAAGCAGGCGATCGACGACGATTGCAACCAGACCGGCCAGATGCTCGCCGCCCTGACCGGGCAGCCGCAGGGCACCTTCGCCAGCAAGGTCGAAATCGAAGGCGACAAGGTTTCGGTCACGCGCGAAGTCGATGGCGGGCTGGAAACGGTCAAGCTGTCCTTGCCGGCCATCATCACCACCGATCTGCGCCTGAACGAACCGCGCTATGCCTCCCTGCCGAATATCATGAAGGCGAAGAAGAAGCCGCTGGACACGAAGACCCCGGCCGATTTCGGAGTGGACATCGCGCCGCGCCTGACCACGCTGAAGGTTGAGGAACCGCCCGTCCGCGAAGCCGGGGAGAAAGTCGGTTCGGTCGACGAACTGATCGCCAAGCTGAAGACATTGGGAGTGGTGGCATGAACGTTCTCGTATTGGTCGAACATGAAGCCGGCGCCGTGAAGGACGCCACTCTTGCCACCGTCACCGCTGCGGCAGAATTGGGCACGGTCCACCTGCTGGTGGCGGGCGAAGGCACGGATGCAAAAGACGCAGCCGATGCGGCGGCGAAGATCGCCGGGGTTGAAAAGGTGCTGCTGGCCGCCGATGCCGCCTATGCCCATCAGCTTGCGGAAAATGTCGCTCCGCTGCTGGCCGGGCTGATGGATGGCTATGACGCCCTGCTCGCCCCGGCGACCACCACCGGCAAGAACATCGCCCCGCGCGTTGCGGCCCTGCTCGATGTCATGCAGATTTCCGACATTACCGGCATCGTGGGCCCGAAGACCTTCACCCGCCCGATCTATGCCGGCAACGCCATCGCCACGGTCGAAAGCAGCGATGAAAAGCTGGTCATCACCGTGCGCGGCACGGCCTTCGGCAAGGCGGAAGCACAAGGCGGATCGGCCCCGGTGGAGGAAGTTTCAGGATCGGGCGATGCCGGTCTGTCATCCTTTGTCGGGTTGGAAGCGTCCGCCAGCGAACGCCCGGACCTGACCAGCGCGGGCATTGTCGTATCCGGCGGACGCGCACTGAAGGATGCGGAAACTTTCGATCAGTTGATCGTGCCGCTGGCCGACAAGCTGGGCGCCGCGGTGGGCGCAAGCCGCGCGGCAGTGGATGCGGGCTATATCTCCAACGATTATCAGGTCGGGCAGACCGGCAAGATCGTCGCGCCGGAGCTTTACATCGCGATCGGCATTTCCGGGGCGATCCAGCACCTGGCCGGGATGAAGGATTCCAAGACCATCGTCGCCATCAACAAGGATGAAGACGCACCGATCTTCCAGGTCGCCGATATCGGCCTGGTGGCGGATCTGTTCGATGCGGTGCCGGAACTGACGCAGAAAATCTGAACTGCCGGGCCGCGCATGGCGGCCCCTTGCCCCTGCCCGCCTGATTGACCTAGCCTGTCTGAAAACGACAGGGAGGGATCAATGAAACATTTCGGGGCCTGGCTGGCCATGGCCGGCATATCCGCAACAGCGGCGATGCCGGCACATGCGCAGGATGTGGACGTTTACGAAAGTTCAGGCCCGTGGGCCATGGATTATGGTGAGGATTATTGCCGGCTCGCCCGGACATTCAGCAACGGTGATGAGACATTGAGCCTGGGCATGGATCGGATCCAGCCCGGGCCCATTTTCCGCCTCATCCTCATCAGTGACGGAATCAGGCTTTATCGCGGTGCCGAAAAGCTCGGATTCAGCTTTCTACCGGACGGGGCAGAGCGTTCGGCAATTGCGCTTCGTTCCGAAACGGGCGACGGGCAGCAATATCTCAATCTCGGGCCCACCATGCTGGCTGATATGGCCCAGCCGGAGCCGGGCAGCCAGGCCGGCCCGCCGCCTTCCTATTCCCGCGAAGAGGAGAAGGACGCAGCCAGATCCATTACCGGGCTGGAACTGCAAAGCGGCGTGATCAGGCCGGTGCGGATCGAAACCGGCCCGCTGGCTGACGCCATCGGCGCCTTGCAGACCTGCACGGACGAACTTGTTGCCTATTGGGGCCTCGACGCCGAAGCGCACAAGACACTGAGCCGCCCCGTTTCCCCGGCCTCAAAGACGGCTGACTGGCTACCCGGCGGCACGATCGGCTTCGGCGATTTTCCGAAACTGGGCGGCGGGCACAACCAGGTGCGGCTGATGGTGGACAAGTCCGGGAAGCCCGCTGCCTGCCACATCCACTGGGCCATGCTGGACGAATCGACAAACCGGAAAATCTGCGACGCCCTGATGGAAAGGGCGAGCTTCACCCCAGCTCTCGACGCGGCGGGCGAAGCGATAGACAGCTACTGGATCGCCAGCCCGTTCCTGCTGATGCCGGGCCCGGGCGGCAGCTAGACCTGTTCGGGCGGCCGATTCGCTGAACCGGCCGCCCGGTCCAGCAAAATGACCGCCTCCCCATCGGGCAAGGCGCCTTCTCGCATAGGGGTGAAGCCGAGTTTTTCCGCCAGGCGCAAGGATGGCCGATTCTCCGGCGCAATCATGCAGACCACCCGGTGCGGGCCATGCGTCTGCTCAAACCATTCAAACACCGCGCGCATGGCCTCGCCCGCATAACCCATCCCGCCATATTCGTGGCCAAGGATCCAGCCGGCTTCGGGATTATCGTCAAAATCGTCCCCCACGCCGCGCCAGCTATGGAAGATGCCGCAATTTCCGATCAACTCCTCCCGCCCGCGCAGGCGGACCATGAAGCTGCCATAACCATAGAGCAGCCAGCTTCCCGCATTACGCGCCATGCGTTCGAAATGCAGGGCCGGGTCGGATGCACGGCCGAGGAAACGGGATGTCTGTTCGTGCGAGACAATCGCATGCATCGCCGCAATGTCGTCAGCAACAGGGAGACGCAGTTCCAGTCGCTCAGTCTGCAGCTGCATCGGGGCGATCACAATATGGTGGCCAGCGTGTGGATCGTCACGCCGACAAGGCCGCCAACCAGCGTGCCGTTGATCCGGATGAATTGCAGGTCGCGGCCCACCGCCCCTTCGATCCGCGCCGTGACCGTCCGCGCATCCCAGCGGCGCACGGTTTCCGAAACCAGCTGCACGATCTGGTCACCATAGCGGGTGACCATGCCCACAGCCGTCCGCCGGGCGAAACGGTTGACCTGCGTTTGCAGCGCCTTGTCTTCCCGCAGGGAACGGCCCAGCTCCGCCAGGCTGCCGCCCAGCTGCCCCGGCAATGCGCTGTCGGGATCGCGCATCATGTCGATCAGCGCGTGGCGCAACTTTTCCCAGACATTCATCCACCAGTCTGCAAGCGCCGGATTGTTGAGCAGATCCTTCTTGGTCGCTTCCACCCTGGCGCGGGTTTCGGGATCGTTGACGAGATCATCGGCCAGTTTTCGCAGCCCTTCCTCCACCTTGCCGCGCAGGGGATGGTTCGGATCAACCAGCACTTCAGCCAACAGGCGATAGAGGCCATCGAGCACCGAATTGGCGAGCCGTTCGTCCAGTCCCGTCCAGCGCAGCAGTGCATTGGCGCGGTCATGGATCATTTTCCGCACCATTTCTTCATTGTCTTCCAGCGCCAGCCCCGCCCAGCGGATCATGGAATCCATCAGCGGGCGGTGCTTGCCATCAGCCATTGCGGCGGAGAGCATATTGCCGAGCAGCGGCGCGATATCGAGCTTTTCCAACTGGCGCGCCAGGCCGGAGCGGACCTGATCGCCAAGCCTTTCGGGATCGAGCGATTCCAGCAATTCGGCCACCAGTTCGGCGGCCCCCGCGCGAATCCGCCCTTCGCCCGTCGCGCGCGGCTGCAGCAGGAAATTGCCCGCCGCCAGGGCGATATTGCTGTCACGCATGCGCCGCGCGACCACCGAGGGGGTGAGGAAATTGTCGCGCAGGAAATCCGCCATCTGGTCGGCGATGCGATCCTTCTTTTCCGGAATGATCGCCGTATGGGGGATAGGCAGACCCAGCGGACGGCGGAACAGCGCCGTCACCGCGAACCAGTCTGCCAGACCGCCGACCATGGCCGCTTCGGAAAAGGCCAGCACGAAGCCCCAGGCCGGATGCAGGCCCTGATAGTGATGAGCCAGCAGGAAGGTGCCCGCCATGGCGACCAGCAAGCCGGTTGCCGTATAGCGCATGCGCCGCGCGCGGTCGGGCGGAACCGCTTGGGCAGGGGCCGGCACGCGGCGCATCACGGCATCGCCTTTCTCACTCGGCGGGATGGGCCTCCGGCGATCCATGATCGCCATCACCCGGCCTGTAAGTCAGCAGCTTTTCGCGCAGCCATGGGCCAAGCCGTTTTTCCAGCCCGTCGGCAAGGCTGAACCCGGCCGGCACGATCACCAGCGTCAGCAGCGTGGACAGCAGCAGGCCGCCAATCACAACCACGCCCATCGGCGCGCGCCACGCGGCGTCGCCCGAAATCGAAACCGCCGTTGGCACCATGCCCGCCGTCATGGCGACCGTTGTCATCAGGATCGGCTGAGCACGTTTGTGCCCGGCATCGATGATCGCTTCCTTCTTTGGCACTCCCCTGGCGATTTCCTCCAGCGCGAAGTCGATCAGCAGGATCGAGTTCTTCGCCACGATCCCCAGCAGCATCAGCAAGCCGATATAGACGGAGATGGAAATCGGCTGCCCCAGAATGGCAAGCGCGAGCAGGCCACCAAGCGGCGCCAGCAACAGCGAGGTCATGTTCACCAGCGGCGAAACGAAGCGTTTGTAGAGCAGGATCAGCACGGCAAAGACCATCAGAACCCCGCTGATCACCGCGGTGATGAAGTTCTGCACCAGTTCCTGCTGCCACTTGTCTTCGCCAATCGCGCGGTTGGAAACGCCGGCCGGCAGGTCCTGCATGACGGGCAGATTGTTGATCCGCTCCATCACGGGGCCCTTCACCTGGCCCGGGCCCAGATCGGCGCCGACGAAAATACGGCGCGACTGGTTGAAGCGCTGGATCTGGGTGGGACCGGCCCCGAAACGGATTTCGGCCACGCGGCTGAGCGGGACGGAACCGCCCGAAGCCGTTGGCACGGGCAGATTCTCCAGAGTCGAGATATCGCGCCGCGCATTCTTGGGCAGCACCACCCGGATCGGAATCTGGCGATCGCTGAGCGAGAACTTGGCGGCGTTCTGATCGATTTCGCCCAGAGTGGCGATGCGTATCGTCTGGCTCAGCGCACTGGTCGTGACGCCAAGCTGCGCGGCAAGATCCAGACGCGGCACGATCAGCAATTCAGGCCGCTGGATATCGGCATCGATCCGCGGAGCGACCACGCCCGGCACACCCTGCATCTGCTGCACGAGTGTCTGCGCCGTATCTTCGAGCAGTTCCGGATCGGAACCTGTCAGCATGACGGAAATGTCCCGCCCGGTGCCGCCACCGCCCGACTGGGAAGCAAACGTGACACGCGCATCCGGGATCTTCTGTAATTCGGGGGCCAGACGCCGTTCGAATTCGTAACTCTTGGATTCGCGATCCGGGTTCAGGACCAGGAAAAGGCGCGCGGAGCCTTCATTGATACGCTCCAGAATGCGGCCGACCTCAGGCTGTTCCGCCACCAGGGCGGTAACACGGTCAGCCACTTCTTCCGTCTGTTCGATCGTGGTGCCCGGCACCATTTCGATATTGATACGGCTGGTATCTTCGTCCGCCGTCGGCTGAAATTGCTGCGGCAAGACCATCAACAGCAAGACCGTGAAACCCAGCGCGCCAATACCGGCAAAGAACATCCAGAGCCGGTGGTCGCGCAGACGGGAGAAGAAGGGGCTGCCGCCGCGGGCCCGGTAGGCTTCCACTTTTTCAGTGTTCAGCGTCCAGGTGAGGACCTTCATGTAGAGGTCCATCATCGGGCCGCTGCCATGTTCGGCATGGCCCTTGGCCTTGAGGAAATAGGCCGCGATCATCGGGGTGATCAGACGCGCCACGGCAAGGCTCATCAGCACGGCGGCCACGACCGTGAGGCCGAAATTCTTGAAGAACTGCCCGGAAATGCCCGGCATCAGGCCGACCGGCAGGAACACCGCGACAATGGAGAAGGTGGTGGCGACAACGGCAAGGCCGATCTCGTCCGCAGCATCGATCGAAGCCTGATAGGCGCTTTTGCCCATGCGCATATGGCGCACGATATTCTCGATCTCCACGATGGCATCATCCACCAGCACCCCGGCCACGAGGCTGAGGGCCAGAAGCGAGAGCTGGTTCAGCGTGAAGCCCAGCATATCCATGAACCAGAAGGTCGGGATGGCAGACAGCGGGATGGCCAGGGCCGCGATAACGGTCGCCCGCCAGTCCCGCAGGAAAAGGAACACCACGATGACGGCCAGGATCGCGCCTTCCACCATTGCGGCGATGGAGCTGGCATATTGATCCTTGGTGTAATCGACGCTGGTGAAAAGCTGGGTGAAGCGGATGCCGGGATTGTCTTCCTCGATCTGCTTCAACTCTTCGATTGCCGCATCATAGACGGTCACGTCCGAAGCGCCCTTGGCGCGTTCGATCCCGAAGGTAACGACCTGCCGGTCATTCAGCTTGGCGATCGATGTCTGTTCCGAATAACCGTCAAAAACATCGGCGATCTGGTCCAGCCGAATGGTCCGGCCACCGCCCAGATTGATTCGGGTATTGGCAAGCTGGAGGGCATCGTCCGCATTACCCAGCACGCGCACTGACTGGCGCGCTCCGGCGATTTCGGCCGCACCGCCCGCGGCATCGGTATTCACCTGGCGGAGGGCGGAGTTGACCTCGCTCGCCGTGACGCCCAGCGCCTGCATCCTCGCCGGATCCAGCACGACGCGGATTTCGCGATCAACGCCGCCCGCGCGGCTGACCGCGGCCATTCCTTCGATAGACAGCAATCGCCGGGAAATCGTATCGTCGATGAACCAGCTGAGCTGTTCCATCGTCATGTCATCGGCGCTGACCGCGAAATAGCCGATCGGGCCACTGCCGCCGACTTCGATCTTGCTGACCCGCGGTTCGAGGATCCCGTCGGGCAGATCGCCGCGCACCTGGTCCACCGCGTTCTTCACTTCGTTCACGGCGACATTGGAATCGGTGCCGATCACGAACTGCACCATGGTGCTGCTGCTGCCTTCGCTGGCAGTGGACTGGATCTCGTCCACGCCATTGACCGAGCGGACAGCGGCTTCGACCTTTTGCGTGATCTGGGTTTCGATTTCCGTCGGCGCGGCGCCGGGTTGGCTGATCTGGACCGTTACCGCAGGAAAATCGATATCCGGCTCGTTGTTCACGTCCATCCGGTTGAACGAAACCAGCCCCGCCAGCGTCAGGCCGATGAACAGAACAATGGGGACGACCGGATTACGGATCGACCACGCGGAAATATTGCGGAAGTTCATGATCCGGTTGCCTGTTCGCCATCTTCAGCGAGAACCGGCTTCACCTTGTCGCCTTCATTCAGGAAGCCGCCCGCGCGCATCACGATCCGTTCATCGCCCTTGAGGCCGGAGACGACGGCAATGCCTTCACTGGTCACGATGCCGGTTTCGACATTACGGCGGATGACGCGATTCTCGTCCCCTATGACAAAGACATAGCTGCCCTGTTCGTCGGACATGATCGCGCTTTCCGGCAGGCGCGGAGCCACGAGAGCACCGCGATCGATCTCCACCGATGCGAAACCGCCGGGCCGGATCGCCTGGTCGTAGGAGAGCGCGATGCGCGCCACACCCTGGCGATTCGCCGGGTCGATGACAGGGGAAATCTGCCAGATCCGTCCCGCAAAACTTTCATTGCTGCCGACCGGATGAACAATCGCGGTGGCTCCCACCGACACCGCGGCGAGATCATCCTCGTTGAGATTGGCGAGCAGTTCCATCTGCCCGTCCTTGGCGATGGTGAACAGGTCGCCCGATCCGCTGCCGACCACCTGGCCCGGCTCCACATTGCGTTCGAGCACGAGACCGGCCGCCGGAGCGACGATGTTAAGCCGCGCATTACGCTGCAACAATTCGCGATATTGCGCTTCCGCCACCCTAACGCGGGCGACTGCGGCATCGCGCGTCGCGGTCAAGCGGTCCACATCGGCCTGGGAGACAAAACCGCGATCGACGAGCTGCAATGCGCGATCGAGATTGGCCTGGGCCAGTTCGGCATCCGCCTTGGCCACTTCCACCTGTGCCGCGGCGCTCTGCGCCTGTTCGCTCTGCACCGAACGATCAATCACGGCCAGAACCTGGCCCGATTTCACCCAGTCACCCGGCTCGACATTCACGGATACGACGCGGCCACCTTCGCCGACCACACCGATCGGCATCTGCCGACGGGCCGCCAGCGTACCAGTGGCGTTCACCGCGCCTTCCACGGAATTTTGACCGGGGGCGATGACGGAAACAGTCGGCACCTGGTCCCCATCTGGCGGCGGGAAAGGCGATTCCTGACCATGGCCGAGATAGAACATCGCACCGGCCGCAAGAAGGCCGACGACCACAAGCGCAATTACGATGACGCGACGACGCTTCGACCGCGCCTCGACAGCCTCCTGATCCTCATCCGGCATGTGGTTAACGCCGGCCAGATCGACTTTCGTCTCGTAGTTCATTTCGCCTCATCAGCCCCCGGCCTTGAGATCAAGACCATATCAGATTTCGGTTATTGCTGCATTTATACGCAGAGAATGGCGGAGTGCGCCTTATACGGCACCGGTTAAGCTATCAATGCGCCACTCTGCCAAGGCCGCCCTTGCGCCGACGAAATGCTTTCATCTGAGACGTAAAAAGCGCGGACAAGCTGGGTTGTCCGCGCTTTTCAGGCAATTTGTATCAAATTGTCCGTGGGGTATCAGCGAACCCTGCCGCGCTGGACGAGATTTACAATCGCCAGCAAGACAATCGCGCCGACAATGGCAATGATAAAGCCGGTAATATTGAAGGTCTGGATAGTGCCTTCGATGCCAAGCAGCGATCCGGCAAGTAAATTGCCGATGACGGCACCGACTATGCCCACCACGATATTCCAGAAAATCCCCATCGATGCGTCACGATTCATCACCATGCTGGCAAGCCAGCCGGCAACGCCGCCCACGATAATTGCTATGATCCAACCCATATCCACGCTCCTCACTGCTTGGAACCCGCACCATTGTGCTTGTGGCTGCATGAACGAGCAGGCGGGGATTGCGTTCCGCCGCACCGATTCCTGAAATGAAGAAGCCGGGCGAAGTGGATCGCCCGGCTTCCATATTCGTGGCTGTATCTGTCCGCCGGGAATGGACCCGGCGGCCCCTGTCAGTATTTCAGCTGCCGTTCGTACAAATCGCGGTAATGCTGGATGCGCGTGACCCGCAGACCCTGCATGCCGGAACGGTCGACTGCGCGCTGCCAGCTGGCGAATTCCTCCAGCGTCAGATTGTAGCGCTCCAGAACCTCGTCGATCGTCAGCAGCCCGCCATTGACGGCTGCCACGACCTCCGCCTTGCGACGGACCACCCAGCGCTTCGTCTTGGGCGAAGGCAGGTCGTCAATAGTCAGCGGCTCCCCGAGCGGGCCGATAACTTGTGCAGGGCGGATTTTCTGGTTCTCGATCATTGCTTCCCTCGGACAGGCGAGCTTCTCGCGCTTTTTTTCGGCAAGTCCTTGCCGTTTTCTTCTGGCAAGTCCTTGCCGCCTGTCTCTTTGCCATTCGCTGAAGCATCAGGGTTAATGGCATCTTTACCATTCTGGCGGGCTGCGATCCTCCGTGCAGATCCTGCGTCGAAACTCGCATCCACGTCCTCCGTCTCCTCGCAGTCGGATTCGCCCGGCGACGCACGAAGATCGCGCGCCACGGACAGCCGCCTTACAAGATCGGACCATTCCAGCGGGCGCAGCACGCCGTTTTCACCCTCTTCGGGATCCAGCGGGCGGTGATCGCCAATTCTGGGCGGTTTACCCTCCAACATGCGGCGGGACTTAGCAATACAAGCGTCAAAATCCGGTAAAGCAGTGGTTTACCACGTGCCACGCGGGGATTTGGCAGCCGGGGGTGGCAGGTGTAAGGGCGCACGCATGGGAACTGAACTCGAATCCCGCCTTGATCCCGCCGCGCTGTTCGACCTGCCGCGCGAAGCATCCGCATGCCGGATCGTCGTAGCCATGTCCGGCGGGGTGGATTCCTCCGTCGTGGCCGCGCTGGCGGCCGCCAGCGGGGCCGAAGTGATCGGCATCACGCTGCAGCTCTATGACTATGGCGCGGCGACCGGACGCAAGGGCGCCTGTTGCGCGGGCGATGATATCCGCGATGCGCGCAAGGTGGCGGACCGCCTGGGCATTGCGCATTACGTGTTCGACCACGAAAGTTCCTTCCGCGAAGAAGTGGTTGAACGTTTCGCCGATGATTATCTGGCCGGACGCACGCCGATCCCCTGCATTCGCTGCAATATGGGGCCGAAATTCACCGATCTGCTGCGAATGGCCAAGGAATTGGGCGCGGATTGCCTGGCGACGGGGCATTATGTCCGCCGCGAGCACGGTCCCGGCGGGGTGGAATTGCATCGCGCGATCGATCCCGCGCGCGACCAGTCCTATTTCCTGTATGGCACGACCACACAGCAGCTGGAATTCCTGCGCTTCCCGCTGGGCGGCCTGCCGAAACAGGATGTGCGCCGCATCGCCGCCGAATTCGGGCTGGCGGTGGCTGCCAAGCCGGACAGCCAGGATATCTGCTTCGTCCCCGACGGGGATTATGCCCGGATCGTGCGTTCCGTAAGGCCCGAAGGCGGCCGCGCAGGCCGCATCGTCCATGCCGAAACCGGCGAAGTGATGGGCGAACACAAGGGCGTGATCCATTACACTGTCGGCCAGCGACGCGGGCTGGAGATAGGCGGCCAGCCGGAACCTCTCTATGTCGTGGAACTGGACGCTGAAACCGCCGAAGTGCGCGTGGGGCCCAAACACATGCTGGCGGTGGGCGCGGCGCATATCGTGGAAACAAATCGCATCGGCCCGCTGCCGGACATGCCGCTGACTGCCAAGGTCCGGTCGCTCGCCAAGCCTGTGCCGATCACGCTGGAAGGGACGCTGGGCGATGGCGCGAACGTGCTGATTCGCTTCGACAGTCCCGAATATGGCGTCGCACCCGGGCAGGCGGCGGTCATCTATGCCGGGGACCGTGTTGTTGGCGGCGGCTGGATCGACAGCACCGAACCGGCCTGATTACCCGCCCCACGGTTCCAGCACGCAGCCATAACCTTCGCGGAAAGTGGCGGTTTCGCTGGCGATCAGGGGAACGCTGGCAGTGACGCTCCGCGCTTCTTCGTCATCGCTCAGGAAAAGGATTTCCATCCCCGGTTCGAAATCCTTCTTGCAATCACCGATACTGCGCCCCGCAACATAGCGGCAGGAACATACGGTATGCGCGCCGAAAGCCGTGGCGACGCGTGTATAACCATCGATCGGTTCGCGGTAATACCAGCCGGCAGCGGCTATCAGTACCGCGGCGAGGAGGATGTAGCGCGTGAATCTGCGCGGAGGCCTGCTGCTGCGGTTCTTTGCGGTTGCCATCGCCGAATGCCTGGAGGAAGAGCTGCGCCCCGATGACGCGCCCGTTCAAGATCAATCGCTTCCCTAGCCGCGCAGCCGCGCTGCTGCCAGCCCTGCTGCCGCTTTTGCTGGTATCCGCATGCAAGGATGAAGGCCCGCCGGCCCCGCCCCCCGTTCCGCCCGAAGTGCTGGCCACCGTGGCGGAAGAGCCGGGGACCGACCGGGAAGACCTGGCCCGCGCAGTGGATGCGCTGTTCACGCGCGACGATATCGGGGAAACCCGCGCACTGATCGTGATGCATGCGGGCGAAGTGGCGGCCGAACGCTATGGCGGGGAATACGGCCCGGAAACGAAATTTCTCGGCTGGTCCATGTCCAAGACAGTGACTGGCGTATTGATGGGAATGATGGTGGCCGATGGCCGTCTGCGGCTCGACGATTCGCCGCCCATCCCCAGCTGGCAGCGCGCCGGGGATCCGCGTGGGGAAATCACCCTGCGGCAATTGCTGCAAATGCGATCCGGCCTGCGTCATCAGGAAAAGGCGGAGCCTGTCTATACGTCCGACGAAGTGCGGATGATGTTTCTCGACGGGCGCGACGACATGGCGGCATGGGCCGAAGCCCAACCGCTGGAGCATGAACCGGGCCGCGAATTCGATTATTCAACCGCCAGCGCCACGATCCTGTCCGATATCGGCGCGCGAGTTCTGGCTCCGGAAGGCAGTGCCGACAAGCGGCAGGCCGCGATGGATGATTTTCTTCATGCGCGGCTGGGCGTTCCGCTCGGCATGAAATCGCTGACCGCCGAATATGACCGGGCAGGCACGATGGTTGGCGGCAGCATGATCTGGGCGACCGCGCCAGACTGGGCGCGCTTTGGCGAATTCCTGCGTCATGGCGGATCGGTGAAGGGCGCACAGATCGTGCCGCGCGGCTGGATCGATTTCATGAAAAGCGAAAGCCCGCGCGCACCCGATTACGGGGCGACCTTGTGGCTCAACCGGGATTCCGGAACCGACCGCGAAATGCTGTTCCCGGAAAGTGGGCCGGAAAGCCTGTTCGCCGCAATCGGCCATCTCGGCCAATATGTGCTGGTTTCCCCGTCGCAGAAACTGACCGTGGTCAGGCTGGGCAAGACCGATGAGGAAGACCGGGCTGCACTGGTCGATGCGCTGGCGGAGATCGTCGCCCTCTATCCCTGAAGGAAGAAGCGCCCTTCTACCACGGTAACGCAATCGCCGCCGAGCCAGGCGCGATTGCCATCGAGGCGGCAGATCAGATCGCCGCCACGCGCCGAGGCCTGATGCGCGGTAAACCGATCGCGCCCGAGCCTTTCCGCCCAGAAAGGCGTCAGCACGGCATGGGCCGATCCGGTCACACTGTCTTCATCCACCCCGGCGCCCGGCACGAAAACGCGGCTCACCACATCGCTATCGCGCCCCGGCGCCGTGCAGATGAAGGCATCGTCCCCCAGCTGGCCAAGGCCGCGCAAATCGGGGTTCAGGGCGCGAATTTCGTCCTCGTCGCCATACAGGAAGACATTATAGCGGTCGGGATTGCGCCAGACCCCGCGCGGTTTCCGGCCCAGCAAGTGAACGGCCTGATCCCATGCGCCCTGTTCGACCGGGATGGCAGGCAACGCCAGTTCATAGCCGTTTTCAATCCGCCGCACTTCCAGAATGCCCGCCTTGCGCGTGCGGAAGGTAACTCGCTCTCTCCCGTCGCGGGCCAGCAGCACATGCCCGCTGGCCAGAGTCGCATGGCCGCAAAGGCGAATTTCCCCGGTCGGCGTGAACCAGCGCAACTCCCAGTCCGCCTGCCCGCTGTCATCACGCAGGAGGAAGGCCGTTTCCGCGAAGTTATTCTCTTCCGCAATCGCGAGAAGGGTTTCATCCGGGAACCATTGATCGAGCGGCATCACCGCCGCCTGGTTTCCAGTGAAGGGCCGCGATGCAAAGGCATCCACATGCCAGTATGGCAGAGAGGCGGCGCTCATGATCCCTCCTTCAACCGGGCGAATTCATCCTGTTCCACCAGATCGTTGCCCGGTTCATCCACATGGCCGGCCGGATCGATATGGATCAGCAATTCGATTCCGGGGAAGGCCTCCAGCAAGTCGCGCTCGACCTCTTCCAGCACTTCATGCGCCTCCCCCACGCTCATCGATGCGGGCATATCGACATGAAATTGCACGAAATCCTGCGCCCCGCTGGTTCGCGTGCGGAGATCGTGCAGCTTGCTGAGCACCTGATGGCGGGCCACCCGTTCCACGAAAGCCTGGCGTTTTTCTTCCGGCCATTCCCGGTCCATCAGCGAATCCACCCCATCGATGGACGCACGCCATGCGCCCCAGAGCAGCCAGGCGGCGATAGCCAGACCGAAGATCGGGTCCGCCCCCGTTAAACCGAGATACTGGTCCAGCACCAACGCCAGGATCACTGCCAGGTTAAGCAGCAGGTCCGACTGGTAATGCACATTGTCGGTGCGGATCGCCAACGACCCGGTCCGGTGGATGACGTAACGCTGCCAGGCCAGCAACAGGAAGGTCGCGGCAATCGCCACCAGCGAAACGGCAATCCCATCGCCCGCCGCTTCCGTCCGGCCACCTTCGATCAGGCGCAGGACGGCGCGAAAGGCGATTGCCCCGGCCGACAATACGATAAGGAAGACCTGGAACATCGCCGCCAGCGCTTCCGCCTTGCCATGGCCGAAGCGATGTTTCTCATCCGCGGGCTGCGCCGCGATCCATACGCCCAGCAATGTCGCGATGCTGGCAATGAGATCGAGCGAGGAATCCGCCAGACTGCCCAGCATCGCCGTGGAAGAGGTGCGCCAGACCGCCCACAATTTCAGCGCAGCCAGGAACAGCGCCATGGAAATGGAGGCGAAGGCCGCGCTCCGCGTCAGCCAGGCATGATTCGCGCTCATGGATAAAGCAGCATGCTGCTCCAGCCAGAACCGGACCAGTTGAACTGCCGCCGTTCATGCAGGCGATGCGCACGATCGTGCCAGAATTCGATCCGCGTGGGGGTGAGCAGGAAGCCCGTCCAGTGCGGTGGGCGGGGGATTTCGCGGCCTTCATATTCAGCGCGCAATTCCTCCACCCGGTGGAGATAGGTTTCACGCGAATCCAGCGGCCGCGACTGGTCACTGGCTGCGGAACCAAGTTGCGAATCGGGATGGCGGGAATGGAAATAATCATCCGCCATCTGCCCGTTCACCTCTTCCAGCGGGCCTTCAATGCGAATCTGCCGCCGCAAGGACTTCCAGTGAAACAGCAAGGCCGCCTGCGGGTTGGCAAGAATTTCTCCGCCCTTGCGGCTCTGCGCATTCGTATAGAATATGAAACCGCCGCGCTCTCCAAGATCCGGCCCGTGCCCTTTCAGAAGAACCATGCGAACCGAAGGGGCGGCGCCCGGCGTGGCCGTGGCCAATGCCATGGCATTCGGATCGTTCGGCTCGCTCTCCTTGGCGAGAGCAAACCACTCCTCGAACAGTTCGAATGGATTACTATCCGGAATGGCATCTTGCGCTGGTTTCATATCTCTGCCCTATCCCGTCGCGCAGGCGCAGGAAAGTGTTGCGCTTGCGTCCGATCATTGCATTACCTAGCTAACACACCATGGCCGATCCCTATGCAACCCTGGGTGTCTCTCGTGGCGCGAGCGAGAAGGACATCAAGTCCGCCTATCGCAAGCTTGCCAAGGAGCTGCACCCCGACCGCAATAAAGACAATCCGCAAGCTGCCGAGCGTTTCAGCGATGCCACCAAGGCGTATGATCTGCTGTCCGACAAGGACAAGCGGGCCAGGTTCGATCGCGGTGAAATAGACGCGGAAGGCAATCCGACCATGCCCTTCGGCAATGCCGGTTTCGGCGGCGGTGGCGGTTACCGATCTGCCGGGGGCCAATCGCGCAGCTATTCCGCGCGCGATTTCGAAGGCTTTGGCGGGGATGACATCGATCTTGGCGATATCTTCGAAGGGCTGTTCGGCGGGCGCGCCGGCCCGGCTGGCGGTGCGCAGCGCGGTGGCGCCGGTTTCGGCCGCCGTACCCAGGCCCCACCCCAGAAGGGGGCCAACCGCCCCTATCGCCTGCAGGTTCCCTTTGCCGATGCCGCTGCGCTCAAACCGCAGCGAATCACCCTGGCGGATGGCAAGACGATCGACCTGAAACTGCCCGCCGGCCTGGAAGACGGCACGCAGATGCGGCTGAAGGGCAAGGGCGATCCCGGCCCCGGCGGCAATGGCGATGCGCTGATCACGCTGCAGATCGAAACGCATTCCTTCTATACGCGCGATGGCGACGATATACGGATGGAACTGCCCGTTACGCTGGACGAGGCGGTGAATGGCGCCAAGGTGAAAGTGCCGACAGTGGACGGGCCGGTGATGATGACAATCTCCCCTGGCTCGGGCTCCGGCAAGGTGCTGCGTCTCAAGGGCAAGGGATTTTCCCGCAAGGACGGCAATCGCGGGGATCAGCTGGTGACGCTGGAAATCCAGCTGCCGGATGACCTTACCGAACTGGCCGGACGGCTGGAGGGCTGGAAGGACGATACCAATGTCAGGAGCCGCCTCGGCGTCTGACAGGCTCGACACCATGCCCGGTAATGCTAGGGTTCAGGGCAATGGCTCCTCCCCCGCCCCCTTCATCCCAGAATGATGGCGAGCCACCCGTCGACCTGAGCCCCGAGGCCCGGCGAAGGGAAGCGATCCGGCATCGGGCGGGCTTGCCCGCGGAGGTCGCGCATGATCTGGGCCTTGGTCCGCGCAGCTTCCAGATCATGCGCCGCGTGGTGATCGGCGCCTGGAATGACGGGTTCATCCATGCCGGCAATCTTGCCTATCTGGCGATGCTGGCGATCTTCCCCTTCTTCATTACCGGAGCCGCCGTTTTTTCCGTGATCGGGGAAAGTGCCGAGCGGATGGCATCGATAAATGCCGTGCTGTCCACCCTGCCCCCGGTCGTGGCGGAGGTGATCGAACCGGTGGCCCGCAATGTGGTGAAACAGCGCAGCGGATGGTTCCTGTGGATCGGCGGATTGTTCGGCCTGTGGACCGTGGGCAGCCTGATGGAAACGATCCGCGACGTGCTGCGGCGCGCCTATGGCACCAGCGCGACAAAGGCATTCTGGAAATACCGGCTTTTTTCCACCGCCATCATCATCGGCGCCGTCATCCTGCTTTTGATCAGCCTGATCGCGCAGGTGATGATCGGCGCCGCGCAGCAAGTGATCGCCACGTGGTTTCCGGAACTCAGCAATGTGTTGAACGATCTGGCCTGGTCGCGAATCGTGCCGGCAATCGGGCTGTTCGGTTCGATCTATCTGCTGTTCTATACGCTGACGCCTGCCGAATATCGCCATCACCGCTATCCCAAATGGCCTGGCGCCCTGTTCGTCACCATCTGGTGGGTGCTCGTCACCTTCTCCCTGCCACCCCTGCTGACCAGCGTGTTTTCCTATAATCTTACCTACGGATCACTCGCCGGAATCATGATCGCGCTTTTCTTTTTCTGGCTCGTGGGACTAGGGTTGGTCATGGGTGCGGAACTCAACGCCGCGCTGGCCGAAACGCCTGAAGAAGAGCAGGACCGCGCGGGTCACATGGACAAGAATGGGCGCATAGAGCGCCAAGCGTAGATGGAGGAAGGCAACCGATGGGTTTGCTGATGGAGGGCAAGCGGGGCCTGATCATGGGTCTCGCCAACGACAAGTCGCTGGCCTGGGGAATCGCCAAGCAACTGGCCGAAGCAGGAGCAGAGCTGGCCTTTTCCTATCAGGGCGACGCGCTGTTGAAGCGCGTGAAGCCGCTGGCGGAGCAGTTGGGGTCCGATTTTCTGTTCGAATGCGACGTCTCCGACATGGAGGCGCTGGACCGCGCGTTCGACACGCTCAAGGCGCGGTGGGAAACGATCGATTTCGTGGTCCATGCAATCGGCTTTTCGGACAAGAGCGAACTGCGCGGCCGATATGTCGATACCAGCCTCGACAATTTCCTCATGACAATGAACATTTCCGCCTATTCGCTGGTCGCCGTGGCCAGGCGTGCAGCGGCGATGATGCCGCCGAAGAACGAAGACGGCACGGGCGGCGGCTCGATCCTGACGCTGACCTATTACGGCGCGGAAAAGGTCGTGCCGCATTACAATGTGATGGGCGTGGCCAAGGCAGCGCTGGAAACCAGCGTGCAATATCTGGCCAATGATCTTGGCCCGGACGGCATCCGTGTGAACGCGATCAGCGCGGGGCCGATCAAGACGCTGGCCGCCAGCGGGATTGGCGATTTCCGCTATATCCTCAAATGGAACGAGCTGAATTCGCCGCTTCGCCGGAATGTCACGATCGAAGATGTCGGCGGGGCCGGGCTGTACATGCTGTCCGACCTGTCATCCGGCGTCACGGGTGAAGTCCATCACGTCGATGCGGGTTATCATCTTGTCGGCATGAAGCAGGAGGACGCGCCGGACATCTCGCTCGTATAAAACGGGCGAGCTGTCGGGCGGGTCAGCCCGCCTTTTTCAGCGCTTCCGGTTCAAAATCGATCTGCGGCAGCGGCTGATCGGGCCAGATGCCGCGCGTGTCATAAACAGTCTTGCCGGCCCGTTCCGCCAGAGGGACGGACCGGAAGACATCGTGATCCACCAGCACGATCAATATGCCGCATTCTTCCAATGCGGTATCGATATCGATTGCCGTGGCCCCGGTGCCTTCGAATTCGCGCGGCAATTCCGCGGCATAGGGTTCCACGATATTGATCCGGTCGCCGAAGCGACGGGCCAGCGTCGCGGCAACAAGGCGCGCCGGGCTTTCGCGGAAATCATCGATATTGGCTTTGAAGGCCAGGCCGAGACAGGCGACCTTCGCCGTCGGATCGGCTTCCACCATGGCACTGGCCCGGGCGATCACGTGATGGATCTTGCCGTCATTCACCCCGCGCGCCGTGCGGATCAGCGGCGTGTGTTCCGGCGCGCCATTGACGATGAACCATGGGTCCACCGCGATGCAGTGCCCGCCAACACCGGGGCCAGGATTGAGGATGTTCACGCGCGGATGGCGGTTGGCCAGGCGGATCACTTCCCACACATCCAGCCCCATCGCGTCCGAAATGATCGAAAGTTCATTGGCGAAGGCGATATTCACGTCACGAAACGCGTTTTCGACCAGCTTGGTCATTTCCGCGCTCGCCGCGTCAGTCGTCACGCAGGTTCCCCGGACGAAACGCTTGTAGAAGGCCAGCGCCTTGCGGGCGCAACGCGGGGTAACGCCGCCGATCGAACGGTCATTATTGGTCAGTTCTTCCAGGATGCGGCCCGGCAGCACCCGCTCCGGACAATAGGCGATGGCCACATCCGGCGTTCCATCGCAAAGGCCCGGCATCTTCAGATCCGGGCGTTCGCGCGCGATCATGTCGCGCATCTGCATGGTCGTACCCACCGGCGAGGTGGATTCGAGGATGATGGTGTCCCCCTGCTTCAATACTCGTGCCACATTCCTTGATGATTCCAGCACAAAGGAGATGTCGGGCGTATGCCGGCCGTCCTTGTGAAAAGGCGTAGGCACGGCGATCACGAATATATCGGCAGGGGAGACTTCGGTGGAGGCAGACAGCAGGCCGCGCTGGACCACACCATGCACGAGGCCGTCCAGATCGACTTCCTCGATATGGATTTCGCCGCGATTGATCGTGTCGACCACTTCCCGCGATACATCGACGCCGCTGACCTGCATTCCCGCACGGGCGATGATCGCCGCTGTGGGAAGACCGATATAGCCGAGCCCGATGACACTGACCCTGGGAAGTTCCTGCCCGCGCATAGATTGCCTTTCTCCGTTGGCGCCCGCTGTGCCGCAAAAGGGTGAAGGAAGCGGTAATGATGCGGCGGATTTCAGCCGACGAGCAGGTCCACGATGCGCGCCGCGCTCTTTCCATCGCCAAAGGGATTGTGCGCCCGGGCCATGGCGGAATAGGCCGCATCGTCATCCAACAGGCAGCCCGCTTCCGCGACGATGCGATCGGCATCGGTGCCGACCAGTTTCGCCGTGCCTGCTGCCACGCCTTCCGGCCGTTCCGTGGTTTCACGCATGACCAGCACCGGCTTGCCCAGTGCCGGCGCTTCTTCCTGCACACCGCCGCTATCGGTCAGCATCAGGGTTGAGATGCCCAGCAGCCGCGCGAAATGCGGATAATCCAGCGGTTCGATCAGGGCGACATTGTCCAGCCCGGCCAGCGCATCGTTCATCACCGCACGGACATTGGGGTTGAGATGGACGGGGAAGATCACGGCAATATCGGGCCGGGCGGCCAGCCGGCGGATTGCGTCAGCAATGGCCTGCATCCCTTCCCCGAAATTTTCCCGCCTGTGGCTGGTAACGCCGATGATTCGCTTTCCGGCAAAGCGGCTTTCAAGCTCGGCCAGATTGGCAGCGAGCACAGGCTCCGATTCGATCCTGCGGGTGATCCAGTGTAGCGCGTCGATGACCGTGTTGCCCGTCACATGGATGGCGGCCGGATCGACATTTTCGCGTTTCAGCGCCGCAGCGGCCGTTTCCGTCGGTGCGCAATGCAGCGCCGCGATTGATCCGATGACCTTGCGGTTCACCTCTTCCGGCCAGGGGTGGTAGATATTGCCGCTGCGCAGCCCCGCTTCGACATGGGCGACGCGGATCTTGCGGTAATAAGCGGCCATGGCCCCGGCCATCGCCGTTGCCGTATCGCCCTGCACCACGACCCAATCGGGCCGTTCCGCATCCATCACCGCGCCCAGCCCCGTCAGCAAGCGGGCAGTCAGCGCATCCAGTGTCTGGTCAGGCTGCATCAGGTCCAGATCGTGGTCTGGAACCACGCCGGAAATCTCCAGCACCTGGTCCAGCATCCCACGATGCTGGCCGGACACGCAAACCCGGCTGGCGAATCGGGAATCACCCGCCAGCGCATGAACCAGCGGGAAGAGCTTGATCGCTTCGGGCCGGGTCCCGAATATCGTCAGGATGCGTGCAGGTGCTGTCATGCACCCGGCCCTAGGGCAGTTTGGTTAAGCGCCCGCTTACAAAAATTGCAGAAACCGCTCAGTTCTGCGGCGGGGGCAGGTTTTCCGTATCGACCACTTGCGGGCTGGAAGGATCAGCCGGTGTTTCCGGGCCTTCTCCGCCTTCGGCACGGCGGCGTTCCTCATATTGCCGTTCCAGTTCCTCGACACGGGCCTGGGTGGCTGCCGCTTCCTCGTCGATGGTGGAAAGCCTTTCCTGCCGCGCTTCGGCGATCAGTTCGCTGAAACGGACGTTCGAGCTTTGCGCGCGTTCGGCATAGGCAGTCTCGATCATGGCAGCGGTGCAGCCAAGTTCGCTGCCCGCACCGATCGTGGAACAGGACAACGGGCCGAACTTGCCGACCGCTTCATAAGACTGGACACGCTGGGCCCAGGACTGGTTGGCCGGATCGTCGCTCTGCCGCAAACGCTCCGGAATGCGATAGCGTTCGCTTTCATCCATGCGGGCGCAAACTGTGATCTGGTCCGGCGTGGACTGGGGGCATTCGTCATCGCCATAGATGATGACCGTATTGACCCTTTCCCCCGCTTCCTGCGCCGCGGCGGGCGTGGCAGACAGTGCCAGCATCGCCGGAAGGGCGAAAATGGCAGCATTGGCGGCAAGCAGGCGTTTCATGTCCTTGTCCTTCCGGTACGGGCCCGGCGCGCTACGCGGCGGCACATCGCCCATCAAGCGTTATTCCCGTGAACTCATTATGAAGCGCGGGGAATGGCTTCCTTGTTCCGACGCAAATCGGCGACTGTCTAGATTTTCTCCGCCAGCCTGATTGCCACGCGGCAACCCAGGCGAATGGCGCCGGACAGCAGGGGATAGGCCGGTGCCTGTTCCGCACCCGCAGCCAGCGCGGCATCGCGGTGTTCCCGCTCCTCGTCACGGAAGCGGCTTATCATGTCCGCCAGTTCGGGATCGTCTCCGTCCTGTTCCAGCTGTTCCAGCTGGCTTGTGTAATGACGGTCAATCTCTTCCTCCACCGCGGCGGTGCAGGCCATGGCGGCTTCCGGGCCGAGAAGCGCGGTTCCGGCGCCCAGCGCATAGCCGGCAACGGACCAGAAGGGTTGCAGCGCGGTGGGGCGCACCCGCCGCCGGGCCATCAGCGCATCGAATGCGGCCCGGTGCTGTTCTTCCTGATCGGCCATGCCGCGAATTTCGGCGGCGTGCGGGCCGCGTTCGCCCAAAACGGCAAGCTGCCCGGCATAGATGCGCGTTGCGCCGAACTCTCCCGCCTGGTCCACGCGGATCATTTCGGAATGGTCTTTCATCCCTTCCTGTCTAGACCCAAAAGGCGGAAGATCGCCAGTCCGGAAGTTACGGAGATGAGCGCATTCCATCCTGCCAGGGAAATGCCCAGCAGGCTCCATTGCACTTCGTCGCAGCGGACCAGGGGCGCATCCATGATCGCCGCCAGCGGATCGCCGCCATCCAGGCTGGCCACGCGCGAACAGCTGGTGATCCCTTCCCACCAGCCATATTCGACCCCGGCATGGAACACGCCGACAAAACCGGAAACCATGATGGCGGTTGCCGCCAGCGCCAGCCAGAACCCGCGCGGCGGGGCGAAGAAGGAGAGCAAGGCCAGGCCGATCGCGGCGAAATGCGGGTAACGCTGCCACCAGCACATTTCACAGGGATAGAGTCCGAAAACATATTCGGAAATGTAAGCCCCGGCCAGCAAGGCGGCCGGAATGCCCAGCGCAAGCCAGCGCGCCAGCTTCAGCGAATCGAGGTTTGTCATCTGCCGCGCATCAGTTCCGGGCAGCCATGGCGGCGGCGCCGCGCGCATGGCGCAGGGTCTTCAGCGCATAGTCCAGCTGGAAATCCTCGATTCCCTGCTTCTCCAGTTCCTCCGCCGTGGCGCTGAAGCGCGGGTCGGGCTTGGTATCGCCTTCCAGCTCCTCGTCCTCCAGGCCGATTTCGTTGACCAGGTGGCCACGCAGATCGCTTTCCCGCAGGGCATATTGTTCGCGCTTCACCGCGTCGGGATCGGACAATTGCGGCACCCTGATATCCGGATCGATCCCGCCTTCCTGCACTGAACGGCCGCTGGGCGTGTAATAGCGTGCAGTCGTCAGTTTCAGCGCGGCATCGCGGGCCAGCGGCAGCAGCGTCTGCACGCTGCCCTTGCCGAAACTGCGTTCACCCATGATCAGGGCGCGATGCTGGTCCTGCAGTGCACCTGCCACGATTTCGCTGGCAGAGGCGGAGCCTGCATCGATCAGCACGATCATCGGCACGCCTTCCGCCGCATCGCCGCGATAATAGGTTTCGGCATCGTAATAGACCGTATCGCGGCGAGTGCGCCCGCGCTGGGACACGATCTGACCGTCGGACAGGAACAGGTCGCTCAACGCCACGGCTTCATCCAGCGAACCGCCCGGATTCTTCCGCAGATCAAGCACCAGGCCATTGAGCTTGCCTGCGGCCTGCATGCGCAGATCCTCGATCGCCTCGTTCACGTCGCGGCCGACATCGCGGCTGAATTCATTGACGGAGATGACGCCGAGATTCCCGGCCTTCAATTCCCAAGTGACCGGCTCAAGCTCGATCAGGCCGCGCTTGACGGTAACTTCCAGCGGTTCGTCCCGGCCGGGGCGGAAAATGGTCAGGTCGATGGAAGTGCCCGCCGGGCCACGCATCTGTTCGACAGCGGCATCCAGTTCGAGGCCATAGATCAATTTGCCGTTGAGATGGGTGATGTAATCGCCCGCCTTGATCCCGGCCTTTTCCGCCGGGCTGCCCTTGAAGGGGGAAACGACCTTTACTGCACCATCATCCATCTGCACCGAAATGCCGAGGCCCTGATAATTGCCGTCAATCATCGTTTCGAGCCGTTCGAGCGCCGTGCCATCCAGATAGGAGGAATGCGGATCGAGCGCGGCCAACATGCCATCGATCGCGCCGCGTATCAGGACATCATCCTCCACCGGTTCGACATAGCTCGACTTGATTCGCTGATAAGTCGCAAACAGCTTCGCGAATTCCGGTGAAGCCCGGCTGTCGACTTCGGCAAAACCGGCAGTGGTGGCCGGCAGAAGCGCAACTGCGGTGACAAGCGCCGCCGCGCGCAAGGGCCCAACGAAATTCCGGGCGAGTTTCATGCGACAATTCCTAACAAGCCTGAATCCATTCTATCGCGCACAACAGGTTAATGCCAGCTGAGGCGATGCCGCTGGCGCGGATGATCGCCCAACCGCCGACATCAGCCGATATAGAGCAACGGATTGACCGGTTCACCCGCGCGGCGCAGCTCCAGCGTGATGCCGGGCCGGTCAGCACCGGCCGAACCCAGCGGCGATCCGGCGACCAGTTTCTGCCCGATATTGACCGAAACCTGCCCCAATCCGGTGATGAGGCTGGTCCACCCCCCAGCATGTTCGATAATCACGATGCCCCCATATCCACGATAGGGCCCGGCAAACGCCACCCGTCCTGCCGCGGGGGCCACAACTTGCGCACCTGCGCGCGGGGTGAGTGTCAGACCGGTGCTGAGGCCTGCCCCGTCCGGCGCGCCGAAGCCGGTGATCGTGCGGCCGCTGACGGGGAGCTGATAAGGAACGGGCGGCGAGCCGTCTTCCCGCGGCGCAGCGGCCAGTGCGGCATTGGCGGTGCCTGCTTCTCCTGGCGTTTGCGGCCGCAGGATGGGGCCAGGAAGGGCAGCAAGCCGGCTGCGCAACACGGCATCGCGATCGAGCCGTTCGACCAGCGCATCCAGATCGCGCGCCTGTTCGCCAAGGGCCAGCGCCCGTTCCGATTCGCGCTGCGCTGTCCCGCCCGCTTCGCGGGAGGCGATGCGCTGGCGCGTTTCCAGCGCGGCGAGTTCCTGCCGCCGCTGGTCCAGCGCTTCTTCTTCGGCACGCAGGGCGAGCGCGGCCTGTTCAGCCTCTTCACGCAGACGGCGACTGCGCGCGATCTGTTCGCGCAGGGCGACGGTTCGCGCCTGCACACGGGGAACCGCGCTATCGAGCACGGCGCGAAGATAAACGACATCCTTCACCGACCCCGGCTTCAGAACGGATAGCGGGACCGGCCGGCGCGAGAATTGCTGCAAGGCCGCGGTCAGTTTCACGACAGGGCGCTGCTCCCGGCCGAGAATTTCGCGCAAGCGTGCGCGTTCCCGGTCAACCAGATCGATCCGCGCTTCGGCCGCGCCGATGCCTGCCTCCGCCTCCTGTATGCGGGCGGCAAGCAGGGCAGCTTGTTGTGCTGCCTTTTCCGCAGCATTGCTGGCGGCTTCCGCCTGCCGGGCAAAGCGCGCGCTGCGCTGTTCGGCCGCCTGCCTTTCCGCCAGCGCCTGTTCCATCGCCGCCCGCGTTTCATCGACACTGTCGAAGATCGGCGCACGCTGGGCCGATGCGCTGGCGCCCAACAGGATCAGGATTGGCAGGAAGGCGGATTTCCTCACGCCTGCTACCCTGCCCGATGATAGGGATGGCCGGCAAGAATGCTGGTGGCGCGGAATAGCTGTTCCATCAGCATCGCCCGGGCCAGCAGATGCGGCCAGGTGGCCTTTCCGAATGCCAGCAGCAGATCGGCCTCGTCCCGTTCGGCCTGTGAATGGCCATCTGCCGCGCCGAGGAAGAAGCGAGTTTCGCGGATGCCGTTATCGCGCCATTTTTCGAGAATGGCGGCAAATTCCTCCGACCCCAATTGCCTGCCTTTTTCGTCCAGCAGGACAGTGCGGTACGGCGTCTGCGGATCGGGCACGCGCCCGCCGCTTTCCGGCAATTCAGTGAGCCTGAGCGGCCAGGTGATGCGCTTTTCATAGCGCGCCACGAGGTCCGCTTCGGGAGAGCGCCCGATCTTTCCGCGAGCGATTACGTGCAGCTGCATGGGCAGGCCATAGCCGCCCAGCGCTGCACTTATAAGGGCCTATGCCCGTCCGGACGCGCTCGAAGGCGCTTCTTCCCCGACGCCCCACATGCGTTCCAGATTGTAGAAACTACGTACTTCGGGACGGAAAAGATGGACGACAACGTCGCCGGAATCGATCAGCACCCAGTCAGCCGCGGGCAATCCCTCCACACGGGGGGAGCCGAAGCCTTCCTTCTTCAGCCTTTCGGCCAGCTTGTGGGCCATCGCCGCGACCTGGCGCGTGGAACGCCCGGTGGCGATCACCATGTGATCGGCAATGCTCGATTTTCCTTCGAGCGGGATCGAAACGACATCCTGCGCCTGATCCTCGTCCAGCTGGTCGAGGACTAGCGCATGGGCCGTTCCGGCTTCTGCGAGTTTGTTAAGCGGAGATTCTGCCATGGTAACGATGGTTGAGACGCCGGAAGACTCCGGCAGGGCTTGCGCCTGTGTCATCGCAGCTTGTCATGCTCCTGATTGGGGGAATGGCCGGCCATTCTGACGAGGGAAGAAGGCGCTTCATGCGCCAGAACCCCTTGCCAGGCCATGAATGGCAGGATCGCGAACAATGGAATGCGTAACCCCGTCTCTGGGCGGAGGCCCTGTAAAGTGGCTGGCCCAGTCGGGATCCGCCCGGCGAATTGCTGTTGCCGAACGCGGATCGGGATCGAAACGCAGTTCAATCAGCGCAGGTGCGCTCCATTCACCCCGGTTTTGCAATCCGGCAGCGGACAACCGGTAACGCCGCAGCCAGGCCATCGCGGGGCTCGCGAGGGCAGCGTCATCATAGCCGGGGCGGGCTATAACCGCAATCGGCATTTCCCGGGCTATCTGCCTCCAGTCCTTCCACAAATGGAATTGCGCCAGATTATCCGCCCCCATCAGCCATACGAAACGGCGGCGGGGATAGCGCGCCTTGATCGCGCGCAGCGTATCCACCGTGTAGCGCGTGCCCAATTGCCGTTCGATCGCCGTTACCTTGATCGGCGCACGCCGCGCCATGGCCTGCGCGGACCGGAACCGGGCCGCAAGTGACGCCATGCCGGCTTTGGGCTTCAGGGGATTCCCGGGCGAAACCAGCCACCAGACCTCGTCCAGCGACAGTGCCGATGCGGCGAACAGCGATATGCGCCGATGCGCCTGATGGGCGGGGTTGAAACTGCCGCCCAGCAGGCCGGTAACGGGATAATTGCGGCTCACCCCTGTCGCTTCGCCTGCCACCCGGTCACTTATCACCCGGGCACGCGGCGCGGTGACACGCGGCCAGAGACATAGCGCCCCTGCGTTTCGAACATCCATCCCGGATATTCGCGCGGCAGCGCGCTCAGCCGGTCAAGTTCCTCCAGCTCCGCAGCCTGCAGCTCCACTTCGACGGAAGCGAGATTGTCGGCCAGCTGATCCGGCCGTTTCGCCCCCACGATTACACTGGAAACCACGGGCTGATACAGCAGCCAGGCGAGCGCGATCTGCGCCACCGACACGCCTCGTTTTTCCGCCATGCCGCGCATCGCCTCCACCAGCGGGCCGGCGCGCTGCAAATCGACAGGCGGGAAATCGAAGCCGGAACGGCGGCCTTCACCCTCCGCCCCATCACCGGTGAAGCGATATTTCCCGCTCAACAATCCGCCCGCCAGCGGGGACCAGACCATGAGCCCCAGCCCTTCACTGAGCAGCATGGGCACCAGTTCACGTTCCAGATCGCGCCCGGCCACCGTGTAATATGCCTGCAGCGAAGCGAATTTGGCGAAGCCGCGCCGTTCGGAAATGCCCAGCGCCTTGGTGATTTGCCATGCCGCCCAGTTGGAAACGCCGACATAGCGCGCCCGGCCCGAACGGACGATATCGTTCAACGCTTCCAGCGCTTCTTCCATCGGCGTGATCGGATCCCAGCCATGAATCTGGTAGAGATCGACATGGTCGAGGCCAAGCCGTTCAAGGCTGGCGTCAATCTGGTCCAGCAAATGCTTGCGCCCGGTGCCGGCATCGTTGGGTCCATCGCCCATCGATCCCATGCCCTTGGTGGCGATCACCACTTCAGACCGTCTGACGCCCAGCGCCTTCAATGCGCCGCCGACAAATTCCTCCGACTGGCCGGTCGTATAGACATTGGCCGTGTCGATGAAATTGATCCCGCCATCCAGCGCCTGTTTCACCAGCGCGGTGGCACCATCCTGATCGAGGCCGTGGATCTGCCCGAATCGCCCGGGATTGGTGCCGAAGGTCATTGCGCCCAGGCACAGTTCCGAAACGATCAGGCCGGTATGGCCGAACTGGTTATAGCGCATATCCTGTCCCCACTCGGCGATGTCGGAGGCGGCGACCCGTGCCGCGCGCCTCCGACGTCACGACGTCAGGGGCGGGTCTGGCCCGTCCCGCGCACTTGCCATTTATAAGTCGTGAGACCTTCCAGCGCGACCGGGCCGCGCGCATGAAGGCGGCCCGTTGCGATACCGATTTCCGCACCGAGGCCGAACTCTCCACCGTCAGCGAACTGGCTGGAAGCGTTGACCATCACGATCGCGCTGTCGACTTCGGCAAGGAACCGTTCCGCCGCCTTTTCATCAGTCGCGACGATCGCATCCGTGTGGCCGGAAGAATGGAGCGCGATATGTTCCAGCGCGGCGTCGAGCCCGTCAACCACGGCAACGGACGCGATCGCGTCGAGATATTCGGTATCCCAGTCATTGTCGCTCGCGCGCTTGATCCGCGGATCTAGGGCCTGCGCCCGCGCATCGCCGCGCAATTCACAGCCCTTGTCGAGCAGTGCCGAAACGACTTCTGCGCTGGCCGGAAATTCGGAATCGAGCAACAGCGTTTCCATCGACCCGCAAATGCCGGTGCGGCGCATCTTGGCATTGACGGCGATTTCCCGCGCCATTTCCGGATCGGCGGAAGAATGGATGTAGGTGTGGCAGATGCCGTCCAGATGGGCGAGCACAGGCACGCGGGCATCATTCTGCACCCGCTCCACCAGGCCCTTCCCGCCGCGCGGCACGATCATGTCGATCAGGCCCTGCGCGCGCAGCATGGCGCCCACGGCTGCCCGATCCTGCGTCGGCATCAGTTGCACGGCGGCTTCGGGCACGCCGACAGAGGTCAGCCCCTGCACCATCGCCGCATGAATCGCGCGATTGGAATGAACCGCTTCGCTGCCACCGCGCAGCAGCACGGCATTGCCGCTGCGCAGGCACAGGGATGCGGCATCCGCCGTCACATTCGGGCGGCTTTCATAGATGATGCCGATCAGGCCGATGGGAATCCGCACGCGCGACAGTTCGAGCCCGCTCGGCGCGGTGCTGCTGCTGATGACGTCACCCACCGGATCGGGCAGGGACGCCACAGCCTCAATCGCCTGGGCGATGGCGTCAAGCCGGCCTTCGTCGAGCTTGAGCCGGTCAAGCATGGCGCCGCTGAGGCCATTGGCTTCGCCGGCGGTCACGTCCTTCTCGTTTTCGGCCAGGACCTTCGCCGAAGCGGATCTCAGCGCCGCAGCGGCGGCGCGCAGCGCCTCCGCCTTGGTTTCGGACGGCATCTGCGCCAGCTGGCGCTGAGCCGAACGGCCGGCGCGGGCCAGGTCGGAAATGAGGGCGTCATAGTCGGTATGGGGTTGCATCTGTGTAGACATGCAAACGCCCTTACCATCGCCCGGCCCGCTTGTCAGAAGGAATCCGGGAAGGCGATTCGTTAACGCTATAAATGCCGGATTTTCGACTATTTCCGTATGTCGATTACGCCCTGATCCCGCTCACGAACGATTCATCGCGATTCCCCCTCGACTCGCCCCAAACCAGGGAACCCGGATTCGACCCCCGGCAAATCCGTGACCTACGGAGGAGGAGGGTCGGTATCAAATTACGCGGGACTACGGGGTCGTTTTGGATACACAAACTGCTGGCGGATTTCGGGACCGCCTACAGGGCTGGTTCCCGGAGCGCGAATTTTTCATGCGTTCGCAGGGCCACGTCCGCTTCATAAAGATAACATCGCGCCTGCAGATGACCGTGGCCGGGCTGGTTGCCCTGCTGCTGCTCGGCTGGGCGATATCAATGGGCGTGATGGCGATCAGCCAGTGGCGCGCCAGCGCGGAACGCGCCAGCTTGCTGGACCGGGAAGTGAAAGTGGCAACGGCGGAAAGCCGGGTGAATGCCTATCGCGACAATCTGGAAGAAGCGACGGAAGATCTCGCCCGCAGGCAGGATTTCATCGAAAGCGTGCTGCCCATGCTGCCGGACGATGTCCGCCCGGATGAAACAGTGTCCGACAGCACGGATGAAACCGCCCGCACGATCGAGAAGGTCAGTGCCGCCATCCCCGAAGCGGCAGGCCTCGCGAAACTGGAAGCGCGGCAGATCGCCTTTGTCGAAAAACTGACCCGCTATGCCGATCGCCGGGCCGAAAAGGCGGAAGAGGCCATGCGCAAGCTGGGGCTCAACCCGGCAAGTATCACTGCTACCCGGCGCGGACTGGGTGGCCCGCTGGTCAAGCTCTCCACCGCACATGACGGCTCGCTCGATCCGCGGTTTGCCCGGCTCGGCGCCAGTCTTGAGCGGATGAATGCGCTTGAACAGAGCCTCAGCAGCATTCCGCAGGTCATGCCGGCAGATCATAACGCCATTTCATCGGGCTTCGGCTATCGCCGCGATCCCTTCACCGGCGCTGCTGCCATGCATTCCGGCCTCGATTTCGGCGGGGGTTATGGCGCGCCGATCCATGCCGCCGCCCAGGGCAAGGTCAGCTTTGTCGGCCGGCGTTCCGGCTATGGCAAGGTGGTGGAAATCAGCCACGGCAACGGGCTGATGACGCGTTACGCCCATATGTCGCGGTGGAAGGCCAAGGTGGGCCAGAAAGTCGCGCCGGGAGATATTATCGGCGCAATCGGCAGCACCGGCCGTTCCACCGGACCGCACCTGCATTTCGAAGTGCGCATCAATGGACGCGCGGTGAATCCGCGTCCCTTCCTGGAGACTGCCCCTCATGTTCTCGAAGAAGCCCGGGCCATCAACGAAGAAACCGACGGCAGCGCCAGTGAGTAATGGATCGACCTTCTCGGTGATCGGCGCCGACGTCGTCATCAAGGGCGATGTCGAAGCCCGGGCCGATCTGCATATCGACGGGACGGTTCGGGGCGATATTTCCTGCGCCTCACTCGTCCAGGGCGATACCAGCCTGGTCGAAGGCGCAATTACGGCAGAAAGCGCCCGCCTGGCGGGCACGGTTCAGGGCACGATTACCGCCCGCGAATTGATCGTGCTGAAAAGCGCGCGGATCGAAGGCGATGTCCATTACGAAACGCTGACCATCGAACAGGGTGCCAGCGTGGCCGGCCGGTTCGCCCCGGATGCCAGTGAAACGGTACAGGCCCCGGGCCCGAAGGCGGAAAAGAACAGCAAGGACGAAGGCGACGAACCGCATCTGTCGCTCGCGGGATAGGCCCTGCACAAATCAGGCACGAAAAAGGGCCGGACCCCACACGGGGCCGGCCCTTTTTCTTTCCGCAAGGTGCGGTTCAGCCGTTCGATTCGCCCGCTTCGGCGGCGCGCTTCGCTTCCAGCCATGCTTCGGCTTCGGCTTCCTGCGCGGCTTCGACTGCAGCCTTGGCCGCCGCTTCGCGTTCAGCACGCAGTTCCTCGATCAGCTTTTCCTTTTCATCGCGCTGATCGGGCACGGCCTGTTCTTCACCCTCTTCGCTCGGCCCGGCACGCTTGGCAGCCTTGGCCACCGCCGCGTCCAGCTCGCGCTGCGAACACAGGCCGAGAGTCACCGGATCCTTGGCCTGAATGTTCTGGATGTTCCAATGCGACCGGTCGCGAATGGCGTTGATCGTGTTGCGCGTCGTGCCGATCAGCTTGCCGATCTGCGCATCGGAGATTTCCGGGTGGTTGCGAATGATCCAGGCAATGCCATCGGGCTTGTCCTGCCGCTTGGACACAGGCGTATAGCGCGGCCCCTTGGTGCGGCTGACATCGACCGGAGCCCGGTGCATCTTCAGGCGATAATTCGGATCGGCCTGCCCTTTTTCGATCTCGTCATGCGTCAACTCGCCCGAATGGACGGGATCGCGCCCCGTATATTTGGAACTGGCGAGATCATCCGCCATTGCCTGCACTTCGAGGATATGCAGGCCGCAGAATTCGGCAATCTGGTCGAAGCTGAGCGCAGTATTGTCAACCAGCCAGGAAGCGGTCGCATGCGGCATCAGGGGAGTGGGCTGGGCCACGATATCTCTCCGGCAAAAAATAGAAGGGCCGCCCCTTTCGGAGCGGCCATGCAGGGCCCAATGTAAGGCTTTCGTGGATAAACGGCAAGCTTAGTCCGTCAGGGCAATTATTAAGCTTTCAGGCGATGCCGGCCACCGGCCCATGAGAATGAGCCACACCACCCGTTTCTCCGGGTTCCAGCGCGGCAAGGAACTGGTCCACACTGGCCTGCCAGCTGAAGCTGCGACCATGGGCCAGGCAGTCTTCGCGCTTCAGGGTCAGGGCGCGGGCAATCGCATCTTCCAGCCGTGCCGCCATGGCGCCCGATCTGGCGTTCAACACGTCGAGCGGGCCCGGGACGGGATAGGCGGCGACAGGCGTGCCGCAGGCCAGCGCTTCGATCATGACCAGGCCGAACGTGTCGGTCATGCTGGGAAACACGAATATATCGGCCCCGGCATAGCAGGCTGCCAAGGCCCGCCCGCTTTGCCGACCGAGGAAATGCGCATCGGGAAATTCCGCCTTCAGCCGCGCAAGATCCGGACCGTCCCCGACAACGACCCTGGAACCGCGATGAGTGTTGGAGAGGAAGGCTTCTATGTTCTTTTCCGGGGCTACCCGGCCGACATAAAGCTGGATCGGACGCGGAAGATTGAAGAACATGTCCGGCGGGGCAATGTCCGGACTGAAACAGGCGAGGTCCACCCCGCGCGACCAATGGCGCAAATGGGACAGGCGCTGGCGCCGCAATTCCCGCCTCACTGTCTCGGTCGCGACCATGATCCCCGCAGAGGGGCCGTGAAACCAGCGGATATAAGGCCAGAACAGGCTGGCCGGCATTCCCGTCCTCCGGGCAAGATATTGCGGGAATTGCGTGTGATAGGCCGTGGTGAAGCCAAGCCCCGATGAAAGGCAATGGCGCCGCGCGGCCAGACCCAGCGGCCCTTCCGTGGCGATATGGACGGCACGCGGCGCAAACGCATCTATCCGCGCCCCGACCGAATGGCGCCCCGCCAGCGCAAGGCGAATTTCCGGATAGGTCGGGCACGGGACGGAGCGGTAGAGTTCCGGTGAAATCACCAGCAATTCATGCCCGCGACGCCGCAATTCGGCCGTAACTTCGCCAAGCGTGCGCACCACGCCATTGACTTGCGGCGCCCATGCATCGGTGACGATAGCTATCTTCATGGCATTACCTGCGCACCACAGCTCAGGCTGCGGCCGCTATCCCGGCTTCGGCGGAGATTCCGGTCGGCTGCGGTTGATTGTCACGCCTGGCAATCTCATCGGCCCAGTGGAGTATTTCCATCGTGCCGTCCGCATGTTCGACAAGGGCGTTGCAACCTTCCACCCAATCGCCATCGTTCCAATATTCGATCCCGTCGAAATCGCGGAATTCCGCCGTGTGGATATGGCCGCAGACAACGCCATCCACCCCGCGCTGGGCCGCCGCGCGGGCAACCACTTCCTCGTAACGGGAAATGAATTCCACCGCGTTCTTGACCTTGTGCTTGGCCATCCTGGACAGTGACCAATAGGGCAGGCCCAACCTGCGGCGGACCACATTGACCGAATGGTTGAGCCGCATCGTCATCGTGTAAAGCGCGTCCCCCACGAAGGCGAGCCAGCGATGGGCCAGCATGACGGCGTCGAATTCGTCCCCATGGATGACCATCAGGCGGCGCCCGTCTGCAGTTTCGTGAAAGGCGGCCCGGCGGATTTCGACACCGCCGAAATGCAGGCCGGTGAACTGGCGGAACATCTCGTCATGATTGCCGGGAATATAGACGATGCGCGTCCCCCGCTTCGCCCGTTTCAATATGCGCCAGACGATGTCGTTATGGCTATCGGGCCAATAGAACTTCTTCTTCAGGCGCCAGCCATCGATGATATCGCCGACCAGATACATCGTATCGCTGTCCACGCTGTCGAGGAAATCGATCAGCATCTCCGCATTGCAGCCCCGTGTGCCGAGATGGATGTCGCTGATCCAGATCGTGCGGAACTTGCGCCGTTCCCCCTGTCCGGGATCGGGTTCCTTCACGCAGGGTTCGTGATCCTCGAATCGCGGAAAGGCGGCAATTACGCCGTCATTTTCAATACCGCCTTCAATAAATGCGCCAAACATGTGCACAGCCCCAAGATAACCGCCTTGGTTTCGTGCCTATGAATGCCGTTTATGACAGGCGATTCACAATTCCGGGACAGTTCAGCGACTTTGTTGCTTTTCCGGGTCAATCCATCGGCACATAGCCGGGCAATCCGGCCACGCGTTCAAGCCAGGCACAGACATTCGGCCGGTCCTGCAGGCGGAAACCGCCCGCTTCGCACACATGGGTGTAGGCATAGAGCGATATGTCAGCGACAGAAGGTGCATCGCCGACAAACCAATCCTTGTTTTTCAGATGGTTATCCATGATCGCAAGCGCATCTTCCCCGGCGATCCGCTTGGCCGGGACCTGCGCGATCTGCTCTGCTGAAAGATGCGCTTCGCCCACGAAAGCGAACCAGAAACGCAAGGTCGCGATGTTCGGTTCATGATTATATTGTTCGAAGAACATCCACCGCAGCATATCCGCCCGCATGAAGCGATCCTGCGGTATTAATTCGGTATCTTCGGCCAGATACCAGCAAGCCGCATTGCTTTCGGGCAGGAACCTGTCCCCGATCTGCAATACCGGGATGCGCCCGTTGGAATTGACGTTCAGCAGGAATTCGCGCGTGCGGGTTTCCCCGCGCATTATGTCATATTGCACGCGCTTGATCGGCAGGCCCAGCAGGGCAGCGGTGAGGCGAATCTTGTAGCAATTGCCGCTGCGCGGATCTTCGTGGAGGGTCAGCACGTCATCCATGCGGCACCTGCAACACGATCTTGCCGATATGCTCCCCCCCTTCCATCCGGCGATGGGCCGCGGCGGCTTCGCCCAGGGGGAAGATGCGATCCAGTTCCGGCGTTAACCGGCCTTCTTCCACGAAGGGCCAGAGATTCTGTTCGATCTCGGCAGCCAACAAGGCCTTGAAACTGTCCGGCCGGGACCGCAGCGTGGATCCGGTGATCGTCTGGCGGCGCACCATCAGTTTCGCCATGTTGATGGTGGCTTTCGCGCCGCCCAGCACCGCAATCGTGACCAGCCGCCCATCTTCCGCCAGGCAATCGAGATTGCGCTGGGTGTAATCGCCGGCGACCATGTCCAGCACCAGATTCACACCCGCCCCGCCGGTGATCCGCTTCACTTCCTCGACGAAATCGGCCGTTTTGTAATTGATTGCATGATCGGCGCCGATCGCGCGCGCGGCAGCGCATTTTTCGTCCGTCCCGCAAGTGACGATCACGGTGAGGTCGAACAGCTTGGCAAGCTTGATCGCCATCGTTCCGATGCCACTGGTTCCGCCATGCACCAGCAGGGTTTCACCCTGCCGTGCCCAGCCCCGGCCAAAGACATTGTGCCAGACGGTAAACAGGGTTTCGGGAAATGCCGCGGCAAGTTCGGGAGCCAGTCCGTCCGGCACCTGCAGGCAGTGATTCGCATTTGCCAGGCAATATTGGGCATAACCCCCGCCGCCGAGCAATGCGCAGACCTGCGTGCCGAGCAGGGAACTGGCCACCCCGTCGCCAATCGCCACGATCTTCCCCGCCACTTCCAGACCGGGAATGTCCGATGCGCCTTCGGGCGGGGGATACAGCCCCTTGCGCTGCAATATATCTGGCCGGTTGACCCCGGCATAGGCCGTGCGGATCAGGACCTGGTCCCTGCCGGGCCGGGGTACGGGCCTTTCCTCTTCGCGCAGAACGTCGGCTTCACCGGGTTCGGCGATTCCGATCGCGATCATCGTTTCGGGAATTTTCCCCGGCATATGCCCCCCAGCTGCCTGTTCCATGCGAGCCATTGTTGCATTCCAGCACGTTGCACAAGCCTAATGCCTGCCCCCATTGACAGCAAGCGGCGGGCAAGAGATGCTGCGTTCTTGATGGAGGACGATGATCTCCCCCGGATGCGCGGCGATGCCGCAAGCCGGCTGGCCGGCGAAGCACTCGATACCTATTCCCAGGACGAGTTGATGGCGCGTATTCGCCTTCTGGAAGCGGAAATAGAGCGCGTCAGGGCGCATCACGCCAAAGCGGCGAGCCATCGCGACATGGCGGATGCGCTGTTCAAGCCCCGGGATACCGATTGATGGGGCCGGTTTCGGCCCCGCTTCCTCTCGCAATCGCGCTGCAGCGCCCCATATCGTTCATGACAAAGCGCCCCGGGGCGGGGGCGCCGTGCCATTTCCAACATATTCATAATCGCCCCTGCAGACTGATCACCTTCGGATCGTAACCCAACGGACAGCTGAGCCATGCCAAGTTTCGCCCAATCCCTTGAAAAGACACTCCACACAGCGTTACAGCATGCGACCGACCGGACGCATGAATATGCCACGCTGGAACATTTGCTGCTGGCATTGGTGGAAGATCCGGACGCGGCCGAAGTGATGACCGCATGCGGTGTGGACCTTGGCGAACTGGCCAATGTTGTCCGCCAGTATCTCGATCAGGAATATCAGTCGCTCAAGACGGAAGACGAAGCCGATCCCCAGCCCACTGCCGGGTTCCAGCGGGTGATCCAGCGCGCCATTCTGCATGTGCAGTCCAGCGGCAAGGACACGGTGACGGGCGCCAATGTCCTCGTCGCCCTGTTTTCCGAGCGGGACAGCTATGCCGTCTATTTCCTGCAGCAGCAGGATATGAGCCGGCTGGATGCGGTCAGCTATATCAGCCATGGAATCGGCAAGGGTGGCCGCCAGGTGGAAAGCCGCCCGCCGCAGGGTTCCGAAGAACCGGAAACCAGGGCCGAGGAAAAGCCGGAAAAGAACAAGAAGGATTCCGCACTCGACCAGTTCTGCGTCAATCTGAACCAGAAGGCGCTGGACGGGAAGGTGGACCCGCTGATCGGCCGCGCGCCGGAAGTGGACCGGACGATCCAGATCCTCTGCCGCCGCAGCAAGAACAACCCGCTTTATGTGGGCGATCCGGGCGTGGGCAAGACCGCCATCGCGGAAGGCCTGGCGCGCAAGATCGTGGAAGGGGACGTGCCCGAAGTTCTGGAAGACGCGGTCATCTACTCGCTCGACATGGGCGCGCTGCTGGCCGGCACACGCTATCGCGGCGATTTCGAGGAACGGCTGAAGCAAGTCGTCTCCGAACTCGAAAAAATGCCCGAAGCCGTCCTGTTCATCGATGAAATTCACACGGTCATCGGCGCAGGTGCGACCAGTGGGGGTGCCATGGACGCATCGAACCTGCTGAAACCCGCCCTGTCCAGCGGCGCAATCCGCTGCATCGGTTCGACGACCTACAAGGAATTCCGCAATCATTTCGAGAAGGACCGCGCATTGCTGCGGCGCTTCCAGAAGATTGACGTGAATGAACCGAGCGTCGAGGATACGGTAAAGATCCTCAAGGGGCTGCGCAGCGCCTTTGAAGAACATCACAAGGTCAAATACACGCCGGACGCCATCAAGACCGCGGTCGAGATGAGCGCCCGCTATATCAATGACCGCAAATTGCCTGACAAGGCGATCGACGTGATCGACGAAGTCGGCGCGATGCAGATGCTCGTCCCGCCGAGCCGTCGGCGCAAGTCGATCACGGCCAGGGATATCGAGAAGGTCATCGCGACAATGGCCCGGATTCCGCCGAAATCGGTCAGCAAGGACGACAAGGCCGCCCTTGCCAGCCTGGAGAAGGATCTGAAGCGGGTCGTCTATGGGCAGGACAAGGCCATCGAGGTGCTTTCCACCGCGATGAAGCTGTCACGCGCGGGCCTGCGCGATCCGGACAAGCCGATCGGCAGCTTCCTGTTTTCCGGCCCCACCGGCGTCGGCAAGACCGAAGTGGCGCGCCAGCTTGCGTCCATCATGGGCATCGAACTGAAACGCTTCGACATGTCCGAATATATGGAACGGCACAGCGTATCGCGCCTGATCGGTGCGCCTCCGGGCTATGTCGGCTATGATCAGGGCGGCCTGCTGACCGATGCGATCGACCAGCATCCGCATTGCGTGCTGCTGCTCGACGAAATCGAGAAGGCGCATCCGGACCTGTTCAACATATTGTTGCAGGTGATGGATAATGGCCGGCTGACCGATCATCACGGCAAGACAGTGGATTTCCGCAATGTCGTGCTGGTGATGACCACCAATGCCGGTGCGGCGGATGCCGCCAAGCAGGGCATCGGTTTCGGCGCGGGCACCAAGGTGGAAGCCAGTGAAGAGGCGGTGAAGAAGATGTTCACCCCCGAATTCCGCAACCGCCTGGATGCGATCGTACCCTTTGCCTATCTGGCGCCGGAAACGGTCAGCCGCGTGGTCGACAAGTTCATCCTGCAGCTGGAACTGCAGCTGGCCGAACAGAATGTGCATATCCAGTTCGATGGCGATGCGCGTGAATGGCTGGCCAAGCGCGGTTATGACAAGCTGTATGGCGCACGGCCGATGGCACGCCTGATCCAGGACAAGGTGAAGCAGCCGCTGGCGGAGGAATTGCTGTTCGGCAAGCTGGCCCAGGGCGGCGAAGTCCATGTCAGCGTGAAGGAGGACAGGCTTTCCTTCGAACTCACCCCGGCCCCGCCCAAGGCCAAGCCGAAGCGCCGCCGCAAGAGCAGCGCCAGGAAGAAGCCGGAAGCGCCGGCGGAAGAAAGCAAGGGTTCGGACGCTCAGGATTGACTGTCCGGCCTTCGCGGCCAAGAAGGCGGGGCATGAAGCCCCGCCTTTTTTATTGCCTCGCCCTGCCGCTCGCGCTTTCCGCGCCGGCCGCTGCCTTTACCGATCCCGCATCGGGCGACATCGCGCCCTATACGGCCGAATCCGGCGCCCCGATGGATGAAATCAAGCAGGCGATGGAAACGCCGCATCTCGGCCTTTCCCTTCGTGTCGATCCGGACAGCAAATCCATTTCGGGCCTGGCGCTTTACACGGTGCAGGCCATCACCCCGCTCGACAGCGTGGAATTCGACCTTGATCCGCGCTTTGCCATTTCACGGATCAGCGTGAATGGCACGGTCCGTCCGGACAGCAGCTGGAAAAATGACGGCGGCAAGCTGATTATTGCCCTGCCCGCCCCGATTGCCGCCGATGAAACCGTGCAGGTCGAAATCGCCTATTCGGGTGAACCCCGGGTCGCACCGAACGCGCCCTGGGATGGCGGTTTCGTCTGGGCCAGGACACCGCAGGGGAAGGACTGGATCGCCACCGCCGTACAGGGCACCGGCTGCGATCTGTTCTGGCCCTGCCTGGATCATCCGAGCAAGCGCGTGGGTGTGCTGGACCTTGTGGTGACAGTGCCTTCCGGCCTGACGGCCGCTTCCAACGGCAAGCTGGTGAGTGTGGAGGAAAAGGGCGGCTGGTCCAGCTATCACTGGCGGGCCAAGGCGCCCAATGATTACGGCGTATCGCTGCAAATCGGCCCGTATGAGCTGGCTGAAGCCGAATATACCAGCCGGTATGGCAACAGTTTCCCGATCCAGTTCTGGCATCTGCCTGGACAGGAAGAGAATGCTGAAAGCCTGATCGCGGAAATGCACACCTATCTCGATTTCTTCGAGAGCACGATCGGCCCCTATCCCTTTTCCGATGAAAAGGTCGGCGTGGCGGAAACGCCGCACAAGGGGATGGAGCACCAGACGATCAATGCCTATGGCAATGAATTCGTCGCCTCGCCCGAAGGCTATGACGAGCTGATGCAGCACGAATTCGCGCATGAATGGTTTGCCAACCAGCTGACGGGCGCGCGCGTATCCGATCTGTGGCTGCATGAAGGGTTCGGCACTTACATGCAGCCGCTTTTCCTTGAATGGAAAGACGGCCACCTGGCCTATGACGCGGCGATGTGGGGGCTGCGCAAGCGCATCCATTCCCGCGTGCCTGTTGCGCCGCATGAAGAAGTGTCGAGCACGCTTTATGACGATGCAGATGCGAAATGGGGGCAGGACATATATTACAAGGGCGCCTGGATCGCCCACACCTTGCGCGGCCTGATCGGCGACGACGCATTCTTCGCCTCTCTGCGCAGGATGGTTTATGGCCGACCGGACCCTGCGCCGGGCAATTTTGCTCCACGCCGGGGGACAACCGCGGAGTTCCGGCAGATCGCAGAGGAAGAAAGCGGCCGCGATCTGGGCTGGTTCTTCGATGCCTATCTGCGGCAGGCGGAACTGCCCCGCCTGATTGCCGAACAGGATGGGCGTATGCTCCGCCTGAAGTGGGAAAGCGGGTCGGACCAGACCTTCGCCATGCCGGTTGACGTGCAGGTCAGCGACCGGCTGGTGCATGTGCCGATGGTGGATGGAACGGGCAGTGTGGACCTGATCCTGCCCGATGCGCATTACGTGCTGGATCCCTTCGGCATGATCTTGCGGGACAATCCGGCAATCGCCGCCTGGCAGAAACAGCAACAGGACAAGGCGAAAGCCGGGGATTGAGGCGGAACGAAGCCGCTATCGGCGCCGTTTACCTCCAGCGATGAGCGCCGACTTCTCCTGGATCCGTCCCGAACCCCATGGAATCCACGTCGTTCCGGCGGATTGCTGGATCGATCCGTCCGTTGCCGTTCCGCAAGCGCTGGTGACTCACGGCCATGCCGACCATGCGCGCGGCGGACATGGCCGGACCATCGCCACGCCGGAAACGCTGGCGATCATGGAATTGCGATACCAGACACGCGAAGGGGCGGAGCCGGTCAGCTATGGCGAGACGCTTCGGCTCGGCGGCGGTGTGGATGCGACCTTCCTGCCTGCCGGGCATGTGCTGGGTTCGGCGCAGATCCTGCTGGAACATGCGGGGGAGAGGGTGATCGTCACCGGGGATTACAAACGCCGTCCGGACCCCACCTGCCCTGCCTTCAAAGTGACCCCTTGCGATATCTTCGTGACCGAGGCGACCTTCGGCCTGCCGGTATTCATCCATCCGCCGATCGAACAGGAAATCGGCAAATTGCTGAAAGCGCTGGCGGATAATCCGGATCGCTGCGTGCTGGTGGGGGCCTATGCGCTGGGCAAGGCGCAGCGCGTGATCGCGGAACTGCGGGCCGCCGGGCATCACGGTGTCATCTATCTGCATGGCGCTCTGGAAAGAATGTGTCGGCTTTATCAGGAATTTGGCGTTGATCTCGGCCCGCTTGCGCTTGTTTCCGACCATGCGAAGGAGGATATGCGCGGCGCCATAGTGCTGAGCCCGCCCTCCGCCCTCAATGATCGCTGGAGCAGGCGCCTGCCCGATCCGATCACCGCCATGGCGAGCGGGTGGATGCGGGTGCGCCAGCGCGCAAGGCAGCGGAATGTGGAATTGCCGCTGATCATTTCCGACCATGCCGACTGGTCCGAACTCACCCGCACCATTGCCGAAGTGGATCCGGCGGAAAGCTGGATCACCCATGGCCGGGAAGAAGCGCTGCTTCGCTGGTGCCAGCTGAACCAGCGGCGGGCCCGCGCGCTGGCCCTGATCGGCTATGAGGACGAGGACGACTGAGGGTGATGGAAGAATTTGCTGCCCTGGTCGACGCATTGGTCTTCATGCGCAGCCGCAATGGCAAACTGGCCCTGATTGCCGATTATTTGCGTCAGACGCCCGATCCGGATCGCGGATGGGCGCTGGCCGGCCTGACCGGAGAGCTTGATTTCCCGGCGGTAAAGGCGGGGACTGTCCGCAAGCTGATGGCGGAAAGGGTCGATCCCGCGCTCTGGTCATTGAGCCGCGATTTCGTGGGCGACACGGCCGAAACGGCCAGCCTGCTCTGGCCCGATCCCTCGGGGGAAGTCGCGCCGCCCCCGACTGTGAGCGAAGCAGTGGAACTGCTGCAGGGCATGACGCGCGCATCGGTGATGGAGGAATTGCCGCGTCTGTTCGACCGGCTTTCCCCCGAAGCACGCTATGCACTGATCAAGCTGGCCACGGGCGGTATGCGGATGGGCGTTTCCGCCCGCCTGGCCAAGCTGGCCTTTGCCCAGGCATTTGATGTCACAGTGGAGGATGTGGAGGAATATTGGCACGCGCTTTCCCCGCCCTTTGCCGAACTGTTCGCCTGGGCTGCGCAAGGCGCCGATCCGCCCGACACTGCGAACATGCCGCTGTTCCGCCCCTTCATGCTCGCCCATCCGCTGGAGGAAGAGGAACTGGACCTGCAGCATTACGTGGCAGAGTGGAAATGGGACGGCATCCGCGTGCAACTGGCCCATGCGGGCGGGGAAACGCGGCTCTATTCCCGTTCCGGAGATGATATTACCGGCTCCTTCCCCGAAATGGCCGACGCGCTGCGCATCCCCGCCGTTCTGGATGGGGAATTGCTGGTCCGCGGCAGCCATCAGGGTGGAGAGGAAGGCGGCGCGGCCAGTTTCAACGCGCTGCAGCAGCGGCTCGGCCGCAAGACCGTGCCCAAAAAGATGCTGGCCGAACTGCCGGCCTTTGTCCGCCTGTATGATGTGCTGCTGCTGGATGGCGAAGATCTGCGCGAATCCCCGTGGCATCAGCGCCGCGAACAGCTGGAAACGCTGATGCAGCGGCTTCCCGAAGATCGGTTCGACATCAGCCAGATGGTCCCGGCGGATGATTTCGCCCAATTGGCGCGACTTCGCGAAGGCGCGCGCGACGATTCCATCGAAGGGCTGATGCTGAAACGCCGCGATGCGCCCTATGTGGCCGGACGCAAGACCGGGCTATGGTACAAGTGGAAACGCGATCCGCTGCTCGTCGATTGCGTGCTGATGTATGCCCAGCGCGGCAATGGCAAACGCTCCAGCTTCTATTCCGATTACACGTTCGGCTGTTGGGATGGCGATCCCGACGAAGGGGCCGATCTGCTGCCGGTGGGCAAAGCCTATTCCGGCTTCACGGATGAGGAACTGAAACTGCTGGACCGGCATGTGCGGCAGAACACGGTCAACCGCTTCGGCCCCGTGCGCGAAACGGACAAGAGCCTGGTATTCGAAGTGGCCTTCGATTCCGTCCATCTCAGCAAGAGACATAAATCGGGCCTGGCAATGCGTTTTCCGCGCATTCACCGCATCCGCTGGGACAAGCCCGCCCATGAAGCGGATAGAATACATGCCCTGCGCGACTTGATCCGCGATTGACCTGATCAACGCCGCCACAAGACCAGTTTTATTGCAAAACTTGCAACAATGGCCTAGTTGGGCAGTGATGAAGCCCAAATTGCTGACGACTCTGCGGGATTATTCGCCCGAGCAGTTCGCGCAGGATGCCTTTGCGGGCGCGACCGTGGCCATGGTCGCCATTCCCCTGAGTATCGCCATCGCCATCGCTTCGGGCGCCACGCCAGCCGTGGGGCTCGTCACGGCGATTGTCGGCGGTTTGCTGATTTCAGCGCTTGGCGGCAGCCGGGTACAGGTGGGCGGACCGACCGGCGCCTTCATCGTCGTCGTCTATTCAGTCATCGCCGAACATGGGTATGACGGGCTGGTTCTGGCCACTCTGATGGCGGGCGCGATCCTGGTCATTGCCGGGCTTCTTCGTGCGGGCAGCCTGGTCGCATATGTTCCGCAGCCCGTGGTCAACGGCTTCACCATTGGCATCGGCGTGATCATCGGCACTAGCCAGCTGAAGGATTTCCTGGGCCTGGAGGCGGAGAACGTCCCGGCGGACTTCCTGGAGAAGATCGCCGCGCTCTGGGCCGTGCGGGATACGCTGAACTGGGCGGCTCTGGGCGTCGGGCTGGTTGCGCTGATACTTATCGTCCTGCTGCGGCGCATGTCACCCCGCGTGCCGGGGCCGATCATCGCCGTGGCAGTCGTTTCCACGGCGGTCTTCCTCTTCGGGCTGGACGCCGACAGCGTCGCTTCGCGCTATGGCGAACTGCCACGCGGCCTGCCCGCTCCCGCCATCCCCGAAATTACCCTTGCCCGGCTTACCGAGCTGTTCCCCTCTGCCGTGGTCATCGCTTTCCTGGCGGCGATCGAATCGCTTCTGTCAGCGATGGTGGCCGACCGCATGATCGAGGGAAAGCATCGGCCCAATGCGGAAGTATTGGCCCAGGGTTGGGCCAATATCGGTTCAGCCCTGTTCGGCGGTCTTCCTGCCACCGGCGCGATCGCCCGCACCGCAACCAATGTCCGCGCCGGCGGACGCACGCCGGTGGCCGGCATTGTCCATGCGCTGATCATATTGCTCGTGCTGCTGCTGGCCGGACCGCTTGCCGGATATATGGCCCTGCCGGCCCTTGCCGCGCTGCTCATCCTCACGGCCTGGAACATGACCGAACCGCATAAGTGGAAGAGCTATTGGCAGGCACCGGCGAGTGACCGTCTTCTGCTGATCATGACTCTCATATTGACGGTGGTGGCGGATCTGACCGTCGCGATCGGCGTCGGCGTTGCATTCGGCCTGGCGCTGCGCATGCGCGAACGTATGGGCAAGCCGCCCGAATGGGACGAGCCCGAACGCTGATCAGTCGAGCTGGACGAGCTTGTCGCGCCCAGTTGCGCCGCGCAACAAGTGCAATCGCGATGTCGCCGTGCCCAGCGCCTTGGCCAGCATGGCGAGAACGGCATCATTCGCTTCGCCGTCTTTCGGCTTGGCGCGGACTTTCACCAGCAATTTGCCGTCGCTTATCTCCAGCCCTTCCTGCCGGGCGCCGGGCGTAACGCGCAGCGCCAGCCGCCCTTCTGTATCGGCAAGGGCGCGAATGGCAGGGGCCGGCGGAAAATCAGGCTTCGGCCGCGCCATTGAGTGTCGCAAGGTGGCGCTTTGCCAATTGGCAATAACGCTCTGTCTGAAAACGGATCTTCTCGACCTGCGCCTCGCTCTGTTCCTTGAGGAATTTTGCCGGCCGGCCGATCCATATCTGGCGCGGCGGGATCTGCTTGCCCGGGCTGAGAAGGGCACCGGCGCCCAGCATGGCACCTTGCCCGATGCGGCAATCATCCATCGCCACCGCCCCCATGCCGACAAAGGCACGATCTTCCAGCGTGCAGCCATGCACCACTGCCATATGGCCGATCACGCAATCCTCACCGATGATTGTCGGGCAGCCTTCCGTGTCCGGGCGCGGCCCCTCCACATGGAAGACGCTGCCATCCTGAACATTGGAGCGTGCACCCACTTCGATGCGGTGGATGTCGCCCCGCAGCACGCAATTATACCAGACGCTGGCTTCCGGCCCGATCGTGACATCGCCGATGATCCGCGCGCCCGGCGCGATGAAGGCCGTTTCGTGGATTTGCGGAACCTTGCCTTCAAAAGGCAATATGGTGGCCCAGGGAAAACGCTCGTTCATGCTGCTGCTCCGCTTTGCGGCGTTGAATTAGCATCCCATTCTGCACGCGTGATCGAATAGGCGATGATCGTGCCCAGTTCAGGGTCGAAATCCGGGCTGTTGAAATCCAGATCGCGCCGCCGGGCCATGCCCAGCCGCTCCATCAACCGCCAGCTGCCGACATTCCGCTCCGCCGTCAGGGCAATGATATGCGGCGCCGAATAATCCAGGAACCCCACCTGCAGCGCCCGCTCTGCCGCTTCGCGTGCATAGCCCCGGCCCCAGGCATCTTCACGCAGGCGCCAGCCGATCTCCATGTCGCCAATCGGTCCGCCCGGCTGGTTGGCCCGCTTGAGACCGCAGAACCCCAGCATCTCGCCCGATAGATGGCCGCCATCATTCCTGCGTTCGACCACCCAGAAAGTGTGGCCGTGATCGCGCCGGTAGGATTCGATCCGTTCCCGCGCCTTGGCGATACCTTCATCGTCCATCACACCGCCAAGCCAGCGCATGACGGCAGGCGCATTGGTCAGGCGCAGGAATTCATCCCAATCCGTTTCGCGCCAGTCCCGCAGAACCAGCCTTTCCGTTTCCTGATGGAAGGCTTCCCCGTCAGCCACCGAGCAACCTTGCCGCGAGTGGCGCATGATAGGTCAGCACCCCTGCGGCGCCGGCACGCTTGAACGCCAGCAGCGTTTCAAGGACCAGCGCTTCGCGGTCGCCCGCGCCAGCGGCGGCCGCGGCTTCGATCATCGCGTATTCGCCGCTCACCTGATAAGCGAAGACCGGCACATCGAACCTGTCGCGCACACGCGCCAGAACGTCCAGATAGGGAAGGCCCGGCTTCACCATCACGCTGTCGGCGCCTTCCGCTATATCCAGCGCAACCTCGCGCAGCGCCTCCTGCGTGTTGGCCGGATCCATCTGGTAACTTTTCTTGTCGCCCTTCAACAGGCCGCCGGAACCCACCGCATCGCGGAACGGACCATAAAAGGCGGAGGCATATTTGGCGGCATAGCTCATGATCTGGACATTGTGGTGCCCGCCCATTTCCAGAGCCATGCGGATCGCCTTGACCCGGCCATCCATCATGTCTGACGGGGCAACGATATCGGCCCCTGCTTCTGCCTGGTTCACCGCCTGGTCCACCAGGACTGCCACCGTATCGTCATTCACGACATAGCCTGCCTGATCCAGCAACCCATCCTGCCCATGCGCGGTATAGGGATCGAGCGCGACATCGGTCAGAACGCCGATATCGTCGCCGCATGCGTCACGGATTGTCCGGATTGCACGGCACATCAGATTGTCGGGATTGAAAGCCTCCGCCCCGTCATCGCTACGGCGATCCGCAGGCGTGTTCGGGAACAGGGCCAGGCACGGGATACCGAGTTCGACCGCTTCCTTCGCCCGCGCGGCAATACCATCCAGCGACCAGCGAGACACGCCGGGAAGCGATGCCACCGGGTCTTCCACGCCCCGCCCTTCGGTCACGAATAGCGGCCAGATCAGGTCCGCCGGGGTGAGGATCGTTTCGCGATGCATGGCCCGGCTCCAGGCCGTGGCGCGGCTGCGACGCATGCGGATTGCGGGATAGGAAGCGCTCATAATGTCAGCGCCTCTACGCCCAAAAGGCGGTGCTGGGCAATCGGCCCCGCTCAGCCGACCTTCTGGCGGTTATCCAGCCGGTCGATTTCGCGCTGAGGCCGCTCCGCCAACTGGGCATCCGGTTCGATCCGCGCGAGAGCTGCGCCAGGTTCAACCGTCTGCAGATCGGCCAGTTTCGCGCGGAAATTGGCGAGTTCATGGCCGGCAAGCTGGGCACGCGTGACAAAGCTGACACTGGAAGGATCCACCGTCTTGCCATTGCGATACATTTCATAATGGAGATGCGGCCCGGTGGAGAGGCCAGTGGATCCGACATAGCCGATAACCTGGCCGCGCTTCACCTGCGTGCCATTCTTCACCGCGATCCGGCTCATATGCGAATATCCGGTGGCAAGCCCGCTGCCATGGCCGATCCTGACGTAATTGCCATGCCCGCCATTGCGGCCGGAAAATTCCACCCTGCCATCATTCGCAGCATAGATCGGCGTGCCATAGGTCGCCTTGAAATCCAGCCCGCGATGCATCCTCTTGTAGCCGAGGATCGGATGCTTGCGCATGCCATAGCGTGACGTGATACGCCCCGGCACCGGGGCAATCAGCCCGCTACGCTGTTCCGCAACGCCGGACGCTTCATAATATTCGCCGTCCTTGCCCCAGCGCATCAGCTGGGCGCGCGGCTTTCCATCCCGCAGCAGACCAGCATAGAGCAATTCGCCCGCTTCCACTTCGCCAGTGGCGGCGCGCCGGTAATCCACGATGAGATCGAATTCATCGCCCGATGCGATCGAGCGGTTCAGGTCCACGCCCTGCCCAATCGCACGCAGATATTGCTGCACTGCCCTGGCCGGGGCGCCTGCCGCGCGGGCCGATCGGTACAGGCTGGAACCAACCTTGCCCCGTATGCGCAACGGCGTGGTATCCACCTTGATCGGCCGGGGATCCAGCGCAAGGCGGCCATCCTGCCGATCCACGGCGATTTCGAGATCGAACCGTGCGCGGAAAGACAGCGCATCGAGCGGGCGCGGCGCATCGGCGGTGGGGCGGCGGCCCAGCGTGATATCGACTTGCGTGCCCGGCTTGATTTCATCCAGCGGCATGGCCCCGGCGACCATCCCGGCCACCCGTTCAGCTTCCGCCGGCCCAACGCCCGCGCGCTGCAACATGCGTTCGAAACTGTCGCCGGTGGAAAGCGTGGCCACCAGATCCAGCCGCGGCCGTTCCGGCGCACTTTTCAAAGGAACCACCGCCTGGGTGGCGCCCATGCGGCGTCCGCTATCGGCACCCAGAGCCAGCGGCATGATCATCTGGCTGCGGAATTCGTCCCGCGCATCATCGTCCAGATACATGGCGGGGGCGGCAGTCAACGGACTGAAATCGGGCCAGGCGGCCAGCGCCAGCCCGCCAAGACCGATCAGCGTGGCCGCGCCGCGCAGCCAGCGGGCCGAACCGATCTGCTGCGCCAGATCCGGTGCAATATCGTTCCGCGCCAGTTTCAGCGACAATTGCTGGCGCCATTCGCCATAGCGTTCAGCGAAGCTGTTGACGCGGGCAATGCGGCTGGGTGCCGGGTCCGGCAGGATCTGCGCGCGCGAAAGCTGCGCGGAGCGTTCATGCGCCCCCGCCTGTTCCACCGCATCGCTCGTCCGATCCTTGAACAAAATCCCCTCCGAATTGGCGAAAATCCGCCCCTGGGGTGCAAGAAAGCCCGTGAATCCCAACCCTTGCGCTTCTTTAAGCAGGTAAGTGGCGTCATAAAGTTAAATTCGCATAAAGCGCGGCAAGTCGAGTCCGCCCTGCGCTGAAACGTGGCGATTCGCGGGAACCGGGTTGCGGCGGCGGCGCTGGACAGCCACATTGCAGCCATTGTGATATCGTCCCGTACCGACAGCCGGCTGCGCGCCGTCCTGGGCCCGACAAATACCGGCAAGACCCATCTCGCGATTGAGCGGATGTGCGGTCATTCCAGCGGGGCAATCGGCTTTCCGCTGCGGCTGCTGGCGCGTGAAGTCTATGACAAGGTTCGCGCAATCAAGGGTGACGCCGCGACAGCATTGATCACGGGGGAAGAGCGGATCGAACCGCCCGGAGCCCGCTATCTTCTCTGCACGGCGGAGGCGATGCCGCGTGATGGCGGTGACAAGGCCTTTGTCGCCCTGGACGAGGCGCAGCTTTCCGCCGATCGCGAACGCGGGCATATCTTTACCGATCGGCTGCTGAATGCGCGGGGCCGGGAAGAAACCTTGCTGCTGGGCGCCGCCACGCTGGAACCCGTGGTGAAAGCGCTGCTGCCCGGGATCGAGATTTCCGAAAGGCCGCGCTTTTCCACGCTGACCCATGCGGGTGCGCGCAAATTGTCCCGCCTGCCGCCGCGCTCCGCCGTGGTCGCCTTCTCCATTGAGCAGGTTTATGCGGTGGCAGAAATGCTGCGGCGTTTCCGCGGCGGGGCGGCCGTGGTGATGGGGGCGTTGAGCCCCGAAACCCGCAATCGGCAGGTCGAACTCTTCCAGAATGGCGAAGTGGATTACATCGTCGCCACGGATGCCATCGGCATGGGCCTCAATCTTGACGTCAGCCATGTCGCTTTCGCCGCGCTTTCCAAGTTTGACGGCATCCGGCAAAGACGGCTGACCCCGGCCGAAATGGCGCAGATCGCCGGGCGCGCAGGCCGGCATCAGCAGGATGGCACATTCGGCACTCTGGCCGGAAGCCGTTCTGGCGGCCCGGTCGAATTCACCGAAGACGAAGTCTTTGCCATCGAGAATCACCGTTTCGCCCCGATCACGCGGCTGTTCTGGCGGGAGGCTGAGCCGCGTTTCGACAGTCTGGGCCTGCTGCTGGCGGATCTGGAAGCGCGACCGGATATGGACCAGCTGGCGCCCGCGCCCGAAGCGATCGACCTGGCTGTTCTCAAACGCCTTGCCGGGGATCCGGGCTTCGCCGGTGGCGTCACGACGCCGGGCATGGTGCGGCGTTTCTGGGAAGCCTGCCAATTGCCTGATTTCCGGCAGCAAGGCGTTGAAATGCACAGCCGTTTCATCGCCCGGTTGTGGCGTGACCTGCGGGAGGGATATCTCGGCGCGGACTATGTGGCGGCCCGCATTGGCGAGCTGGACCGGACGCAAGGAGATATCGATACGCTGCAAGGGCGGATCGCCGCGATCCGAAGCTGGGCCTATATCTGCCAGCGGCCCGACTGGGTGCTGGCGCGCGACGAAATGGCCGCCCGCGCCCGCGCCGCGGAAGCGCGCCTGTCGGATGCATTGCACCAGCGTTTGACGGAGCGTTTCGTCAATCGCCGGACTGCTGTATTGATGAAAACCATGGGAAAGGATGCAGGATTGCTGCGTGTTGCGCTTGAAGACGGCGATCAGGTGACTGTCGAAGGTCATCCGATCGGCCATCTGGAAGGATTCCGTTTCGTGGTCGATGCCACGGCAGATCAGGAAGATCGCAAGCTGATGCTGGCCGCGGCGGAGCGGCACCTGCCGCAATTGCTGGCCGAAAAGGCGCAAAAGCTGGTGCACAGCGAATTGGGCGATCTGCGGATTGCCCAGGGCGCAGTATGGCGGGGGGAACAATGCGTCGCCCGGCTGGAACCGGGCAAGACCCGCGCCAGCCCGCGGCTCGAACTGACCAAGGAACTGGGGAAGCTGGATCCCGCCCATCGTTCCCGGCTGGAAGAAGCGCTTGCCCATTGGCTGGAAGGGGCGCTGGCCCCGCTCGCTCCGCTCAATGCGCTGGAACAGGCGGCACTCGATCCGGAAGCCGGATCGGAAGTGCGCGCGCTTTTGCTCACTCTCGCCGACCGTGGCGGAACGGTGCATCGCGAAGCTGCCGGCCTGGCGCAGATTCCGAAGGAAAAGAGGCCCTTGCTGCGGCGCCTTGGCGTCATGATCGGTGCGCTGGACGTATTCGTCCCCGCCTTGCTGAAGCCCGCGCCGCGCAAGCTGATGCATCTGATCGGGATCGACAAGCGGCCGCTGCGTGAAACGATGGAAGCCGTGATCCCTGCCGGCAAACAGGTGCCCGCCGGTTACCGCAGGGCAGGCAAACAGGCGATCCGTGTCGATCTGGCTGAAAAGCTGTTCCGCGCCGCGCATGACAGCCGGGCAAAATCCGGCGGCAGGCAATTTACCGTCGACAGCGCCCTTGCCACCTCCATGGGCCTGCTGCCCGACAATGCCGGACGGCTGATGCGCGATGCCGGGTTCCGGCCCGGTAACAGCCGCGCCCTGCCCGAAGGGGCGTTCGGCCCGCCCGCGCCATTGCTGTGGAGCTGGCGCGCACCGCGCAAGGATCGCCGCCCGCCGCAACCCGGCAGGACACAGGCCCGCGAAGGCAGTGCCTTTGCCGAACTGGCGAAGCTGGTCCGGTGATCCCCGCGGCGTGCATGCGGATTGACCGCCTGCTGTGCTTACTGCGTTTTGCAAAGACCCGTGGCGCTGCCCAGCGGTGGATCGCGCATGGGCATATGCGCCTTAACGGGCAGCGGATCACCAGCCAGGACCGCGCCGTTTCGGTGGGTGACGTGCTGACATTGCCATTAGGCCGCCACGTGCGGGTAATAGAAATCATTGCTTTGCCGCATCGTCGCGGCCCGGCAAGTGAAGCGCAGGCCTGTTATCGTGCGCTTGACGCTGGTGGATCAATCGCCATAGCAGGCGCCGTGAATCGCCGTGCCGGACAGTTGGAAGGCCGGGGGCAAGAAGGGAAAGCGCACCAATGACCTATGTCGTCACCGACGCCTGCATCAAATGCAAATACACCGACTGCGTCGAGGTCTGTCCGGTCGACTGTTTCTATGAAGGCGAGAACATGCTCGTCATCAACCCGTCCGAATGTATCGATTGCGGCGTCTGCGAACCGGAATGCCCGGCCGAAGCGATCCTGCCCGATACCGAAGGCGGGCTTGAAAAATGGCTGGAACTGAACACCAAGTTTTCCGCCGAATGGCCGAATATCACGGAAAAGAAGGATCCGCCGGCCGACGCTGACGATCACAAGGGCGAAGACGGCAAGTTCGACAAGTACTTTTCCGAGGAACCCGGCGAAGGGGACTAAGTCCCTTCCCCACCCGCATTTGAGCAAGATTCGCGCGCCCCGGGCCGGTCTTTGGGACCGGGCTGGTAATTTTGTTACGGATCTGTTATATAGTGCGCCGACTGTCCCCCTTTCGGGTGCGACAGGCGGATAAGGAAGGCAGGTCTCCGCCACAGCGTCCAGTCAGACAGGCAAATATCAGGTCGCCGATGGGTCGTGCGGCCTTGAATTTGTTGACGCTCGTCTTTCGACCTGCCGACGAAGAAAGGACTGTGAATGTCTGCGAATGCGCCAGCCTTCGATGTCGGCGATTACGTCGTTTATCCCAAGCACGGTGTAGGCCGGGTGATCGAACTTCAGAGCGAGGAAATCGCTGGAATGAAGCTCGATCTTTATGTCCTGCGTTTTGAAAAAGAACGCATGACTCTGCGCGTTCCCGTGAACAAGGTCGAAACCATCGGCATGCGCAAGCTTTCCAGCGACAAGACGCTGAAGGAAGCCATGGAAACCCTGAAGGGCAAGCCGAAGATCAAGCGGACCATGTGGTCGCGCCGGGCGCAGGAATATGAAGCGAAGATCAATTCGGGCGATCTCGTATCGATCGCCGAAGTGACCCGCGACCTGTTCCGCCCGGAAGACCAGCCCGAACAGAGCTATTCCGAACGCCAGATCTTCGAAGCGGCCTCCAGCCGTCTCGCCCGCGAACTGGCAGCGATGGAAAAGACTGACGAGCCGACCGCGCTGACCAAGATCCTCGAGGTTCTGAAAGAGCACGCTCCGCAATATTACGAGAACACCGAAGACGCCTGACACGGCATCTGACGGTTTAGACCCCGAAAGGGGTCCGGAAAGGGCCGCACCGGCGCAACGGTGCGGCCCTTTTGCATTTGCAGCGGACCAAATGCGAAAACGCCTGTCGGCGGAGGCACCACACGGTTCGACCAAGGCGGATTGAGCAGAATGCCTCCACCCTGTATTACAGGATTAATACAGAAACACGGAGACTGCTCATGCGCCTCAACAAGTTCTTCAAGACGATGGGCCCGATTGCTGCAATCGCGGCTGCCGCTGCACTCGGTGGCTGCAACAATGTCGATCTGGGCGTCAACGGGATGAAAGGCGTCCCGCTGGACGAACTGGACCTTTCCGGCGGCGCGCCCGAGGAAGTCGCGCTGATGGGGCCGGATCACGTTTCAATCGTGAATGGTGAGAGCTTTAACGTCACTGTCGAAGGCGATAGCGAAGTGGCTTCGCACCTGCGCTTCGCCCTGAAAGACGGCACGCTGGGTATCATGCGGGACGAACTCAATTTCGGCAGCGATTCAATTGCGACGGTGAAGGTCACCATGCCGGCACCGCGCTCGCTCACCGTGGCCGGATCGGGCAGGATGACGAGCGAGCGCCTTTCGGGTGACGCGGAAGTCACGATCGCCGGTTCCGGTTGGCTGGAAACGCCGAATGTCTCGGCAGAAAGCCTGGAAGTGACTATTGCGGGCAGCGGCAATTACAAGGCGGCCGGGACGGTGAAATCGCTCGAACTGTCGGTTGCAGGCAGCGGCACGGCCGACATGGCAGGGTTGAAGGTCGATAATGCGGAACTGAACATCGCCGGATCGGGTGACGCGATCTTCGCTTCAGACGGCAATGTGGAAGCTTCGATAATGGGTTCGGGCGATGTGACGGTGCGCGGTTCGGCGCGGTGCGAGGTCAACGCGGTCGGCTCTGGCCGCCTAACCTGCGAACCCGCAGCCAATCCGGCCGAATGACGCGGTTCATTGTCTGATAACAGCAGACGGCGCATGGTGGTCCGGAAGGAACCCACCATGCATCGTTCTGCCTATCTCATCCTCGCGCCTTGCGCCCTGCTTTCACTTGGCGGGTGCCTGGCGAAGACTGCACTGGATGTCGCCACCGCGCCGGTAAAGATCGCCAGCAAGGGAGTGGATCTCGCCACGACCAGCCAATCCGAAGCGGATGAGAAGCGCGGGCGCGAAATCCGCAAGCGGGAAGAACGGCTAGGCAAGCTGGAGCGGGAATATACCAAGCAGCTGGAGCGATGCCAGGAAGGGTATCGCAACGCCTGCAACGACGCGACCAAGACCTATGCCGAAATGCAGCAGGTTGCGGCCACCCTGCCTACCTATCCAGCCGAGAACGAAGACGACTAGGCCGCGGCGCGCCGCAAGCGATCATTGATGGCCGCACCCATGCCGGTATGCGGTATCGGCGCCACGGCAATATTTGGTTGAGCAGCTGCGGCGGCGATATGCAGGCAGGCATAAAGCCGGGCGGCAGCCTGCGCGAGATCTCCGTTGGGCGATAGATTTACGTCGCCGGCAATATCGCCGAAGCCGATCATGAATTCGCCACCTTGCGGTTCGCCCGCATCGAGCCGCACCGGTTTGCCCGGGGCATAATGGCGGGCAAGCTGGCCCGGCGCTTCGATTTTGGCATCCTGAAGAGGCGTGGCCGGACCAAGCAGAGAGGCGATATCCTCTTCCGGAATCGGGCCATGCCGCAGCAACTGCCAGTTTCCGCCCTCTCGCAGTGCGATGATGGTGGATTCCAGGCCGCGGCTGCACGCCCCGCCATCCAGTATGGCATCGACCCGTTCGCCCAAGGATGCGGCGACATGATCCGGTGTGGTCGGGCTGACACCGCCGCTGCGATTTGCCGACGGCGCGGCCAGGGGCAATCCCAGCTCCGCGATCAGGCCGCGCATTGCCGCATGGCGCGGCATTCGCAGGGCAATCGTGGGCAGGCCAGCAGTAACGGCAGGAGCAATCGGAGCGTCTTCACGCAGCGGCAGCACCATCGTCAGGGGCCCGGGCCAGAATTTTCCGGCTATGGCTTCCGCCCGATCATCGAAACGGGCCAGCCGGCGCGCCATTTCCATATCGGTCACATGCACGATCAGCGGATTGAAATCAGGCCGCCCCTTGGCTCGATAGATCGCGGCCACAGCATCTTCACTGTCGGCACGCGCGGCCAGGCCATAAACTGTTTCCGTGGGCACGGCGACCAGTCTGCCTGCGCGCAGCAATTCCGCCGCGCGGGCAATACCGGCCGCATCATCCGCCAGCCATTCTCTTGTCTGCTTGCCGCTCATCTCGCCGCGCTATAGGTCAGCCGGCGATGAAAGACCAAGGTGATCCCATTGTCCGCATCGCCGCTGCTCTGGAGCGGCTTTCCCCACCGCCGCAACAAACGGACTGGCTGGCCCACGCCGCCTATGTCTGGACGGGTGACGGTGCACGCGGCGTGGAAAGGCTGGAAGCGCCCGCTCTTGCGCTTTTGAAGGGGATCGATCGGCAGAAGGCTTCGGTAACCGCGAATATTCGCCGCCTTGCGCAAGGATCGCCCGCGCATGACATGCTGCTGTGGGGTGCGCGCGGAATGGGGAAATCGGCCCTGCTGCGCGCAGCCGTTGCATCGGCACAGGCAGAAATTCCGGGCACGCTGGCACTGGTGCAGGTGGGCGCCGATGCCCTGCCCACCCTTGTCCGGCTGTTTGCCGAACTGGCCGCGGCCGACCGACGTTTCCTTGTCTTCATTGACGATCTGGGATTCGGAGCCGGCGATACGGCAGGGCCGCGCCAATTGCGCAGTTGGCTGGATGGCGGGGTGGAAGCGAGACCCGGCAATGTCAGGCTTGCCGTTACGTCCAACCGCCGCGCCATCCTGACTCGCGAATCGAGCGAACAGTCCGATCCGCTCAATCCGCGTGACGAACTGGACGATCAGCTGGCCCTGGCCGACAGGTTTGGCATGGCGTTGGGTTTTCACGTCTGTTCGCAAGACGAATATCTCGCGATCATTCGCGGATATGCCGATCAATATGGCCTCGACTGGGATGAGAGCGAGGCGCTGGAATGGTCACGCAGACGCGGCGCGAGATCGGGCCGCGTAGCCTGGCACTTCATTACCGAACTGGCAGGAAGGACCGGCAAACCGCTCTGACGGTTTGCCGGATTCCAATCCCTCAGAACGATCCGGGCAGTAAATCCGCGGGCGGGTTATCAAAGGCGCGCGCGGGATCCCCGTCCAATTGCCGCCGGGGCGGCAGGCTGTTGCCCGTGTTGCGGATCTGGGCACTGGCCGCGGCGGCATCGGGCGCGCTGATGCGCCAGATGATATTGGCCGTGTCATCGCTCAACAACAGGGCGCCGGTCTTATCCCAGGCGACCCATGTCGGGCGGCCATGCGTCTCCCCATCGCCCGCAAGGAAGCTTTGCAGAACCGGCACCGGCTTGCCCGTGGGATTGCCGCGTTCATCGAAAGGCACATAGACAAGATCGTAACCGGCAGCCGGTTTGCGATTCCACGAACCGTGCCGGGCGATGAAGGCGCCATGGCTGAATTTTTCCGGCATGCGCGCACCCTCTTCGGTGAAAACGAGCCCAAGCGCGGCAACATGCGGGCCCAGCGCATATTCGGGCGTACGCGCATAATCCGTAAGATAGAGCGGCATCGGGGCTTCCACCCGTTCATCCACTTCTTCGTTCCAGTATAGCCACGGCCAGCCGTAATTCACGCCGATCGGAACATTGGTGAGATAATCGGGCACCAGATCGGAACCGAGCATGTCGCGTTCATTCACCGTGGTCCACAATTCGCCGGTCCACGGATTCCAGTCCAGCCCGTTCGGATTACGCAGGCCGGCCGCGTAGATACGCGAACTGCCGGTTTCGAGATGCAATTCGTGAATGGCGGCGCGGCCCTGTTCCGCCTCCATCCCGCCTTCGCCGATATTCGAAGCAGAACCGACAGCCACATACAGATTCTTGCCGTCCGGAGAGAGGACCAGATTGCGCATCCAGTGATTGCCTGCGGCCGGCAGGTCCATCAGCTTTTCCGGCTTGCCGGTGATGACCTTGTCGCCTTCTGCATAATCGAAACGCAGCACGGCATCGTGATTGGCGACATAGAGCTTGCCCTCCCGCCAGGCGATGCCGGAAGGCGAGCTGAGATCATCGCGCAGCACATGCCGTCCTTCCGCGACACCATCACCATCCGCATCGCGCAGCAGAACCAGCTTGTCCGGCGAAGGAACGGACGCCCCCGCGCGACTGAACAGGATGCCGGCGATAAAATTGGTGATGCCTCCGCCAGCCACGACGCGTTCCGGGGCATTGCTTTCGGCAACGATGATATCGCCATTGGGCATGGCATAGATGATCCGCGGATGTTCGAGACCAGCGGCAAAGCGGTTGACCTGCAGCCCTTCGGCGGCCTGCGGTGCGCCATCTTCGCCCCAGCCGACCGGCTTTGCGACCGCCACGGTCGGGATGGTTTGCGGGTCCGGTTCAGCCAGAAGGGGATCGGTCCCGGTCACGTCCTCCACGCTATATTCGGCGGGATCCCCGCGCAAAACCCACCAGCCTGCGCCGACGAGGAGGACGATGACGACCAGCAGGCCGATTCCGATCTTCTTGAGAATGCTCATGCGCCAAGGAATAGGCGCTTGCCCGCTAGGCGGCAACGGGTTCACACACTACCTATCACGCCATGTACGACTTTACTGCCAATCCCGACCAACCGAAGTCCGAATTCTACGCCGATCTGCTCTCTGCGGCACAAGCGCTGACGGAGGGCGAGCAGGACGGCGTGGCCAATATGGCGAATGTCGCCGCACTAATGTGGCAATTGCTCCCCGATCTGAACTGGGCTGGCTTCTATCGCATGGTGGATGGAGAGCTGGTGCTCGGGCCGTTCTGCGGCAAACCGGCCTGTATCCGTATTCCGTTGGGCCGGGGCGTATGTGGTACGGCGGCCGCCAGTGCAGAGAGCCAGCTTGTCGAAGATGTACACGCTTTCCCCGGCCATATCGCCTGCGATGCGGATAGCCGCAGCGAATTGGTTGTGCCCGTGCTTCGGGACGGAAAAGTGATCGCCGTGATCGACCTCGACAGCCCCCTCCCCGCCCGTTTCGATGAGGATGACAAGGCCGGGATCGAGGAATTGGCCACCCTCCTTTCCGATCGAATCTGACCGACCCGAAACGGGACGCGGAATTCACCGACACTGCGGTTTTCGGCATGATACGATAGTAAAAGGATGATTAATGGCCGCGATGTCGGCCGCTTCCGAGCCGGGACTCCTGCCGATGACCAACCGCAGCTTCGCAATCATTTCCATCACGGCTCTGGCTTGGTCTTGCCCAGCCCTTGCACAGGAAGCCCCGGCAGAGGCGATGCCTCGCATCGAAGCGGGGAGTTTCGACGGCGAATGGATCGGCGATTGGGAAGCACCGGAAACCTATCGCGGGGTCTGGCGCGGCACCTATATCGGCGCCAATGGCGAACCGGTCGAAACCGAATTTCGCGGTGTCTTTCTCAGCGATGATGGGCTGGTCAGTGATGACGGCGCCGTTTTCCACCGGGATCCGCAGGGTGCCAGACGGCATTTGAAACGGCAGATGCCGGGTGGTTCGGGGCCTGGCAGGCACGATTTCCGTCAACCCGGCAGCAATGCGCAGCCTGTTGGCTACACGCCGCAACAACGCGCTGACTGGCTGAACCAGTGCCGCGCGCGTTATTGGCAGGCCGAAGCCTCTAATGGAGGAAATGGGGCACTTGTCGGCGGACTGCTGGGCGCAGCGATTGGCGGCTTTGCCGGAAATCGAATTGCCGATGGCGATCGCCTGCTTGGAACGGTGATTGGCGCGGGAGTTGGTGGAGTGGCCGGCGCCGTTATTGGTGATTCCGTGGATGGAAGCTCACGCCGTGCACCCGAAGCCTATGTCGATGCCTGCGAGGATTATCTGCTGCGTTATGAACGCAGCTATGCCGAACAGGGTTACAGCCAGGCTCCGGGCTATGGGCCGGTTCGATGGGTCCGCGTTCCCATCCGATATGAAGATCGCCCGGAGATCGAAGGAATTGCGGTAGAGCCGGATGCTTCTGCTGCCACCCCATCGCAATGATATACAAATTCACCCATTAATTCAATGGTTTGGATGGAAATAGGCAGGCAACCGCTACAATTAACGGTTGCGCCGCGCGACTTTTCATCCCGATTTTTGACCTAGATATCTCCGCCAGTAAGACGCTGGCAAACGAGGTCCAGCTGATCCAGCGTATGATAGCGGATCGTCACCGTACCCGATCGGGGATCGGCATCTGTGGTGATGCGCACGGGCAGGCCGAGAAATTCTTCCAGATGGTTCTGGACTGCGGCAATATCCGCATCGGCGCCGGTATCACGCGGCTCTCTTGCGCGGCGGCTGGATGATCCGCCCTCGCCCTGCGCCTTTTTTCGCGCCAGCTTTTCCACTTCACGCACGGACAGCTTCTTGTCCACCGCATGCTGCGCCAGTTCTTCAGCCTGCTCATGCCCGATCAGGGCACGCGCATGGCCCATATCCAGCCGGCCCGACTCCACATGATCAAGAACCGTTTTAGGCAGTGCCAGCAGCCTCTGGAGATTTGCCACATGGCTCCGAGACTTTTCGACGAGGCGGGCAATTTCCGCCTGCGTCATATCTTCGCTTTCCGCGAGCCGCTGATAAGCGCGCGCTTCTTCGATTGGGTTGAGGTCTTCGCGCTGAATATTTTCGATCAGCGCCAGCGCCATCACATCCCGCTCTTCCAGATCGCGGATGAGCGCCGGGATTTCGTGCAATTGCGCCTTCTGCGCCGCCCGCCAGCGTCTTTCACCAGCGACGAGCTGATAGCGCCCGCCTTTCATCGGCCTGACGATCACGGGCTGGATCACGCCGCGGCTGGCAATGGATGCAGCAAGCTCTTCCAGCGCCTCCGGCTCGAAATAACGGCGCGGCTGTTCCGGATGCGGTTCGATTGCAGCAACGGCAAGGCTCGCTAATCCGCTGGCCCGCAGACCGCCTGCCGCTTCGGCCTCTTCTCCTTGTCCCGATTCGACCAGAGGCTCTTCGCGCTTGGCGTCGCCCAGCAGCGCCCCTAGCCCGCGGCCCAGCTTGCGCCGGTTGGCGGGTTTTGCATCGCTCCGCTCGGTTGTTTCTCCCTGGGCGCTCATGCGGCTTTCCTTTCTTCCGGCGGGAGGCGGCCAATCAGTTCTCGGGCCAGCGCTATATATGATCGGCTACCCGCGCAGGCATGATCGTAAATCAGCGCAGGCAAACCATGGCTGGGCGCTTCGGACAGGCGAACATTGCGCGGAATCACTGATTCAAACACCAGATTGCCCAGACACTCCCGCACATCATCCGCCACTTGATCAGTCAGGCGATTGCGGCGATCGAACATGGTCAGAACTATACCGACAATGCCAAGATCGGGATTGAAACGCTGCTGAACCTGCTCGACAGTTTGCAAAAGCTGGCTGAGCCCTTCCAGGGCAAAGAATTCGCATTGCAGCGGCACCAAAAGCGTATCGGCCGCCGTCAGCGCATTCAGCGTAAGAAGGCCAAGCGATGGCGGGCAATCCACGAAGCAGACATCATAATCAGTGGCACCTTCCAGCGCCTTGGCAAGCCGTTCGGTGCGGTTGCGATATTGCACCAGTTCGACTTCCGCACCGCTGAGATCGACTGTCGCCGGCACGATATGCAGATTGGGAACGCTGGTCGGGACGATACATTCGTCCAGCACAGCATCTTCCAGCAGCAGGTCGTAGCTTGAATATTCGCGGTTTGCGGCCGCGACACCGAGGCCGGTCGACGCATTGCCCTGCGGATCGAGATCGATCAGTAGAGTGCGCCAGCCTGTGGCAGCCATGGCGGTGGCTATATTGATGGCGGTGGTGGTTTTGCCCACGCCGCCTTTCTGATTTGCGATGGCGATCCGAATCATGACAGTCGCGGGGTCCCCTGTCCTATCAAGATACCCGCCGTCTCATCCGTTCTGGAAGGTTCCACGTGGAACATTTCCTGGATCGCGACAGGTTGCTCTGCCAATTCTTGCGCTGCCTTACGCCCCTTGGGCAACAGCCAAATGGTGTCTCGTGTGGAAAACCGGGCAGATAACTTGAGCAGTTTACCAAGCGGAGCAAAGGCACGCGCCGAAATTATGCCTGCGGAAAAATTTTTCACATCTTCCAGGCGGGAACCTGCAACGCGGCAATTAGCGAGGTCCAGTTCCTTGATTGCCCGCTCCAGCCACTCGACGCGCCGCTTGCGCGATTCGACCAGTAGGACTTCCCAGCTCGGCCGCACCGCCGCGATCGCGAGTCCTGGAAACCCCGCTCCTGTACCGAGATCCATCCATTGCCCCGGCGTTTCACGTGAAACATACCCGACCAGTTGAACACTGTCCGCCAGATGGCGCTGCCACACCATATCAAGGCTAGCATTGGAAACGAGGTTCTGGCGTTCATTTTCCTCGGCCACCAGATCCGCAAGCTTCTGCAACCGGTCCAGTGCCTGGTTATCTGCCAGACCCGCACAATATGCACGGGCGGCCTCTTCGCTATTTATCATGCTGCTTCTATTGCTCGCCTTCGGGCATGCACCAGCAACGCGGCCAATGCTGCGGGGGTAATTCCACGGATCCGCGATGCAGCCGCCAGAGTTTCCGGCTGAGCAGCACTGAGCCGCTCCACCATCTCATTGGACAATCCGGGGACACTGCCGAAGGGGAAATCTCGCCCCAGCCTAACCGTGTCGCTCGCTCGAAGATCGCGCAATTCCCCCTCCTGCCGCTGCAGATAGGGGGCGTATAGCGCATCTTCGCAAACTTCGCTGCCAACTTCGCCGCCCGGATCTACGCCGGCGGGAAGAAATTTATCCAGCCGTTCGACATGCATTCCGGGGAAGCGCAACCAGTCGCCCAGCGATTTCTTCCCGGCGTCCCGCTTCACCGGCAATCCGGCCTCGGCCAATTCCACGCTTGAAACTTGTCGCGCCAGTGCTTCGTTCCACGTGGAACGCTCTGTCTCTCGCCTGACGAACCAATCCCGCCGTTCATTCCCTACACAACCGAGAGCAAGCGCAATCGGTGTAAGACGAGTGGTCGCATTGTTCGCACGCAGCCGCAGCCGGTATTCCGCCCGGGCGGTAAGCATTCGATATGGTTCACTCACCCCGTGCAGCGTCAGGTCATCCACCATCACGGCGATGTAGGAATTGCCGCGATCAAGCTGCGGCCCTTCCCGGCCGGTTGTGACAGCGGCTGCATTCAAGCCCGCCACAAGACCTTGTGCCGCAGCTTCCTCATATCCGGTGGTGCCGTTGATCTGACCTGCACAGTAAAGACCGGGCAGCGTCTTGAGCTGAAGATCGGAGCCGAGGGCGCGGGGATCGATATGATCATATTCCACCGCATAGCCCGGAACAGCCATCTCGACTTGCTCCAGCCCGTCCATCGTCCGCAACATGGCCAGTTGCACATCGCTCGGAAGCGAAGTGCTGATGCCGTTGGGATAGACGAGCGGCGTCTTCAGCCCTTCCGGTTCCAGGAAAACCTGATGCCCATCCCGGTCGACAAAACGATGAATCTTGTCTTCGATAGATGGGCAGTATCGCGGGCCCGTCGCGCCGATTGCCCCGGTAAAAAGCGGGGAGCGATGCAAATTATCACGGATGATGTCGTGGCTACGCGGATTGGTCCGGGTGATGGCGCAGAATAATTGCGGGTTTTGCCTGGACGCAGTCAGCGGAGACATGGTCCATGGCTCCACATCGGATGCCTGTTCTTCCAGACGTCCCCAATCGATCGTGCGCCCATCAAGCCGTGGCGGAGTTCCCGTCTTCAGCCGCGCCATAGGCAAAGCGGCGCCGCGCAATTGCTCAGCCAGCCTCTGGGCCGATGACTCACCAATCCGCCCCCCTTCAAAACGCTCTTCCCCGCGAAAGAGCGTGCCGCCGAGGAAAGTGCCGGTACAGAGAATGACTGCCGCGCTCTCCAGAATGGTCCCGTCAGCAAGCTCTACTCCGCTGACTCGCTCCCCTTCGAAACGAAGTGCCGCTGCCTCACCTTCGATCACTTCCAGCGTTTCCAGCCGTCCAAGCAGTTCTTGAACGGCGGCTTTGAAAAGTGTGCGATCCGCCTGAACACGCGGCCCCCAGACCGCACTCCCCTTGGAACGATTGAGCATCCGATAATGGATCGCCGCGGCATCTGCTGCGCGGCCGATAATCCCGTCAAACGCATCCACTTCGCGCACGAGATGGCCTTTGCCCAAACCGCCAATCGCCGGATTGCAGCTCATCGCGCCCACGGTCGGCCGATCGAAAGTGATCAGCCCGGTGCGCACACCCATACGCGCAGCAGCTGCTGCTGCTTCGCAGCCGGCATGCCCGCCGCCAATCACCAGGACATCGAATTTTTCCATTGAGGCTGCATCTAATCCCGCCGACCGAATGCGTCAAAGCATCCGATGTTTCACGTGGAACAGTTCACTTCCCGATACAGAACCGCCCGAACAGGGCATCGAGAACATCCTCGGTCGAAGTCCGGCCAATCAGCCGATCAAAGCTGGTCCTGGCCTGACGGAAATTCTCGGCAAGAATCAGCGGATCTGATTGCTCGCTTGCCTGTGACAGTGAGTCCAACGCATCAGCCAACAAGTCGCGCTGCCGGCGGTTCAGCGCCGTCTCGCCCGGCGCTGGCATCTTCCCACGCGCCTCTTCAACAATTGCGCGCTTCAGCGCTGTCAGCCCCTCCCCGGTCAGGGCAGACAGTGTGAAATCCGGCGCCTTCTTGCCAATACGATCCTGACGATCACATTGCGCATCCAGCTCCCACGCACCAGCAGGGCCTTCACCTTCCGGCCCCAGCCACAGGACCAGATCCGCACGGGCGATTTCCGCTTCGGCCCGCTCGATGCCGATCACCTCGACACTATCGCTGCTGCCGGTCCGCAATCCGGCCATGTCGACAAAGGTGAAGGGGATTCCTTCCATCGACACCGGCCGGGTAAGGACATCGCGTGTCGTGCCGGCAAGCGGGGCCGTAATCGCGGCCTCACTTTCTACCAGGGCGTTGAAAAGGGTCGACTTCCCCGCATTGGGCGGTCCCGCCAGCGCAACGCGAAACCCTTCACGCATCAGTTCAGCACTGGGCGCAGCCAGCGCTTCCTGCAAATCATGCGTTAATTCACTGATTTCCTGCGTAAATGTGGCAGGAAGGACGGTGACATCATCCTCATCGTCAAAATCCAGGCCGCTTTCGATCTGCGCGGACAGAATCAGCAATTGTGCGCGCCAGCTCTCGACCTTGCGTGAAAGGAGACCACCCGCCATTCCCATTGCGGCGCGCCGCTGAAGCTCCGTCTCGGCCGAAAGCAAATCGCCAAGCCCTTCCGCTTCGGCCAGATCGATCCGGCCATTGGCAAAGGCCCGCCGGGTGAACTCCCCCGCCTGTGCCCGGCGCAGGCCCGATATCCGGCCGAGCGCATTCTCAACCGCAGCAATGACAGCCCGGCCACCATGCAGGTGGAATTCGGCAAGATCCTCCCCCGTGGCCGTATTCGGGCCCGGAAACCACAGCACGAGCGCCTGATCGAGAACGGAGCCATCCGTATCCCGCAAGCTTGCCATTCTTGCGCGCCGTTCCGGCGGAACAGTTCCGGCTAGCGATTCAAGCGCCCTTCCCGCTTCGGGGCCGCTGACGCGAATGACACCGATTCCGGCCGGGGGCGCCCCGCTGGACAGGGCGAAAATCGTATCCATAATTGGCTGAACTTACTTGCCCTGCTTCGTGTCGTCTGCGCTCTTCTGCGTAGAGGCATTTCGCGCGCCTTCCATGAAGTTCTGGAAGACCTTCAGCCCCATCTGGCCCATGGGCGCCAACTGCCTGGCATATTCTTCCAGCTGATCGACATTGGAAACGCCCTGCATCGCCTTGGAAATCGCATCCACATAGACGGCATTCGCCTTCTCGACATCGGGCAGGCCCATGAAGCGGCGAGCTTCTTCCGGCGAGCAATCGATTTCGATATTGACCTTCATCGCACGCACCTTTCGCATTTCGGCGCGAACTGCTCGGAACGCGCAACCAACGGGCGCGTAAGGTCAGCAGGCGACACTTACGCGGGTAATGAGGATATATATGAGCGAGACAATCAGCATTTCCACCCTGGAAGGCGATAGCAGCTTTTCCGCCTATTGCGCGAAACCCGCCGGGGAGCCACGCGCAGCCATCATCGTGATCCAGGAAATCTTTGGCGTGAACGCCGGAATCCGCCGCAAATGCGACAGGCTGGCAGAGGATGGCTATCTCGCCATTGCCCCGGATCTGTTCTGGCGCATCGAACCGGGGGTAGAACTCGATCCCGATATCGAAGCTGAATTCAAGCGCGCCCTCGATCTGATGGGCAAGTTCAATCAGGATCAGGGCGTCCGCGATATCGAAGCCACTATCAAACATATCCGCGAACATATGGGCTGCGCAAAGATTGGCGCGGTCGGTTATTGCCTTGGCGGGCGCCTCGCCTTCATGACTGCTGCCCGCACGGATTCAGATGCAACCGTGGGCTATTACGCAGTCGGCGTGGATAACCTGCTCCGCGAAGCCAGGGCGATATCAAACCCGCTGATGCTGCATATCCCCACCAAGGACGGCTTCGTTCCGCCCGAAGTGCAGGAGAAAATGCATGAAGGGCTGGACGGCCATGACAAGGTTACGCTGCATGATTACGAAGGCCTCGATCACGGCTTCGCCACCGAATTCGGCAAGAGACGGAACGAGGAAGCAGCCAATCTGGCAGACAGCCGGACGGCGGAATTCTTTGCCAGGAATCTCGGCTGATTGCCGATAGGAAACAGCGCGCCGACCCCTGTTTGGAGGCGGCGCGCTGTGTGAACAATTCCACCATGCATTACAGTTTCAGTCCGGCAGCATGGGCCGCCGGACGGAACTGACTTACTGGTTCATCGTCGCGAAGAAATCTTCGTTGGTCTTGGAATCCTTCATCTTGTCGAGCAGGAATTCCATCGCGTCGATCGTGCCCATCTGCATCAGGATACGGCGCAGGACCCACATCTTGGAAAGCTGATCCTTGCCGACCAGCAATTCTTCCTTGCGGGTGCCGCTCTTGCCGACATCCAGCGCCGGGAAGATGCGCTTGTCCGCAACTTTGCGGTCGAGCACGATTTCGCTGTTACCCGTGCCCTTGAATTCTTCGAAAATCACCTCGTCCATACGGCTGCCCGTATCGATCAGAGCGGTCGCAATGATCGACAGCGAACCGCCTTCCTCGATATTGCGGGCGGCACCGAAGAAGCGTTTCGGACGCTGCAGAGCATTGGCGTCAACACCGCCGGTCAGCACCTTGCCGGAACTCGGCACGACCGTGTTGTAGGCGCGGCCAAGACGGGTGATGGAATCCAGCAGGATCACCACATCCTTCTTGTGCTCGACCAGGCGTTTGGCCTTTTCGATAACCATTTCAGCTACTTGCACGTGTCGCTGCGCCGGCTCGTCAAAGGTCGAGGAAATCACCTCGCCATTAACGCTGCGCTGCATGTCGGTCACTTCTTCCGGTCGTTCGTCAACCAGCAGCACCAGCAGGAAGACTTCCGGATGATTATCCGTGATCGCCTTGGCGACATTCTGCAGCAGCACCGTCTTACCGGTGCGCGGCGGCGCGACGATCAGCGCGCGCTGGCCTTTGCCCTGCGGCGCGATCAGATCGATGACCCGCGCGGACTTGTCCTTCACCGTCGGATCGCTCGTATCGAGATTGAGGCGCTGTTCGGGATAGAGCGGCGTCAGATTGTCAAAATTGGTCCGGTGGCGAACTGCATCCGGATCGTCAAAATTGACCTTCAACAGCTTCGTCAGGGCAAAATAGCGCTCTCCATCACGCGGGGCGCGGATTTCACCTTCTACCGTGTCGCCAGTGCGCAGACCCAATTTACGGACCTGGTTCGGCGAAACATAGATATCGTCCGGACCGGCGAGGTAATTCGCTTCGGGGCTGCGCAGGAAACCGAAGCCATCCTGCAACACCTCGATCGTGCCGATTCCGAGAATTTCCTCTCCTTCATCCGCCACTTCCTTGAGGATGGCGAACATCAGATCCTGCCGGCGCATGGTGCTCGCGCCTTCGACACCAAATTCCTCGGCCATGGAAACGAGTTCGGCCGGCGTCCTTCTCTTGAGTTCTTTCAAATGCATTTCGTAAATATTCCAGTGATTTGGAGGAGCCGGCAGGTCAATTCTGGGCTTGGGGAAAGCAGACCTGGCCGCTCGGGACGGCGGCCTCAGCCGGGTAGCACCGAGAAATATGATTTCCGGGCGAAGCCGTCAATTCGCAATTGGCGGCGCATCGGCACCGTTCACCGCAAATATCGCCCCATGCGGCAATGGCCCCGCCTGGCCGGGATCAGAAGGGTTTTACGATCACCAGCACGACGATCAGCGCAACCGCGATTCCGGGCACTTCGTTCAGCATGCGCAGCGCCTTGCCCGTAAGCGGCCTTTCGCCCCGTGCGAGCTTCTTCGCATAGGCTGAAAGATAGCCGTGATAGGCCGATAGAATGAGTACCAGCAGCAGTTTGGCGTGCAGCCAGCCCTGGCTCCAGGCATCAAGCGTAAAGGCCAAGGCCAGCCCGAAAGCCCAGACCGCGATGATGGATGGCAGCAGGATGATCTTGAGCAGTTTCCGTTCACGATCAATCCATTGGGCATTCTCCGGAGAGTCTGGCCCGGATTCCTGATGATAGACGAACAGCCGCGGGAGCATGAACAGCCCGGCCATCCAGAAGATCACGAAAATGATATGGCCGGCCTTGAGCCACAGATAAGTCATCGAAAACACATCCTGCATGCCGGAAACCTAGACATTCCGGGCATCACATTCATCAACTTTCGCGAATTACGGAAAGAAGGCGTTCGACATGGGCGATCGGCGTTTCCTTGTCGATCCCATGGCCAAGATTGAACACATGCGGCCGCCCGGCAAACGCATCCAGTATGTGCCGCGCCCGCTGCTCCAGCGCCTCGCCGCCGGCCAGCAGCAACAGCGGATCGAAATTGCCCTGCACCGGCATGCCATCGGGCAGTTCCCTGGCTGCCCAGACAGGATCGACGGTTTCATCCACCCCGACCGCATCAACGCCGGTTTCCCTTGCATAAGCGGGCAGTTTCTCCCCCGATCCCTTGGGAAAACCGATCACCGGCACATCGGGGAAACGTTCACCAATCGCAGCAACAATCCGCGCATTGGGCGCAATGACCCAGCGTTCGAACTGGTCCGGTGCCAGGCTGCCGGCCCAGCTGTCGAACAATTGCACGGCTTCCGCACCTGCTTCGATCTGGCCAGCGAGATATTCCACCGTGACTTCGATCACCTTGTCCAGGATCGCCTGCACCGCTTGTGGATCGCGATAGGCCATGGCGCGAGCGAGATGCTGGTCACGGCTGCCCTGCCCCGCGATCATGTATGTCGCCACGGTCCACGGGCTGCCGGCAAAGCCCAGCATGGTCGTATCCGGACCGAGCTGTTCCCGCACGAGCTGGACAGTCCGGTAGATGGGATCGAACCGTTCAGGCACCGCCTCCAGCGAATCCAGCGCCGCATCCACCAGGGGCGGCGAGAGATGGGGCCCTTCGCCCGCCAGGAATTGCAGATCCTGGCCCAGCGCATGGGGAACGATCAGAATGTCGGAAAACAGGATCGCGCCATCGAAACCGAACCGGCGGATCGGTTGCAACGTGATTTCGGCCGCAGCCTCGCTGTCATAGACAAGTTCCAGAAACCCTCCCTTTTCCGCCCGCAAGGCGCGATATTCGGGCAGATACCGCCCGGCCTGACGCATGAGCCAGACCGGCTTCCGGCCGCCTTGTTTGCCACGCAGAGTATCGAGGAGAAGACCAGGCATAGCGAGAGTCCAATCAATAAAAATATATATTTATAAGGATTCAGGACTCTGTTGGCCCTGTGGAAATCGGGGAGAAACGCGCCTTGCCCGATTTCTCCCGGAGAGAACAGGGGGCGTTTGCGGATCGACTCCTGCTTGCAGCGTGGTCAAGCAAAGCTTGTTCGCCTTATCCCCAGCCTGTCGAAATCTCGCCTGCCTGTTCAATTTCCTGCTGGGGAATCACCGGATAGCGGGGGTGAAATCCTCTCCCGAACTTGTCCGCCGATCCGTCCCGTGGTTTATGCCGGGACTTGTCCACATGGCTTTGCTGCATCTTCATCTCCTCTCGGACTCGACCGGCGAAACGCTCGAGATGATCGCCAAGGCGGCGCTCGCGCAGTTCGATGATGCCGAGGTTATTCGCCATTTCTGGCCGATGGTCCGGTCGCGTCAACATCTCGACCGGATCATGGAAGAGCTTGCCTCCAATCCCGGCCTGGTCCTGTTTACCCTGGTGAATGACGAGACGCGCCGCCTGCTGGAGGAACGTTGCCGCACGCTTGGCCTGCCGCATGTGGCGGCACTGGATGCGGTGACTGCCGCGCTCGAGGATCGGCTTGGCCAGCAGGCCAAGGGTCGGCCGGGACGTCAGCACGCTCTGGACGATGCCTATTTCGCGCGCGTCGATGCGATTCAGTTCACTATCGCCCATGATGACGGGATCGGGTGGGAGGATTGGGAAGAGGCCGATATCCTCCTGGCCGGCGTGTCCCGCAGTTCCAAGACGCCGACCAGCATCTATCTGGCCAATCGCGGATACAAGGTGGCGAATATTCCGCTGGTAATGGAAAGCCCGCCTCCGCCTTCCCTGTTCGAATTGCGCCATCCACTCGTGGTCGGCCTCACCACCGCTCCGGCGCGGCTGGTGCAGATCCGGCGCAATCGCCTGCTTTCGCTGAATCAGGAAACGCAGACCGCCTATGTGGATGAAGAAAAGGTGGAAACCGAAGTGGCCTTTGCCCGTCGCATGTTCGCCGATAATGGCTGGCCGGTGATCGACGTCACCCGCCGTTCGATCGAAGAAAGCGCCGCGGCGATCATTCGCCTGTACAATCAACGCAAGGAACGCGGCCGGGATCGTCCGCCGCAGGTCGGAATCAAGCCGATATGATTTTGCAGGCCGAACAGGCCCCCCTCATCCTCGCATCGCGCAGCGCATCCCGGCAGAATATGCTGGAAACTGCCGGAGTGCATTTTGTCTCCCGCCCGGCGGAAATCGACGAACGATCGCTGGAAGCGGAATTGCAGGGCGAGACACCCGCCACGATTGCCCTCGCCCTTGCCGAGGCCAAGGCGCGTGCCGTGGATGCGCCCGGAGAGCTTGTACTGGGCAGCGATTCCCTTGTGGTCGTCGATGGCAGGCGGTTCGACAAGCCGGTGGACCGGGACATGGCGGCGGACCATCTCCGGTTCTTTTCCGGGCGCATCATGCAGCTTCATTCTGCCGCGGCGCTGGCGCGCGACGGTGCAATCATCTGGCGTCACTCCGCCATGGCACAGCTTCATATTCGTGATTTGTCGGAGGATTTTATCGCAGCCTATCTCGATGCGGAGTGGCCGGAAGTCGGTTATTGCGTCGGCGTGTTCCGGATAGAGGGTCTAGGCGTGCAATTATTCGATCGGGTGGAAGGCGATTATTTCACCATTCTGGGAATGCCGCTTCTGCCGGTCCTGGGTGCTCTGCGCGAATTTGGAAAGCTCCAGGCATGAGCATCTATGCCGAAGTGATCGGCGATCCGATCGCACAGTCCAAATCGCCTGCGATTCATAATTTCTGGATCGACCGGCTGGGTCTGGACGCTAAATATCGGGCCTGCCACGTGAAGCCCGATGGACTTGCCGCCTATCTGGCGGAACGGCGTGCCGATCCGGATTGGCGCGGTTGCAATGTCACCATGCCCCATAAACAGGCAGTGATCCCCCTGCTCGATCGCATGGATCCGCTGGCCGAAACAATCGGCGCGGTAAACACGATTATCCGCGAAGACGACGGCACGCTGACCGGGTTCAACACCGATGCGGGCGGGTTCCTCGAACCGTTGCGCCCGGTGCTCGCACGGAAGCATCTTTTCCGCATGGCCCGGGTGTTGGGAACCGGCGGCGCGGCCCGGGCCATCATTGCCGCGCTGGCGCGGGAACATTTCGTCATCGTGCTGGCAGGGCGCAATCCGGCCAAGGCCAGGGCGCTGCTGGATGAACTGGATCCGATGGGCGAACATCACGCCATCGATCTGGACCATTTCGCCGACATCACCGAATTCACTTTCGATGATCGCGAAGGTTGCTGCGATCTGATCGTGAATGCCAGCCCGCTCGGCATGGAAGGCCAGCCCCCTCTGCCCTTCGATTTCAGCCACGCCCCGCCTGGCAGTATCATCTATGACATCGTCACCCATCCGCTGGACACGCCGCTCCTGACCGCAGCTCGGGAGAAAGGCTTTGAAACGCTGGACGGGCTGAACATGCTGATCGGCCAGGCTGCCGAAGCGTTTGAAAGGTTTTTTGGCGCAGTACCGCCGCGTGAAGATGACGATGCGGAATTGCGGGCGATCCTGACATCATGAGCCATCCGCATGTCCTCGGCCTCACCGGCTCGATCGGCATGGGTAAATCCACCGTGGCCGCCATGTTCGCCGATCTTGGTGTGCCGGTTTTCGATGCCGACGCCGAGGTGCGGCGCATGCAGGGGCCGAATGGCGCCTTGTTGCCGGCCATCGAACAGGGCTTTCCCGGCACGACCGGCCCAGGGGGGCTCGACCGGGAAGCTCTCGGCAATGCTGTTTTCGAAGATGGGGAAGCGCTGTCGCGGCTGGAAGCCATAGTGCATCCGGCCGTTCGCCAGCGGAGGGAGGAATTCCTGATCGAACATGCGGGGGCCAGTCTGGTCGTATTCGATATTCCCCTGTTGTTTGAAAAAGGCGGTGCGGAGGAAACCGATTCAATTCTGGTCGTCTCCGCCCCTGCGGCGGTTCAGCGTGAAAGAGTCCTCTCCCGCCCCGGCATGACGGCAGATCGTTTCGCCCGGATTCTCGCCCTGCAGATGCCGGATGCCGAAAAACGTGCCCGCGCCGATCACGTGATCGACACCGGATGCAGCCTTGCCGAAACGCGCGCCGCCGTGGCCGCCCTGGTGGACAGGCTGACGGGCTGAATCAGGCCCTTGCCAGCCCGGCAACCCCCGCCGATAATCAGCCCATGCGTGAAATTGTCTTCGATACGGAAACCACTGGCCTCGATCCCAGGACCGGTGATCGGATGGTGGAAATCGGCTGCATCGAACTGGTCAATCGCATCTCCACCGGGCGCAATTTCCATGCCTATTTCAATCCCCAGCGCAGCATGCCCTTCGAAGCGGAACGCGTGCACGGACTGGGGGATGCATTCCTGGCGGACAAGCCGCTTTTTGGCGACAAGGTTCAGGAATTGCTCGATTTTATAGAGGATTCGCCACTGGTTGCGCATAATGCGCAATTCGATTTCGGCTTCCTCAATTTCGAACTGGTCGCCTGCGGCCATCCCGAAGTCAGCACGGATCGCATGGTCGATACGCTGGTTCTCGCCCGGCGGCGCCATCCCGGTGCCAAGCACACGCTCGATGCCCTGTGTTCACGCTATGGCGTCGATCGCAGCCACCGTGTCCTGCACGGCGCTCTGCTCGATGCTGAATTGCTTGCCCAGGTCTATGTCGAACTATGCGGTGGGCGGCAGATCGGCCTTGAACTCGGTGCATCGGCCACGGCTGTCGCGGCCGATCTGGTTGCCCAGGAAAACACCGCTCCGGTCACGGTCCGGCGTGAATTCCGCCCGCCCCGCCCCCATTGCGCTAGCGCGGAAGAGCTGGCGCGGCATGCGGAGTTTCTGGAAACAATCGAATCACCGCTGTGGCACCGTTGAAACCCCAGGTTTCAATGCACAAATCACGGTTATAACAATAAATCAGAAGGAGAACCCCGCCCATGGAAATTCGCGTCTCCGGCCATCAGATGGAAACCGGCTCGGCCCTGCAGGAACACGCAAGCGATCGCTTGAACGGGATATGCGAGAAATATTTCAGCAAGGCGCTCTCCTCCTCCGTCACTTTCGGCAAGGCGCCTTCGGCCGCATTCGCATGTGATATTGTGCTGCATGTGAATCATGGCCTGATCCTGAAAAGCCATGGGGAAGCACATGATGCGCATCTGGCTTTCGACCAGGCCGCAGATAAGATCGAAAAACAGCTCCGCCGTTACAAGCGCCGGCTGAAGGATCGCCACGAACAGGCGCAACATGCGGTCAAACTGGAAGAGGCCGCCTATACTGTCTTCGCTATGGAACAGCCGGAGAGTGAGGAAGAGGAACTTCCCGACGCTCCGCCGATCATCGCCGAAACACGTATCGATGTTCCGGAAGTCAGCGTTTCAGATGCAGTGATGCTTCTCGATCTGAGACATACGAACGCTTTATTCTTCAAAAATGCTGGAACTGGCCGTCATAATATGGTGTACCGCCGCGAAGATGGCTCGATCGGATGGGTCGAACCTTCTTGAAAGCGGGCTGAAACGCCTGATTCACGCCATTTATTCCATTGCTGGAACAAGAGGCGGCGGGGCTGTAAGGGCGCCGCATCGGGCAACGCCGTTTGTGATTTAGAGTTTGAAGCCGGACCTCATGTACCCTCTTTTTCAAATGAAGCCGGAAGCGGTTGCGATCGTGGAGGCTGGCGACAAGCGCGCCATTCTGGCGGAGCTGAGCCGGACCTTTGCTCTCGCGTGGCATCTCGATCCGGAAAAAGTGCTCGAAAAGCTGGAAGAGCGCGAAAAGCTTGGCAGCACCGGCTTCGGTCGGGGGGTTGCCATTCCCCATGCGCGTATTGAGGGTCTTCCGCGGCCGGTCGCAGTGTTGCTGAAATTGCGCCAACCGGCGGATTTTGCCGCGGCTGACGGCTTGCCGGTGGATTTGGTGTTTGGCCTGCTCTCCCCTGAAAATTGCGGCGCCACCCATTTGCACGCATTGGCGGCGATTTCACGCCTGGTTCGGGACGAGCGGGTTCATGAAGCCTTGAGCGAGGCACCCGATGAAGAGGCTCTGTTTGGCTTGCTGACCAATGTTACGGATCGTGACGCCGCCTGAAACCGATCCAGCAGCTGGCAATAGCGGAGCCGGACTGCATTATCGCGCGCTGGAATCGCTCTATGCCTCCGCCCCGATCAACGATTTGTTCGAATCGCGGTTGGAAATCCTGGGCGAAGGCCATGCCCGCATTCACTTTGTCGTGGATGAACGGATTCACCATGCTGCCGGGGCCGCCCATGGTACGATTTATTTCAAGATGCTGGATGATGCCGCTTTCTATGCGGCCAATACACTGGTTACGGATCGCTTCCTGCTGACTACGGCCTTCAACCTGCATTTCACCAAGCCTGTTCGATCGGGGCGCGTGGTGGCGGAAGGCCGCTGGGTTAGCGGCAAACGACGGGTCTTCATCGCGGAATCGCATCTCCTGGACGAAGAAGGAGATGAAATCGGCCGGGGCACGGGCACTTTCCTGCGGTCCCATATCGCGCTGTCCGGCCTCGCCGGATATAATTCCGCGCAAGCCGAATAGGCGCATTATGCGGTTGCCCGCTCATCTGGAAGTCGGCGGTTTGATTCGAACCGTGCAGGCGGCAGGCGGCTTCGCAACTGTTATTAAAAAAGGTGAACGCGACGCTGGGACATTGCTGATTATCTGTTGCGAAAACGGCACAAATGCGCGCGCTTACGAACGTATGCCGCAGCCGGATGGAACCCGGAAATGGTCCCTTTCCCGGTCACAAGATACTGAAAATCCGGATGAATTCTGGGATTATTGCAGCAGGCGCCATGCCCAGGACCCGGATCTGTGGGTGGTGGAGCTCGACATCGCCAATGGTGAACGCTTCATCGACAATCTGGAGGTCTAAGTGTTGACAGGGGAGGGCGGGGAACTATCTGGCCCGCAACTTCCAACAGCGCAGGCGGTTCGCGCACGGCATTCACGCCGGGTGGACTAGCGCGCAGACGGGGAGTTGCCGGCAGGCAAGTGTCGGATCTCGGTATTACAGTTTTGTACTTCCCGCGATCACCTACCTGCGACGGGCGCTCACCGCCTTGAGTTACGGTATTAATGAGCCGCAAAACCTTTGGCGCCGGGGCCTTGGCCTCGGCCTTTGTGCTTGTTCTAGCCCTGATTGGTGCTGAAAGTTCCGGCGCCGCGGCCCAGCAGGATGCAGGGGCCGGTATCGAATCCGATCACACGGCCGCGCAGGATGCTGCCAACACGGCCGAAACGGCGGATTCCAGTGTGCGCTTCGTAGCCGAAGCAGTGGTCCAGCCCCTTCCCGAGCCGACGGATATTGTCGACCAGGAAACCGTGGCGAGTGGCGAAGCCTCTTCCCTGCATGAACTGGTGGCGGATATGCCGACCAGCGCGGCCCTTTCCGACGACCTGCGCTGCCTTGCGCAGGCGATCTATTTCGAATCCCGCGGTGAACCTCTGGCCGGCCAGCTGGCCGTGGGCCGCGTGGTCGTGAACCGCGCTGAATCCAGCCTCTTCCCGGACAGCTATTGCGGTGTCGTAAAGCAGCGCAAACAGTTCTCTTTCGTGAAGAACGGCCACATCCCTGCCGTCCGCACATCTTCCACTGCATGGCAGCGGGCCATGGCCGTTGCCCGCATCGCGCATGAGGAATTGTGGGAAAGCGCGGCAGGAGATTCGCTCTATTTCCATGCCAAGCGTGTTCATCCGCGCTGGGCACGGCGCAAGATCGCCGAAACGACCATCGACAGCCACATCTTCTATCGCTGATGTGCCGGTTGGGGGGCCTGTCTCGTGGCCCCCTGCCGCTTCAGGCCAGCTCGACCCAGACCGGGGCGTGATCGCTGGCCTTTTCCCGCCCGCGATATTCCTTGTCCACACCGGCAGATAACAGCCGGTCGGCGCATTCGGGCGACAGCAGCATGTGATCGATCCGGAAACCGTGATCGCGCTGCCAGGCACCGGCTTGGTAATCCCAGAAGGTCCAGATGCCCCCTTGCGGGTTCAGAGTGTCCAGTGCGTCCGTCCACCCGTCATGGAGCAGGCGGGCATAGGCATCCCGGCTTTCCGGCTGCATCAGCGCGTCATTTTCCATCGCCTTCACCGACCAAACATCCTTGTTTTCGGGAATGACGTTGAAATCGCCGACCACGATTGTCGGCCGCTCGCTCGCATATAGTTCGGCCATGCGGGTGCGCAGGCGCGCCATCCAGGCCAGTTTGTAGTCGAATTTGGGCCCGGGCTGCGGATTGCCGTTGGGCAGATAGATATTCACCACCCGCAGATCGCCGATGTCGGCTTCGATATAGCGGGCATGATCATCTTCCGGATCGCCGGGAAGGCCGCGCTGGACCTCTATCGGTTCCTGCCCGTCCACCAATATGGCCACGCCATTGAAGCTCTTCTGGCCGTGCCAGATGGCCTTGTAGCCAATCTTTTCGAACTCATCGGCCGGGAAGTTGGCGTCCTGGCTCTTGATCTCTTGCAGGCAGGCGACAGCCGGCCGCGTTTCTTCGAGCCATTCCAGAAGGCGCGGCAGGCGCGCCTTGATCCCGTTGATGTTGAAAGAGGCTATCCGCACAGGGCGGACATTAGATGCCAAAGCTGGAACCGCAACCGCAACCGGCGGCCGCATTGGGGTTTTCCACCCGGAAAGCCGCCCCGCCCAGCGATTCGACGAAATCGACCACGCTGCCGGCCACCAGATCCAGGCTCACCGGATCGACAACCAGCTTCACACCGCTGGTTTCGCTTACCGCGTCATCGCTTTCGATCTCTTCCGCCAGGTCGAACTTGTACTGGAAGCCGGAACAGCCTCCGCCTTCCACTGACAGGCGCAGAACGGCCGGCTTGCCCTGCTTGCGGGCGATTGAGCCGACTCGGTCGGCGGCGGCTTCGGTCAGTGTCAGCATATCGGCCATGAGCACGATGTAGGGTGCCCCGGCTGCCCGCTCAAGCGGTGGTGATGTATTCCCGCATGGCCTTTGCCTCGCCTTCGATCTGCCCCATGCGGTATTTCACCAGGTCGCCGATGGAAACAAAGGCGATCATCTCGTCATTTTCGATCACTGGCAAATGCCGAATGCGGCGGCGAGTCATCAGGGCCAGCGCTTCCAGCGCGTCCGTATCCGGACCCACGGTTATTGCCGGCCCGGTCATTACTTTCCGCACGTCATGCAACAGGCCAACCGCCGCATCCCGCGCCACGCAATACAGGAGGTCGCGTTCAGAGAAGATCCCCACGACCTTGCCATTTTCGAGCACCGGAACTGCGCCGATCCGATTTTCAGCCAGTAAACGTGCAGCCTCCTGCACGGTCGATTCTGGCGCGCAATGGATCACTTCTCCGTTCTGTTCGGCGATAACTCTCGCAATTGTCATGCATCTCTCCCTTCGCGTTTTCGCGTTCTGCAACCGCATCTTGCCACGAAACTGGTTCTGCGGCCAAATCACTGGCAAAGGGGCGTTGCATCATGGGGGGCAGAAAGAGCATGGAGGCCCCGATGGCGAAGCGTTCACCTTTGGAAGACCCGGAAACAGCGGCCCATGCCTGGGCGCGCTTTCGGCGCATGATGCGCTTCATGATGATGGTGACGGTGATGATCGTCATCCTGGCGATGCTGCTGGTCTATCGCCAGAACGGCACCGAATCGGTTCACCTGTTCATCGCCACGGCGCTGGGGCTGGGCTTCACCATGCTGTTGCTATCGGCACTGATGGGGCTGGTCTTCCTGTCCAGCGGCACAGGTCATGACGAGGCGGTGATCGATCCGCTGGAAGATTCGGACGAGCGCAAGCGATAATCTTCTACCGGCCGGCCGCCGATCAAATGTTCCTGAATGATGCGTTCCAGCACTTCTTCGGTGCAGGAATGATACCAGACGCGGTCTGGCCAGATGACGGCGATGGGCCCCGCTTCGCAGATTTGCAGGCAATCAGCCTTGCTGCGCTGAATGCCGCCTTTTCCGGCCAGCCCCAGCTCTTTCAGGCGGCGTTTCAGATATTTCCACGATCGTTCGCCCACTTCCCGGCGGCAGCATTCCTGCTTTTCGGAAAGGCCGCACAGGAAGATGTGCCGGTCAATCGCTTCACCGCCGATCTTGCCCAGCGCGCGTTGCGCCTTGCCAAGATCCGGCTGTTCGGGGCTATCCTTGTTCATGCTGCTTCAGGTGGTGGATCGCATTGCGCAAGGCAAGCGTACGGGGATCAGCTCTTCTTGCGGACGATCCGGGTGATTTCGTCCTTCACCATGCGTTCCACAATGGGCGGCAGATTCTGATCGAGCCATTGGGCGAGCATCGGACGCAACATCTCACGCGCCATGGCTTCGAGAGAGGTTTCGCCGGAACGTACGATCTGCGGCGGTGCGCCCGGTTCGGCGATGGTCGCCAGCGCGGCCAGCGATTCGCGGATGGAACTGGTGGCGCCGGCATTCATCAGCGCTTCGGCCGCGGCATCCGCATCCTCGCTGTCTGAAGAAGCATGTTCGGCGAAATCTTCTTCGCCCAGCATCTCGGCCGCTTCTTCCAGATCCAGCACTTCTTCCGATTCGTCCTGGCTTCCGGCAGAGTGTTCTTCCTGCTGGGCGATGCCGGAGGTTTCGCGGTGGCGGCGTTCGGCAGCGGCGGATTCGCGGTTGTCGCGCGCGATCACTTTCTTGATCGAGTCGAGAATTTCCTCGACCGAAGGTTCACCTTCCTGGCGCATTTTTCCCGAATCCCCCGAATGGCCTTAACTATTCCGAAATTTCTCCGTCCGGCGCGGGAATGTCAACGGTTCGCGTGGACTCAGCCACGGGATCGGGATTGCGTGACCAGTCCCACAAATTGCCGCGGACCCGGTCGTAATATTCGGTCGGATCGTAAAGCGGGCCGACAATCTCGTCTTCCAGACCCAGATCGCGTGCTTCGGCGCGGCCCATGGCGGCAAGCAGGGTGAAGCCTGCGACATAGGCATTGCGCCGTGCGGTCACCAGATCGACCTGCGCGCTCAGTAATTCCTGCTGCGCGTTCAGAATGTCCAGAATCGTGCGGTTGCCAACCGTATTTTCCGCCCTCACCCCTTCCAGGCTGAGGTCGGCGGCATCCACGGCGGCCTGGCTGGAACGAATGATTTCGTTCGCGGCCTGCCAACTGGAATAGGCGGCGCGGACCGTGGCGATGATTTCGCGTTCCGTGCCGATTGCACGTTCAAGCGCGGCGGAGGCGTTGGCCTGAGCCTGTCGCTGGCGCGCGGAAACGGCGCCACCCTGGAACAGAGGCATCTGGACGCGAACACCCGCTTGCGATGATGTCTGTGCCTGATCCGCGGGCGAGCCTGAAATGCTGCCGAGAGTGCCCAGGTAATTGTTGTAATTACCATTGGCGAAGAGGGACACGGTGGGAAGGCGCCCGGCGCCAGCCACTTCGATATCGTAACCCGCAGCCTTTGCTTCGCGCCGTGCGGCGATCATGTCGGGATTGTTTTCAAGCGCGACAATAACTGCATCGTCCGGCGTTTCCGGAAGGCCGGGCAAGGGGGGTGGCGCCTGGAGATCGGTGGGCATTTCCCCGACAAGGCGGATATATCTTTCGCGCGCTTCCGTCAGATTGGCCTTGGCGGAACGCAGGCTGCTTTCCGCCTGGGCAAGACGCGCCTGCGACTGCGCCACGTCGGTGCGGGTCAGATCGCCGATTTCAAAACGGTCGCTTGTCGCCTGCAGATTGACCTGAAGGACATCCACATTGTTGCTGGAAAGGCCGACGATCGCCTCTTGCAGGATCACGTCCATATATGCGGCGACGACTTGCGAGAAGACGGAGCTTTCCGTGGCGCGCAGATTTGCCCTGCCGGCCAGAACGCGCGTTTCCGCGGCATTGATGCCATTGCGCACCCTGCCGCCGGAATAGAGCGGCACGCTCAGTTCCAGACCGGCCTGCGCGGCGCGTTCCGGATTGATGAAGCTGGATGTCGCCTGCACCACATATTCGGTGTACTGGCCCGACGCGTTCAACGAAGGCAGGCCGTCCGCGCGCTGGATCGGCACGTTTTCGTCCGTTGCGCGCAATTGCGCACGCGCCGCTTCCAGCGTCGGGTTCGTTTCATAGGCTTGCGCAAGCGCTTCCTTCAGCGTGTCGGCCGATGCCTGTCTGGGCAAAGCCAGACAGGCACACGTGATCAGCAGCCATCCCCCCCTGGCGATCGCCACGCTTAGAAGCTCCAGCTCTTCGGAATTGCGAATTCGGGCAGGATCGGCATTCCCACTTCCGCGAGTGGAAGAAGAGCAATCTGTCCGGCAACCTTGCGGCCACGGGCAAGGCGGGTCAGCCCGTTCTGCACCTGCCCGGTTACGATACGGCCATCTTCCACCAGCCGGCGAGTCAGCGAATCGGGCAGTTGTTCCACCGCGCCATCCACGATCAGCAGATCGATATCGGCCGCCTTGCGCGATTGCGCGGTGGCATCTCCGGCCGAAACGACTTCAAGCTCGCCCACCAGCGGCTTCAGCAATTCGGCCATGTATCCGCTGCCGCCATCGACCAGCAGGGCCTTGTCGCCCGGCCTGGGCGCGGCTTCCTGCAGCATCATGCCCTGCACCACGGGTGCGCCCAGAAAACGCCCGTTATCCAGACGGATGGCACGGTCCATATAGGCTGTTCCGCGGGCGTGTTCGGGGACATATTCTTCCCGCGGAACCACGCTCATGCGGCGCAACACGAACTCCGCGTTTACGCCGCTCGTGCGTAACTGGCTGTCGATCATGGCCTTGCGGGCAGCTTCATACCCGACATTCTGCGGTCGGCTTTGCACGATTGTCACTTCGCAAATCTCTTGTCGCTGGGTCAGGGTGAGCCTTAGGCAAAACGGCGCTTGAGGCCAAGCGCTTTGACCGTAGGGCCTGTTGCGGCCTATGCGGCCGAGATTCTGCAAAAGGGAGTGCTCCATCGATGAGCGACATGGTCACCATCCGCGAGGAAGACCTTATCGAAAGTGTGGCCGATGCGCTGCAATACATCTCCTACTACCACCCGATGGATTACATCCGGGCGCTGGGCGAAGCCTATGAGGCCGAACAGAGCCCGGCCGCGCGCGATGCGATCGCCCAGATCCTGACCAACAGCCGGATGTGCGCCGAAGGGCACAGGCCGATCTGCCAGGACACCGGCATCGTCAATGTCTTCGTCAAATGGGGCATGGATTGCCGCCTGTCCGACACGTCCCGCCCGCTGCAGGACGTGATCGATGAAGGCGTACGCCGCGCCTATATGAATGCGGAAAACAAGCTGCGCGCATCGGTGCTGGCCGATCCCGCATTCACCCGCCGCAACACGCGCGACAACACGCCCAGCGTGCTGCATGTGGAAATGGTGCCCGGATCGACCGTATCGATCGACGTTGCGGCCAAGGGCGGCGGCAGCGAGGCGAAGTCCAAGTTCAAGATGATGAACCCGTCCGACAATATCGTCGAATGGGTGCTGGAAATGATCCCGCAAATGGGTGCCGGCTGGTGCCCGCCCGGAATGCTGGGCATCGGCATTGGCGGCACGGCCGAACATTGCGTGCTGCTGGCCAAGAAGGCGCTGATGGACCCGATCGACATGGGCCAGCTGAAGGCGCGCGGTCCGCAGACCGATATCGAGAAATTACGGATCGATATTTTCGACGCGGTCAACGCGCTGGGCATCGGCGCGCAGGGGCTGGGCGGTCTTTCCACGATCCTGGATGTGAAGATCCTGGATGCGCCCTGCCATGCGGCCAACAAGCCGGTGGCGATGATCCCCAATTGCGCCGCCACCCGCCACGCGCATTTCACGCTGGACGGATCCGGCCCGGCATATCTGGAAGCGCCCAATCTGGCCGAATGGCCGCAGGTGGACTGGAAACCCGATGCCTCCGCCAGGCGGGTGGAGCTGGACAAGTTGACGCCGGAAGAAGTGCAGAGCTGGAAACAGGGCGATCGGCTGCTGCTCAATGGCAAGATGCTGACCGGCCGCGATGCCGCGCACAAACGCATCAAGGACATGCTGGAAGCGGGCGAGGAACTGCCGGTCGAATTCAAGGGGCGGGTGATCTATTACGTCGGCCCGGTCGATCCGGTGGGCGAGGAAATCGTCGGCCCCGCCGGTCCGACCACCGCCACGCGGATGGACAAGTTCACCCGCATGATGCTGGAACAGGGCTTGCTGGCCATGGTCGGCAAGGCCGAACGCGGGCCAATGGCAGTCGATGCGATCCGCGATCACAAGAGCGCTTACCTGATGGCGGTGGGCGGTGCGGCCTATCTGGTTTCCCGCGCCATCAAGGGCAGCAAGGTGGTCGGCTTCGAAGATCTGGGCATGGAAGCGATCTACGAATTCGAAGTGCAGGATTTTCCCGTCACCGTGGCCGTGGATGGCGAGGGCAATAATGTCCATGCGCTCGCCCCCCTGCACTGGCAGAAGAAGATCGCGGAGGAGCATCTGCTCGAAGGCGCGTGAAAACCATGACCGGAACGGCACGGCCAAAGAACTGTTCGACCAAGAGTTGACCTTGTTCGACCGCAGCACTGGCGCCGACCGTTCCGGCAGAGGTAAAGGCGGTCGGATGGAGAAAGAACGCCCCGAGGATTTTGCCGCGCGCGTCCCGTTCGGCACGGTGCTCGCTTCCATAGTCGGCCTGTGGGCCTGCTATTTCGTGCTCACGACCTTGCGGGCGGATGTCTGGCAGCTGGATTTCCAGCATGAGATGCTGTGGCGGCGCGGCCTGGCTTCGCTGGCCGGCGTGGCCGGCACTATCGGCCTGTGGCTGGTGCTGCGCCTGTTCGATGCAAAGCCGCTATGGGCCAAGATTTTGGCTGCCCTGCTGCTGTCTGCGCCGGTGGCGCTGTTCATTGCGCAGGCGAACCAGATCGTCTTTGCCAGCCTGTCCGATCGATATTTCACCGAAGTCGTCAAACAGCAGGGCTACACCGTGCGCCGGGACGAAAGCGGTGAATTGCTGATCGAAATTCCGGGCATGGATATGAGCGGCCTGCCTGATGGCAGCAAGGCGACCCTGCCCGCTTCCGCCTTCCAGGGCACGCCGTGGCAGCAGGTGACAGAAATCGCCTTTGGCCGATATTTCATGCTGCTGGCCTGGTGTTCGCTCTATCTGGCATTGCTTACCGGGGAAAAGGCCCGCGCGGCCGAACGCCGGGAAGGTGCCTATCGCCGGGCGGCCAAGGCGGCGGAATTGCGCAGCCTGCGATATCAGGTGAATCCGCATTTCCTGTTCAACACGCTGAATTCGCTATCCGCATTGGTGCTGACGGGCAAGACCCAGGCGGCGGAACGGATGATCCAGACGATTTCCACCTTCTATCGCCGTAGCCTGGCTGACGATCCCACCTCTGACGTGCCGCTGCGCGAAGAATTCGCGCTGCAGAAGCTCTATCTCGATATCGAGGCGGTAAGGTTTCCGCGCCGGCTGCAGGCGGAATACCAGCTGCCCGACAGTCTGGAGAACGCCAAGATTCCCGGCATGATATTGCAGCCGCTGGTGGAAAATTCGGTGAAACACGCGGTCAATCCCAGCTCTGGCAAGGTTACGATTACCCTCGCTGCGCGGGAAGAATATGGTCGTCTGGTCGTGACCGTTTCCGATGACGGCAAGGGCTCTGAATCATCGGATGAGCCGCGGCCCGGCTATGGTATTGGCCTCGCCAATGTCCGTGAAAGGCTGGAGGCGCGTTTTGGTGAAGAAGCCAGCGTGGTTTCCGGAAGGACGCCGGAAGGTTATTCTACGACGCTGCGAATGCCGATCTTGCGCCACAAGGAGGAACGCCGGTGAGCGATCGGGATGACGAAGTTCTGCGGACGTTGCTCGTCGATGACGAGCCGCTCGCGGTGGAACGGATGCAGGTGCTGTGTGCCGAGCTGGACCAGTTGCAGGTGGTGGGCACCGCCAGCGACGGTGAAGCCGCCTTGAGGCTGGCCGACAAGCTGAAGCCGGACCTGCTGCTGCTGGACATGACCATGCCGGGAATGGACGGCCTTGGCGTTGCCCGCGAACTGGGAAAGAAAGCCAATCCGCCAGCCGTGATCTTCGTCACCGCGCATGAGGATTTCGCGGTCGAGGCATTCGATCTGGAAGCAGTCGATTATGTGCTGAAGCCGGTTGCGACCGAGCGGCTGGTGCGGGCGATTGACCGCGCGATCAACCGGCGGGACCGGACCTCTGCCAGCCAGGGTGAATGGCTGACCGAATTCTGGGTGCCGCATCGTTCGGAATTGCTGCGTATAGATGCCGCGCAGGTCGGCCGGATCGATGCGGAACGGGATTATGTCCGGCTGCATGTCGGCGAACACAGCTATCTGCTGCTGCAAACCATTGCCGGGCTGGAAGGCAGGCTGGACCCGGCGCAATTCATTCGCATCCATCGGTCCACCATTCTCCGGCGCGACCGGATCCGCGGATTGCGGCACGAAGGGCTGGGCGTGTGGTCGGCCGAACTCGACAATGGCGAAACGCTTCGGATCGGGCGCACATATCTGCGCAAGGTGAAAGCCATGGCGGGCCGGTGATCGGCAAACTGGCGCCCTAACCCCGGAATCCGGAAAGAAGTTGCGCCGCGCGACAGGCCTTGCTCGCGGCGGGCGTATAAAAAGGCGTATAAAAGCGGGCGCACAAAAAAGAGGCGTCCGGAAATCCGGACGCCCCTAGTTTCGAGCGGGGCCCTGTCGGGCCTTGCGTTCAGCCACCGCGCTGGTGATCGGCAATGACCTCTGCAACGCGGACTGCGACATCCTTGCGCGCCTGGCGATAGCAGGCATTCTGGTGTTCGGCGGTCTGCAGCTGGCCCTTCGCATCGAACATGCACACGCGCCATGCGGCCTTGTTCAGGCGCTGCTGCAGGATGTCCTGACCTTCCTGGGTCGTCAGGTTCAGATCGCTGTAGCTGACGCGTTCGGTCGGCTGGCCAGCCATGGCCGGGGTGATGGCGGTTGCGGCAGTCAGGGCTGCGGCAGCGGCCAGGATTGCTGTCGGGGTTTTCATGGTTCTCTTCTCCTCCTTGCTCTTATGTCTGTTGCGTCACGGCCTGCTTGGGACTGCGGGGCGAGACCGTGACGCAAGAGAAGAGATACCCGCCGATGGGCCGGCTTTCGCGTCGGTTTCGATTGGGATGCACGCTCATCCGACGAAGGATCGGCCATCCGGACGAACGACATTTCCGGACCGGCGAAGCGCGATTGGCAATCGACGAATGTTGCGGCAAATTGCGGACGAATGGCGATTCTGCTGATGTTCCTGCTCGGAATCGGCAATTTCGCGTTGCAACGGGCGGTGCTGGAAAGCCGCCATCGCCTGCTCCGCGAATTGCCGCCCCTGATCCGCAAGCTGGGCGGGCGTGCCAGCCTCGTGGCCGAATTCTGCCTGCTGCTTGGCGCCATGCTGCTCGTCGGCAATGGCTATCCCGAATGGGGGTGGGCCTATCTGGGTTATACCGCGCTTAACGCCTTTTCCGCATGGATATTGCTGTCCAACCGGATTTGACGGGAACCCGCCGAGAGGAACGGTGCTTTGCAGATAATGAAACAAAAGCGGGCGATCTGGCTGGTGTGCAATCCGGCCAGCGGAAGCAATGATGATCGGCACTTGCAGTCTGTGGTGCGCAGTTTCGCGGATGCGGGCTTTGATCTTTCACGGATCATCCGTTTTCCCGAGGAATCCGTGCCCGATGCGGCCGCGCTGGATCAGGCAGGGATCGATCTTGTTGCTGTTTTCGCCGGAGACGGGACGATCAATGCGCTGGTCACAGGTCTCTACGGGTGGAGTGGGGCCGTTCTGGTCCTGGCCGGTGGAACGATGAATTTGCTGTTCCATCGGCTGCATGGTGATGCGTCCAGTGAAGAGGTGGTTGCGGCCGTCGCGGCGGGCAGGGCACGGCCCGTGCGGCCGGGCGTGGTCCGTTCCGCCCATGGCGATGCGCTGGCGGGCCTGCTCGCCGGCCCCGGCACATCGTGGAACCAGGTGCGGGAGGCGATGCGCAAGGGTGATGTCTCCGCCATGGCTGATGGCGCTGCGGAAGCGATCGAGGAATCGACCCAGGGGCCGATGGTTGCCTGCATCGATCCGGAACTGGGCCGGCCGGAAGGTTATCCTCTGCTGATGCTGAACCCTCTGGACCAGAAGATAGAGGTGCGGGCCTATCATTCGGAAACCGCATCGGAATATCTCAGCCAGGGCCTGGCCCTTTTGCGGCGCAATTTCCGTGAAGGACCGCATGATTTCCTGGGGCGGGTCGATCATCTGAAGATAGGGGGCACCGCCAGACAGCGATTTGGCCTCTCGGTTGATGGCGAAGCGCGCCAGGGTGGACCGGAAGAGTTGTTTGAACTGGCCGTTTGCGAGGTCGATCTGCTAGCGACGCTGCCCGATGACGCGTAGTGCCCGCCTTTTCCATATCAGCGATCTCCATTTCGGACTGGAGGACCGGCGCGCGCTGGACTGGGTCCGGCAGGAGATAGCGGAGAAGAAGCCGGATGCGGTTGCCATTACCGGCGATCTGACCATGCGCGCGCGCAATCGCGAATTTACCGCCGCTTGTGAATGGATCCGTTCGCTGGATGTGCCGGTCACGGTGGAAGTGGGCAATCATGACATGCCCTATTTCAACCTGATCGAACGATTCTTCAGCCCTTACAAGCGGTTCCGCGCGATCAAGAATCTGGTGGAAGCGGAAATCGATCTGCCGGACATCGCAATCGTGCCCTTGAAGACGGCCGTATCGGCGCAGCCGCGTTTCAACTGGTCGAAGGGGTGGGTCACGGACAGCGCCCTGCAGCGCTGCCTCCAGGCGATTGACGCCTTGCCGGAAGGTACGCAGGCGCTGGTTGCCGTGCATCACCCGCTGCGCGAGGTGGGCACGCAAGGCACTGCTTTGACCAGGAATGGCCAGAAAGCCCTGACCGAACTGGCGAAACGCCCCGTGATTGCGGTGCTCAGCGGACACGTCCACGATGCGTTCGACCTCGTGCAGGGCACGCGGCACGGACCCATGCGGATGATCGGGGCCGGCACCTTGTCGCAACGCCTGCGATCCACGCCGCCCAGTTTCAACGAATTGCACTGGGACGGGGCGAAGCTGGATGTGCGGGTGCGCAATCTGGAACATGTTTCGACAGCGGACATGATGATTGACGATGTGCCGGAAGACGCCCTTCCCCCGCGCGAACCGGGCGAGCCGGTTGCCCCGGTGCATCGCATTCCAGAAGTCGATCCGCCCGTTCATTAATTGCAATCCGGCGGTGCGGGAGGGAGCAATCGTCCCTGCCGACCGGGTTGTTTGATGGTTTGAGCGCTGAACTGGCCGCATTTTTTCCTGAAAGCACGGCCCCGGCCCTGGGGTGGGCACAGCGCATGGCCGTGCTAGGCTGGATGGGACATCCCGAACCGTGGACGATCCAGAGGGGGACCACCATGCCGATCTTCACCGCGCGCGCCTTGCTTGCGCGTCTCTTCATCATGGCCGCCGCATTTGCCGCCTTGTGTCTGCCGCAGGTGGCGGCGGCTCAGGATGACGGCCCGATGCGTATCGCCACGCGGGAAGCACCGCCCTTCGCCATCAAGGATGCCAATGGTGAATGGCACGGCCTGGCAATCGATCTGTGGCGGAACATCGCGGAACAGCGGGGCTATGAATACCGGCTGGTTGAAACCGATCTTGCCGACATGATCGATGGCGTGGCCGCGGGCGAGTATGACGCCAGCGTAGGAGCGCTGACCATCACGGCCGAGCGGGAGGAGCGCGTGGATTTTACCCACCCGTTCTACGCCACCGGCTTTGGTATCGTGACGCGCAAGTCACCCACCGCCTGGTTCTCCCTGGTAGAGAACTTCTTCACGATGGATTTCCTGAAGGCGGTTCTGGCCCTTTCCGCCCTGCTGCTGTTTGTCGGCATGTTGTTCTGGTTGGCAGAGCGGAAGCGCAATACGGAAGAATTCGCGGACGATATAAAGGGCATCGGGTCCGGTTTCTGGTTCTCCGCCGTGACCATGACCACGGTGGGTTATGGCGATAAGGCGCCGCGCACCGCTGCGGGCAAGATGATCGCACTTGTCTGGATGTTTGCTGCAATCATCATCATTTCCACCTTCACCGGCATGATCGCATCCTCTCTGACCACAGGGCGTCTGGCGGGCAGTGTAAGCGGGCCGGACGATCTGCCCAAGGTGACGGTCGGTTCGATCGAGGAATCGGCCAGCGACGTGTGGCTCGCCAGCGAGGGAATCGCCTTCACCCATTTCGAGACGGTCGAGGCCGGGATGGATGCTTTGCGCGATGGGGAAATTGAGGCTTTCGTCTATGACGAGCCTTTGCTGCGTTACCTGGTGCGGAATTCCTATCCCCACAAGTTGCGGATGCTGCCGGGCACATTCGGGCGGCAGGATTACGGCATCGCCTTGCCGCAGGACAGCCCGCTGCGCGAAGCGGCCGACATCTCTCTTCTGGAATATATCGAAGGCCCGATCTGGCGTGCGGAGATCCGCGAAACACTGGGCCGGGATTGAGGTTAAAACCCCAAACAAAGGGCTATTGTAGCTTTTGCAAACGCGGCTAGGTTGAAGTGTCCCGGCACGGGGAGAGTCCGCCCCATGCGATACTAAGCTCCGGTCCGGACTCTGACTTAGCGGGGCTTCTCTTCTGCTTCCAGCTTGCTCTTGGTGACCTTCTCTAGCCGCTCATCCCAATGAGCCTCGCCCTCGTCGCATTCTAGCTCACGGGCGAGTTTCTCGAACTTGTCACTTTGGGTTTTGTTGCCGGTTACTCTTCCCATCCTTACGATTGAAGAGGTTCTAGCCATCGATGATTGATGGCCTGCAAATCTGAAGCGGCTGTCCGTCTGCGCGATGGCAAAACAAAAAGGGCGGCCCGGCGGGGCCGCCCTTTCGTATCGAGTGGCGTAAGCCTTAGCGCTTCGAGAACTGGAAGCTACGGCGTGCCTTGGCGCGGCCGTACTTCTTGCGTTCCACCACGCGGCTGTCGCGGGTGAGGAAGCCAGCGGCCTTCACCGTGCTACGCAGTGCCGGTTCAAACTTCGCGAGTGCCTGGCTGATGCCATGCTTCACCGCGCCGGCCTGACCGGACAGACCGCCGCCCTTCACGGTGGCGATCACGTCATACTGTTCTTCGCGGCCGGCAACCTGGAACGGCTGGTTGATGACCAGGCGCAGCGTCGGACGTGCAAAATAGACTTCCTGATCACGGCCATTGACGGTGACCTTGCCGCTGCCCGGCTTGATCCACACGCGGGCCACGGCGTCCTTGCGGCGGCCGGTGGCGTAGGCACGGCCCTGTGCGTCCAGTTCCTGCTCGCGCAGCGGGGCGGACGGGGCGGCGGGTGCAGTGGCGTCCGCAGCGGGGGCGTCGCCGGCAATGTCCTTCAGATCCGACAGATCAGACACAGTGTTGGTTTCGTCAGCCATTATGCGGCAACCTTGTTCTTGCGATTCATCGAGGCAACATCGAGCACTTCGGGCTTCTGCCCGTCATGCGGATGTTCGGTGCCGGCATAGAGATGCAGCGCCTTCATCTGCTGACGGCCGAGAGGGCCGCGCGGGATCATGCGTTCGACAGCCTTTTCCAGCACACGCTCGGGGAAGCGGCCGTCCAGCACCTTGTCAGCGGTGACGCCCTTGATGCCGCCGGCATAGCCGGTGTGCTTGTAATAGGTCTTTTCCTGGCGCTTTTTGCCGGTGAAGCGGACCTTGTCGGCATTGATGACGATCACGTGATCGCCGCAATCGACATGCGGGGTGAAGCTCGGCTTGTTCTTGCCGCGCAGGATATTGGCAACGATCGTGGCGAGGCGGCCGACAACCAGGCCTTCGGCATCGATCAGGTGCCATTTCTTTTCGACCTCGGCCGGCTTGATGGACCGGGTCTGCTTGCTGAGCGCCTTCATGGCTCTGTCCTTGTTTCGCGAATTATTCCGTCACACCTTTCGGGAATCAGGGCCCGAGGCGCGAAGAGCGCGCCATTTGTGCGGGAACGGCGCTGAAGTCAAGCAAATCCGGGGGTTAGCGAAGAGGTAAAATAATACCGTGTCGCTTTGCGATGCGGGCTTTTATCCGTGGTTTTCGGCCAGATCGCCCAGCCATGCGGCTGTCCCGGGGGCGCTGGCATCCGCCTTCCAGCCGATAATCGCCGGTTCGTCATACGGAGGCAGCGCAGACAGCCGGGCCACCGCCTTGTCCAGCAGTGCCGCGTCCGTCTTGAACAGCACGCCGCATTCGCGCGCTTCGCCGCTTTCGCCATTCCAGATATAGAGAGAGCGCATTTCCGGCATGATGTTGGCGCAGGCAACCAGGCCTTCCGCCAGCAGGGCCCGCGCCGTTTCGGCCGCGCTTTCTTCTTCGCCGAAGGGGCACCAGATCAGCGCCGGCCCTTCTGCCTTCATGCCTTCTGCCTGCCGAGCACATGGGCACCCCATGCCGTGGCCGCCACCAGCAGTGCCCCCACAAGCTGGTGCAGGACAGCCAGCCACAAGGCGACACCCGTCAGCACGGTGGCGATACCGAGCAGGATCTGTATGCCGAAGGTGACGTGGATGGCGATGGAGGCCGGGCGCACGCCCCGCTTCTTCACCGCGCGCGCCAATATGATCAGGGCCCCCACTGCGATCCAGGCCCACCAGCGGTGGAGGAAATGCAGCAGGAAGGGATCATGGGTGAATGCCCATATTGCGCCCTGATTCCAGTTGGCTTCCGGTATGATGCGGCCTTGCATCAGCGGCCATGTATCCGATGCCAGCCCGGCATTGAGGCCGGCCACCCAGGCGCCCAGAAGGAGCTGGATGAAAAGGATAATCGTGGTGGTCAGCGCCAGCCCCGTCACGCGGGCGGGCCGCGCCCGGCGGTTCCTTTCCAGCGCAAGCAGGTCCAGCGCGGTCCAGACCAGCCCGGCAAGGGTGAACAGGGCCGTCAGCAAGTGGATGGACAGCCAGAAATGGCTGACATCGGTCATTTCTTCCGACAGGCCGGAGCGGACCATGTACCAGCCGAATACACCCTGCAGCCCGCCCAGTGCCAGCAGCGCCACAAGACGCGATTTGTAGCCACGGGGTATCGAGCGGCGGACCCAGTAGAAAGCCAGCGGCAGGGCGAAAGCCAGCCCGATCACCCGGCCCAGAAGGCGGTGCAACCATTCCCAGAAATAGATGAACTTGTATTCGGCCAGCGTCATGCCGGCCGGCCCGTTAATGCGGCGATATTCGCCGATCTGCTGGTAGCTTTCGAATTCGGCCTGCCATTGATCGTCGGTCAACGGTGGAATGGCGCCGGTAACCGGCTTCCATTCGGTGATCGACAGTCCGCTTTCGGTCAGCCGGGTGATGCCGCCGACGGCGACCATCAGAACGACAAGCGCCCCGACGGTCAAAAGCCAAAGGGCGAGAGATCGGGGGCGATCCTTGGCAGGGCGGGGAGGAGCCCCTTCTGCCAGCATTTCTGCCTGTGCGGTCATAGCCGGAGCGCTCTGCTACGCCCGCGCACAAATCGCAAGCCCGAGCGAGAAGAGCCAAAAAAATTCCGTTACTTGGCTTGCGTTATGATACATGGTTACATAGATGGCGCGCATGAGTACGGCACATTCCCGGTCACGCGGCCGATTGGACCGCATTGGCATGCTGCTTTCGGGGCTGTGCGCCGTGCACTGCGTTGCCGGTATCGTGATCGTGGCCGGGCTGGGCCTTGGTGGCGGCTTCCTGCTGCATCCCTCCATTCATCGATTCGGCCTGGCTTTTGCGACGCTGATCGCTGCCTGTGCCATCGGTCTGGGCGCGCTGCGCCATCGCAAGCCATTGCCTTTCGTGGTCGCCATGACGGGAATCAGCTTCATGGGCGGTGGCCTGGCCGTGGATCACGGCGTGGAAGAGGCGGTGCTGACCATTATCGGCGTCACGCTGGTTGCCGTCGGTCATGTGCTCAATATGCGCCATGTCGCGAAATGCCCGACCGGGTGTGGCTTGCACCGGCGATAACAAGCGCTATCTCGCGCGGGTCATGACTGCGCCCCTTACCCTGACCGTCAACGGCGAAACCCGCCGCACCCCCGCACCCACCATTGCCGAACTGGTAAAGGAACTCGGCCTGAAGCCTGAAAAGGTGGCGGTGGAACGCAATGGTGAAATCGTTCCCCGCTCGACCCTTGCCGAAGCGGCGCTGACCGATGGCGACGTGCTGGAGATCGTGCATTTCGTGGGCGGCGGCGCGCCGGAACCGGAGGACGATAGCTGGGAAGTGGCCGGGCACCGTTTCACATCGCGGCTGATCGTCGGCACCGGCAAGTACAAGGATTTCGCCCAGAATGCCGCGGCGCTGGAAGCCAGCGGGGCGGAAATCGTGACGGTGGCCGTGCGCCGGGTTAACGTGTCGGACCCCAATGCCCCGATGCTGACCGATTATATTGACCCGAAGAAGATCACCTATCTTCCCAATACGGCAGGATGCTTCACGGCTGAGGATGCGATTCGTACCTTGCGGCTCGCGCGGGAGGCGGGCGGCTGGGATCTGGTGAAGCTGGAAGTGCTGGGCGAAGCGCGCACCCTTTATCCCGACATGCGCGAAACCCTGCGCGCAACGGAAGTGTTGGTAAAGGAAGGCTTCAAGCCGATGGTCTATTGCACCGACGATCCGATCGCGGCGAAGCAGCTGGAAGAAGCCGGCGCCGTGGCGATCATGCCGCTGGGTGCGCCGATCGGTTCCGGGCTGGGTATCCAGAACCGGGTTACCATCAGGCTGATTGTCGAAGGGGCTAAGGTTCCCGTGCTGGTCGATGCAGGAGTCGGCACGGCCAGTGATGCGGCTGTGGCGATGGAACTGGGCTGCGATGGCGTGCTGATGAACACCGCCATAGCCGAAGCGAAGGATCCGATCCGCATGGCGCGGGCGATGAAGCTGGCCGTGCAAGGCGGGCGTGACGCTTATCTGGCCGGCCGGATGGCAACGCGGCGCTATGCCGATCCGTCCAGCCCCTTGGCGGGCCTGATCTGAAGCAGATTCCACCTCCGGCCTTTAGCTGGTGTTAACCAAGTTGGGTGAAAACCTCTCCCGGACGAATCTTCGGGAGTTCCGCATGAACGCCACAGGCACAGCATCGCTGACGATTTCCGAATTGCGCGAATTTGCCAGCTTCACCGCCGATGAACAGCGTTTCATCGAACGCAGTCTCGATGTCGGCCTGCATCGGTGCGACGCGTTCGAGCGTTGGGGCGGCAACAGGCTGGAAGATGGCGCCATCCGCGTCCAGTATTTCAACTATCGCGAATTGCGCCCGTTGCGCGAAGTGATTCCCAGCGAAATCTATTTCGACGGGGTCGACGATTTCATGGGGCCGCTGATTCGCATAGCCGCGCATGATCTGGCGCAGGAAAAGATCGACAGTTTCTCCGCCTTTCGCTTCCTTTACGAACGTCTTCTGGGTGCGCAGGCGCGGCCATGGCTGCCGGGAATTTTCTGCGCTGCCGCGGCGCTGCCCCATATCCGGCCCGACCGGCGCAAATTATTGCTGCAATCGCTTAGCGAGGCGGCGGCAACCGCGCCGGGCTGGTCCGATCGCGAACCGGCCTTCTATCCGGAAAAGGTCGAAGCCGAACCGGCCTGAAATCAGGAGCGGTAGAGCTTGTCCATCCGTTCCCCATAACGGGCGCGGATCACGTGGCGGCGAATCTTCAGGCTGGGTGTAAGCTCGCTATTCTCGATGCTGAACGGCTCGTCCGCGAAGGCGAACTGCCGGACCTTTTCGATCACGGACAAGTCCTTGTTCACCCGGTCCACCGCTTGCCGCACGGCTGCGCGGAATGACGGCAATGTCTGCAGATGCGCCAGATCGCCGTTTTCACCATTGGCGGCGGCCCATTCCTGCGCCCAGTCTGCATCCGGCACGATCAGGCCGACAATATAGGGTTTCTGTTCGCCTGCGATCATCGCCTGACTGATTTCCGGCTGCAATGTCAGCATGCCTTCCACCTTTTGCGGCGCGACATTATCGCCCTTGTCGTTGACGATCATGTCCTTCTTGCGGTCGGTGATCCTGATCCGCCCACGATCGTCGAAATGGCCGATATCGCCAGTATGCAACCAGCCATCCCGCAGGGTGCGTGCGGTTTCGTCCGGATTGCGCCAGTAACCATCCATGACCAGTTCGCCGCGCACGAGAATTTCGCCATCATCGGCGATTTTCACTTCCACGCCTTTCAACGGCACGCCCACCGTATCCAGCTTGATCCCGGCGGAAGGATAATTGCAGCTGATGACCGGCGCTGCTTCCGTCTGCCCATAACCTTGCAGCATGGTGAGGCCGAGCGCCTGGAAAAAGCGCCCGACTTCGGGGTTGAGCGGGGCGCCGCCTGAAACCAGCGCATTCATCCGCCCGCCGAAGCGTGCCTGGATCTTGGGCCGCAAGGTCCGGCCAAGGAATTTGTCGAGCAGCCAGTCACCCGGGCGCCAGCGCCCCTTTTCGCGCCGTTCGGCCAGGCCCATTGCCTGTTCCAGCAGCAAAGGCGCGATGCCGCCCTGCTTTTCAATCTGTTTCATGATCCGGGTGCGCAGCACTTCGAACAGGCGCGGCACCACCACCATCAGCGTGGGTTGCGATTGTTCGATATTGCTGGAAAGCTTGTCCAGCCCTTCTGCATACCAGATTTCCGCCCCCAGCCCGATCGGCAGCATCTGCCCGGCCGTATGTTCATAGGCGTGGCTGAGCGGAAGGAAGGAGAGAAAGCGATGCGGCGGCCCCCAGCCGAAATCGCCGACCAGCGCGTGTGCCGCACCTTCGATATTGGCCAGGATCGCCCCGTGGGGCAGGATAACGCCGCGCGGCGCGCCGCCGGTCCCGCTTGTGTAAATGATGCAGGCAGTATGTTTGCGGCCGATACCGGCCATGCGATCTTCCACTGCCTTGCGTGCCGTCGCGGCGTCACCTGCCCGCAGCAGATCGTCCCACGCATGGCATGTCAGGCTGCCTTGCTGCCCGATCCGCAGGGGTTCGATGCCGATTACGTGTTCGGCAACCCCGGCATTCATCGTGGCGCGGATCAGGGGGGCGGCAAGCTTCTGGTTTGAAACCACGACCATGCGGGCGCCGGAATCGTCCAGAATATGCGCGTGGTCGCGTTCCGTATTGGTGGTGTAGGCCGGCGTCGTGACGCCACCGGCGGCCATGATCGCCAGATCGGCAATCAGCCATTCGGGCCGGTTTTCGGATACGAGCATCACCCGATCCCCGTCCTTCAGCCCCAATATGCGCAATTGCTCCGCCATCAGGCAGATCTGCCGCGCGGTTTCCGCCCAGCTCAGTGTCTGCCATTCCCCGTCGCGTCTGGCGGTAAGAAAGGGCCGGTCGGCCAGACTTTCCGCCCGGTCGAGGAAAAGCCGCACAAGATTGCGTGCTTCGCTGAAATCCGAAAGCTGCAAGGGCAGCCCCTCCATGCCAATGGCCGGTCGCGCTGGCCCGTTTTCCCGGCCAGCCGACTTAGAGGCTGCCAGTCTCCCCGGCAATGGCACAGATCTATTCGGAAACGGAACTACCTTCGCTGCGTGGATCGGCCGCGCCAACCCAGCGGCCATCAACCCATTGTGCTGCATTGGCCTTGAACGGCATCTGCCGTTCAATGACCTTGTGGCCCAGCGCCTCCAGTTGCGGCTTCATGGCGACAAGCGCCGATCCCGGCTCGATCGCCACCGTGTCCCCCGGTGAATAGAGGCCGGGAAGGGCAATGGCATCCTGCGCGGAAAGCCCCCAGTCCAGCATCCCGATCAGCGCCTTGGCCACTTGCACCGGAATCGTGCCGCCACCGGCTGCGCCCACGGCGATCACCAGCCTGCCCTGTGCATCATAGACGACGGTGGGCGCCATGGAACTGCGCGGCCGCTTGCCGCCCTCCACCCGATTGGCGACTTCGTGGCCATCTTTCTCGGGCACCAGGCTGAAATCGGTCAGTTCGTTATTGAGGTAGAACCCGCCAAAGGTCAGGCCGGAACCAAAGGGCCCTTCCACGGTGGAAGTGTAGCTGACGATGTTTCCTTCGCGGTCGACCGCAACGAAATGGCTGGTCCCGTTCTCGGCAGGTTCTTCCCCGTCGGCCCAGTTCAGCGCGACCCCGGCCGGTTTCCCGGCTTCGACATGCTGCAGACTGTGACTGGCGGAAATAAGGCTGCCCCGTGCGGCAAGATAATCCGGATCGGTCAGCCCCTTCACCGGCACCTGCACATAATCGCTATCGCCCAGATAGATCTCGCGGTCGGCATAGGCGAGCCGCTGGGATTCGGCGAAAAGATGCCATGAAACGGGCGAATCCGGCCCCAGGGCAGTCAGATCGAAATGTTCCAGCTGCTTCAATATGGCATAGACCGTCGTCGCGCCGGAGGATGGCGGGCCCATGCCGCAGATGCGATAGCTGCGATATTCGCCGCAGACCGGATCGCGCCATTTGGCTTCGTAAGAGGTGAGGTCCGCCGCAGCCATGACGTCATCCCCCGGGGTGTAGGCGGCAATGGCGCTCGCCAGTTCCTCCCCATGGGGCCCGTCATAAAATGTGTCCGGCCCCCGTTCGGCAATGCGCTGCAGCGTTTCTGCCAGTTGCGGATTGCGTATCGTCGTGCCCACGGGCAGCGGTTCGCCCGCATCGTCATAGAACAGGGCCTTGCCGAATTCCGTCTTGTCCGCCCGGCCTTTGCCCAGGCCCAGATATTGGTGGAACCGTTCGGTAATGCTGAAGCCGTCACGCGCCAGCGCGATGGCCGGTTGAAACAGTTCCGACCAAGGCAATTTGCCGTATTTTTCATGGGCCTGCGCGGCGAGGCGCAGGTTTCCGGGCACGCCGATGCTCAGCCCGCTCAACACCGCGTCGGGAAATGGGACCGGGTTGCCGCCGGCATCGAGGAACCAGTCCGGCCCGGCCTGTGCCGGGGCCGTTTCGCGGCCATCGATTGTCGTAACAGTCCCGTCTGGCTCGCCGCGCACATAGAAGCCGCCGCCGCCAATGCCTGAACTCTGCGGTTCGACCACGGTCAGCGCCAGCATGGTGGCGATGGCGGCGTCCGTGGCGCTGCCGCCATTGCGCAGCATGGTTGCGCCCGCCTGTGCGGCACGCGGATCGGCCGCGGAAACCAGGCCGAGAGTGTCGGCCCGCTGCTTGCTGGCGGTGCCGGTGCTTTCTGGGGGAAGCGTTGTGGTGCAGCCGGCCAGCAATAACGGGGCGGCGATGAAGGCTAGTGTGCGATGCAGCATTGGGCGGTGCTATTCGCTTCCAACCGCCTCTGCAATGGATTGGTATCCTTCCTGCCGCATCAGCCGTTCCAGCCCGGAGGTGATGGCGCGGGCGATGGATGGCCCTTCATAGACCATGGCGCTGTATAGCTGCACCAGGCTGGCGCCAGCGCGGATTCGCTGCCAGGCATCCTCCGCATTGGCGATGCCGCCCACGCCAATCAGCGGGATGCCGCCCCCGGTTGCCTTGCGGAAATCGCGCAGCCTCTGCAGTGCCAGGTCTTTCAGCGGCGCGCCCGACAATCCGCCTGTTTCCCCGGCATGGCTGGAACGGAGAGGCGGGCGGGAAATGGTGGTGTTGGACACGATCAACGCGCCCAGCTCCTTGTCCATGCCGATCCGTGCGATGGCATCGATATCGCCCGGTTCCAGATCCGGCGCGACTTTCAGGAAGACCGGGGGCCCATCGTCCCCCCGCGCTTCCAGAACGGCGTTCAGCAAATCGGTCAGCGCGCTTTCATCCTGCAGGGCGCGCAGGCCGGGCGTATTGGGGCTGGAAATATTGACCGCAAGATAGGTGGCGAGCGGGGCCATGATCTGCGTCATCCGGGCATAATCGGCGATGCGATCGGCGGAATCCTTGTTCGCGCCGATATTGATGCCAACCACGCCGGGTCGCCCTTGCCGCGCCTTCAGCCGCCGGGCTGCCGCTTGCGCGCCGCCATTGTTGAAGCCCATGCGGTTGATCACCGCGCGATCTTCCGTCAGCCGGAACAGGCGCGGCTTCGGATTGCCGGCTTGCGGCAGGGGCGTGATGGATCCCACTTCAGCAAAGCCGAACCCCAGCCCCAGAAGCGCGTCGGGAACTTCGCCGTCCTTGTCGAAACCGGCCGCCATGCCAACGGGATTGGGGAAGTGGATTCCCGCCACCTCGCTCGCCAGCAGGCCTTGGGCAGGCGATGGTTTCTTCGGAAGCCACCGGATCGCGCGAATCGCCCATGTGTGGGCCTGTTCAGCGTCGAGCGAAAAAATCAGGGGGCGCAGGAGGTGGTAAACCATCGGAAAAGCCTATGGCAGAGCTGATTCCTCGTGTCGATTACGTGTTTCCTGGGCAATCGATTGAAAAAAATAGCAGTATTTTTCAGCACGAATCATGCGGAGCTGTCGGTTTCTTACAAGCGCGACTCTGCGGTTCTGTTCTATCTGCATCCCTGCGACCCGAAGGGCTCGAGGCAGCAATGCAACGAGTTCTCGACTTTACGGGGGCGGCATCGCATTGCGAGCCGCCCCCTTTTTTTGGTCCGTCATCCCACAATCGGTTTGAAATCGGCCACTTTAGTCACTAGCTGCAAATCCGAGTGAATTGCTCCGATTAAGGGGTGAGCAGGAAATGCGATTGTCCAGCATGGCCGATTATGCCGTCGTGACGATGAGCGTCGCCGCGCGCCATTGCGGCGGTGCGCGTGTTTCAGCCACCGAACTGGCCGAAGAAGCGGGCCTGCCGCTGCCAACCGTGCAGAAACTGGTCAGCCTGCTGGGCCGCGCCGGTCTGCTGCGGTCCGTGCGCGGCGCCGGCGGCGGCCTGCAGCTGGCCCGTCCGGCTGCGGCAATCACCTTGGCAGATATCGTGGAAGCGGTTGAAGGGCCGATTGCTCTGACCGCTTGTGTCCAGGCCGGCAAACATGATTGCGCCCTGGAAGACAATTGCACCGTCCGCCCGCATTGGGGCGCGGTGAACGAGGCCCTGCGCGGAGCGCTGGCCAATGTACCGTTGACGCAGCTTGCCGCTACGCCAACGGCGGAACCTGTCCGGAAAGTACCCGCATGAGTAACGATTTGAAGACCGACGAAAACCAGCTGGCAGATCAGCCGGAAACGGACCGCGAAGCCCGTGAAGCTGCCGCGCGCGCCGCTGAATATGAATTCGGCTGGTCGAGCGCGATCGAGCAGGAATTCGCCCCCAAGGGCCTGGACGAGAATACGGTCCGCTTCATTTCGGCCAAGAAGAAAGAGCCGGAATGGATGCTGGAATGGCGGCTCAAGGCGTTCCGCATGTGGCAGGAAATGGAGGAGCCGGACTGGGCCAAGCTCGGCTATCCGGCAATCGATTATCAGGATGCCTATTATTACGCGGCGCCCAAGAAGAAGCCGACGCTGAAAAGCCTCGATGAACTCGATCCCGAGATCAAGGATGTCTATGACAAGCTCGGCATCCCGATCGAGGAGCAGAAAGTCCTCGCCGGGGTGGAGGGGTCGCGCAAGGTCGCCGTGGATGCGGTGTTCGATTCGGTCAGCGTCGCCACCACTTTCCGGGAAGAGCTGAAAAAGGCGGGCGTCATCTTCCTGTCCATCAGCGAAGCGATCCGCGAATATCCCGACCTCGTGAAGAAGTGGCTGGGCAAGGTCGTGCCCCAGCGCGACAATTTCTTCGCCACGCTGAACAGCGCGGTCTTTTCCGATGGCACCTTCGTTTACATTCCCGAGGGCGTCCGCTGCCCGATGGAGCTGAGCACCTATTTCCGTATCAATGCGGAAAATACCGGCCAGTTCGAACGGACCCTGATCGTCGCGGAAAAGGGCAGCTATGTCTCCTATCTGGAAGGCTGCACCGCGCCCATGCGGGATGAAAACCAGCTCCACGCCGCCGTGGTCGAACTGGTCGCGCTGGAAGATGCGGAGATCAAGTATTCGACCGTGCAGAACTGGTATCCCGGCGATGCCGAAGGCAAGGGCGGGATCTATAATTTCGTGACCAAGCGCGGCCTGTGCCAGGGCGCACGCAGCAAGATCAGCTGGACGCAGGTGGAAACCGGCAGCGCCGTGACCTGGAAATACCCTTCCTGCGTGCTGAACGGCGAAGATTCGGTGGGCGAGTTCTATTCGGTCGCCGTCACCAATAATTACCAGCAGGCCGATACCGGGACCAAGATGGTCCATAATGGCAAGGGCAGCCGCAGTACGATCATCTCCAAGGGGATCAGCGCGGGGAAGAGCAACAACACCTATCGCGGACTGGTCCGTGTCGGCCCGAATGCCGACAATGTGCGCAATTTCACCCAGTGCGACAGCCTGTTGCTGGGCGACAAATGTGGCGCGCATACCGTGCCCTATATCGAGGTGAAGAACCCCAGCGCCCAGATCGAGCATGAGGCGACCACCAGCAAGATCAGCGATGACCAGCTGTTCTACGCCATGCAGCGCGGACTGGATGAAGAGCAGGCCGTGGCGCTGATCGTCAACGGCTTCGCCAAGGAAGTGCTGCAACAGCTGCCGATGGAATTCGCGGTCGAAGCGCAGAAGCTGCTGGGTATTTCTTTGGAAGGATCGGTCGGATGACAAAGGTAGATGCAGAAGGGGATGGTCGAATGACCGACCGCAAGACCCTCCAGCTCCGCGATCCTTCGGAAAGCGATGCGCCGCCCGCCATCAAGAAGAGGGGCCGCGGCTGGGAAATCTCGGAGAAGCGGCTCGATGCGCTGCATGAACGCGCGCGGGAAATGCGGCGGGATTCCTCGCCCGCGCATCAGGCGCTGGCGGAGCGGTTCGCCAAGGCGGATCTCGGCCGTCACACGTTCAAGCGCTATGCCGTGGTCGGCTCTGCCATCGTTGATTTCAATTGCCATTCGCTGGGCATGGCTATCGCGATTGACGAGGATATGGGCGATGCCCCCGAACCGGAAGCGATCGCCCGCCGCCGCGACAAGAGCCTGGAGGCTGTCGGCATCCGGGTGATGCGGATCAAGGCCAGCGATATTCTGGAGAACATGGACGCCGTTCTCCAGCGGATTACCGCCGGTATGCGCCAGCGCATTGCCGACAAGCAGGACGCCCGCCGCGAACACCAGCGCCAGAGCACGCCGAGGCCGCGCCGCTGATGGCCCGGCAGGAAATCACCTTCCAGCGCAACCGCAGCTGGACCCCGGGACAAGTCCCGGGTGACGTATCTGTTTTGAATGAGACCTTCTGAAATGCTGAAAATCGAAAATCTCCATGCCGAAGTGGACGGCAACAAGATCCTCAACGGTCTCTCGCTCGAAGTGGGTGCGGGGGAAGTTCATGCGATCATGGGCCCCAATGGCGCGGGCAAATCGACCCTCGCCTATGTGCTGGGCGGGCGCCCCGGTTACGAGATTACCGAAGGATCGGTGACATTCGCCGGGCAGGACCTTCTCGGTCTGGAACCGCATGAACGCGCCGCTGCCGGAATGTTCCTCGGCTTCCAGTATCCGGTCGAGATTCCGGGCGTTTCCAATGTGCAATTCCTGCGCGAAGCGCTCAATTCGCAGCGTCGGGCGCGCGGGGAAGAGCCGCTTTCGGGCGGCGATTTCCTGAAACTGGCCAAGGAAAAGGCCGGGCTGCTGCGCATGGACATGGAAATGCTGAAGCGGAACGTGAATGTCGGCTTTTCCGGTGGCGAGAAGAAGCGCGCGGAAATGGTCCAGATGGGCATTCTCGATCCCAAATTCGCCGTGCTGGATGAAACCGATAGCGGGCTGGATATCGACGCGCTGCGGATCGTGGGCGAAGGCATCAATGCGATCATGCGCCAGCCGGACAAGGGCGTGCTGCTGATCACCCATTACCAGCGCCTGCTCGACTATGTGAAACCGGACAAGGTGCATGTCCTGGCGAAGGGCCGCATCGTCAAGAGCGGCGGGGCCGATCTCGCGCTCGAACTGGAACGCGAAGGCTACGAAACGGTGGCTGCATGAGCGGAATGACACTCCCCACCCGCAAGGACGAGGAATGGCGCTACGCCGATTTTGCCGTGGTGCAGAATTTCACGCCCGAACGCTTCGACCAATGGCGCGAGATTGACGTGCCGGCGGGAGAGGCCTTCCGCGAATGCTTCCTGCTCGACGGCACGGAACCCGATATGCGCCGGATGCGCGTGACCCTGGGCGAAGGCGCCACTTGCGAGATGTTCGCGGTCAATTCCTGCGCCGATTATGCGCGCATGGAAGTGGTGGTGCGCATGGCCCGGGGTGCGCATTTTGAATTTGGCGGGGTGACGATCGGCGGCGGCGACGTGACGCGCGAATTCGTGACCCGCATCGAACATGCCGAGCCGGAGGCGACTTCCAACCAGGTCGTCCGCTCCGTCCATTGGGGGCGGGCGATCGGCAATTTCCTCGGCCGGATCGATGTCGTGCGCGATGCGCAGAAGACCGACGCCGCACAGGATTTCAAAGGCCTGTTGCTGGAAAAGGGCGCCACGGCCAATGCCAAGCCAGAGCTGGAAATCTATGCCGACGATGTGAAATGCGCCCATGGTGCCGCCATCGGCCAGCTTGATGAACAGGCGCGCTTCTACATGGCCGCGCGCGGCCTGACGCCGGAGACGGCGCGCAAGCTGCTGATCCGCGCTTTCGTGGCTGATGCTTTCACCGCGCTGGAGGATGAAGCCGCGCAGGAACAGATGCTGGAGGCTGCCCTGGCCCCGTTGGGGGAGGCGCTGTGAACGACGCCGCCACCATATCCCGCAAGGCGGAGTTCCCCGGCCTGCTGACCGGCGAGGGCAAGCCCTGGCATTATCTCGATACCGCCGCCACCGCGCAGAAGCCGCAAGTGGTGATTGACGCGGTAACGCGGGCCATCGGCGCGGATTATGCCACGGTGCATCGCGGGGTCTATTCGCGCTCTGCTGAAATGACGCTGGGCTATGAAGCGGCGCGGCGACGCGTGGCCGAATTTGTCGGCGGTGCGGAGGACGAGATCGTCTTCACCCGCGGCGCGACCGAAGCGATCAACCTGGTGGCGCAAAGCTGGGGCTTGACCCAGCTTGAGAGTTCGGACCGGATCCTGATTTCCGAACTTGAACACCACTCCAACATCGTGCCCTGGCAATTGTTGCGGGATCGGATCGGCTTCGCCATCGATGTCTGCCCGCTGACCGACGACGGCCTGATCGATCTGGACGCGGCGGAGCGGATGCTGACGAAGGACCACAAATTGGTGGCCTTCGCCCATGTCTCCAATGTGCTGGGTTCGGTGCTGGATGTGCGCCGGGCGGCGGATATGGCCCATGCGGTCGGCGCGAAGCTGTTGCTCGACGGGTGCCAGGCCGTGCCGCGCCTGCCGGTGGATGTTGCCGTGCTGGGTTGCGATTTCTACGCCTTTTCCGGGCACAAGCTGTATGGCCCAACCGGCATCGGTGCCTTGTGGGCGCGCCGCGAAATCCTTGACGCCATGCCGCCGTGGCAGGGTGGCGGCGCAATGATTGACCGCGTGACGTTTGAAAAGACCAGCTATGCCCCGCCGCCCCAGCGGTTCGAGGCGGGGACGCCGGCCATTGTCGAAACGCTCGGCCTCGCGGTTGCCTGCGATTACGTGTCCTCCATCGGGCTCGACGCCATTCACGCGCATGAGGCGCGGCTGGTCGCGCAATTGCGCGAGGAATTGCGGGGCATGAACGATGTGACATTGTTCGGCCCGGAAGAGAGCGCGGGAATCGTCAGTTTTGCGATGGACGGGGTTCACCCGCACGATCTGGGCACCATATTGGACGAGGAAGGCGTGGCGATCCGCGCCGGCCATCACTGCGCGCAGCCGCTCATGGATCGGCTGGGTGTGCCGGCAACGGCCCGCGCAAGTTTCGGCATTTACAGCGATGAAGACGATGTCGCCGCCCTGCTGCGCGGCATTGAGCGTACCAAGAGGATTTTCGGATGAGCGAGACCGGCGAAAAGAAGGATTATGTCGCTGCCCCGCCGCCCAATGAAGCGGTTTTGGGCGTGGCGAAGCCGCCGCGTGCGCGTGTCGAGGATATCGAGGAAGCGCCCGCGGAAAAGCTGGAGCGCAAGAAGGACTATCTCGAAGGTTTCCTGGCGAAGAAGCCTGCCGATGCCTCTGCCGGGGAACCTGGCGGGCAGTTGTATGAAGCGGTGATCGAGGCGCTGAAGGAAATCTTCGACCCGGAAATCCCGGTGAATATCTACGATCTCGGCCTGATCTACGGCGTCGAGGTGACTTCGGACGCCGATGCGATGATCACCATGACGCTGACCACGCCGCATTGCCCGGTGGCGGAAAGCATGCCCGGTGAAGTGGAATTGCGCGCCAGTTCCGTGCCCGGCATTCGCAGCGCCGAAGTCAATCTGGTGTGGGATCCGCCCTGGGATCCGGCGAAGATGAGCGACGAGGCCCGGCTCGAACTGGGAATGCTGTGACGATAGCCCTCCCGCCTCTCACGGTCGAAATGGCCGATTATGAAGATCCGCTTCACGCCGCGGACATATTGCTGCTGCTTGATGCCTATGCGCGCGATCCGATGGGCGGCGGCGAAGCGTTGAGCGAAGATGTGCGCGAACGCCTGCTGCCTGCCCTGGCGCAGCAGCCGGGCGCCTTCTCCCTTATCGCACGCCTGGGCGACAAGGCGGTTGGGCTGGCCAATTGTTTCACGGGCTTTTCCACCTTCGCCGCACGGCCACTGGTCAATATTCACGACATGGTCGTGCTGGAAGGGCATCGCGGGCTCGGCATCGGCCGCACATTGTTTGCCGCCGTGGAAGACGAAGCGCGCCGTCGCGGCGCGTGCAAGGTCACGCTGGAAGTTCTGAGCGGCAATGAACCCGCGAAGAAGCTGTATGAATCGCTTGGCTATGGCCAATATGAGCTCGATCCCGCCGCCGGACACGCCCTGTTCTGGCAGAAGAGGCTGACATGACCGAAACGAAGACCCGTGCCCGTCCTGCCGCCGTCACCCTGACGCCGGCCGCCCAGCAGCGCGTCGCCGATCTGATGGCCAAGGCACCGGAAGGGGCAATCGGGGTGAAATTGTCCACGCCGCGGCGGGGCTGTTCCGGCCTTGCATATTCGGTCGATTATGTGACCGAGGAACAGGGTTTCGACGAAAAGATCGAAACGCCGGGCGGCACTTTCTATATCGACGGCGCCAGCGTGCTCTATCTCGTGGGCAGCGTGATGGATTGGCGGGAAGACGATTTCACCGCCGGTTTCGTGTTCGACAACCCCAACGCCAAGGGTGCCTGCGGTTGCGGCGAAAGCTTCATGGTCTGAACATCGGGGTGGCTGCGCGCGGCCGCTTTCAATAGCGGTCGAACTCTTCGCCTACTTCCTCGGCCAGGAATTCCAGCAGCGCCCGGTCATAGGAATCGATCCGGCCATTCGCCGCGATCATTGCGCCAAGCCAGTCCTTCTCCTCTTCCGTCACGTCCTGCGCGGCGGCCACGCTTTCCGCACGGCCGGGTTTGGCAGGCTTGCGGCCGAAAACGGCGTCAAAGGCGTTGGGCGCGGATTGCGCCATGCTGCCCATGAACCGGCCCACACGCACCCGATTGTCCATGACGAAGCGTTCCAGTTCCAGCATCCGTTCATGGCTGAGATGGGCATTTTCATTGGCAAAACCCATCAGGTAATTGCCCACGCCCTGCACGAATAGCCGTTTCCATTCGGTCGCATTTTCCGCGTCCACGCATTCATCCTTGAGGCGGAACAGCAATTCGGCCTCGCGGCGGCTGACAGCGGCCGGCCGGTCGCTGGCGGAACCGAAGATCACCCGCCGCAATATGCGGCATTCGGCCTCGCTCACGTGATTATCCGCCAGTTCGCCGCCACAGCGCGTCGGGCCGGTGCCCGTCAGAACTTCGCGTTCGATCTGTTCGATTACGAAGGTCTTCAGGCTTTCGGGCACGTTCTGCGCCCGCTCTATGATGCAGGTCATCAATTCCAGCTCGGTCATGGAACAGACCTTGCCGTCATGGCGGATCTGTTCGATCAGCCATTGTGCCTCTGTTTCGCTGGCATGGCCGCGCGGCTGCGTTCCGTGCAGCACATATTCGCTGATCGCTTCGACGAAGAAATCGGCCCATTCCAGGCTGGGTTGCTTCAATGCGCGCTGAAGGCTGAAAATCGCCTCCGCCTCCACCTGCGTGATATTGCCGCTGGCCCAGCCGGCTTCGCGCAGGCTGCGGATTTCATCTGGCGAAATCGTGGCATCGGCAGCCGCGTGGCGTGCGACATCGGTGAATTGGACAGTCATGATCTGATCCCCCGTTCGCGGTATTATCGCGTGCAGGAGGTTAAGCAGACGTTATCTCCGCTCCCTTTGCAGTGCGCGCGCGCAGGCGGCCCGGTCCACATCGCGGCCGTCACTGGCGCGCCTGGCTTCCACATGGGTGGCGACCGGCTCCCCCGCAGGACGAAGGGGGTAGAGGAATATATCCAGCACGCAGGCTTGCCCGGCGAATTGCAGCTTGCGCATGTCACCTTCGGCAACATCGAGCCGCGGTTGCCCGAATTGCTGGACCAGGCCCGCCCGATCCTGCCGGATGACGCCGTCCAGCCCGGCGCTATCCATGATTTTCGGCGCCCGGAATCCGGGTTGGGGACGTGGGGCGGGCCGGGTCGGCGGAATCGGCAGGGACACGGCGGGTTCCCCCCGGCGCGGCACCTCGGGCGCATTGGGGGAAGGCACGGCCGCACAGCCTGCCAGAAGGGGCAACAGAAGCAGCGTCGCTATCGGGCGCATGTCAGGATCGTTTCTTGCGGTGGATGAGATGGGTGGCACCCGCTGCGCCAAGCAGGGGGGCAAGGAAATTCGCAACAGGAATAGACAGCAGGAAGGTGATTGCCCCGCCCAGCAGGAACCGTTCCAACCCGCTGGCGGGGGCCAGATCGGCCGCATCCCGCCGGTGGCGGAGCCACACCATGTCCTGCAATTCCCGGCCCAGCAGGGCTGCATTGACCAGGAAGAACAGCACCGCCGGCCCGATTCCCGTGAATAGAAGAGCGAGGGCGAAGGGCAGGGCCAGCAGGTTCACCAGCAGCGCCCGCCCGGCCGATTTCAGGCTTTCGGAAAGCTGTTCGCGCAGGGGCAGGTCGCGCGCCGCCTCTGCCCGATCGGGGTAAGCCCGCGCCTCCACCGCCTGGACCACCTCGTCGGCATAGAACTGGATCACGGCCATCGCCACGATTCGCCAGCTCAGCCAAAGCCACAGCAGCGAAAGCAGAAGCGCGGCGAGCCCGCGCAGGCTGCCCGCGCCGGTGAACAGCCCGTCCGACAGGCCAAGCCAGGCAAGTGCGCGGTCCATCCCATACCATCCCGCCCCGCCGATCAGGATGAACAGAACCACGGTAACGGCCAGGCTTTTCAGCAGGATGCGCAGCACGCGCCCATCGGCCAGCTGGGCCAGGGCGAGCATCAGCGAGGAAAAGACTGCGGGCATCTTTCCTTGCGATTGCGCGCATGACAGGCCAAGTCAACGCCCGCACACATCGCCACGCAATCCATAAGGCGGCCGCCCTTATGGCAGGCCGCCATTTCAATAATGATTCCGGAGATTTCATGTCCGAACCCAGATATGACGTTATCGCCATCGGCAATGCCATCGTCGACGTGATGTCGCATTGCACCGACGAACTGATCGAGGAACTCGGCCTGACCCGCGGCGGGATGATGCTGGTCGATGAAGCGCAGGCCCAGGAACTTTATGACGCGATGGGCCCGGCGCAGGAAATTTCGGGCGGTTCGGCCGCCAATACGCTGGCGGGCCTTTCGGCACTTGGCGCGCAATGCGCCTTTATCGGCCAGGTTGCCGACGATCAGCTCGGCTCTGTCTTCGCGCATGATATTCACGCGGTGGGCATTGATTTCGACACGCCGAAGCGCAGCGGGGAACCCTCCACCGCGCGGTGCCTGATCTTCGTTACGCCCGATGGGCAGCGCACGATGAACACTTTTCTCGGCGCATCCCAGTATCTGCCGGCCGAAGCGCTGAACGAAGAAGCCATCGGCGGCGCTTCGATCCTCTATCTCGAAGGCTATCTCTGGGATCCGGAAGAACCGCGCGCGGCCATGCGCAAGGCGATCGAAACCGCGCGTGCCGCAGGCCGCAAGGTGGCTTTCACCCTGTCCGATGCCTTCGTGATCGATCGCCATGGCGACGATTTCCGCCAGCTGATCGCGGATGGGATGATCGATATCCTCTTCGCCAACAAGGTCGAACTCGCCGCGATTACCGGCAAGGAAGATTTTGACGAAGGGCTGGCCGCCCTGGCGCCGCAAGTGCCGGTGCTGGTCGTCACCCGCAGCGAAGAAGGCGCCGTCGCCATCGCCAATGGCGAACGTGCCGAAGTCGCCGCCGAACCGATCGAAAAAGTGGTCGACACGACCGGCGCGGGCGATCTCTTCGCCGCCGGTTTCCTGTTCGGCCATGTCCGCGGCCGCGATCTGAACACCTGCCTGCGCATGGGCGCCATCGCGGCGGCGGAGATCATCAGCCATATGGGCGCACGGTCCGAAGTGGACCTGGCGCAGCTGGTCAAGGCCAAGCTGGGCTGAATTCCGGTCCGTCCGCCCTCTCCATTGGGGGCGGACGGACGGACTGCCTATTTCCCGCTTTCGCGCTCTACTTCGCGCCAGCCGATGTCACGGCGGCAGAAGCCGGTGGGAAAATCGATCGCATCCACGGCCGCATAGGCTTTCGCCTGCGCTTCGGCCGTGGTCGATCCCAGCGCCGTGACATTGAGCACGCGCCCGCCATTGGCGACGAGCCTGCCATCCGTTTCAAGCTTCGTGCCCGCGTGGAACACCTTGGCCCCGTCCTGTTCGGCATTGGCCAGCCCGCGAATCGTGCCGCCCTTTTCCGGTGTGCCGGGATAACCGCGCGCCGCCATGACCACGGTCAGCGCGGTCTTGTCGGCAAAGCGCGGCGGTTCCATGGAAGCCAGCCTGCTTTCCGCGCAGGCAAGCATATATTCGCCCAGATCGCCCTGCAGCCGCATCATCAGCACCTGGCATTCAGGGTCGCCGAAACGGCAATTATATTCGACCAGTTTAGGGCCCTGATCGGTCAGCATCAGCCCGCAATAAAGCACGCCTGAATAAGGCATGCCTTCATCCGCCAGCGTCCTTACCGTGGGGGCGATGATCCGGTCGATCGCTTCCCCGCGCAGCAACGGCGTCAGCACCGGGGCCGGGCTGTATGCGCCCATGCCGCCCGTATTCGGGCCGGTATCGCCTTCGCCCACGCGCTTGTGATCCTGCGCGCTGCCAAATGGCATGATGGTAGCGCCGTCGGTAATGGCGAAGAAGCTCGCTTCCTCGCCCTCCATGAATTCCTCGATCACCACTTCCGCGCCGGCATTGCCAAAGGCCCCGCCGAACATATCGGCCAGCGCTTCTTCCGCCTCTTCCCGGTTGGCGGCAATGACCACGCCCTTGCCCGCCGCCAGGCCATCCGCCTTGAGCACATAGGGGGCGGAAAAATCTTCCAGCGCTTCCATCGCCTGTTGCAGCGTTGTCGTGCGGATATAGCCGGCAGTGGGAATGCCTGCGCGGTCGCACAGATCCTTGGTGAATCCCTTGCTGCCTTCCAGCTGGGCGGCTGCCCGGCTCGGCCCGAAAACCGCGATGCCTGCTCCGCGCAGCGAATCCGCCAGCCCATCAACCAGTGGCGCTTCTGGCCCGATTACGACCAGCCCCACCCGCTTGTCGGCGCAGAAGGCGATGATGGCTGCGTGATCGGCGGCATCCAGCGAAACCAGCGTCGCATGGTCGGCAATACCCGGATTTCCGGGGGATGCGTAAAGAGTATCACCCTTTTCGGTGATGAGGCGGGATTGCGCGAGCTTCCAGGCGAGAGCATGTTCGCGCCCGCCCGACCCCAGTAGAAGGATATTCATGGCCGGCCCTTTCCCTGACGATTATTCGAGCGGCGATCTGCAAAATGATGGCGGGCTGGTAGCCAAGGGGCAGGCCGGCGACAACGCTGCACCGCTCTCCATCACCGAGATTTCGCAATTGCTGAAACGAACGGTGGAGGACCGGTTCGGCTATGTGAAGCTGCGCGGAGAGCTTTCGGGCGTGAAACGCGCGGCTTCCGGCCATCTTTATTGCGGGCTGAAGGACGAAAAATCCGTCATCGATGGCGTGATGTGGCGTGGCACGGCGCAAAGGCTGAACTTCCTGCCCGAAGACGGGATCGAAGTGGTCGTGGCCGGCAAGATCACCACCTATCCCGGCCGGTCCAAATACCAGATCGTGATAGAGCGGATGGAGATTGCCGGCGAAGGCGCGCTGCTCGCCCTGCTGGAAAAGACCCGCCGCAGGCTGGAAGCAGAAGGGCTCTTCGCGCCGGAACGGAAACGGGCGCTGCCTTTCCTGCCTTCCGTGATCGGCGTGGTGACATCGCCGACCGGATCGGTGATTCGCGACATACTTCACCGCCTGGCGGATCGTTTTCCCAGCCATGTTCTGGTCTGGCCGGTGCTGGTGCAGGGGCAGGGTTCGGCCGATCAGGTGGCAGCTGCCCTGCGCGGATTTTCCGCCATGGATGCAAATGGGCCGATTCCGAGGCCGGACTTGCTGATCGTTGCGCGCGGTGGCGGCTCGATCGAGGATCTGTGGGGCTTCAACGAGGAAGTGGTCGTCCGCGCCATTGCCGAATCCTCGATCCCCGTGATCAGTGCGGTCGGCCACGAAACCGATACGACCCTGGCGGATTTCGCCGCTGATAAGCGTGCGCCGACGCCCACCGCCGCGGCGGAAATGGCGGTGCCGGTCCTGCGCGATCTTTCCGCAACCATTGCCGAATTCGGCCTGCGCCAGCGCAAATGCGCGATGCGGCCGGTCGAATTGGGGCGGGAAAGGCTGGAAGCGCGCGTGGCCCGCTTGCCCAGGCCGGAAATGCTGGCCCAGCAGGCGGCCCAGCGACTGGACGAGCTTGGGGAAAGGCTTCGCCGCGGGCTGGCCGATCGGGCTGCCCAGGCGCGCGAACAATTGCAGGCGGACAAGGCCCGGCTGACCGCATCCATGCTGCGCTACCGCCTCGACCAGGCGCGTCAGCGGTTGCAAACTACCCGGCTGGTGCCCGCGCTGGTGCAGCGCCCGCTGGCTGAACGAAAAGAGCGGCTGGAAGCGACCTGGCGGCTGGCGCAGCAGCTTCATCCCGAACGTCCGTTGCAGCGCGGCTATGCCATGGTGCTGGATGAACAGGGCCGGCCGGTGACCGATAGTGCGGCGGCGAAGAAGGAAGCTGCGCTGACGCTCAAATTCCGGGACGGCAAGCTGGATGTCGTGCCGGCTGCGGGCCGCGCGCCCCGTCGTCCGGCGCAGCCGCGCCCCGCTTCGTCGCCCGGCGGGCAGGGCGGCGAACAGCCCAAATTGCTTTGATTGACCGCGATTGGTAAGGCTCTGCCCATGTTGATGAATTCCGGCGAGAAAGCCGCCACCCTGATTTATGGCCCGAACGGGTTCCGCGTCGTGAAGCCAGGCCATTTCGTGACCTGCGCTGCCACGGGGGAGCCGATCGCTCTTGAAGAGCTGCGTTACTGGAGCGTGGAGCGGCAGGAGCCCTATGCCACGCCGGAGGCAGCCACCCGGCGACTTCTCGACCTGGCGTGAAGCGGCTTCATGTCCATGCGGTTGCCACCCTGCTGGCGGCCTTCGCCACGCCTCTGGCCCTGCCAGCGCTGGCGGCGCAGGATGCGTCTGTGCCTGCCGGTGCTGCCGACTTCACGTTCTCGGGCGAATTGACCCAGGGCGGCTGGATTCTCGGCCGCGCTCCGGAAGGGACTGTCTCCGCGACATTGGGCGATCAGGCGCTGAAGCTGGACGACAAGGGCAATTTCTTTGCCGCATTCGATCGCGATGCAGGCCCATCCGCCAGTTTGACGGCAAAGCTGGCCAATGGCCGGGTTGTCGAACAGCAATTGGCGATTTCTCCGCGCGACTGGCAGATCGAACATGTGAATGTGGCCAAACGGCCGGGCAGCGGGCCCAGCGAGGCCTTCATGCGCCGCCGCCAGCCCGAGCTTGAGCAGATCTGGAACGCAAGGGCGCAGGATAATGGCGCCGATGGATGGCGGCAGCAATTCATCTGGCCGGTCGAAGGGCGGATTTCAGGGCGTTTCGGATCCCAGCGCGTCTATCGCGGGGAACCGGGCAGCTATCATTCGGGAATCGACATTTCGACCGGGACCAGCGGCACGCCATTCGTGGCGCCGGCCGATGGCGTAGTGGTGCTGGCGGCGGAACAGCCATTTTCGCTGGAAGGTCACCTGATCATGATCGATCACGGGGGCGGGTTGAACAGCGCCTTCCTCCATTGTTCGGAAATCGACGTGAAATTGGGGCAGCGGGTCAGGCAAGGCCAATTGCTGGGCCGTATCGGCTCTTCCGGTCGGGCAACAGGGCCGCATCTGCACTGGAGCATCAAATGGCGCGATGCGCGGCTCGATCCACTGCTCCTGACCGGGCTAATGCCCTGATCGGGGCTTGACCGCGCCAGCCTGCCGGGCGAGCGGCGTGACTTCATGCGGCGGCTTTTCCTTATAATCCTGGTCGTGGCCGGGCTCGCATTGGGCGGGCCGTGGTGGCGATCGCCGATTTCGGAAACGGATCTTTCCGAAAAGCTGGTACTGACCCGGCTGGATATTCCAGAGGGCAAGATCGGGCCGGCGCGCTTTATCGGCGCCTGGGAATTGGAAAGCCCGGACACGCGTTTTGGCGGCTATTCGGCACTGATTCGGCTGGATGACGGGTGTTTTCTGGCGGGCAGCGACAGGGGCAGTATCCTGCGCTTTTCTCCGCCCGGCACAGCGGGGTGCCGCGTCCGGTTCGGCCGCTTCGCCCAGTCCAATGAATTCGACAAGCGCTTGTCCGATCTGGAATCGCTGACGCGCGATCCGGAAAGCGGGCGCATCTGGGCCGGCTATGAATTCACCAATGCGATTGTGCGTTATGAACCCGATCTGGAAAGGTTCGAGGATGTCTATCCGGCGGAAATGCGGGACTGGGCGGATAATGGCGGCCCCGAATCGATCCTGCGCCTTTCGGACGGCCGTTTCATCGTGATTTCAGAAGTGGATGCGGGCTGGACTGAAAATTCCACGCCGGGTCTGCTCTATCCCTCCGACCCGGTCGACGGTGCGCAGCCCATGGCTTTCCGCTTTCACCGCCCGGATGAATTCCGCCCGGTGGACATGGCCCAATTGCCTGATGCGCGGGTGCTGGTGCTGATGCGCAAGGTCATCTGGGGCCTGCCCCCGGGCTTTGCCAGCAGGCTGCTGGTAGCCGATCCTGCGGATATCCGCGAAGGGGGCGAATGGCGCGGCGAACAATTGCTGGAAATATCCGGCGCTGTTCCGCCCGAAAATTACGAAGGCCTGTCGGTGGAGCCGCTGCCGGACGGTTCAGTGCGGATCTGGCTGATATCCGACGATAATACGTCACAATTCCAGCGCAGCCTGCTGCTGCAACTGGAATGGAATCCACGCGAAAAGGCGCGCGGCTGACGCCGCACGCCCTTGCATCGCCTTATGGCGAAGTGGCGCCCGGAGGCGCCGCCAAGATCAGGCCGCGACCTGCGCCTTCTTCAGCTCGCGCTTCACCTTCAGGGCGCGCGGGCTCAGCTTGGTGTCGGAAGTCTTCAGCAGCCAGTTGTCCAGGCCGCCATTGTGTTCGACAGAGCGCAGGCCCTGGGTCGACACGCGGAACTTGAAGCTGCGGTCCAGCTTCTCGCTCAGCAGCGTCACGTTCTGCAGGTTAGGCAGGAAGACGCGCTTCGTCTTGTTATTCGCGTGGCTTACATTGTGGCCGATTTGGCGGCCCTTGCCGGTCAGTTCGCAGATACGCGACATGGTGTTCTCTCGGATTGTCGAAATTGTGCCGATGTTCGGAAAGCGGCGCGCATAGCGGGGGGGGCGCCACTCGTCAAGCAATCCGGGCGCCATTGCCGTAATCCCCGGGCTGGTTTAGCGCCCGGACCATGGCAAGCTGGCCCCTTCCCGCACCCATGGCGCGCGCGCTTGAACTGGCACGCGACGGTGCGCGCCAGGGGGAAGTGCCAATCGGGGCCGTGGTGCTCAAGGATGGTGAAATACTGGCCGAAGCCCATAATGCCCCGCGCGAATTGACCGATCCGACCGCCCATGCGGAAATACTCGCCCTGCGCCGCGCAGCGGAAAAGCTGGGGAGCGAGCGGCTGGAAGGCTGCGAATTATGGGTGACGCTGGAACCTTGTGCCATGTGCGCCGGGGCCATCGCCCATGCCCGTATCGCGCGGCTATATTACGCCGCGCCCGATCCCAAGGGCGGCGCGGTGGAACATGGCGCCCGCGTGTTCGAACAGAAACAATGCCTCCATCGGCCGGAAGTCTATTCCGGAATGGGCGAATCGCAGGCAGGCGAATTGTTGCGGCAATTCTTCGCCGCCCGCCGCTGATCCCGCGAATCGGCTAAAGCCCGCGCCAGATCTTCGCCCTGGTCGAATCGCGCGGCCCCCAACGCCTGGAATCGCAGCTTTCGGGCAGGAAGTCCGCCCCATAGCAGAGCCGCAATTCCTCCAGCCAGCCGCGCGAATTCAGCTTCACGCCAACATGTTCGGGCTCCCAATGCGGATTCGCATCGGCGAATGTCTTGCGAATGTCCCCGGCGGTCAGCCCGTCGCGGCGGGACAGGCGATCGAAATCGGGCCAGCGCAGGCTGTTCCAGAGAATCCGCGTGATCTTGAAATAGCTCTGCGGGCGGAAGGACATGCAGCTGCCATGCTTGACCCATTCCTGCGCCAGCAGCCGGGCGGATGGCGTCATGCATAGATTGCGCGCCAGCTCCCGCGCGGGCAGTTCCAGGCGAACCGGGCACCATTGCGGCCAGCCATTCGTTCCATCGGGCCATAATCCATGCACGACAAAGCCGAACCGGCCGCCGCGGCCCGAACATTGCCGCGCATCGCGGGGGCTATCCAGCCTGGTGCGGCAATATTCGGGCGACCAGCTCAGGGCGAGCGTGTAGCCGGTGACGGGCATTTCACGCGTGGGTTCATCCTGTTCCACGCGGGGCACGCTGACCGGCTTGTCCGGAACGCGGCATTGATAGGATTGCGCATGGGCAATGCCGGGCACGCACAATATCGCCCCGGCGCATGCGGCAATCGCACGGCGCATTGTCAGTCGAACGTGTCGGGATTGGCCGGTTCGCCGCCCTGGAACCACGCCCGCGCATCATCCTTGAAGAGGAAGATGACGGCTGCCACTTCCAGCGCATAGACGATCAGGCCGATGATATTGACGATGTTGATCGCCGCCAGCATCCCCGGCACCGAAATCAGGCTGAGGGCGAGCAGGACGACCAGCACCCATTTCGCCAGCCCCACACCCTTCCGCGCGATCAGGAACCACAGCAGCAGATAGACTGCCATGCTGAACAGGAAAGATCCGATCACGATACCGCCGCCAATGCCCAGTTCTGCCAGGGCGGCTTCGTTTTCGATCTGCCTCGTCATGCTCTCATAGCTCATGAAGAAGCTGATGACGCTGAGCGCCAGAGAGCCCAGGAACAGGCGTTCGAACATGATAATCGATTGTGGCCGCATGCGGTCCTTCCCCCTCCTGCCAATCAGGCTTCATTCTGCGTGATGAACAGGGGAAGCGCAATCCTGAGGGCGCTGTCTAAAGCGGGGTGAAATCCAGCCCGATATCGGCAGCGGGGGCGCTCTGGGTCAGGCGGCCGACCGAAACATAATCCACGCCGGTCGCGGCAATATCGCCAATGGTTTCCAGCGTGACGCCGCCAGATGCCTCGGTCGCGGCACGGCCACCGATCAGGGCCACCGCCTCGCGCAGGGTCGGGGGGCTCATATTGTCGAGCAGGATGTGGTTCGCGCCTGCCGTCAGTGCCGGTTCTATCTGGTCGATCCGGTCCACTTCGCAGATGATCTGCGTCACCCCGGCATCGCGCGCACGCCGCACCGCCTCTGCCACACTGCCGGCCACAAGGATGTGATTATCCTTGATCATGGCCGCATCCCACAGGCCCATGCGGTGGTTGCGCGCGCCGCCCATGCGGGTGGCATATTTTTCCAGGTGGCGCAGGCCGGGAATGGTCTTGCGCGTATCCAGCAACACGCAGTCCGTTTCCCCCATCGCATCCACATAGAGACGCGTCATGGTCGCAATGCCGGTCAGGTGCTGCACCGTGTTCAACGCGCTGCGTTCCGCTGTCAGCAGGGCGCGGGCATTGCCGGTCAGGCGCATCAGGTCGCTTCCCGGTTCGACATGTTCGCCTTCGCCGACCAGAAGATCGATTTCCATGTCGGGGTCGAGTGAGCGGAAGAAAGCCTCTGCAATCGGCAGGCCGGCGACTACCGCGGCCACCCGGCTATCCATCACCCCGGAAAAGCGCGCATCGGCAGGGATAACGCTTTCTGCCGTGACGTCATGCCCGCCGCCCGGCAGCCCTTCGCCAAGGTCTTCAGCCAGCGTGGCGCGCACGAAATGGTCCAGATCGAAGCCGGGCAGGGTGAATTTGGTCATCCCCGGCCTCTGGCCCATCTTTCCGCCGTCCTCAAGCGTGATGCCGGCCGCTTCGCCCTTAGTGGACGAAGCGCGCCACCACATCGCGATAGGATCGGCTGACTTTCACTTCCGCCCCGGAAGACAGGACCAGGAAGCATTCGCCATTGGTATGCGGCCTGACCTGGCGCACCTGATCCAGGTTGACGATGGTGGAACGGTGCACGCGCTGGAACACGCGCGGGTCCAGCCGCCGTTCCAGATCCTTCATGGTTTCGCGCAGGATCAGCGAATTGTCGCCGGTATAGATGCACATATAGTCGCCAGCGGCTTCGATATGTTCGATCGTGTCCACATCCACACGGAAAATCTGGCCGCGATCCTTCACATTGATCATGCGTTCGTAGCGGAGCATGCCTTCCTCGTCGGAGGGAAGGTTTTCCATCGCTTCGGGCGCGACTTCGGCCAGCACATCCTTGAGCTTTTCCGCCTCTTCGACAGATCGCTTTTCAGACAGGCGCGTGCGCACGCGTTCCAGCGTGTCGGCCAGCTTGTCCTCGTCCACTGGCTTCATCAGGTAATTGACTGCATTCGCTTCGAAAGCGCGGATTGCATGTTCCTGGTAAGCGGTAACGAACACGAAGAGCGGGGGTTCGATCTCCATAACGCCTTTCACCACCGAAAAACCGTCGAAACCGGGCATCTGGATGTCCAGAAAGACCAGATCGGGCTTTTCCGTCTTGATGGCCCGGATCGCTTCGCGGCCATTGGCGCAAGTTCCGATCACTTCCACGTCCGGAAAGGCCTGCAGCCTCAGCTCCAGGCCCTGGATGGCGAGCTTTTCGTCGTCGACGATGATGGTTCGAATGGTCATGCGTTTGTTCCGATTGCCCGCAATGCGGGATTGGGGGAGGAGGCGGGTGTTGTCGGCGTCGGCGTCCGGGCGACCTCCGGCTCGTCAGACTCCGCTTTTTCAAAGGGTATCTCGATAATCACGGTAAAGCCGCCATCGGCCGGCGTCTGGATTTCGAAGCGGTGTTCTTCGCCATAAGCCTGCTGCAGACGATCACGTATATTGGCCAGTCCAACGCCCGTGGAAACCGAACGATCCCCGAGAAGTTGCGCATCCGGGGTCCGCTGTTCAAGCATCTGCGCCTGCACGCCCGGGCCGGTATCCGAAACGGTCATGCGCAGCCGGCTGCCGATTTTCTGCGCGGACAGGCTGATCCGGGCGCCTTCCTCCTGCGGGGAAACGCCATATTTGATCGCGTTTTCGACCAGTGGTTGCAGCAATAGCGAGGGGATGCAGGCATCTGCCGCCGCCGGATCGATCTTGAACACGGTGCGCAGCCGCTCTTCAAACCGCATCCGTTCGATATCGAGATAGAGCTTCAGCGTTTCCACTTCCTGCGCCACCGTCACCTGGCCGCCCGGCTGGGCAACCAGCGTGTGCCGCAGGAAACTGGACAGGCGGGTCAGCATTGCATTGGCCGGTTCCGTCTGTTTCAGCAGCACCAGCGTGCTGATGGAATTCAGCGTGTTGAACAGGAAATGCGGATTGAGCTGATATCGCAGCATGGCCAGCTGCGCGATCGTGGTCTGTGCCTCCAGCCTTTCCAGCCTGTCGGCCTGTTCTTCCACCTGGAGGAAGAAATTGATCGCGTAATAAAGGGCCGACCAGGCGCCCAGCAGGGTCAGATCCAGATAGAAATAGATCAGGAACCGCTGGGCCAGCGTCGCTTCGCGGTCGGCATAGACGACACCGGCCAGCCAGCCGTCGATCAGTGCATAGACCGTCACGGCGATCGCCAGGACGATGGCGGTCAGGCCCCAGGTCACCAGCGGCTGGCGATTGAACAGGGCGCGATAGACGACGGACAGGATCAGGCTGATCGAAAAACCCGTGAGGGTTGCGATCAGCACCATGATCAGGAAATTGCCGGCCTGCGCATTGGCGATGCCCTGCATCGCGCGCAGCAAGGCGGCGCCGCCCCAGCCGATGAATTGCAGGTTCCAGAAGGCCCGGTTCTTGTCCTTGAAGAACGGGGTCGGCCGGAATGGCAGCATTCCGCCCGGCGGAGTGGGCGGCGGGCCGTCCTGGCGAGGGGGCGGCCTGCGGTGCGCCAATCGCGAAAGAGACAGGAAGCTGCTCAGGACTCGCGCGCCTCCGCTATGGCTTCGCCGATCCGGTCGCGGCCGACCGCGCCATTCATGGCCCTGTCGCCGATCACCCAGCCGGGAGTGCCGGTAATGCCCAGCTGGCTGGCCAGCGCGGCATTTGTCTGCAGGTGCATGTCGAAAGCGCCGGTGGCGATGGCTGCGCGCGCGCGATCGAGATCGAGATTGGCGTCTTTCGCTGCCGCTTCGATGGTTTCATCCGTGGGCGGACCCAGGCGGAACATCGCATCGTGGAAGGCCGCATATTTTCCCTGCTCCGCCGCGGCCAGGGCCATGCGGGCGGCATCCACGCTTTCAGGGCGCAAAATCGGATATTCGCGGATCACCACCTTGAGATCGGGATTGGCGGCTATCAGCTGTTCCACATCGGACAGGCTCTGCCGGCAATAGGTGCACGCATAATCGGAGAATTCGACCAGCGTGACATCGCCGTCCGGATTGCCGAGAATGGCGCCGGGGAAGGGGGTTTCCAGCTCACCGCGCAAGGGGCCGATCCGGGCCTGCTGTTCGCGCTGCTGCAATACCTGCATGGCTTCGGGCAGCACTTCCGGGTGGGCCATCAGATATTCACGCGTCGGATCGGCGCGCAGGCCGCTGAAGTCCCAGAGGGCAGCCCCGGCAAAACCGGCGACCAGGGCGATGATGGATGTGAGAAGCAAGCGCATGAACCGGGCCTAGTGCCGCTCTTCTTCGCGTTCAAGCTGTGCCCGTGCCTGCAAGGCGACGTCCTGTGCCCGGATCCAGTCGGATGACCCTTCGGGCAGGCCGCGCTGTGCCGCTTCCGCGCTGCGCAGCGCCTCTCGCGGTTTGCCGGTCATGACTTGCTGTTCCGCACTGGCGAGCCGGGCGCGCGGCAAGTCGCCATTGGCGGCATAGACCACGCCCAGCTGATACCATGCGAATGGCATTTCCCGGTCGCGCGCCACGGCCGCTTTCAAGACGCGTTCGGCTTCCGCGTAATGTTCGGGATTTTCCGTCGCGATCAGCGCATGGCCGAATGTGGATGCGATCAGCGGGGAATTGCCCGTCAATTGCGTTGCCCGCCGCAGCGATGGCAGGGCTTCCTCGGGCTTGCCCGATTCCAGCAGCACCTGCCCTTCCAGCTCGAGGAAATAGGGGTTGTCCGGATCCTGTGCGATCAGTGCTTCCGTTTCGGCCAGTGCTTCATCCATGCGCGCTTCCTTGTGATAGGCATAGGCGCGGGCATAGCGGGCCGGGGTGCTGGTCATATATTCGGGATAGGAGTTCAGCGTCTGCGCCGGCGTGGCCAGATAGCCATAGAGCTTGGCCTTGATCGCTTCGAACCGGCGCTGCTGGTCCGCATCGGGCTCCTTGTTCCAGGCCGGATCCTGCCTGTATTGTCCTTCCAGGCGCGAAATACGGTCCCCGGTCAGCGGGTGGGTGCGGGCAAAGCCTGCCTCGTCGCTCTGGCTGTAGCCATAGCGGAATTCCTGGTTCTGCAGTTTCTTGAAGAACTCGATGGAACCTTTTCCGGTGATCCCGGCAGTGGAAAGAAAATCGGCACCGGCGGCATCGGCGCTGGCTTCCTGTGTCCGGGTGAACTGCAGGAAGGATCCCATCGCCGCCTGCTGGCCCAGTGCCATGGCGCCCATGCCCGCTTCACCCGCGCCCGCCAGCGTGGCGGCAAGCCCCACCAGCATGGACAGGACGGTGATCTTGGTCGCCTTCCCGGCACCTTCGGAATAGCGGATGATGTGGCCGCCCACGATATGGCCAAGTTCGTGCGCCAGCACGCCCTGCACCTCGTTCGCCGTATCGGCGGCATTTATCAGGCCCGAATGGACATAGATCCGCTGGCCACCCGCCACGAAGGCATTGATGGATGGATCGTTCAGCAGCACGACTTCGACCGCGCCCTTCTGCAGGCCCGCGGCTTCGGCCAGGGGATCGACCATTTCCTGCAGCAGCGCCTCCGTCTCCGCATCGCGCAACACGGATTGGGCGGCGGCAGGCTGTGCCGCGAGTATCAGCATCGCCAGAAAGGCGAACAGGCTGGAAAACGGGCGGTACAGTTTGGCCATGGGCCTTCTGGCTAACCTATTTCCGGCTGAACGGGAACTGAAGTCAGCCAGCCGGCGTGATCTTCAAGATCAGGCGCTTCACAGCCGGCAGATTGCGCCAGCATGGTGGTCATTGGCCCTGGCGGCCGAAAACCGGGGAGGGGCGCCCAACGCCCTGGCCCCGATCATGGCGCAGGGGTGCCCTCTACCGTAAAAATCAGTCGAGCAGGCGTCGGGCCGCTTTTTCGACCAGTGCGACATCTTCGGGCACTTCGCCCAGCATCACGACTTCGCCCGTGCCGGTCCGGCGAATCACGACCAGGCCGAATTCGCTGCCCTCGTTCGGGATGGAGGAAAATTGCGCCGGTTCGATGCTGCGCAGCTTCTTCGTCAGTGCCTTGTTGGGCTTCTTCGCCGGGCTGGCAGGCTTGCCTGCTTCCTCGCGCCGCAGGCGGCGTTCGGTGCTGACCACGCCTTTCAACCCGCCTTCCGCATCACCGATGAAATCGGCCAGCGCACCGCGCGGCAGGTCGATGCGATGGGCATGGCTCAGCGCGGTGGCATATTCCGTAATGCGCGTCTTGTCGTAATCGGCGCCGAAAACCAGCTTCACGACCGGCGTCATGGGCGCGCGCTTCTGCGTTGCGATACCGGCGTCTTCCAGCAATTCGACGAATTCATCCGGCGCCTGTGCGGCGGCGAGCGAGAAATCATAGGCCCGGCCGATCGCTTCGTAGAGCGCGTGGCGGGTCCGTTCGTCATTGGTGTGGGCGATGGCTGCCATGTCGCGCGCCAGTACCAGCCAGTCGGCCAGTGTTTCCGGCTCTATCGTGGCGGCGGAAGGCAGGGAATATTCTTCGTTCAGTTCCAGCGGCTGCCGGTCTGCGGGGCGGGCTGCTTCGCTGGCTGCCGATCCCAGATCCAGACCGAAGGAGGGGCGCGGCAGCCGGTCTTCCTCTGCCGGTGCGGGCTTGGCGGAGGGGAGATCGGGCACAGGTTCCGATCCCGGACCATCGGCCCAATCGGTCAGGGCATTATCCTTCGGCCGACCCGGAGCGCTTTCAGGCCTGGCATCCAGCGCCTGGTCGATTTCCAGCAGGAGTTCGTCCGAATCCTGCTGATCGGCCAGTTCCTTCCAGTTGATCACACCATAGATGAAGTCGATCGTATCGTCGTCGCTGGAATAGGGCAGCAGAATACCGCGATACAGGATCGTGTGGCCTCGCTGGTTGACGAATTCCGCCTCGAATCCGATCGGTGCCTGATTGGCGATGATCTGCATGTAATGATCGGTAATCCGGCTAAGCAGCGACCGGCCGGGCACATCGGAAAGGCTGCGCAGTTCCATCGGGTTGACGCCGCATTCCGCGGCCAGCTTGTCCCCGAGATAGGAAATGCCCGGATCTTCGACGCCCGCGGAAAAGTCCAGCAGCACGCTGTAGGGGCCGAAATCGGGCAGTTCGGAAGGCTCCAGCGCGTCGATCGCGGGGAAGTTGCGATCCTCCAGCAGGCTTGCCCAATGATTATAGGCGCGCACCTGCATCCGGCGTTCATCCTGGCCGATGGCGGCGGGCGGCGGCTCGCTTACGAAATCATCCTCGGCCGAATCATAATCGGCTTCGGTGTCCGTAAGATCGTCGAATCTGCCGCGCAGCGTGTCCATGAGGAGCGCCCCTGTAGTCATATACATAGGGGCATCTTTGCGCCTTGTGGTAAATTAACCGTAAAGTCTTTGCTGGCTTGCCATTTCCGTCCCGCTCCCGCAGCCAGTGCTGACGTCACGCCGGCAGCCGCGGATCTGCCCGGCCATCAGAGCATGTAACGCATGCGGATGGCCTGCCGAACGGGCACATTGCCAACGGTGAAGGCCGCATCGCGAAAGTCGGGCGGGCCCAGCTTGACCTTGGCATCCCTGGAAAAGCCGAACCCTTCCTTCGGGATCATCCCCAGCACGCGGTCCACTTTTCCATTGTCGTTTTCATCATGGAGTACGGAAATCGCGTAATCGCCGGGTTGAACGTCCCGGAAGGTCAGCGTCAGCGCCTGATTCGCCGGCGCTTCCAGCGTGTAGGCTTCATCATCATCATCGCATTGGGGGAAATGATTGGCCTGTGACGTCATGCAGGCAAGCACCACGCCTTTTGCCGATCGCAGGCCCGTGAGATCGATCTGCACTTCCACCGACCGAATCGGCGGGCTGGCAGAGATCAGCAGCGGAGCCACCGCCAGCAGGATCAGCGAGGTTTTGCCAGGCCGCGATCGGTTCCACACAGGCGATCCCAGAAACGAAAATACAGGCCGTAATTGCATCGATACTCATCATGATGGCGCTGGTGGTGACTGGCCGTTATCAGCCAGTTTCCCAACCGCGAATGAACCAGCGCGCGGGGAAACATTTCCCACCCCATGTGATTGGTCACGCCCATCACCGTCATGATGGTCAGCACCAGGCCCAGCATGGCGACATGGATCGGGACGAAAAAGACCAGTGCGGGGATGACGATCGCCCCGGTCAAGGCTTCGATGGGATGGAAACTCATTGCAGCCCAGGCGGTGGGCGGACGGCTGGCATGGTGGACGGCATGTGCCACGCGGAACCAGCGCGGCCGGTGCAGCAGGCGGTGCGTCCAGTAAAACCATGTGTCATGCAGGAAGAGATAGAGAAACAGCGAAAGCGGCATGTACCACAACGGATAGGCGCCCCAATCGGCATAGATCCGGGTCCAGCCATGTTCCTGCCAGCCCCATGCGACAATACCGGCAGGCACACCATAGATCGCGGCCGAAGCCAGCGACCAGCCGATTTCACGCCGGATCTGCGGGCCCAGCCCGGCATAAAGCCCCGGCCTTGTGCGTGACGTCGCGAAGGCAAAGGCGCCGCTGGCCGCAAGATATCGCAGGGCGACGATTGCCGTCATGGCGATTGCCGAAACGATGATAGCGGCCTGCATCGCGGCGCCTTATGCACTTCGCGGCTGCCCCTGCCCAGCCCTTCAGGCGTTGCGGGCCCATTCCATGCAGACAGGATCGATTGCGGAGAGCCGCCGCCTCAAGGCTGCACGGGCCAGCCGTTCCACCTCCACCTTGCGCCGTGCCGCTGCCAGCGGCTGGCTGGGGGCTGGCCGCACGATTTCCGCGTCATATTCATCGGCGACGATCACGCCGCAGCAATCCGGCCGGAAATCCTGCCCGTCCAGACAGGCGCGGTCCAGTTCCGGCGGCAGGCCCCAATAGAAACGATCGCAGAAGTCGAGATAATCGGGCCATTTCCCATCGCCCAGCAAATCCGACCGTGCCGTCTTGATTTCGACAATCACGATCCGGCCCTTTGGATCGATGCCCATCAGATCTGCACGGCGCCCATTGCGAAGCGGCATTTCCGACAGCATCCAGACATCGTTGCGGGCAAAAAGCCGGCAAATGCCACGCGCCACGGCGGCAGAACGCCGGTCCTCTTGGCCGAGGCCCCGTTCCTGGGCGATCACATCCGATTCGGTCATGCGGCAAGGTTGGAACGAAAAAGGAACATCGTCAAGTTGCCGCAGCTTCAGAAAGCCTGCTTTAAAGGCTTGCCTGTGCGCGATTGCGCAATAATGCAATCGAACCCAAATTCAGGAGCCCGATACGATGTCGCGTAAATCCATTGCCCTTGCAGCGCTTGTGCTGGCGGCAGTCACCCTTTCGGCCTGCAACACGGTCAAGGGCCTCGGCCGGGATATCGAATCCGTTGGCGAAGCGGGCGATCGCGCGATCTGATTCGCTACATACCCGTCAACGCGGGCGCTGCCGCCGGTTCGGAGGCAGCAGGGACAGTAGCGTTTCACGCGCAACGCTGAATTCGCGCCACAATGCATTGGCTGCGGGCCGGGGATCGTTGCCCTTCTGCTGAATTGCCAGCAAGGCGGTGATACCCGGTTCCATCGCAGCCGTCAGATCGGCAATGCAGCGTTCGGCGCGTTGGCGGCGCCACCCTTCCGCCCGGCGGTTGAGCGCGGCCATGTCCTGCATTTCCTGCAGCGGGATTTCCGTCTCGATCCCTGCCAGATCGGCGACGATATTGGCCGCTTCCGCCAGGGCGGCCCATTTCATGCCGATCACGTCGGGCGCAGGGTCCGGCCTGTCAGCGGATTTGCCGGCACGGAATGATGGCGAGAGGGCGTTCATGCCGCCTCTCTAGAGCGGCCGTCTTGCGAATCCGTTAGTGGACCCGGACCATGCCTTAATCCTCCGGCAGCGGACCGAACGGATCATCCTCTTCATCCAGCTTCAGGTCAATATTCGCGCCGCCATCTTCCGAGACCAGGCGGTTGTTTTCCGCGCAGACATATTCGCGGATGTCCCAATCGGGCTGACGCTTGAATGCAAGCTGTTGCACCAGCGGTTTGGTCAGCACTTGGGGATCGCTGATGGTGGTTTCGATTCGCAGGACATCAGGCTCTTCCAGCCAGATCTTTTCCTGAATGCGCATCTCTTCCGAATGGGGAATCCCGGCCGCGATATCGACCAGTGGGCTGAACCCGATCGAGTCCACGATCAGCGTATCGCCCTCCCAATGTCCGACGGAATTACCATTGAACAGGAAATCGGGATCTTCGGGCAACTCCCTGCCGTCGGTGTAGATGCGGCGCGCCTGGCTGTATGTTTCGGTGAAGATGGTCACCCGGCCCGGAGAGAACAGGAATTCAATGGGATAGGGTTGGCGCATGATGCCGGGCATACCCGGCGGGATGCAGTGCACCTGGTTGGACTGATCGACGCCATTTTCTTCCTGATATTTGCGGAAGGCGTCCAGTTTCGCCTGCGCCGGCGGAGTCAGTTCAGGTTCCGTCGGGCGGCGGCCATTCGCGCCGAACAGCAATGACCAGTCCGGGTTCCACACGCCGCCAAAATCCGGAAGGCGCTCAAGCTCCGCATATCCATCGGCCCGGGGGATTTCCTTTTCCTGCGCCGCACCTGCGGTTGCCATTGCCAGCGCCCCAGCCCCCGCCAGTGCGCGGGCCCAGATCGTCCATGACTGCATTCTACCCCTCCGGCTTCATTCTTGTCGTTAGCCCCTGTTGTTGCGGGCTTCGAATGAAGGAATCAATCAGCGGGTTGATTAAGTCAAGCTTTTGCTGGCACAATGACTCTGGACGGTCCTCTGGTTGAACGGCCGGGGACATTGGGAGAGCGAAAGACATGATAGTCAGGAAGACCAGACTTGCCCTTGCCGCCGCTGCGCTGGCCGGCCTTGCCGCCGTCGCCACGCCTGGCTCCGCCCATCATTCCACGGCGATGTTTGAATGGGGGACATCCACCGCAATGAAGAATGTGACGGTGGAACGGTGGGAATGGACCAATCCGCACACCTTCATTTATGTCCGCGATGCCGATGGCAAGCGCTGGGCGTTCGAGGGGATGAGTCCCAACCACCTGTCTCGCGCGGGCTGGTCGAAACGCTCGCTCAAGCCAGGGGACAAGATCGACCTCACCTATTACAAACTGCGCGATGGCCGGCGCGGCGGTTTCAATGTCACCGTGACCAAGACGGATGGCACGCAGCTGACGCAATTGCCCGGCCAGGAATGATCCGAGTTTGAGTTCTGCAAGGCGCGCCATGCATTAATGCTTGGCGCGCCCGTCCGGCATTGCTAACCGGCCCTACCACGCACCCGTAGCTCAGCTGGATAGAGCGCTGCCCTCCGAAGGCAGAGGTCACAGGTTCGAATCCTGTCGGGTGCGCCAGTTTCTGGCAAAAAAGAATTCTGGCTGATTCAAGCCAGTTGCAGGTTCGCAGCGATCTCGAGGAGGTTGCTGGGCGCAGATGCATGAGCGCGTAACTTGACTTTTCCTTGCCCGATGGTCGATTGGAACAAATGACGAACATTTGTCCAGTCGAGTCGGTGAGTGCGTTATGCGCTGTGAAAAGGAAAATCGCTCGGATCGAGAATCAAAAGACCGGGAGGTCTTCAGCGCCTCTTGGATATGCCGGGCTGGATGCCGCAATCGGCGGCGGTCTGGCTCGTGGGCGATTGCACGAGGTGTTCGCAAGGGAGCTGGCCGACAACAGCAGTGCGGCAGGCTTCGCGGCAATGCTGGCTTGCCTGGCAAGTCAGGAGGGGGCGCCCCTGTTCTGGCTGCGCGAGGAGAGGGCCGCGAGGCGACAGGGATTACTGCATGCGCCAGGATTGACCGAGATCGGAATCGATCCGCGGCGAATGGTGCTGATCATGTTGCCCGATCCGGTGGCGTTGCTGCGTGCAGCAGTCGATGTGGTGCGTTGTGCATCCATCGGTGCGGTAGTGATCGAGTTGTGGCGCCGTCCGCGCGCGCTCGACCTGACTGCAAGCCGGCGTCTGGCGCTGGCGGCCGAAGCATCGGGCGTCACTCCCTTGCTGCTGCGGATCGAGGCAGAACCCGGCCCCAGCGCTGCGCAGACACGCTGGAGCGTAAGCGCAGCGCCTTCTGTGGCCCTGGAGGCCGAAGCGCCCGGCCGACCCGCCTTCAACGTCAAATTGTTGCGTCAGCGCGGCCGCCCAGATGGCGGATGCTGGCATCTGGAGTGGGATCGTGACCGAGCCTGCTTTGGCGACGCGACGCTATCTGGCGCTGTGGTTTCCACAACTCCCGGCCGATCGCTGGTGCAGGACGCATGGCGGCAAGCCGGCTGATACACCGACTGTCTTTGTCGAGAAGCATGGCGGTGCGGTACGTATCGCAGCCCTCGATGCGCAAGCGCAGCGCCTTGGTCTCGCTCCCGGTCTGACGCTGGCCGATGCGCGTGCACGCATCCCTGAATTGGTTGCGATCGAATATGATCCCCATGCCGATCGGCTCTGGCTGGAACGTATCGCCGATGGTTGCGATCGCTGGACGCCGATGGTCGAGCTTGATCCGCCGGACGGAATAACGCTCGACATCACCGGCTGCGCGCATCTGGCCGGCGGTGAGGCCGCGCTGGCGCTGGAGATCGAGCGATGTTGCGCAGCCGCCGGGCTGGGCCTGCGCCATGCCTTTGCCGGAACGCCCGAAGCCGCGCAGGCGCTGGCCCGTTTTCAGACCGTGCCGGCAGCTGATGAGCGTCAGGCGGTGCGCCGTCTTTCCATTGCCGCACTGCGGCTGGAGGAGGAGACGGAGAGAGCGCTGCGATATGCGGGGTTGAAAACCCTGGGCGATCTCGCTGCTCGTCCTTCGGCCCCGCTCGCCGCGCGGTTCGGAACGGAAATGATGGCAAGGCTGGACCGGCTGCTGGGCCATACGGACAGCCGCATCTCCCCCCGTCGGGCGCCTCCCGTATTGATTTTCGAACGACGCTTTGCCGAACCCATCGCGCGTATTGAGGATGTGCTGGCGGTGCTTGATGGCCTCGTGGGGGAGGCGGCCGGTATGCTGGAGGAACGCCACGAGGGCGGGCGGCAATTCGTCGCGCGCCTCTATCGTAGCGATGGCGCGGTGCGTGAAATAATGATCGAGACCGGGCAGCCTACCCGCGACCCTGCCATCACCGGCCGGTTGTTCCGTGAACGTATCGACACGCTTGCCGACCCGATTGATCCCGGTTTTGGCTTCGATCTTGTACGGTTGGCGGTGCCGACCACCGAACCTCTTGGATCGTTGCAGCTTGGGCTGGAAGGGGGAGGGATAAGTGAGGAGGCGATGGCTGCGCTGATCGATCGGCTGAGTAGCCGGCTGGGACGCGATCGCATACGCCGTTTTGCCCGGCGGGACACGCATGTTCCCGAGCAACAGGCATTTACCCTGCCGGCGGTCGAGAGAAGCGATCCTGTCCCTTGGCCAGTGCCACCCAGGGGCGAGCCACCTCTGCGCCCGCTACATCTGTTCGATCCGCCTCAGCCGGTAGAGGTGCTGGCAGAAGTACCTGATGGCCCGCCCCGGAGCTTTCGCTGGCGCAGCACGCTGCATGAAGTGAAGCGCTTTGAAGGCCCGGAGCGTATTGCTGGAGAATGGTGGCGCGTACCGATTGAACGCCTGCCCGAGCCTGAAGCTGGCGTCGTGCGAAAACGCGCCGGCAAAGATGAGGGCGAAAAGCATTTGCCGCCTCCCCGCCGCCCCTTGCTTACGCGGGATTATTTCCGGGTGGAGGACGCGCGCGGTCGCCGTTTCTGGCTGTTCCGCCATGGTCTTTACGAGCGCGAAACGGGCAATCCGGCCTGGTACATTCATGGGCTGTTCGCATGAATGCACCGCCTGCCGCGCCATATTTCGCCGAATTGATCGCGGCCACGAACTATTCTTTCCTGCACGGAGCCTCGCATCCTGCGGACATGGTGAGGAAAGCCATCGCGCTTGGTCACAAAGGAATCGGTATTGCCGATCGCAATACGGTGGCGGGCGTGGTGCGCGCCTATGCCGCCTTGAGGGATTTTCGCGCTACGCTGGATCCCGAAGCTCTTGCCAGGTTTGACTTTCGTCTCGTCGTCGGTGCGCGGCTGGTCTTCGCAGATGGCACGCCGGACATCGTCGCCTATCCGATGAACCGGGCGGGCTGGGGGCGTCTTACCCGATTGCTCACCTTGGGGAATCGTCGCTCAGAAAAGGGTGATTGCACGATCTACCTTGCCGATCTTGTCGAACATGCCGATGGATTGTTGCTCATCGCCGTGGCTGACGAAACGCATGAATTCCTGTTGCGTCGTCTCGCCCGGCATGCGCCATTATGGATCGCCGCCAACATGGCGCGGTGCGGCGACGATCAGCGCCGCCTTGCGCGTCTTCAGGCGCTGTCGGAACGCACCGGCATTCCGCTGCTCGCCACTTGCGACGCATTGTATGCGACCCCTGAACAGCGGCCGCTCCATGATGTCATCACCTGCATCCGGGAGGGCGTCAGCCTCGCTCAGGCTGGCGCACGTCTTCTCGCCAATGCCGAACGGCACCTGGAATCCCCGGCCGACATGGCGCGGTTGTTCCATGCCAGGGCGCAAGCGCTGACGGAATCCGCCGATATTCTCTCCCGCATCGATTTCACGCTCGACCAATTGCGATACGAATATCCGCATGAGCCGGTCCCGAAGGGCTGGAAGCCCATGCCCTGGCTCAAGCACATTACCATGCAGGCGGCGGAGAGGGCCTATCCGAACGGTATCCCGCGCCGGATTCGCAACATGCTCCGCACTGAATTCCGGCTGATCCGCAAGCGGCGCTATGCCTGCTATTTCCTCACCGTGTACGAACTGGTGCAGTTTGCCCGATCGCTCGATCCGCCAATCCTGTGTCAGGGACGGGGATCGGCCGCAAATTCGGCAGTCTGTTATTTCCTGGGAATTACCTCGGTCGATCCGGCCAGATTCAACCTCCTCTTCTCCCGCTTCGTTTCGGCTGAGCGGGACGAGCCGCCCGACATAGATGTCGATTTCGAGCATGAACGCCGCGAAGAGGTGATCCAGCATATCTATGAGCGTTATGGCCGCAGCCGCGCCGGCATTGCCGCTACCGTGATCCATTATCGTCCGAGAAGCGCGGTTCGCGAGGTGGGGAAGGTGCTCGGCCTTTCCGAAGATGTAACAAGTCGGCTGACCAGCACCGTCTGGGGGAGCCATGCCGGTTCCATGGAAGCACAGCGCATCGCCAATGCCGGGTTCGATCCGGATGCACCCGAACTTGCACGGTTGAGATGGATCGTTGGCCAATTGCTCGACACCCCCCGCCATCTCTCCCAGCATGTCGGTGGTTTCGTGCTGACCCAGGGGCGGCTCGACGAGCTTGTGCCGATCCACAATGCCGCGATGGAAAACCGCACTTTCATCGAATGGGACAAGGACGACATCGACACGCTTGGCCTGATGAAGGTCGATGTGCTGGCGCTCGGCATGCTGAGTTGCATACGCAAGGCATTCGAGATGATGCATGTCCACGGGTTTGGCGATTTCAATCTCGCCACAGTGCCCCAGGAAGTGCCGGCGGTGTATGACATGCTCTGCAATGGCGACAGCGTCGGCGTATTCCAGGTGGAAAGCCGCGCCCAGATCAACATGCTTCCGCGCCTCAAGCCCCGGAAATTCTATGACCTTGCCGTGCAGGTGGCGATCGTGAGGCCCGGCCCGATCGAAGGCGACATGGTGCATCCCTATCTGAAACGGCGGGCAGGGAAGGAAGCTGTAGAATTTCCCTCTCCAGCGCCGCCGCATGACCCGGACGAACTGCGTGGGGTTCTGGGCGATACATATGGCGTGCCGCTCTTTCAGGAGCAGGCGATGAAACTCGCGATCATTGCGGCCGGTTTCACGCCTGACGAGGCGAACCAGCTCCGCCGCGCGATGGCGACCTTCCGTAACGTGGGCACCATCAACAATTTCGAAGACAAGATGGTCGAGGGGATGGCCGCGCGCGGCTATCAGCGGGATTTCGCACAGCGTTGCTATAACCAGATCAAGGGTTTCGGCAGTTACGGCTTTCCTGAAAGCCACGCTATTTCCTTCGCGCTGCTGGTCTATGTTTCCGCGTGGCTCAAATGTACGCATCCGGCGGTGTTCGCCGCCGTGCTGCTCAATTCGCAGCCCATGGGCTTTTATGCCCCGGCGCAGATCGTGCGCGATGCGCGCGAACACGGTGTCAAAGTGAACGCGGTAGACATCAATCACAGCGATTGGGACAACAGCCTGGAAGCGGGTGCGACCGATGGCGAGGTGCATCAACGCTGGGACTGGAATGTGAATTCCCATCGGCAGGACAGGGGATATGCACTGCGCCTTGGCTTCCGCCAGATTGACGGGTTTCAGGAACGCTGGGGCCACGCCATCGCGGCAGAACGCCGCGCCAACGGAGCGTATTCCAGCATTGAGGAACTGGGCCGCCGCGTGCGCATATTGCAGGCGGGTGATGGCGCCGGGGACCGTATGCTGCCGCTTCCGGCGCGCGCGCTCAGGCTGTTGGCGGATGCCGATGCCTGTCGGTCGCTTGGCCTCACGCGCAGGCCGGCGGCATGGGAAGTGCGGCGGATGCCCGGCGCTTCCGAACTTCCTCTCTTCGCTGCTGCCAAGGCGCGCGAACTCGCGGATGAACGCGATTCAGCACTTCCCGACATGCCGCTATCGGAAGAGGTCGTGTCCGATTATCAGATGACCCGGCTTTCACTGAAAGAACACCCGCTGCATTTCCTGCGCGAAACACTGCGTGCAGAGGGCATTTTATCCAGTGCGGAACTGCTCGCCGTGCCTGATGGCCGGCGGGCGAAGGTTGCGGGCGTGGTGCTGGTTCGCCAACGACCAGGCAAGGGCAATGCCATTTTTGCAACGCTGGAGGATGAGACCGGAGTTGTGAACATATTGCTCTGGGCGCGGCTGTTTGAACGTTATCGCCTCCCGCTCATGGCCTCGCGCCTGATGGAAGTGCATGGGCAGGTGCAAAAGAGCGAGGAAGGCGTTCTCCACCTCGTGGCGGGCCGTATCGTTGATCGCACGGCCCTGCTTGATCGCCTGAACGAGCCGGAGGCGGTGTCTGCCGACATGCCACCCCACCCCGATCCGTCCCGCGCGCATCATCCGCGCAATGTACGCATCATCCCGAAATCACGGGACTTCCACTGATCGCATTGAACGCCATAGCGGCACCATTGCCCTCGGACCGGTCCCATTCTGCCCCAAAGGTCAGGTTGGTATTCGCTGTCCATTGCCGGAAGGAGGCGGTGTTTTTGATACCGCCATTATCCTTCTGGAGACAGAAATGCGCAAAACAGCTCTAATCGCGTCGTTTGTTGCCCTTGCAGCGCCTGCAAGTGCATTTGCCGCGGAACCCTATGTGGCAATCAGCGGCGGCGTTGCCCTGCCTGGCGATTCCATGAACGAGGGCGCCTTCGATGTGACTGTGCCCGCAACCCCGGATTGGGGCGCCATTCCGGCTGACACTTCGCTGGAATGGAAGACCGAATTCGATACCGGATATGCGATCTCCGGCCAGATCGGCATGAGGTATTCGAATGGCCTGCGGACGGAACTCGACCTGTCCTATACGTCTGCTGACGTCGATACCCATTCCGGCCTGGCGGCCGGAGGTGCGGTGATCGACGGTGTCGACGTTGCCGTTCTGACCCGCGGCGCGCCCGGTGCGGCCAATCCGACTGTGGGTGCGGTCATTGCCGATGGGCAGGGCCGGGTGAAAACGCTCGGCGCGTTCGTGAATGGCTTCTATGATTTCAATGTCGGGGGCGGAATTTCGCCCTTCGTGGGTGCCGGCATTGGCTATCAGCAGGTGGACGTGGTCTTCCGCCCGTCCGGCGTTCTGGTTGCCGATGACAAGGATAGCGGCTTCGCCTGGCAGCTGATGGCAGGCGCCAATGTCAGCGTTTCCGAATCGGCGGAGATCTTCCTGCAATATACCTATCGTGAGAGCTTCGACCGGGCCGATATAGAGCTGACTCTGCTTCCGGCTACGCTGGGCGTGGAATCCGGTGGCTCCGCACTGGCTGCGGGGGTGCGCTTCTCGCTCTAGGACGAACCGGACCATGAAACCCGACGGGTGGCTGCGGCCACCCGTCAATTTATTGCGGCCCCGTGGACTTCGGCCGGCGATTAACTATCATCGCCGGAATGGATCCTGATGCGCTAATCGCCTCAAGTTCGGTGCCGGCAGTCGTCAGTAATCCGCGCTTGCCCGACAACCCGATCATTGCGTGCAACGATGCCTTTGCCGCCCTTACCGGCTATCATCGTGCGGAAATCCTGGGCCGGAATTGTCGCTTTCTGACCGGCCCGGATACCGAACCCTGGCTGACTGAAACGCTGCGCACCGGCATCCGCCTGTGCCAGCCGGTGATGGTCGAAATTACCAACTACAGGAAAAACGGCGATCCCTTTCGTAATGCCGTGATGGTTGCTCCGGTCATGTCCGAAAATGGGGAAGCGGAATATTTCCTGGGCTCGCAGATCGAAATCGCCGCGAACCAGCCGCGGGGCAATGATGCCCGCAGGTCCGCCGCACATCGGCTGATGAACAATCTGTCGCCCCGCCAGCGCGAAGTCCTGATCAATATGGCGCGCGGGAAGCTGAACAAGCAGATTGCCTTCGATCTGGGCCTGGCGGAGCGGACCATCAAGATGCACCGTTCCGCATTGCTGCGCACACTTGGCGTGCAGACCACGGCCGATGCCATCCGCATCGCGGTGGAAGCAGGGTATTGACCGCCACCAGATTTATCGCCTGATCCGGCCGCGCAAAGTCCCCCTTCAGCAATAGCGATCAGGCCTTTCTGTCAGCGGCGGGAGGGCGGCCAGCTTCGAGAATTGACGAGGTGGCAATTCGCCCCCACATACTTCGCATGGTCCCTTCGCGATCCCTTGCGCGACATTTCGCTCACGCTGGTCAGCTGCCCGCACGGGCGGTTGCCTCGTCTCAACGGCCGTAATCGGCCCGGGGCGAGGCTCCCGGACGTTTTCAGCCAGGTTGCACAAGCGAGAGTTCCCGAAATGACTGTATCCAAGAACGGCGCACAGCCGCCCCTGCACGTAATAGATACCGAAGCCGACGCACTTTATGAGCTGGCGTTGAATGTCCGGGCGCGGAGCCCGGATGTTGCCGCCAGGCTATGTGAAGAGCTGGACCGGGCGAATCTTCACGCCGCGGCCGATATTCCTGCCGATGTCGTGACCATGAATTCCGAGGTGGAGTTCATTGATGAACGCTCTGGCAACCGCCGCACGGTGGAACTGGTCTGGCCGCGCGATGCGGATCTGGAGCGGAACCGGATTTCCGTGCTGACGCTTGTCGGCGCCGGTCTTATCGGCATGAAAGAGGGCGCTTCGATCGATTGGCCGGACCGGGCCGGAGATATCAGGCCCTTGCGCATAGCCAGGGTTCAGCAGCCGACAGGCAATCCACACACGGAATAGCCCGCGCGAAACGGGGCCATGCCGCGATCTTCGGATCGCCGGCATCGCCTGCGCGGCACATGCTGAAACGGCAAGATTTCCCGCACATTACTCCGACAAGTGCAAAGCTATCCCGGCGGTGTCCCGCGCATTCCTGATAGGGATGTTTCAGTGATTGTTGCGGGGCAGACCCATAGTTTTCGCGATGCGCTGATATTTCTCGCTGCCTTCCAGGATCGCTCCGCTGTCCATCTGGCCCACCAGGGCGCGCTGTATTTCCTGCCAGGGCGTTTGCGAAGGCGGGAAGGGATATCCGCCCTCTGCATCCAGCGCGGCGCGCCGGCGCGCCAGTTCGCCCTCCTCCACCAGAAGATCGACCCGGCCTTTCCCAAGGTCGATGCGCAATCTGTCGCCGGTCTGTACCAGGGCCAAAGGTCCGCCCACCGCGGCTTCGGGCGCGGCATTGAGGATGGAGGGGCTGGCGGAGGTGCCGGACTGCCGCCCGTCACCGACGCAGGGAAGGGCGTGGACCCCCTGTGAAAGCAGGTAGGCAGGCGGCCGCATGTTTACGACTTCCGCCGCTCCCGGATAGCCGACCGGCCCTGCACCGCGCATGATCAGCATATGCCGGTCGGTAATGCCGAGTGCGGGATCGTCTATCCGGCGATGGTAGTCTTCCGGGCCGTCAAACACGATGACGGGGCCTTCGAAAGCGTCGGGATCTTCGGGGTCGGACAGGTAACGTGCGCAGAATTCCTCGCCAATCACGCTTGTCTTCATGATGGCCGCGTCGAACAGATTGCCGGACAGGACGATGAAACCCGCCTTCGGCATCAACGGGTCATCGAAAGGACGGATGACCTGCGGATCCAGCGATGCGCATTCGCGGCAATTATCGCCGATGCTGCGCCCGTTCACCGTCATCGCGGTTTCGCGGATCAGGCCCTGGCGGATGAGTTCGCCGGTCACTGCGGGCACTCCGCCCGCGCGATGGAAATCTTCCCCCAGGAACTCGCCCGCCGGTTGCAGATTGACCAGCAGCGGAATGTCGTGGCCATGCTTCTGCCAGTCGGACAAATGCAGCTCCACACCCAGATGCCGGGCGAGCGCCGCCAGGTGGATCGGCGCGTTGGTTGAACCGCCAATCGCCGAATTGACCGCAATTGCGTTGAGAAAGCTGTCGCGGGTCATGATGTCCGAAGGTTTCAGATCCTCTGCCACCATTTCGACAATGCGCTTGCCTGTCCGATAGGCGGCTTCCTGCCGGTCGCGGTGGGGCGCGGGAATGGTGGCCGTTCCGGGAAGCATCATGCCGAGCGCTTCGGCCAGCGAGTTCATCGTGGTGGCCGTGCCCATGGTATTGCAATAGCCGGTGGAGGGGGCACTGCTCGCTACTAGGCGGATGAATTCCTCGTCATCGATCGTGCCTTCCGCCAGCATTTCGCGCGCTTTCCACACGATCGTGCCGGAGCCCGTCCGCTGCCCCTTGTGCCAGCCGTTCAGCATCGGCCCGACCGACAGGGCAATGGCGGGAATGTCGACAGTTGCGGCTGCCATCAGGCTTGCCGGCGTTGTCTTGTCGCACCCGGTCGTCAGCACCACCGCATCGATCGGGTAACCGTATAGCAGCTCCACCAGGCCGATATAGGCCAGGTTCCGGTCCAGGCCTGCCGTGGGCCGCTTGCCGGTTTCCTGGATAGGATGGACGGGGAATTCCAGCGCAATGCCGCCAGCTTCGCGTATGCCTTCGCGCACTCTTTCCGCCAAAACGATGTGGTGGCGATTGCACGGGCTCAGGTCGCTGCCACTCTGCGCGATGCCGATGATCGGCTTGCCACTGCGCAATTCCTCAAGGCTCAGCCCGAAATTGAGGTAACGCTCCAGATAGAGCGCGGTCATGTCGATATTGTCGGGATTGTCGAACCAGGCCCGGCTGCGCAGTGTTTTGTTCAAGATCATTCCCCGAATGCGGTCAGTACAAGGTAACGTGCTGCTTGACGGTCCCCCTGCCGTCCAATAGTCCGACAAATAGAGGCTGCGCAAGTGGGGGAGGTGAGCAATGGCGATAACGCCGGCTACACAGGGCGATACGCGCCCTTCGGATACCAGTTTCGATTACAGGCCGGCGCTTGCGCTGCTCGCCTCGCTGTTTTTCATGTGGGGCTTCATCACTGTCATCAACAACACGTTGCTGCCGCATCTCAGGAGCGTGTTCGAACTCAACTATACCCAGACTACGCTGATCGAGAGCGTGTGGTTCATCGCCTATGGCGTGATGGGTATGCCGAGCGCTTTCCTGATAGAGCGCACAGGCTACAAGAAGGCGATAATCATCGGTCTGTGCGCCATGGCGGCGGGGGCGCTGGGCATGGTTCCCGCGGCGCAGATCCCGTCCTACGGCGTCACCCTGTTCGCATTGTTCGTCATCGCCAGCGGGATCACCCTGCTGCAAGTCGCGGCCAATCCCTATGTTGCGGTGATCGGTCCGGCGGAAAGTAGCGAAAGCCGTTTGACGCTGGTGCAGGCATTCAACAGTTTCGGCACGTTCCTCGCGCCCTATTTCGGCGGCTATCTGATCCTCAGCCGCACGATTGGCGGAACGTCGCTGGATGGCACGCGCCTTACCGAGGCGGAAAGGCTGGCGGACGCCCAGGCGACGCAGCTTCCATATCTGCTGGTGGCCGTGGTGCTGCTGGTCATTGCAGTCGTCCTGTGGCGATCCAACCTTCCCGCTCTGGGTTCCGCCACCAGCCGCGTGGCGAAGGAGGAGCGCAAGAAGCTGTCGCTATGGAAGCACCGCAACCTGGTGCTCGGCGTGCCGGCGATCTTCATCTACCTCATTGCCGAAATCGGGGTCGCCAATCTGTTCATCAATTTTGCCATCCTGCCCGAAATCGCGGGCATCACCCCCGCACAGGCGGCAAATTACCTGGTGCTGCTGTGGGGCGGCATGATGGTGGGGCGCTTTGCGGGCAGTTTCATCATGCGCAGATTTCCCGCCGACAAGACGCTGGCGGCTTTCGCCCTGTTCGCCCTGGTGGTGATGGTTGGCGCAGCAACGCTGGAAGGGCCGGTTGCCATGTGGTGTCTGATTCTGGTGGGCCTTGGCCATTCCATCATGTTTCCGGCCATTTTCGCCATGGGCATCAAGGGGCTGGGTCCACTGACGGAGGAAGGATCGGGCCTGCTGATTACTGCCATTGCAGGCGGGGCACTGGTTGTCGTGCAAGGCTGGCTGGCGGATCTTTATGGCTTGCAGAACAGTTTCTGGCTGACCGTCGCCTGCGAAGTCTACATCATCTATTATGCGCTCTGGGGCTCACGCCCGACCGCCGCCTATGGCGGGAATTCGACGGCCGAGCCGGCTTAGGCAGGCCTGCACGCCGCATCCCAAAACTGCCGGGATCTGGCCATCCCGGCAGTTCGCAAGATCAGCGTGCGTCATAGGCATAGGGCCCGACTACCACGCCGGTGAACAGGTTCGTGCGGACTGACGCCATGTGCGATACGTCCACTTCATCCGCCAGAACGCGCCACTCCCCCGTTCCGGGTTTGCGATAGCTGAAACGCGCCTCGCCCGCTTCAAACTCGGCGCGCAGTTCGACTTCGCCGCCCGGCCATTGGTGGATGGCGATGGCCTCCCCATTGGCAGGGGCGGACGTGCCTTCGCGCCGCATCACCGCCAAAATCGGCCCCTTTTCCGTTCCGAGCAATCCGAAAGATACAAACGCATCCTCGCTCGCGACGGCGGAAAGCCCGGCAAAATCGCCCGGCTGGGCAGGAACGAAATCCACAGCCGTCTGGAAACTGGCGTGCCGATGGCGCAATCGCCGGCCGATGAAAGCGGGCATGGCCACTTGTGAAAGGGCCGCCTTGCCCGGCATCAGTTTCAGCGCGCCATCGGCCATTTTCATGCCGGGAACTTTCGGTATGCCGCGGATCCGCAACCATTGGGGGCCGAGTTCAGCTTGATCGAATTCCTCCCGCCACGATGAGAAGTCCGTGCCGGGCGCAAGGGGCAGGTCGGGCCGTCTGGCCACAAGCGGCACTGCCTGTCCCCGTTCCAGGAACAGCGGCCAGCCATCGTTCCATTCGACCGGCAGGAGAAAGGTCTCGCGCCCCAGCAGCGTGTCCTGCCCGCTGAACGGGCGCGTGCCCAGGAACACACCCCACCAGCTTCCATCGTCAAGTTGCACGAAATCGGCATGGCCTGTCGCCTCGACACGGTCGGGGCGCGACGGGTCGAGATCGCGCTGGGTCAGGATCGGATTTATCGGGCCCGGTTCATAAGGGCCGGTGATCGAGCGGCTGCGATAGATGGTCTGCGAATGCTGGTCCGCGGTTCCCCCTTCGGCCGCCAGCAGATAATAAAATTCGCCCAGCCTGTAGATATGCGGCCCCTCCGCCCAGACAGGATTATCCGCTGGCGCCACGCCGCCATCCACCAGCAGCACCGGCTCGCCATCCAGTTGCCGGGTGGCGAGATCGAATTGCCTGATCCAGATCGCGCGATGTCCGTCATAACGCGGCTGTCCCTGCGGGGCGTCATTATAGGTGATCCACCCTTGCCCGTCTGCGTCCACGAACAATGACGGATCGATTCCGTCGAAATCGAGCGGGACCGGGTCCGACCACGGGCCGGCCGGATCATTGGCCGTAACCAGGAAATTGCCCCCGCAGCGGACGCATGTGTTGAGGATATAGAAGGTCCCGTCATGCCAGGTGATGGCGGGCGCATATAACCCGTCGCCGGTCAGGGTCCGGTCGGCCATATCAACCATTCCGGGCCTGTCGATAGCGTTACCGATCAGTGTCCAGTTCACCAGATCGCGGCTGTGGAACACAGGCAGGCCGGGGAACCACGAGAAGGTCGACGTCACAAGGTAGAAGTCCTTCCCGACTTTCACGATGGAAGGATCGGGGTGGAAGCCGGGGAGGATGGGATTCGCATATTGATCTTCCGCCGTGGGCGCGGATTTTCCGTCATAGCTTAGATAAGCGAAGGATGCTGCGGGCGCCGCCGCCACGTTGACGGATATCAGCGCGATCGCGCTGGCTATCATGGCGGCCGTCACTCTTTCTCGCATGTCAAAATTCCCTCCCTTGCGGCGCAACGCTTGCCGGACGCGCTTCTCTAACCTATGGTAGCGCTATCAGGGATGAGGACAAGACCTACGGCAATGGCCGAAAATCTGCATGAATTACTGCCCGCCGACTTCGGAACAGGCACTTTCATAGGGCGCGCACTTTCGCCGGATGGCCCATGCGTCATCGCGGTGCGCAGCGGCCAGCTGTTCGACCTGACCGAAGAATGCCCGACCGTTTCAGGCGCGATCGAGCGTCGCTGTTTCACGGGTGGCCGGGCCATGGGCCTCGTGGAAGAAGGGCTGCCGCAGGGCTGGTCCTTGCTTTCCCCCATCGATCTGCAGGCCGTGAAAGCCAGCGGCGTGACTTTCGCCATTTCCGCCATCGAACGCGTTATCGAGGAACGCGCGCGAGGTTATGCGGGCAGGGCCGCGGAAATCCGCGCGATGCTGGAAGAAAAGGTCGGCGCGATCCGCGAAGTCGTTCCGGGCAGCGGGGAGGCGATGCGGCTCAAGCAGCTGCTGATCGACCAGGGCATGTGGTCGCAATATCTGGAAGTCGCCATCGGCCCCGACGCGGAAATCTTTTCCAAATCCCCTGTCCTTTCCACCGTGGGGGCGGGGGCGCAGATCGGGGTGCGTTCGGATTCAAGCTGGAACAATCCCGAACCCGAAATCGTGCTGGTGTGCGATGCCGCAGGCGAAGTCGTGGGCGCCACGCTGGGCAATGACGTGAACCTGCGGGATTTCGAAGGGCGCAGCGCGCTTCTTCTGTCAAAGGCGAAGGATAACAATGCCTCCTGCTCGATCGGCCCCATGATACGCCTGTTCGATGGCGGTTTCGGGATCGACGATGTCCGCCAGGCCCATGTGGACCTGCATATACAGGGGCCGGAAGGATATGTCCTGGAAGGCACCAACGACATGACGCAGATCAGCCGCGATCCGCTGGACCTGGTGGCGCAGTGCCTGTCCGAACATCATTATCCGGACGGTTTCGTCCTCTTTTGCGGAACATTGTTCGCGCCCGTGCAGGATCGCGATGCGCCGGGGGCGGGCTTCACCCACAAGGTGGGCGATGTGGTCACGATCTCTTCAAGCAGGCTCGGCCGTCTTCCCAACACGGTAACGACATCGAAGGATGCACCTGCCTGGGCCATGGGCATCGGTGCTTTCATCCGCAATCTCACCGCGCGCGGGCTTGCAGGCAGGATCTGACCGGCAGTGCCCGATATTCCATCTGCGGATCTGCACACACGGTGCCGCGGCAATGCCGCCGGAACTGTGCCTGCCTGCGGCCCGCAGCCAAATTTCGAATTCTGAAAATCACGCATTCAACAGGAGACTGGTAACAGATGAGCGGAGGGGAGCTGCGACCCGTGGGGTCCGGCGCGATTTATCCCTCGCTCCGGGGCCGCAAGGTCATTGTGAGCGGTGGAGGATCCGGCATCGGCGAAGGTATCGTCGAAGGTTTCGTGCGGCAGGGCGCCGCCGTTGCCTTCGTCGACCTGCAGCAGGACCCGAGCGAGGCCCTGGTGGAACGCCTGACCGGCTCCGCCTTCGCGCCGGTATTTGCCCAGTGCGACATAACGGACATCACCGATTACGGAGCCAGGATCGGCCAGCTGATCGAAAAGCTGGGCGGGTGCGACGTGCTGGTAAACAATGCCGCGAATGACGATCGGCACAAGGTTGGGGAGATCACGCCCGAATATTGGGATGAACGCATGGCGGTGAATCTCAAGCACCAGTTCTTTGCCGCCAAGGCGGTGGTTCCGGCGATGCGGTCAGCCGGCGGCGGCAGCATCATCAATCTGGGGTCCATCAGCTGGCATCTGGGCCTGGAAGACCTGACGATCTACCAGACGGCCAAGGCCGCGATCGAAGGGCTGACACGCAGCCTGGCGCGTGAACTTGGCCGGGATAATATCAGGGTCAACACGATCGTTCCGGGCAATGTGCAGACCCCCCGCCAGATGAAATGGTACACACCGGAAGGCGAAGCGGAAATCGTCGCCGCGCAATGTCTGGATGGGCGGCTGCAACCGGCTGACATCGCGGCCATGGCGATGTTCCTTGCATCGGACGATGCGCGCTATTGCACGGCCCATAATTACTGGGTGGATGCCGGATGGAGATAACGCCCCAGGTTCGCACGCTGATGCGGGCTGATTGCCTGCTTGGCGAAGGCGTTATCTGGGATCCAGCCCGGGCCGCAATCTGGTTCGTAGATATAAAGCGGCACCAGCTCTGGAATTACGACCCTGAAACCGGCGGAAATCTCTGCGTTGAAGCACCGGGGCAGATCGGCTGGGCGCTGCCCGCTGAAGACGGTCTGCTGCTGTGCGGGTTGCAAGATGGGCTTTACACTTTCGATCCGGGCAGCCGCCAGTTCGCGAAGCTGGCAGATATTCCCGGAGAGCCGGCACATAACCGGCTCAACGATGCCTGTACCGATCCCGGGGGGCGGGTCTGGTTCGGTTCCATGGATGATGACGAGAAGCAGGCATCGGGCCGTTTCTACGTCTTTGATCGCGGCGAGATACGCCCGGCAGGGCCATCGGGCATCACCATCACCAATGGCCCGGCGGTCAGCCCGCAAGGGGACCGCATCTATTTCACCGATACCGGGGCGCAAAAGATCATGGTCGCCGATCTGCGCGCCGGCATTGCGGGCGATGCGCGGCCATTCGTGAATACCGGCGCGCTGTTTCCCGATGCCTATCCCGACGGACCGATCGTGGATGAGGAAGATCATCTCTGGACGGGGCTATATCTCGGTGGCCGCGTTGCCCGTTTCGATCCCGATGGCTGGCTGGCCGGCACCTGGGCGATGCCCGCGCGGGACATAACCAAGATGGCTCTGGGAGGCAGGACCATGAAGACCGCTTATGTCACCACCGCCACCAAGAATATGGCGGAACGGGATTTCGCCGACTGGCCGGAAGCGGGAAGCCTGCTTTCTTTCGATGCGCCCGTGGCAGGCGTGGCGCAAGCTCAGGTGAAACTGGGATGATCCGGCGCAATTCCATCATCGCCGCCGTCGTCGCCTGCACGCTGCTTGCGGCCCTTCCCGCCCACGCGGCGCCGCATCTGGCCCCGGTCTGGACAGACGGCGCAGTGATCCAGCGCGATCAGCCTGTGAGGGTGCAGGGCAAAACGGCACCCGGGGCCAGGGTCACAGGCATTCTCGGCACCGCGCGGGCCGAGGCAGAGGCTGATGGCAATGGCCGGTTCGTGCTGACTTTCGCGGCCCGCCCGGCCAGCGCCGATCCGGTGGAACTGCAAGTGACCGATGCTGGCGGCACTGCCATCGTTTCCGACATTCTGACCGGCGATGTCTATCTGTGTTCGGGCCAGTCGAACATGGCCTTTACCGTTTCGGCAGGCCTGAACGGCCAGAACAATATCCAGGCGAGCGCGGACCCGCTGCTGCGTATGCTGACCGTCCCGTTATCGACGGCGGTGGTGCCGGCGCAGGACTTCGGCGGGGATGCGCAATGGCAGGAGGCTTCGCCAGCGACCACCGGCGGATTTTCCGCTGCCTGCTATTATATGCTGCGGGACCTGCGCGGCGCACTCGATATTCCCCTCGGCGCGATCCATTCCAGCTGGGGAGGTTCGCAGATTCGCGCCTGGCTCTCGCCCGAGGCGGGGGCCGCGCTTTATGGCGAACAGGACATGGCGTTGCTGACCGGCTTCGACCGTGATCCGCTCGCAGCGGTGGGGAGCTTCGCCCCGGTCTGGGAAGAATGGTATCGTGCCGCTTCGGGCGGTTCCACTCCATGGTCCGATCCCGACAGTCTCGATTGGCGGCCGGTTCCGCGCATCGCCCCATGGACGGATTGGACGGAAGGCGACTTGCCGCAAATCGGCAATGTCTGGTTTCGCCGGACGATCGATCTTACGAAAAGGCAGGCGGCCGATGGCGGCACTCTCAATATCGGCATTATCGACGATCTCGACGCGACATGGGTAAACGGCCACCCTGTCGGCTTCAGCCATGGCTGGGACACGGAACGGGAATATCAAATCCCGGCCCGCTTCCTGAAAGAGGGGGAGAACGAGATCATATTCGCCGCCAGCAACAGCTGGGCAGGTGGCGGTATGCAAAGTGCGGCCGACCGGCTTTCCTTCACTCTGGCAGATGGGCAACGCATCTCCCTTGCGGAAGGGTGGCGATACGCTGCCAGTCCCGTCACCGAAATGCCGCCACGGGCGCCCTGGGATGCCAATGCCGGTATCGGCGTGATGCATAATCGCATGATCGCCCCCATTGGCGCGCTCTCGCTGAAGGGCGCGGCATGGTATCAGGGGGAAAGCGATGTGGGCATCCCCGGCTATGGCCAGCGGCTGCGTGAATTGTTCGCCGGTTGGCGCCGGCAGTTTTCGCCGGATATGCGGATGCTGGTCGTGCAATTGGCGGGATACGGCACGCCTTCTGGCAAAGTTGGCGAAAGCGGTTGGGCAGAAATTCGCGAAATCGAAAGGCTGGCCGTCCTGGCCGATCGCAATGCGGCACTGGTGACGGCTATCGATCTTGGTGAATGGAGCGATATTCATCCGGCGAACAAGGTGTTGCTGGGCCAGCGGCTTGCCCTCGCGGCCCGGGGCGAAAAGATGCCGATGCCGGTTTCGGCGCGGCTGGTGAATCCGGTGGCCGGTTCGCCCGGCACGGTGGCAGTCCGGTTCGATGGTGTTGCAACCGGGCTGGAGAGCTGGAGCGGTCCTGCCCTGGCATTCGAATTATGCGGGGAAGGCAAGGACTCGTGCCGATTTGCCGTCGGCCGGGCGGCAGGGGATACGATCTTCCTGCCACTGGACGGAAAACCCGTTACGCGCATTCGCCATGGCTGGTCCGATGCGCCTGTCATCAACACGCATGATGCGCGCAATATCGCCATTCCGGGGTTCGAGATGCCCGTAGGGGATTGAGTTGGCCCCGGTGCGGATGCGCACCGTCATGTTGAAGCAAGCGGCAATTGGGGCCGATCATCACCTGATCACCTGCCAGGCGGCGAGGCTCAGGGGGCGTTTCTCTTCCCGTCCTGCCACAGGCTGGGCGCGGCATCGCTATCGCGCCTGATCAGCTTGTAGGGCATATACCGCACTTCCGGATTGCCGCGGTCGCCGCCGCGCTTGTTGCGCATGATCGCGGCCGCAGTCTGCACCGCCCATGCCGTCATTTCGCGGATCGGCTGGCGAATGGTCGTGAGTTCGGGCCAGATGGAACGCGCCAGGTCGGTATCGTCAAAACCGCACACGGTAATGTCGTTCGGCACATCCAGATGCCGCCGGTGCGCGACGGCCACTGTCGCGGCCGCCATATCGTCATTTGACGCGAATATGGCTGTGGGGCGCGGATCGATCGACAGCAGCTTTTCCGCCGCGTCCATGCCGGACCGATAAGTGAAGCGTCCCTGCACGATCAGCCCCTGGTCCATTTCAAGGCCCGCATCCGTCATTGCCTGGCGGAAACCGTTGAGGCGGAGGGATGAGGCCGCCTGTTCGGGATTGCCGATAATGAAGCCGATGCGGCGGTGGCCCAGGCGGATGATGTGGCTGGTCATGTCGTAGGCGGCCTGGAAATCGTCGATCATTACCGATGCGCCGGTTCCACTGGCGGCACCAGGCCCCACGGCCACGGCAATTGCGCCCCCTTCAACGATCAGGTCCAGGATAGACTGGTCATCGCAAAGCGGCGGGGGGAGGATGAAGCCGCGAATGCCCGCCGCCACCAGCCGGGCGATAATTTCCTTCGCGCTTTCGCTGCCGTCTTCGGCCAGCGATTGCACAACCAGCTGGATGTCCCGGCGATTGGCTTCTTCCAGCGAACCCATCAGGAATTCGGCCAGATAGGATGCCGAAGGGTTGTCGAACAACAGCGCGATCCGCAACTGTTCTCCGCCTGCCAGGCTGCGGGCTGCGCGGTTGGGCCGGTAATTGAGCTTTTCAATAGCCTTCAGCACTGCATCGCGGGTGGAAACGCGCACGCTGCCTTCGTTGTTGATGACACGGCTGACTGTCATCGGCGAACATTCGGCTTCGCGCGCCACGTCGCTGATGGTCGGTTGTCCCGACTGCCGGCGCCTGCTTCTGCCCGCGCTCACATTCTGTCTCTATTGCACATGATGCCGAAAACTCTTGGCGCGCCTTGGTGGGGCGGGCAAGCGATTTGACTGCCGGACAAGATCAATTCCCCGGAGCTTCGGGGAAGGATAATGCCCTGTAATGGCCCAGCGAACGGGCCGGCGGGCGGGTTCCATCCGGCAGGGGCAGACTGTTGAGCGATTGCCAATAGGCTATGCTGGCATCGCGCCACCATTGCGCCTCGCGCCGCTGGATCTTGAGGAAATCCGCCACGTCGGCATGGCGGCGGGCGTCGATCTCCCCTTCATGCCCTGCCCAGACCTGCTGCATTTGCGCGACCCCGGCGACGCCCGCGTCATAGCGTTGCACAAGGGTTTGCCACAGGCTGGTTCCATCGGGGAAGGTCCAGTCCCAGGGCAGGTGATGGAACCACAGCAGATATCGCGAATCCATCCTGTCCGGATCGGCCCACCGCGCCGCTGCTATCGGCGCATAGTCGGCCAGCGCATTCGATCCGCCGGGCGTCCGGTCAAACCCTATGCCCTGCCTGTCTGCCCGGTGGTAATAGCAAGGGTTCCATTCCGGGCGGGGCAGGTCGCACACCCACGGCGCGGGCCCGTAATGGTGGCCTGTCGCCATCAGGTGCGCCAGGCCAAGCGGGGTCATGTAATCGGCCACAATTTCCCTGCTGCCCAGCATCATGGCCGAAATATCGGCCACGAAACCTTCTTCGCGTGACCATGTTTGTGCCGCCCATTCCCGGGCCAGTTGCTCGGCGGATAGTGAAGGATCCCAGGCCAGGCGGCCGAAAGCATACCAGTTGGCCTGATCGAAATGGCTGCCCGACCAATTGCGATCGCTGCCAATATTGGCGACGCCTGCCATACCCGCTGGCGCGATTGCCTCTGCCACGGTCTTCCCATGCCCTGTGGGGGCATCCAGCACTTCCTTCCACATGGGGGCCAGGAAGGCGAGATGGGTCGAAAAGCCGAGATATTCCTTGGTGATCTGCGTTTCCAGCATGACGCGCGTATCTGGCATGGCGCCGAACAGCGGGTGAAATGGTTCGCGCGGCTGGAAGTCGATCGGGCCGTTCTTGACCTGAAGGATCACGTTATCGGCAAATTGCCCGTCGAGAGGCGCGAATTCGGCGAAGGCCTGCCGTGCCCTGTCAGCCTCGTCATGTTCGGAATAGACGAAGGCGCGCCAGATGACTGTTCCCCGGGGTCCCAGCGCGTGGGCGAGCATGTTGGCGCCATCTGCATGTGTGCGGCCATAATCGCCGGGGCCGGGCTGGCCTTCGCTGTTGGCCTTGACCAGAAAGCCGCCGAAATCCGGGATCGCCGCATAGATTTCGTCCGCCTTGTCCTTCCACCAGGCGGCAACCCGGGGATCGAACGGGTCAGCCGTTTCCAACCCGCCAATGTCACGCGGGGCGGAAAAACGGGCAGAAAGATAGACGCGAATGCCATAGGGGCGCCAGGCATCGGCCAGCCGCTTCAGGCGGGCGATATAGCGCGGCTCCAGCATCATGGCGCTGGCATTGACGTTGTTGACCACCACGCCGTTGATGCCAATGCTGGCATTGGCGCGCGCATAATCGATCATCCACTGGTCGAGATGGTCCGGCAATTTCCACCAGTCGAATATGGAACTGCCGGCATAGCCGCGCTCCACGCTGCCATCGGGATTGTCCCAATGGTTCAACATGCGCAGCGGGTAACGGGGCGCTTCGGATCTGCCGATATCGGACAGGCGCATGCCTTCCGACAGCGCCCGGAGCAGCGAAAAACTGCCATAAAGGCAACCGATCGGCTCCGATGCCAAGATGTCCAATCCGCGCGATGATTGCCGGATTGAAAAGGCGCCGCCAGCGGCAATTTCGGACCGGGCGCAGTGGAGGCGAATAATGGCATGGTCCGCCCGCGTTTCCGCGTCGTGACCCTTCATCAGGGAAACCTGCCGACCGGATAGGGATGAAAGCCCCTTTTGCAATTCATCGGCCGCCGCGCGGATGGTCGGGTTATCGGGAATTGCGCCACCGACCGGGATTTGCACCGCCAATGGCCGGCGCGTCAGGTCGGCCAGCGCCGGCCCTTCCAGGGGTGCATAGCGCAGCCATAGCCGATAACCGTCTTCGGCCCGGGCCGTTGCCGCCGGCAGTGCCACTGCCAGCAAGACCAGCAAAGCCTGCAACATGCGATTGACAAGCTCTCTCCCTCTCATCATGGTAGCGCTATCATAGACGAGCGCCCAGTCAAGCGCGCCGCGTGACGGGAGAGTGGGATGAGAAGTCTTTTCCGGGCCGCATTATATGCTGCCAGTGCGGGGATCCTCGCCGGTTCCGCCATTTCCCTGCCCGCTGCGGCTCAGGACGCTATCGAAAGGCCGATGGCCGGCGCGCCCTATTGGGACAGCAGCCTGCCGACGGAACAGCGGGTAGAGGACCTGCTTGCGCGCATGACCATGGCCGAAAAGCTCGCCCAGATGATCTCCGTCTGGGCCGGCAAGACGGAGATCTAGGATCAGGACAATTCCTTCGATCCGGCCAGGGCCAGCGCGCTCTACCCCGATGGTATCGGCTTTTTCTCGCGCCCGTCCGATCAGACGGGGCCGGGTAGTTCGCAGGACAATCCACGGCGTTCGATCGAGGATACTATCCGTTATACCAACGCCCTGCAGAAATGGGCGCGAGAGGAAACGCGGCTGGGCATTCCGGTCCTTGCGCATGAGGAATCGCTCCACGGCCTTGCCGCCCGCGATGCCACCAGCTTTCCGCAATCAATCGCCCTTGCCTCCACCTGGGATACGGACCTCGTACGCGATGTGAACGATTACATCGCAGGCGAGGTTCGCGCGCGCGGCGTCCATCAGGTCCTCTCCCCTGTTGTCGACGTCGCGCGCGACCCACGCTGGGGCAGGATCGAGGAGACTTTTGGCGAGGACCCCTATCTCGTCGGCGAAATGGGCGTGGCCGCGGTCGAAGGTCTTCGGGGCGTGGGCAAGGATCCGAAGCTGGGCGAAGGCCAGGTGCTGGCCACGCTGAAGCATATGACCGGCCATGGGCAGCCTGAAAGCGGCACGAATGTCGGACCGGCGCAGATTTCGGAGCGGACCCTGCGCGAGGTGTTCTTTCCGCCATTCAGGGAAGTGGTGGACCGCACGGCAATTGACGCGGTCATGGCCAGTTACAACGAGATCGACGGAATCCCGAGCCATTCAAATGTCTGGTTGCTGCAGGATGTCCTGCGCGGCGAATGGGGATATCAGGGCGCTATCGTATCCGATTACTACGCGATCGAGGAGATGGTCAGCCGCCACAAGGTGGCAGCCGACATCCCCGAAGCGGCGGCCCAGGCGCTGGGTGCCGGAGTCGACATCGATTTGCCCGATGGCATTTCCTACCGCACCCTGCCTGACTTGCTGCGCCAGGGGCGGGTCAGCGTTGAACAGATCGACCGGGCCGTGCGGCGTATCCTGACCATGAAATTCAATGCCGGCCTGTTCGAAGCGCCTTTCGTCACCGATGCCGCCCCAGCAATTGCGTCTGATGGTTCACGGGGCGCGGCGCTGGCACGCAAGGCGACAGAAAAGGCGCTGGTCCTGCTGAAGAATGACGGCACGCTGCCGCTTTCCCTGCCTGAAGAAGCTGCCCACAAGCCGACAATCGCGATCATCGGGCCAAATGCCGATATTGCGCGGCTGGGCGGATATTCCGGCATCCCGCGCAACAGGGTGACACCGCTGGACGGGGTCGCGGCACTGGTGGGTGATCGCGCGAATATCGTCTATTCCAGGGGAGTTGCCATTACCGGGAGTGACGATTGGTGGGGGGACGAAGTCACCCTGGCCGATCCGGACAAGAACCGCCGCATGATCGCCGAAGCGGTGGATGCGGCGCGCAATGCCGACACGATCATATTGTTCGTGGGGGACACGGAACAGACCAGCCGCGAGGCCTGGTCCGAAGATCATCTGGGGGACCGGTCCAGCCTGGATCTGGTGGGACAGCAGAACGAGCTGTTTGCGGCGATGAAGGCGCTGGGCAAGCCGATCGTCACCGTTCTCGTCAATGGCCGCCCGCCAAGCTATCTCGCCGTGGATGAAGGATCGAATGCGATCCTGGAGACATGGTATGCGGGAGAGCAGCAGGGCAATGCGATTGCCGATGCGCTGTTCGGGCGGATCAATCCGGGCGGCAAGATGCCGGTCACCACTGCGCGCAATGTCGGCCACGTTCCGGTATTCTATAATCACAAGCCGAGCGCGCGGCGCGGCTACCTCTTCGATGAGACAAGCCCGCTCTATCCGTTTGGCCACGGCTTGTCCTACACCACCTTCACCTTCGGCACGCCGAGCCTGTCCTCGGCATCCATCAGGCCCGGACAGGGCGTGACTGTAAGCGTGCCGGTTACCAATAATGGCGAAATGGCGGGCGACGAGGTGGTGCAGGTCTATCTGCGCGACCTGGTCAGTTCGGTGACGCGTCCGGTGAAGGAGCTGGCCGGTTTCAAGCGCGTGACCTTGCAGCCCGGCGAAACGCAGCAGGTGGACATCGCAATCCGCCCCGATGCCTTCGCCGTCTGGAACCGCGAGATGAAGCGCCTGGTGGAACCGGGCGAATTCGCGGTAATGGTTGGCCCGAATTCTGTCGATCTGGCTGAAACCCGGCTGATGGTAACGCCGTAAACAGGCCGGGCGCAGGCCCTGCACCCGGCCCAACGCGCGATCACACAGGCAATATGAAAACGGCCGGGGCGGTTCTTGCCGCCCCGGCCGCCTGGTGCATGATCTGCGCTGCGGGAGTGGTCAGCCGACCATGTCCTCCAGCTCCTTGCCATTGGTTTCGGTAAGGAGTTTCCTGACAAGGAAGAAGCTGATGAATGCGGCGGCCGTATAGAGAGCGTAGACGGTTGCCAGTCCAAGGCCGCTCGCCATGGATGGGAAGCTCTGAACCACGAGATAATTTGCGACCCATTGCGCCAGACCCGCCAGGGCGAGTGCGCTTCCGCGCATCTGGTTGGGGAACATTTCGCCCAGCATCACCCACATCACGGGGCCCCAGCTGGCGTTGAAGAAGATGACGTAGAGATTGGCCGCAACCAGTGCGACCCAGCCTGCCGTTTCGCCCAGTGCCAGATTCCCCGCAGCGTCGGTGCCTGCGCCGCTGAAGGCCCAGGTCATGGCTGCCAGCGTCATGCCCATCCCCAGCGAACCGATCATCAGGAGCGGTTTGCGGCCGATCTTGTCGATCACCATCAGTGCGACCAGAACCGCCGCGATGGAGACCACGCCGGAAAGGATATTGCGTTCCAGCGCCACCTCTTCCGATACGCCCGCCAGGCGCCACAGCGTTTCGCCGTAATAGAAGATGATGTTGATGCCGACGAATTGCTGGAACGTCGCCAGCATTATGCCGCCCCAGACGATCGGGCGGAATATTGTGCCCGGAGCGGTTACATCCTTCAGCCGCGGGCGATAATCGTCGGAGAATGTGCGGCGGATGTCGATCACCTTGCGGTTCGCTTCATCAGCGCCGAACAGCCGGGAGAGTACGGCCAGCGCCTGCTCCTCCTTCTTCTTGGAGACAAGGTATCGCGGGCTTTCCGGAATGAAGAGCAGCGCCACCAGGAACACGACTGCCGGCACGGCCTGCGCCAGATACATCCAGCGCCATGCCTGCGTGCCGCCGATTTCACCGAGTGAATTGCCTGCCGCTTGGGCGAGGAAGTAATTGACCACGAAGGCTGCCGTCAGGCCGCTGATGATCATCACCTGCTGAACCGTAGTCAGCCGGCCGCGAATTTTGGCCGGAGCCACTTCCGAAATGTAGAGCGGGGACAGGACCGATGCCGCGCCCACCGCGAGGCCGCCGGCAAAGCGGAAGATGACGAAGATCGCATGCGATTCGGTTACGCCCTGGATCAGCGCACCCACGACAAAGAGCGCCGCGGCCATGATCATGACTGTGCGGCGCCCGATCGCATCCGCCAGCCGCCCGGCAAAGAAGGCGCCCACCGCGCAACCGATCAGCAATACGCCGACCGTGAAACCAAGCTGTGCGTCGTTGAGGCCGAATTCAGCCGTCAGCCCGCCTTGCGTACCGTTCACCGCGCCGCTGTCATAACCGAACAGCAACCCGCCGATCGTCGCAACGGCGACAATCGCGGTGATGAGCGCCATGTTCACGCCCTGTCGCGTCGTTTCCATATCCAATCCCTCCCAGGCGGCTCTGCGGCCGCATTTATGGTAGCGCTAACTATGCAGTAAGGTCAGTATTTCGGCAAGAGGTGTAGTTCCGCGGCGGTACTATTGCCGGCGTCCCTCCTCAGGCCGCGGAATTCGGGGGCGATCCGGCGTCAGTCTCCCATCTCGATTGCAGCGTGAACAAGCGCGACATAGCTGGGCGTCATGTTCACCACATATTCGTTTTCACCCCAGAAATAGGGCCAGTTTTCCTGGTTTTCCGGGTAATCCGGCTTGATGATCAGCACGCCTGGCACGACCCCGCCGGGAATGAAGGAATGGTCCGCCCGGTTACTGCCATAGGCAACTTCCTTCGATTTCGCGCCGACGGCCGACACGAAGGACAGATTGGATGCGGGATGGGTGCCGTGCAGGTAATCCAGCGCCCGATAGACCGCCTGCCCATCAGAAAGCTGCGGAAATGCCTTGTGAATCGCATAGTCGGTCAACCCGGTTTCGATAATCGCGCCATTGCCCGCCCAGCCCCCGGTGGTGATCGGAACGCCATAGGGGTTGGGCCCTGTGAACGGCTCCGTGGCGGAAACGGCCTCGCGCGCGACCTGTTCGATCTCTGCACGCCAGCTTTCGGGCATATGCGGCAATATACGCAGCGCCATACGCAGATATTGCGCCGCTCGCGGTGCGATCTGCGGCCAGATTTGCGCGATATGACGGGCATATTCCTGCTTGCCCGTCGCTGACAGCAGTTCTGCCGTCGCCATGAATTCCTCACCCGGCAGCCATCCGCCGGTGGTGTTGCCGTGGGTGAAGGTGAATGGCGGGCGGGACTGTTCTTCGGCCCATACCTGTTCGGCCATATGCAGGGCCTTGCGGGCGAGCGCGTCGTCATAACCGCCAAGCGCGCGGGAAGCGGCGGCTAATGCTGCAGCCGTTCCGTAATCGAGGGCGCTGGCGCGCGAGGTGAAGACCCAGCGATCATCAGGCGTTCCGCTATGCGTTGCGGTGCGTTCTCCGAAAGACAATTTCGGATCGAAGATAAGTCCGTCGGTCTTGGACGCGGCATCGCCCAGATGGGTATATTGCGCCACGTCCGGCTCCACCACGCCGTGCACGGCATGGCCAACCGCATCATACATGGACAGAAGGTAATGCACCCCGTGGGCAATCTGTTGCTGCATATCGGGCTTGCCGTCGGGGACGTGTATTTCCACGCGGCGCAGATCGTGATCGACCAGGGTCTGATCGCGGGTTGGGCGGAAATCTTCCCAGATATGCGCCAGTTCCCGAACCACCGCATATTGCGTTTGCGTTCGAATGTCGAAGTCGCCCGCATCCAGCCAGCCGCCCACATTCAAGCCGGGAACATGTTCGCCGGGCGCGAAAGGCGTGTCGGTTGTCGGTCCCTGCCGATACAGGTCGATATGTTCGTGGTTCACTGGCGCCTGCCGCGCATCGTCGCGATGCGGATCGCCATGCCAGACACGATATGCCTCGTTGACCAGCATATGGTCCATCTGCACCGGCATGAAGACGTCCATTCCCGGATGCCAGACGTCTTCATATACGTCGCGTGCGATGCGGAAGGGTGAAGTTCGCTGGCCGCGATAATCCAGCGCGTAAAGGCCGGTTTCCCGCACTTCCGAAAAGTCGAAGACGGCGTAGCGATACCGAAGGTAATTGCCCCACGGGTCCGGCGCGCCGGACTGGACGATTGTTTCGCCGCCATCCGGATCGATGCGCAGCAGCCGCATTTCTCCGCCACCAGCGTCATTTGCGTCCAGTTCGATCACGGCGCGCTTGGCCTGTTGCGGCGCATAGCCCAGCTGGGAATGCCCGATGACGGGATCTCGCAACCAGCCCGGAACGGAATTGGGGGTGAGCGTCCATTCGATCACCTTTCCGGTCCGGCCAGAAGGGATCATGCTGCGCACCACGAACCAGCCATTCTGTGCCTGGTTGCGCCCATCATACAGGGCCAGCTCCCCCGATCCGGCTTCGATCCGGACATGGCGGGCGGCATCGCCCGGCGCCAGAACCAGCCTGCGGCCCGTGGCGAGCGGCAAGGGTTCCGCGCCGGGGCCAAAATCGCGGCCGCTTGCCGCGTTGCGCGGGCCACCTGCCACCATGTTTCCTGCCGGATGGCGCGGAAAGGCACCGGGTGTCCCGTCCGCGAAATAGCTTTGCCGGAAATAGGCCGAAGGAAGGAATTCCAGGTTCAGCCCGGCTTTCCCGGCCAGTTCCGGCGGCAGGGGCGCATCCAGCACGACGGCCAGATCAACCCCCTCGCCAGCATTCTGTGCCACGATCCGATAGGTGAAATCATGATCGGGATATTCGAGCGTAACCTCGATCCGCCCGTTTTCCGCATCGACCTTTCGTTCCACCAGCCTTCCGATCGGATCCCACTGTCCGGGCGTGGCGGAAAGGCGCACATCGCCATTGGTGGCGATCCGTTCGCCTTGCTGGATCAGCTCGATGCCGCTGATTTTCGAATCCGCGAACAGGCCATCATACCAGTTGGAAAATACCAGCACATTCGCCCCGTCCGCCTGGAAATATTCGGCTTCGGAAAGAGTCAGGGGTTCGCTTTCCTGGGCCAGGGCCGATGCAGCCCAGACAGAAGCGATGCAGGCCGCACCGGCCAGGAACATCTGTTTGTAACCCATCTCTCTCCTCTCCTGTCTGGCGCAGGCATTTTCTGATAGCGCTATCATCACTATTCGCAGTGTGGAAGCAAGCCGATGCCAACCATTACCTTCGGGCAGTCTTGCGGATTTATGCGGAAGAAGCGCCCCGGTCAGGGAAGCCTGAACCGCCAGCGGCCTTCATCCGAGCCCGGATCGAAGGGGGCCAGTGTCGGCGTGCTCGCCCCGATCGCCATCATGGCCAGGTCTTCCCCGGCGAATGTCTTCGGCGTGATGCGGTAAGTGCCGTCGGTTAACTGGTCGATCCGCCACAATTGGCTGTCTTCTCCGCTAAAGGCCGGGACAGCTTCGATCTCGCGATCCGGCGTCGCGGCAAGTGCACGCTCAGTCCCCTGAATGGTGATCTTGTAGAAGGGCGCGCCGAACCAACCGCCTGCCTCGGGCACGGGGGTTATGGTCCATAGCTGGTTCGGGCGCACCATGAAGGCGGATAGATCGACCCTGATGGCGCCGTCGGGCCATGTCCCGCGCACATCGTCCAGCGTCTGTCTGGCAAGGGGGGCAACGGGATCGTCAGGCCCGGCCATGAAGCTGCGCCGGGCATCGAAGGGTATCCGAACGAAATCAGTCTTGAGCTGCAAGGCGTTGCCGCTTCGCTCCGACTTGATCTCATAAGTCCCCGGCCGAACATTGCTGCCGGCAACGGGCCATCCATCGCGCCATAAGAGCGGTTCGATGGCCAGTACGCTGCGCCCGCTGCGATCCATGTCCGCTTCGTAATGCAATGAAAATTTCTGAAGGCCATCGCCCAGATCAAGCAGGCCGAAATGACCTGCGCCGATCATCCGGTCATGCGCACTGGCGACGAGCTTCCCGCCGCCGCGTAGCAGTGGAATGCCCATATTATCGACATATGGCCCAAGCGCATTGCGGGATCGCCCTGCACGGATATTGTAGGTGGAATTCGGCCCATCGCAGCAAGTGCCATGCGTGCCGAGCAGATAATACCAGCCATCCCGGTACATGAGCGCCGTGGCTTCCATGTCGATGGCGATGTCCACCGGCTCGTTCCCTGCCTTGCGCATGCCCGTGGCCGGGTCCAGCTCTATGATCCGGATAGACCCGAAATAGGTGCCGTAACTGAGCCAGAGCCGTCCATCATGATAAAGAAATGCCGGGTCGATCGCGTCATGGTTTTCCACCCCGTCGCTTGAAGCGACGGTGCCGACTTCGTGAAATTCGAAATCCGGCGATGCCGGGTCGAGCGACCTGGTCCACATGATCTTCACTTCGCTGGCATGGCCGCCCGACATCCCGCCGCCGCCGACCGCCCAGGCAACGTAATATCTGTCCCCGATCCTGACGACATCGGGCGCCACGCCTCCGCCGGGGCGAATTGCGCCATCTTCCCAGGTCCAGCCGTCTTCCGATATCAATCCGCCGCCCCGCGTGCCGAAGGTGAACCATTTGCCATCGGATTCGACGATGGTGGACGGATCGTGGATGAAAACGTCCCCGGCCAGCTGGGCCGATGCCGGTCCTGGCCAGGCAAGGGTGCAGGCAATGCCGGCGGCGCAAAGGGCGAATGCCCGCCGCAGCGGCGCCGGGATGAATGTTGCGAACATATCCAGTCTCATTTCACGTCGATTTCGAGATCGCGAACAGGCTCTCCGCTTTCGTCCAGAAAGCGTATGCAGAAATCGCTCAGCCCCGGCCCGTTGATGATCGCGCCATAGATCACGTTGCGCCCCTTCTTCAGGGTCAGGCGGTCCGAAAGGACATCGTCCATCACCATCCGGCGATCATCGAACAATGTCGCCACTTCCTGGCCATCGATCCACCAGATCGATGCGGAGTTGGACCCGACGGCCATCCGCACATTTTTTATTTCCCGCGGACTTTCCACCACGGTCACCGCCCAGAACAAGACCCCGTATTTCGGCTTCCCCAGGGCCTGGGCGAAGTTGAACAGTTTCACGTCCCAGAGCTTTGAATCCAGCGCGTGCCAGCGCAGGGATGCGTTCTTGCCGGCGGCCTCCCCGTCTTCGGGCACGGTGCCGAATTCGCCGGGGAAACCCGCCGGCGCCAAAGCATCGCGCACATAGCTGCCCGTGAATACCGTATTGGTGGGATTGGGTTTTTCGATCGGCTCCAGCAGCAGCCAGCGGCCAATGAATCCATCCTTGTCCGGCGTTGTCGGCGCTTCTCCCGCAGGGGTGAAATAGTCGCTGAGCGGCGGCACTGCCTGTGTCTGGGCGAAGGCGCCGGTCCCGGCTGCCAGCAAGAGCGCGGCGGTGACGCGCTGCGCGGCCCGCAAGGGTCGTTTTCTCACATCGATCCTTTGAAAACGGGCGGCGGGCGGGCCTGGCCACCCGCCGCGAAGGCGATCAGTCTGCCTTGATGAAGCCGTGCATTTTCAGCCAGGCGGCGAATGCGTCGAACCAGCCGGTGCTGGTGGTGGTTTTGGGATACATCCCGAAACCGTGGCCGCCCTGTTCGTAATAATGGAATTCCACCGGGCGGCCGGCCGATTGCCAGCTCTGGATCAGGCCGAAATCGGAGCCCGGAAACAGCGGGTCGTCCGCAGCCAGAGCAACGAATAATGGCGGCGCATCGGCAGGCACATTCATCGCGGTCAGCGGACCGTAAATATCGCCCAGAAAGGCCGGTTTTGCATTTTCGCCATGAAGGGCCGTGGTCATGGTGAGCATTGCCCCGGCGGAAAAACCGACCATCCCGATCCGGTCAGGATCGACATTCCATTCCGCGGCCCTTTCCCGGATCAGCGCAAAGGCCGCTTCCGCATCTGCAATTTGCGGGGCGATGGCTTGTGCAGCTGCGTCGGGGGCGGGGCGGGCAGGCCGTTCCGCCCCAGGGGGCGGCACTTGCGAAGAACGCTCGAACTCGTCCAGGGCGGCTGGAGTCTGGTTCAGGCGGTATTTGAGAACGAAAGCGGCAACGCCCCGGTCGGCCAGGGCCCGGGCCACATCCCACCCCTCGTTTTCCATCGAGAGGGTGCGAAACCCGCCGCCCGGAGCGACCACGACGGCCGCGCCCGATGCGTTTTCAGGGTCGGGCAGGAAAGGCGTCAATGTGGCGTTGGTGACATTGCGGGCAAAGCGGCTGCCATATTGCTGATGCCAGGATTCCCCGGCCGTCGCGCCCGGCAGCGGCCCGGTATCAAGCGGGATGGCACCTGGTTGCGCCGGGGCTGCGATGGGGGTCATCCGGTCGTCTTGCGCGGCGACCGGCACCGAAGCAGCACCCAGCACCGCGGCCAGAATAATGGGCCCGAATTTCATTATCTCTCATCCCCTCTTCGCTTGTTCTTTTTGAGTTCAGACCGCGCGATCAAAAGAGCCAGCGATCCAGGATGACGACCAATTAATCCTACAAATAAAAAAGTGGCAAGAGGGAAGTTGTTAGAAAAGAGGCGGAAAGGCGGGAGGTAAATGCTGCTTTTTTTTGAGGCGGGTGGATTTGTGCGCCTTATTTGTCGGGGTAGAATTTTCTGCGAAGTCCCGTGTCAGCCGCCTCTCAGCATCCGCATCACCATCATGCGGATGCGCTGGTAATTTCCTTCTTCGAGCGGACCCAGAATTCCGTGCTTTTCAGGGGGGAGGAAGGAGAGGGGATGGCTATCGGGCCGAAAAACATAGTGATCGAACCAGGCGCGCCAGGCCGCGCGCTCCGCGGCAGGCCTTTCCGCTATCGTGATGAGCGCCAGCATCATGGCGGCAAAGGGCTGGTCCGGCCCGGCGGAAAAACCGTCCCACCAGAAATTCACCAGCACGTTGAGCGGATCGAGCGCTTCAACCTTGTGCCACCATAATTTGGGTATGTAGATCGCATCGCCCGCTTCGAGTTCGGCGATATGCGCCATGTCCCGAATCGCCTCGAACCGTGCGAATCGGGGATCGCCGGGTTCACTGTCCACTGCCAGCCCGACGGGTTGGCCGGCCATGGTGAAATCTATCGGGCCGACATAGAGATCGCCAATCGCTTCAGGTGGAAAAAGCGTGAACCGTCGGCGCCCCAATGCGACACAGGCAACATTGTCCTGCGTATCATAATGGCAGGCCACGCTGGACGCATGGCCAATCCAGAAGCGCGGGCGCAGCGATGAGGGCAGAAACGGCAGGCGGGTCAGTTCTTCCACGCCCGGCAAATATCGTTCCGAGGGTAGTGAGCCCATGTAGAGTGTATCCGCGCCAGCCTGCCCAGCGCTTGCCAGGATCCGGTCCAGCCCTTCGGCAAAGGTGACGCTTTCCCGCTCGAAATTGAAGCCGGCGAAATCTTCATCGTAGTAATATCGCCGGGAGATTTCAGGGCGGCCGATGAATATCTCGGCCTCCCGCCCGGCGTCGAATTGGCGCAGCTGGTCGCGGATGGACGGTCCGCCCCGTTGCAAAAGCGGCCAATCGCGCGCCGCGCCTTTCAATAGCACCGGCTTGCAAGGCTCCATGATTTCCTTGCGGAAAGCGGCTTCATTCGCGAACTGATGCGGGTGAGCCTGCGCGATTTCCCGCGTCATGAGGTTGCGGCAAGAAGCCGGTCATTGCGGATCTTCGCCAATCTCCGGATATGATTGATCGAAGCGGCCTGGATATAGGCAATTTGCAGATCGCCATTCCGGAACAGTTCGAGCGCCACTGCATCGGGCAGGGAATGCAAGGCATCGAGGCTGGTCGAATAAAGACCATCCAGCCGGAGCCGCGAACCATCATCGAAATCGAGTGAAATATCGATCGGCTCCAGCAGCCGGTGTTCCACGAATCGGGCGAGAATCGCGTCTGTTTCAGGCAGCCCCTTTTCCAGCATGTGCATTGCCCGCTGCACGGCCTGCAGGACCGGGGTTGCTTCGCCCCTTTCGTCGAAAATGGGCTTGCCGTCCGGAATGAAGGCCGGACTTTCCGGATCTATCGCGATCTGGCCGTCCGACAGGAAGAAGCCCTGTCTCACCAGATCGGCCGGGCGATAACCGGGCAGCTCGCCATTCGCGGCATAAAGATTGGTGCCGGCTTCCAGCCCCATGACTACGCCTGCATAAAATGACCCGGTCTGAGGGTTCTTGGTGAAAAAGATCGGGTATTCATTGGCGGCGACCGGCATTTCTTCGGCAACGACCTGAACGAAATGCCGGTTTGCGGCATTGGCCAAGTCCAGCCTGAGATCCGAATGGCTGCGGGAATCGAGATATGTCAGATCTGCCATTTTTGTTCTCTCCTGCCGCTCATTTCTGCCGGATCGCTCTTGCTGGCGGACTGAAAATGCGCCTAGCATCAAAAATAACTCTGACAAAAGTTTGCATTTTTGTAGGAGTAGAATATGGATAGCGCTACATAAACGTGGGAGCCGAGCTGTTCATCCGCCTCTGGCAAGGCGGCAAGGCTTAAAAATTCGAAACGCCGTAGAGCGACGATGAGGGGATAACCTGAAAATGAAACCGACGGATTCAGTTTTTCGTTTCTGCAAAATTGGTAGCGGTAACATTCTCCTTCGGGGCTGCGCGACAGGCGCAATTGCCCTGGCGTGCATGACGCCCGCTTTTGCTCAGGAGGCAGAGGAAGAAGAAGAGGTACGGTCTTCTGTTTCCGGTACCAATGTCCAGGAAAACCAGATCATCGTAACGGGCCTGCGCGGTTCGTTGCAGCGCAATCTCGACGAAAAGCGCAATGCGGCCGGGGTGATCGACGTCATTTCGTCCGAAGACATCGGCAAGTTCCCGGATTCGAACGTGGCCGCTTCTTTGCAGAGGTTGCCGGGCGTTTCGATCCAGCGAAACGGCGCGCGGGGTGAGGCCACGGGCATCACCGTTCGCGGTTTCGGGGGTGACTTCAATACGACGCTTTACGACGGCCGCCGCATCTCCACCGCAACGGGCGGGCGGCAGATCGATTTCAGCACTGTCGGCGTGGATTTCATCGGCCAGCTGAGCGTCCTCAAGACTCCGGACGTTTCGCTTTCATCCGATTCGATCGGCGCCACGGTCAACATCCAGTTCCCGAAACCTTTTGACAATCCCGGCTTCCGGGCGGCGGTAACCGCGTCCGGTTCCATCCAGGATCGTTCCGGGGATATCGTGCCGACGGGCGGCATCCTGATCAGCAATACCTGGAACGATACTTTCGGTGTGCTGGCCGATTTCATCTACACGCGCCGCGATACCGACAGTAACCGCGTCTATGTCAGCGGCTGGCCGGGCGGCAATTTCGCCCCGTGCCAGCTGACCGGCAGCGCAGCGACAAGTTGCGCCCCGACCGGCGCGACAACCGATCCGGCGGTGCCCGCTTCCGACCAGCGCACGATCCCCGGCTGGTTCCCGCAGCAATATGGTGCAGAACAGCAGCGCGTTAATGACGAACGTATCGACGCCCGCCTGGCGCTGCAGTGGCAGCCCAGCTACGGCACCATGATCACGCTGGACAATAATTATTCGCGCCAGAACGTGACCTCCGAAAATTACGCATTCGGCGTGTGGTTCAACCAGACGGATCTGCGCAATGTCGAACTGGATGAGAACGGAACCGCGGTGAACTTCACCCAGGCCGGATCACCCACCGACTTCACTTCCGCACTGAACAAGCAGATCCTCGAAACCAACCAGACCGGCCTCAACATCCAGTTCGAAGCAAGCGACAATCTGAGCTTCGAGGTGGATGGTGCCTATGCGAAGAGCAAGCTCAACCCCGGTGACGTGGTCGGCAGCCTGAATGCCGATGTCGGCTATGGCGGTGCCCTAGGTACGAACCTGCAATTCATCGTCAACGGCGACAGCAGCGGCGCTTTCCCGTCAATGGCCAATTTCGGCCCTGCCGGAGTGGCTGCGGACTGGGCGAATACTGCCCTGATCGGTTCGCATGTCACCGTGAACCAGACCCAGCGTAATACGGACGAGCTATGGCAGGTTCGCGCATCGGGCCAGTGGGAACAGGACGATCTGAAGGTCCAGTTCGGTGGTCAGTATTACGAAGACCGGTTCGACTTCGCGAACTATTCCACCTTCGTGAACAATTTCTGGCAGGCATATGCCGGTTACGGCGACCCGTCCGGTCGCACCACGGGCATAGCGCCGCTTCCAGCCTCCCTTTACGAAGGAAGCATAAGCCTCGACAATTTCATTCCCGGCTTCGACGGTGCCTTGCCGCCTTCGCTTTTCGTGTTCAGCCCGGTTGCCTATCAGGATTATCTGTCCAGCCTGGGCGATCCGCAGGCGCAGAACATTCCCGGATATAATTACGGATGCTGCGGTTCCAACTTCACCGGGACATTCGACCAGGCGCTGGATGGCGGCAGCATCCGGGATATTACCGAAAAGACCTGGTCGCTGTTCCTGCGCACCAGTTTCAATTCGGAAATTGCGGGCATGCCGTTCTTCTTCAATGCCGGACTTCGCAACGAGCATTCCAGCATTACCGCCAACGGCAACGGCACGGTCCCGCTGGAAATCCTGACCAGCACGGCCGATCCCACATTGCTGACCGTGGTTCTGTCGGCTCCGCAGCCTCTGACGGCGACGTCCAGCTATAATTACCTGTTGCCGAGCCTGGATACACGGCTGGAAATCACGCCTGAATTCCAGGTCCGCTTCAGCGCGTCGCGCACTATCACCCGGCCCACGCTCAACCTGCTGTATCCGCAGCTCAATGTGCCAACGGGGCAACGCATCGGCGCGCTGAGCGCTGCGGGCGGCAATCCGAGCCTGAAACCCTATATCGCCGACAATTTCGATCTGGCGGCGGAATGGTATTATCAGCCCAACTCCTATCTTTCGGTCAATGCCTTCCTCAAGAACGTGTCCAACTTCATCGTTGGCGGTGTTACCAACCAGACCATTAACGGCGTGATCGATCCGACCACGGGCCAGCCGGCGGTCTTCGCGGTGACGCAGCAAGTGAATGGTCCCGATGCAACGGTGCGGGGCGTCGAACTGGCCCTGCAGCATGTCTTCGGCGATACCGGCTTCGGCTTCCAGGCCAATGCCACATTCGTGGAAACCAACCGTCCCTATGACGAACAGGACATCTCGCAGACGGGGTTCGCCGTCACTGGCCTGGCGAATTCGGCCAATTTCGTTGGCTTCTATGACAAGAACGGCTTCCAGATCCGGGCCGCGCTTAACTGGCGTGACGAATATCTGCTGCAGTTCGGGCAGAACCAGAACACGGGTGCGTTCGGTGCGGAGCCGACCTTCGTGGACGAGAGTTTCCAGATCGACATCAGCAGCAGTTACGACATCAACGAGAACTTCAGCGTTTTCGGTGAGGTGCTGAACGTCAACGGCAACCAGCAGAGCACGCATGGGCGTTATTCCAACCAGCTGCTCGACGTGTTCGATTACGGTCGGCGTTACACGCTGGGCGTCAGGTATCGCTATTAAGTCTCCCTCCTGGTGCGGGGCGCATATCAATTGCGCCCCGCCAATTTTCCGGACCATATGACCGGATGGACAAAGTCGAGAACATCGTAATTGTCGGGGGCGGAACCGCCGGTTGGCTGACTGCCGGCGTGATCGCGTCCAGACATCAGGGCCGCAGGCCGCATGGCTTTTCCGTGACCCTGGTCGAATCCCCCAATGTCCCGACCATCGGCGTGGGGGAGGGCACCTGGCCGACACTGCGAACCACGCTGCGCAAGATGGGCGTGTCGGAAACCGAATTTTTCCGCGAATGCGATGCCGCCTTCAAGCAGGGCGCGCGGTTCAACCGATGGACTACGGGCGAAGCGGATGAGGGATATTATCATCCGCTCATGCTTCCCCAGGGCTTCGCACGCCTGAATCTGGTGCCGCACTGGCTTGAAGATGGCGAAGACAGTTTCTGTGACGCGGTTACCCCGCAAGGCAGGCTGTGCGATCGGGGCCTGGCGCCGAAGACCATCGCCACGCCCGAATTTGAGAGTGTGGCGAATTACGCATATCATCTCGATGCCGGAAAATTCTCCGACTTTCTCCGGCGCCATTGCTGTGAAAAGCTGGGCGTGCGGCACGTCCTTGCCGATGTGACGGAGATCGAGACAGGCCCGAACGGAGATGTGACAAGGCTGAAAACCGAACAGGGGCCTTCCATTTCCGGCGATCTTTTCGTCGATTGCACGGGTTTCAGGGCGCTGTTGATCGGCGGCGCGATGCAGGTGCCCTTCCGCGAATGCAGCGATGTCCTCTTCTGCGACACGGCGCTTGCGGTGCAGGTTCCGTATCAGGATCCGGCCGATCCGGTGGCAAGCCACACCATTTCCACCGCCCAATCGGCGGGCTGGATCTGGGATATCGGCCTGCCTACGCGCCGGGGTGTGGGCCATGTCTTTTCCAGCGCGCATATCGATGCGGATGAAGCCGAGCGCGAATTGCGCGCCTATATCGGTCCGGCCGCAGATGATCTTACAGTGCGCCGCATCCCGATCCGGTCGGGCCACCGCGAAACCTTCTGGAAAGGAAACGTGGTCGCAGTCGGTCTGTCCGCCGGTTTCCTCGAACCGCTGGAAGCATCGGCAATCGTGCTGATAGAATTGTCAGCCAAGATGATAGCCGAACAGCTTCCCCCCAACCGGGCGGTGATGGATGTCATCGCCCGTCGATATAATGACACGACGGCATATCGCTGGGGCCGGATTATCGATTTCCTGAAATTGCATTATTCCCTCACGAAGCGGACGGATACCGACTTCTGGCGGGACAATACGCGGCCGGAAACGATCCCGGACAGGCTCCGCGGCCTGATGGAGCTCTGGAAATATCAGGCGCCGTGGCTGCATGACGAATTCGACCGTGCGGAAGAGGTCTTTCCGGCCGCCAGCTATCAATATGTGCTCTATGGCATGGGCTATCGCACGGCGTTGCCGCGTGGCGCCCATGATGCCGAACGGGAACTGGCGCAGCGCGCACTGCGCGAAAACCGGGCCCATACGGCGCGATTGATGGATGGGCTTCCACCGCACCGCGATCTTCTCGACAAGATCACCGAACACGCAATGATGCCGGTGTAGGAATCCTGGACCTCAGATTGATTCTGGGGGCGCGCTTGCGCGAAGCCCGCCGGTTGACTTGTCCCCGGCATTGGCGTTCACCCGCCCCATGAGCGATGATGAACGGCAAGACGATAGCAGCCCCACCAAGCCGGCACGGCGATCTGCCCGTGTGCGCGGCCCCGGCAGGCGGCTTCGGGGTGCTGTTGCCAACAAGCTGGGCACGGCCATCCTGACCGGCGAATATGCGCCGGGAGACATCCTGCCGGGAGAGGTGGTGGCAGCCGAAGAGCTGGAGGTGTCGCGCGGTGCCTATCGCGAGGCAATGCAGGTGCTCGCCGCAAAGGGGCTGGTCGAAAGCCGCCCGAAGACCGGGACGAAGGTCCTCCCGCGTGAAAGATGGAATCTGCTTGATCCGGAAGTGCTGTCCTGGGCCTTTGCTGGCACTCCGGATGCGCGCCTTGTAAAAAGCCTCTTCGAATTGCGGTTGGTGATCGAACCGGCGGCGGCGGCCTTCGCCGCGCAGCGCCGAAGCCAGGCGGATCTGAAACAGATGCGCGATGCGTTGACGTCGATGCGCCGCAATTCGCTCACCACTGCGGAAGGCCGCGCGGCCGACCGGGATTTTCACGATGCTCTGCTGCGTGCCACGAAAAATGATGCCCTGATCGCGATCAGCGCATCGATTGGCGCCGCAGTGTCCCTGACGACACATTTCAAACAGCGCAGGCGCCAATTGCCGCGCGATCCGATCCCCGATCATGCAAGGGTTCTCGATGCGATTGCCGAAGGCGATCCCGATGAAGCCGCCGATGCGATGCGGGTTCTCGTGGAACTTGCGCTGGAAGATACGAATGTGGCGCTGGCGCGTGGCGAACCCGCCACCGATGCGGAAGCGATCGACGCCGATTGAACGTAATTCTAATCCGCTGCGTCCGGGGCGGCGCAGCTAACGGGCTGCCGGCAAATCCGCTTCGCTGAACCGGAATGATTGCCCTTTGGCCAGGGAGACTTCCAGCAGGCGAGCGGGGCGGCCCACCTGCCACCTTCCCTCCGCATCGGCATTCAGAACGGCCTGTGCGATCAGGCCGTCCCGCCAATGAAGATCGACCCGGCAGCCGCCACGGGCCCGTAGCCCGGTGACGGAGCCATTTCGCCAAGAGGAAGGCAGAGCAGGCAGGAAGAGGATCTGATCCTCCCGGCTCTGCATCAGCATTTCTGCAATGGCGCGTGTTCCGCCGAAATTGCCATCGATCTGGAATGGAGGATGCGCATCGAACATGTTGGGATAGGTCCGGCCGGGGCCAAGCAGGAAGCCCAGAACATCATGGGCGCGATCGCCTTCACGTAATCGCGCGCGCAGATTGATCCGCCATGCCGTGGCCCATCCGGTGGATTCATCGCCGCGCAGCTCCAGCGAACGGCGTGCCGCCATGGCGAGCGCCGGAGTGGTGTCGGGATTGATCTGCGAGGATGGAAACAGGCCATAAAGGTGGGAAACATGGCGATGGTCGGGTTCGAGGGCATTGCCATCCCAGTCCTGGCGCCATTCCTGCAATTGCCCCTGACTGCCGATCCTGTCAGGCGCAAGGCGACTTCGCACATCCCGCAATTCTGCCGCAAAACCGGCGTCGATCTGCAGGATTTCCGCTGCTTTCGCCGTCTGTTCCAGCAAGTCCCGCAATATTTGCTGGTCCATGGATGGCCCGGCACAGATGGCGGCGCCTTCGGGGTGGCGGTTTTCCGGCGAGATTGACGGGTTGGTGACGAGATATCCGGTTTCCGGATCGGTCTGCAGCGTGTCGATAAAGAACAGCGCCGCGCCGCGCATGACCGAATATATGCCCGCAAGATAATCCCGGTCGCGGCTGTAATCATAATGGTCCCACAAATGCGTGCACAGCCATGCTCCGCCCGTGGGCCACATCCCCCATTGCGCCCCATCTATCGGGGCAGTGGCGCGCCATAGATCGGTATTGTGATGGCAGACCCAGCCGCGCGCGCCATACATGCTGCGCGCCGTGCTTTCTCCGGTGATGGCCAGTTCGCGAACCATGCGGATCAGCGGTTCGGTGCATTCCGGCAAGGCAGTGGTTTCGGCGGGCCAGTAATTCATCTGGGTATTGATGTTGACCGTGTATTTGGATTGCCACGGCGGTTCGTTTTCGGCGTTCCAGATGCCCTGCAGATTTGCAGGCTGGGAACCGGGCCGTGACGAGGTGATCAGCAGGTAGCGGCCATAATCGAAATACAGCTTTGCCAGCGCCGGGTCGGCGCGCAGGTCGTCAGCCGCGATTCGCTCGTCAGTGGGCAATCCGGCCGCCGGAGTCTGCCCGAGATCGAGCGATACCCTGCGGAACAGTTCGCGGTGGGCGGCGATCGCATCTTCGCGTAGCTTGTCATAACCTTTCCGCGCCGCGCGGCGCACTGCCGCCTCGGCAAGTGCCACGGGATCGCCATCGGTATTGCCAAACCCGCGATAACTCGTCGCCATGGCCAGCAGAATGGTGATGTTCCGTGCGTCCGCGACACGCAGCCGGGTGCCTGCTGGTGCAACCGCGCCGTCGCTTTCGACCAGAACCCGCCCGGCGAGGCGCAGGGCGCCTTCTATACCGGCGCGGGCGGTGTTTCGCCCGGTCAGATTGAGGAACGGCCCATCTGCCGTGACATGGGCTTCGGCCTGCTGGCTGGCCAGTTCCACATCCACGCCGAACGGGGCCGCGCCGACAGTCTTATCGCCAGGATGTCGTCGGCTGTGGAGGCAAGGATTTCCCGCCGATATTCGATGCCGTTCCTGGTGTAGCGAACCGTGGCAATCGCCGAATCCAGATCCAGTTCACGCTCATAGGCCTGCGCTTCGCCGTCCGGGCCCGGAAAGATCAGCCGCAATTCGCCAAATGACTGATAGGCCATTTGCGTGCGCGGCCTGCCGATCAGCTTCGCATCGGCCAGCGCTTCGGCTTCGGCATATTGCCCTTGTTCGACCAGGCGGCGGACCTCGGGCAGCGCCTCCCTGGCTTCCGGAGAAACGGGATCATATGGCCCGCCCGTCCACAGCGTGTCCTCGTTCAGTTGCAGCCGTTCATGCCCGATGCCGCCAAATATCATGGCGCCCATGCGCCCATTGCCGATTGGCAGCGCTTCGATCCATTCGCGCGCCGGCTGCCGGTACCATAGACGCGAGGCATGGCGGGCAGGCCCTCCCGCAATCCTCGGCGTAGATAATCCCGCGGTCGCCGCCAGCACCGCGGTATTTGCCATGAGCGAACGCCGAGTGATCCGGAAAGGTCACATGCCCCTGCTCAGCGGAGTTGCAGGACCACGATCGACTTGGGCGGCAGGGTGACGGAAATAGCCCCTCCCGAAATCTTCGCCCCACCGAAAGGTTCTGGTGCGACCGTGCCGGGATTGTCGAAGGTGTTATGCGCATCCATCTGGCTTGCGGTCAGGATCCGCCCGGTAACCCGGGCGGCATCGACGCCTTCCAGGCGAAGGCCAACCGGATGCGCCGCGTTCGGATCGACATTGACCAGCGCGACATGGAATGCGCCATCCGCGCCGCGCACGGCAGAAACGCTGACCGCCGGGATGGATATGTCATCCATGCGATAGACGGGCGAATCGAGTTCGACCGGCAGACTGTCTGCCCCCTGCCATGGCTGGTAGAGATCGAACACGTGGTAGGTGGGCGTCTTCACCATGCGCGGGCCGTCGGTCAGCAGCATGGCCTGCAGCACGTTCACCATCTGCGCGATGGCTGCCATCTTCACCCGCTCGGCATGTTTGGTGAAAATATTGATGTTGAGCGCGGCCACCATGGCGTCCCGCAGGCTGTTCTGTTGCTGCAGGAAGCCGGGATTGGTTCCGGGCGCGGCATCATACCAGGTGCCCCATTCATCCACTGCCAGCATCACGCGCTTTTCCGGATCATATCGATCCATGATCGCGGAATGGCGCGTGATATATTCATCCATTTGCTGCGTATGGTCGAGCGTGGATGCCCATTCGCTTTCCGGAAAGCCGAGTGCCGGCCCCTTGTCCTCCCATTTCTCGTCCCGCGGCCGGGTGTAGAAATGAAGGGCAAGCCCATCGATATGCGGGCCGGAGATCTTCATCATGGCCTCGGTCCAGTCATAATTGGCGTCCGAGGGGCCGCTGGCGATCTTCAGCATTTCGCCCGTGCCGGGCTTGGCAAAGGTGATGAAACGATTGGTGACATCCGCCGCATATTCGGCCCGCATATTGCCGCCGCAGCCCCATAATTCATTACCGATGCCGAGGTAATCGACGGTCCACGGTTCGCGGCGCCCGTTTTCTTCGCGTTCCTTGGCCAGCACAGTCGTATCGGCGGGCGCCGTCATATATTCGACCCATTGGGACGTTTCGGCGGGCGTGCCGCTGCCGATATTGGCTGACACATAAGTGCGCGCGCCCAGCCGTTCGGCAAATCCCATGAATTCATGGGTGCCGAAGCTGTTGTCTTCGTTGACCCCGCCCCAATTGGTGTTGATCTTCACCGGCCGGTTTTCGGGGGCGCCGATCCCGTCACGCCAGTGATATTCATCGGCGAAGCAGCCGCCCGGCCAGCGCACCATCGGGACCTTTATATCCCGCAGCGCCTGCAGCACGTCACTGCGATAGCCGCTGTCATTCGGGATCGGCGAGTCTTCCCCGACCCAGACGCCGCCATAAATCCCGGTGCCCAGATGTTCCATGAACTGGCCGAACACATCGGGATGGACCTGCGGGCCCGGTTCGTCCGCCCTGATAGTGACTGTGGCGGCCGGTCCTTCCGCCTTATCCTGAGCGGAAACAGGCGCGGCAATTGCGGCCACAGCCAGCGCAAGGCCGCGGATCGGAGTTGATCCGAACATCCGCGCAGGCGGCACGAACGACAAGTTGAAACCGGTCAAGACAATCCCCTCGTATGTTGGCCGCCCGATTTTTCGTGACGGTGCCGGCCGAATTGGGCCCTTGCATTTGTAGGAGTAGTAGAGGCATTGTCCCGATCGTCAAGGCGCTTGGGCTGCCGGGCATTGCTGCACGATGCGGGCGTGGGGAGGTAGAGGGAATGTTCTTCACGCATCCTCAAGAGAGGTCGACGAATGCGATTGGTAGCGCTATCAAACGGGCAGGGCTCACGAGAAGCCCGATAAGAGGAGAAACAGGATGCGAATGGGTTTGGTTTCGGCCGCAGCACTCGGCCTGGCGCTTGCCGGCTGTCAGGATCAGGGGGAAGTGGATCCCGCATCCGAAGCGGTCAGCGGCGCCTTGTCGCCCGATGGCCGCCAATATCTCGCTCAGCCGCTGGTAAGCGAAATCTACACTGCCGATCCTTCGGCGCATGTGTTTGACGGCAAGATCTATATCTATGCCAGCCACGATATCGACGCCGGGATCGCGGATGACGATCTGGGCAATCAATACGCGATGCGCGATTACCGCGTCCTCCGCATGGGCAAGATCGGCGGCCCCGTCACCATCGGGCCGGTCGCGCTGGATGTGGAGGATGTGCCCTGGGCGTCGCAGCAGATGTGGGCGCCCGATGCCGCCTACAAGGACGGCACCTATTATCTCTACTTCCCCGCGCGCGACAAGACAGAGGACAAGAACGGCCTGGGCGCTTTCCGCATTGGCGTGGCCACATCGAAGAACCCGATGGGCCCCTTCGTCCCGGAACCGGATTATATTCCCGGCAGCTTCTCCATGGATCCCGCCGTATTCACGGATGATGACGGCACCAGCTACATGTATTTCGGCGGAATCTGGGGCGGCCAGTTGCAGCGCTGGAAAGACGGTGTCTACGATCCGAACGGGTCGGATACGGACCTGATGCAGGATGATCAGCCGGCCATTCCGGCCAAGGTCGTGCGCATGAATGCCGACATGAAGACCTTTGCCGAACCGGTGCGCGATGCCGTGATCGTGGACGAGGATGGCAATCCCATACTGGGCGGCGATCACGATCGCCGCTTCTTCGAAGCTGCCTGGGTCTTCAAGCGCGGCGGGAAATACTACTTCACCTATTCCACCGGCGATACGCATTATGTGAACTATGCCATCGGGGACACGCCCTATGGCCCCTTCACCTACAAGGGGCACATCCTCGAACCTGTGCAGGGATGGACGTCGCATCATTCGATTGTCGAATGGGACGGCAAGTGGTGGCTTTTCTACCACGACACGCAGTTGAGCAACCAGAACCACCTGCGCAACGTCAAGGTGACGGAACTGAAGTTCAACGAAGACGGCACGATCCCGACCATCGATCCCTTCCTGCCCTGATGTTCCTCGGCATCGATATAGGGACATCGGGGGTCAAGGCCGTGGCCCTGGACGAAAGCGGTGCGGTGGCCGGACAGGGCACCGCGGCGCTCAGCGTCCAGAGGCCGCAGCCCTCTTGGTCCGAACAGGATCCGGAGGCGTGGTGGCGCGCCACAACCGCTGCCGTGCAGGCCTTGGACCCGGCATTGCGCCGCGCGGTGCGCGGGATCGGCATCGCCGGCCAGATGCACGGTGCGACATTGCTGGGTGCCGATGATCGCCCCCTGCGCCCGGCCATATTATGGAATGATGGCCGTTCGGATGCCGAGTGCGAGGAACTGGAAGCGCGGGTGCCGGAACTGCGGCGTATCACCGGCAATATCGCAATGCCGGGCTTCACCGCGCCGAAACTCCTGTGGGTGCGCAAGAATGAACCGGATGTCTTCGGCAGGATCGAAACAGTCCTTCTGCCCAAGGATTATGTGCGGCTGTGCATGACGGGCGACAAGGCGACGGACCTGTCGGATGCGGCGGGCACTCTGTGGGTCGATGTGGCTTCGAGAAGCTGGAGCGAGGAGGTACTGGCTGCGACCGGACTGGGCCTGCGGGCCATGCCCCGATTGCATGAAGGCAGCGAGCAGACCGGATCGCTGCGTGCAGAAATCGCAGAGCTTTGGGGAATGCCGCGCGTGCCCGTGGTGGCCGGCGGCGGAGACAATGCCGCAGGGGCCGTGGGCGTGGGAGTCGTCAGGGACGGCGACGCGTTGCTTTCCCTCGGCACTTCGGGCGTGATCTTCGTGGCAACGGACGAATTCCGGCCCAACCCCGACCGTGCAGTTCATTCCTTCTGTCACTGCCTGCCGGGCATGTGGCACCAGATGAGCGTCCATCTTTCGGCGGCATCCTGCGTGGACTGGGTCGCCCGCCTCACCGGCGCTTCGGGTGCGGCCGAACTGTTCGCCAGGGCGGAGGAGGTCGGGCCGGGCAGCGGGAACGAACTGTTCCTCCCTTATCTCTCGGGCGAGCGGACGCCGCACAATGATGCCAGGGTTCGCGGGGCATTCCTCGGGCTCGATCACGATACCGATCCCGGCAGGCTGGCGCAGGTGGTGCTGGAAGGAGTCGCCTTTGCCCTTGCCGATGGTCTCGACGCGCTGCGCGATGCCGGCACCCGGGTCGCCGAACTGAGCGTTATCGGAGGCGGCGCGCGGTCCCGATATTGGGGAAGCATCCTGTCGGCCGCATTCGAAGTCCCGCTTGTCTATCTCAAGGGCGGCGAGGTGGGGCCAGCCCTTGGCGCGGCGCGCCTCGCGCAATTGGGGGTGGACGGCGGAAACCCCGCCCATGTCTGCGCCCGCCCCCCGGTATCGCACCGCATCCAGCCCGATCCGTCGCTGATCGAGCGGCTGGCCCATCGCAAATCGGCTTTTCGCGAAGCCTATCCACGTATCACTCCCAAGAGAGGTCACTGATGTCCGCCGAAACCGATTATTTCGCTGAATTTCCTGTCATTTCGTTCGAGGGCGAGGATGGCGAAAACGAGCTTGCCTATCGTTATTACGACAAGGATCGCGTCGTGATGGGCAAGACGATGGAAGAGCATCTGCGCTTTTCCGTGTGCATGTGGCACACCTTCTGCTGGCCCGGTTCCGACGTGTTCGGGGCAGGCACATTCGACCGGCCCTGGCAGACGGAAGAAAACGGCGCGGAGGCTGCCGCGATGAAGCGCCGCACGGCTCTTGAATTCGTGCGCAAGCTCGACCTGCCGTTCTATTGCTTCCACGATGTCGACGTGATGGAGCCCGCCGCCACCGTGTCCGAATACCAGACCAGGTTCGGCACGGCGGTGGATCATCTCGAAGATCTCCAGCAGATCACCGGGCGCAAGCTGTTGTGGGGCACGGCGAACCTGTTTTCCGATCCGCGTTATGCTGCCGGTGCCGCCACCAGCCCCGATCCCGAAGTTTATGCCTGGGCGGCATTGCAGGTCCGGTCTGCGCTGGATGCGACGCATCGTCTTGGCGGCAGCAATTACGTGCTGTGGGGTGGCCGCGAGGGTTACGAAACGCTGCTGAACACCGACCTCGGGCGGGAGCTCGATAATTTCGGACGGTTCCTGAATCTGGTGGTCGATCACAAGCACAGGATCGGGTTTCAGGGCGCGATCCTGATCGAGCCGAAGCCGCACGAACCGACCAAGCACCAGTATGATTTCGATACCGCAACGGTTTACGGCTTCCTCAAGCGCTATGGCCTTGAAGACGAAGTGCGTGTGAATATCGAAGCGAACCATGCCACCTTGTCGGGGCACACGTTCGAACATGAAATCGCGACGGCCAATGCGCTGGGCATTTTCGGCTCTATCGATGCCAATCGCGGCGATCACCAGAATGGCTGGGATACGGACCAGTTTCCCAATTCGGTGGAGGAAATGACCCTAGCGATGATCGAGATCATCCGGGCGGGCGGGTTCACCACTGGCGGGTTCAACTTCGACGCCAAGGTGCGCCGCCAGTCCGTGGATGCGGAAGATTTGTTCCACGGCCATGTGGGCGGCGTGGATGTTCTGGCCAAAGCACTGCTGAATGCGGAACGCATCATCGAAGATGGCCGGATCGATGATTTTCGCGCCCAGCGATATGCCGGATGGGATGGGGAGCTGGGGCGCAAAATCCATACCGATGGAACCAGCCTGGCCGACATTGCCGACCTGGCGATTGCCCGCAATCTGAACCCCAGGCACCGTTCCGGCAGGCAGGAAAGGCTGGAAAATCTCGTCAATCGTTTCGTCTAGGCGCGATTGCCGGGCCGGATGGAAGATAAATCGGGCCGCACATGATGCGGCCCGCAAGAACAAGGCGGCCGCCGCGCAAAGGCAGGCCTGAATGGGAGAAAATGATGAAAGCGATCATTTTGGGGCTGGCTGCCGCCACAAGCCTTTTCGCGAACCCCGCGCTTGCCGCGGATGCGCAGCGCGAAACTGCCGGCGCACTTGCAGATGGACGGACGGTGGAAGCCGTCACCCTTTCAAATGCGAACGGCGTTTCGGCGCGCATCCTGACATATGGTGCCACGCTGCAATCGCTGACCGCGCCCGACCGGGATGGCGAACCGTCGGATATTACCCTGGGATATGATGAGGCGGCGAAATACCAGACCCATCCCAACTATTTCGGCGTCACCGTGGGGCGCTATGCCAACCGGATCGCCGGTGGTCAGTTCACGCTCGACGGGAAACGCTACCAGCTGGCGCAGAATGACGGTGCCAACTCCCTTCATGGCGGCGCGGAAGGTTTCGACAAGCGGCTGTGGCGCATTATTTCGGTGGAGGAGGGCCCGGTGGCCAAACTGGTCCTTGGCTTGTCCAGCGCCGATGGCGATCAGGGTTATCCCGGCTCTCTGGACGTGACCGTCACCTATACGCTGGACGATCACGGCGATCTGGGCATCCTTTTCGAAGCGTCCAGCGATGCGCCAACCGTCGTCAACATGACCAATCATGCGCTGTTCAACCTGGCCGGGCAGGGATCGGGTGAAGATGCCATGCAGCACTGGCTGATGATCCCGGCGAGCCGTTACACGCCGGTGGACGATGCATTGATACCCACCGGCGATCTGGAGCCTGTGTCCGGAACAGTGTTCGACTTTCGCGAGCCGCGATTGATTGCGCAGGGGCTGCGCGAGGGGGCGAACGAACAAATCGTCAAGGGCCGCGGATATGATCACAACTGGGTTCTGGACAAGGGGATGACGGCGATGCCGGAGCTGGTGGCGCGGCTGGCCCATTCCGGATCAGGGCGCGTGCTGGACGTGCTTTCCACGGAACCGGGCGTGCAATTCTACAGCGGCAATTTCCTCGACGGGACTGTGACCGGGAAGGGCGGCACGGTCTATCGAATGGGAGACGGCATTGCGCTGGAACCTCAGAAATTCCCCGATACGCCGAACCAGCCGGCATTCGGCAGCGCGCGCGTGGAGCCGGGGAAGCCCTATCGCCATGCAATGATCTATCGCGTCTATACCATGCCCGAAGGCATGGCAGAGCGTCCGTAGCCTGCGCGAAAGGGCGGCCTGCCTATTCGTAAAAGGGTTCGACGCGTTCAAACCGGCAGCGGAGGAAGGCGTCGGCCACCAGCCTCAGGGGTGCGATGTCCACATCGCACCTACCCTGCCTGATCGCATCGGCAAAATGCCGGTATATCGCCGGATATTCGCAATCCTCGCCATGATGTGTGCCTTCGGGCGTGTGCATCACAGCCCCGCCTTGCTGAAGGATAAGTGTCCCGCCATCCGTTTCCACGGCAATGTCCCAGGTCTGGGGGCCGGTCTGCAGAAAATCGAGATTGAGGGCGACGGGCATGCCGCCGCTGTCTTCCAGTTCGATCTGTCCTGAAACCGGCGCATCGCAATTGGCGGGAAACTGAAGCGCTCCGCGGCGGAGCAAGAGCGGCCGCGGGAGTATCTCCGTTGCGATGGACAGGGCATTGATGCCCGGATCGAACACGCCAAAGCCGCCAGCGTCCCAGATCCATGTCTGGCCCGGATGCCACACCCTGACATCTTCCCGCCAGTCGATCTTAACCGAGCGGATCTGCTTGTCCGCCAGCCATGCTTTTGCCGGGGCCACGCCTGCGGCAAAGCGCGAATGCCAGGCGGTGAAGAGGGAGATCGCATGGTCCTGCGCCGATTGTTCCAGCGCGGCGATCTCCGCCAGAGTGGCGCATGGGGGCTTTTCCAGAAGCACATGCTTGCCCGCCATGATTGCTGTCTGCGCTATGCGCTGGCGGATCTGTGGCGGTGTGCAGATGGCAATCGCATCGACTTCGCAATCGCTGCCCAGCAAATCCTCGATAGTGGGAAAATGCGGCACATCGGGAAGACATGCTTCGCCCGGGTCCACTGTCGCCACCAGCTGAAATGAAGCGTTGTCGCGGATCGCGGGAACATGCTGGTCATGCGCGATCTTGCCGAAACCGATGATCGCGATCAGGATCGGCCGGGCGCTCAAAGAACCGCGACCTTGCACGGCTTTTCCTCATCTTCGCTCCAGCGGAGCCTGTTGCGCAGCGGGAGAGTGAAGGGCGCGGCCTCTATCTCGAATATATCGCCGTCCTGCGTCTCGATGCCATCCGCGAAGCTGGCGGTGGACGTGCCGAAGAAGTGCACGTGAATGTCCCCCGGACGGCGGAACAGGGGATATTTGAAATGATGATGTTCGAGATTGGCAATCGAATGGGACATATTGTCCTCTCCCGTCAGGAAGGGTTTTTCCCACAGGACTTCCTCCGCCCGGCATATGCGGCAGGTGCCGCGGATATTCGTGGGCAGATCGCCCAGCAATAATTCCGGCCCAAGCGAGGCCTGCCGCAACTTGGAATGGGCCAGCCAGAGGTAATTGTGCTTCTCCGTCACGTGATCGGAATATTCATTGGCAAGGCAGAAACCCAGCCGATAGGGCGTCCCGTCCTCTCCGATCAGGTAAATTCCGGCGATTTCAGGCTCTTCCCCCCCGTCCTGAGCGTAGGCGGGGCGTTCCAGCGGCGCTTCGGGGGCGACCAGATGGGCCCCGTCACCCTTGTAGAACCATTCGGGCTGCTGGCCGATGCAACCGCTCTCTGGCTTGCCGCCCTCCATTCCTTCCAGGAATATGCGCATGGAATCGGTCAGCCGCTCTCCCGCCGCTGCGGCCTTGTGCATCCTGTCGCGGCCCTCGGCGCTTCCGAGATGGGTCAGCCCCGTCCCGGTGAGCCAGAGATGCGCCGGATCGGGATGGGATATTGGCGGAAGCAGGTTTCCCTTTCGCAATTCGTCCCGGGCATCGACAACATCCCCCAATTCGCCCGCCCCGACGATATCCTGGATTGAACAATTCGCCCGAATCGCCTGCTGGGCGAGCGTTCGGATATCGGTGAATCCGGGCACGACCCGATAGTCGCCCGCGTCACTGGCCAGGACCTGGCTCGATCCGTCGGGCAGACGGCGGCAAAGCAATTTCATGGCAGGAATATCCCTTTCGGACCGGGTTTCGTTATGGACAGCGGATCAGTGCCGATCGGCGGCAGAAAGCCTGTCCGCCCCATCGGTGGCGAATGGACCGACCGATATGGCCGGCGGTTGCGCGTCCGGGGCGGCTGGCGGGAACGGCCCGGTCACGTCTTCGGCCACGATCTGCCAGAGCCCGTTCTCTTGCGCGAACAGCAATCGATAGCGGCCGTCATCGGCGTCGATGCGCAGCTTCACGCGCTGCTTGAACGTGCCGGGGAGCGCGGTGGTGAAGACCAGCTTTCCCGCTGGCGGGCTCGATTTTCCAGCCCGCACACGCACGGCCACAAGGTCCGCCGGTTCGATGCGCTCCACCTGGATGCTGATCCATTGGTCCGCATCCTGGCGTGCGACCAGGCCCGCCACGTCGCCTGCCGCCAGTTCCGCGTAATCGAGCAGGGCGGTAGCGGAAAAATCCTGCCCATCGACGGGGAATTCGAGAAATGTCGGGCGGGCGGACCATAGCGGTTCCCGGCTGGCCGAAATCGCCAGCTTTCCATCGGTCAATTGCCACCAGTCGGCGGAAGCTGTGGCGGGATCTGCCGCCCGGTTTTCCTGCGCGGGGCTGTCCGCTGCCAGGTCCGAACGCAGATCGAACCGGTCGAAAATCGCGACCGGATGGTCCTGCGCGGTCGCGGATGACGTCAGCGCCAGGAATGCAAGAAGGGCCGACCGCATCATGGCAGCGGCAATATGCCCGTATCGGTCTGTTCAACCGGATTGATCAGGCCGTTTTCGTCGAAGGTCAGCCGTTCCACGGCCACGGCGCGGCGGCCAAGGCCACCTTTCCTGTCACCGACATCCAATGTTCCGACATGGTAGAACAAATACCAATCGCCCCTGAACTGCGCGATGCCGGGATGGATCGTGAAACTGTTTTTCGCCGCGCCGGTCAGTTCCCCCCGCCAGGTCCACGGGCCTGTTATGGATGGGGCCGTGGCGTAGGAAATGCGTTCATCGGGGCTGATCGTCTTGTCCATGCTCGCATAGGCGAGATAATACATGTCCCCGCGCCTGAAGATCCATGGCCCCTCCTCGAAATCGGGAAGATCGATCTGCCGGATCGGCCCGTCGAAGCTGATCATATCGGGCGCGAGCCTGGCGATATAACAATTCGCATTGCCCCAGATCAGCCAGCTGGTTCCATCTTCCTCGGTCCAGACGGTGGGGTCGATATCGTCCCAGTTATGCGGCCCGGGCGTATCTTCGTTCTTCACCAGCGCGCTGCCCCGCGCGTCCCTGAACGGGCCAAGCGGATTATCCGCCACGGCCACGCCTATCGCCTTGCCCTGGGAACCCTGATCCGGATCATGTTCCACAGCGGTGTAGAACCAGTAACGGCCATCCTTTTCATGAACCTGGCTGGCCCAGGCATCGCGGGACGCCCAGCCAAAGTCAGCAGGCTGCATGATCGCGCCATGCGCGGTCCAGGTCTTCATGTCCCGGGTCGAGAAAGCGAGCCATTCGGTGATGTTGAACATCTGCCCTTCGGCAGCTTCATCATGGCCGACATAAAGATACAGCGTGTCGCCCACCACCAGTGGCGCCGGATCGGCGGTGTGAAGATCGCGGAACAGCGGATTGCCCTGATATTCGTATGTTGAATCGTCCGCCGGCCCTGCCGCCGATGCGCACCCGGCCAGCGCCGCGGCCGCCAGCCCGGACAAGGCGGCAAGATATCCCTTCATCACGTTCCCCCAAACCCATCAAACGAGGTCTTGTTAATGCCGTTCTTTTACTCCGACAAATAGATCTGTCAAAGTGCGATCGGGTACTGGCGGGCGCTGGCGGGGCGGTTCAGCCGAACTGCCGCTTGCCGTCGATCCTGACTGGGATATTCGCCCCGTGACCGCGCAGCATCTCCGGCAAAAGCTCGTCCGGCATATCCTGATAGGACACCGGACGAAGGAACCGATCTATCGCCATCGTCCCGACAGAGGTGCTGCGTCCGTCAGAAGTGGCGGGGAACGGGCCGCCATGGACCATCGCATGTGTGACATCGACCCCGGTTGGCCAGCCATTGGCGATGATGCGGCCTGCCAGCTTTTCCAGAACGGGCATCAGCCGTCCCGCCGCCTCGTAATCCTGCGGGATCATATGCAGTGACGTGGTCAGCTGGCCTTCCATGTTGCCCAGGATTTCGCGCATCTGCTCCATGCTGTCGCACCGGACGACCAGCGATGCCGGGCCGAATACTTCATCGGCAAGGTCGGGCTGGGCGGCGAAGCTGGTGCCATCGCACGTATAGACCTGCGCCTGTCCGCAAAGGCTTGTGCCGTCACCTCCCATGCCCACCAGGCTGACGCCGTCAAACCCGCCAAGGCGCTGGCTTCCCGCGCGATAGGCGTCGCTTATCCCGCCCGTCAGCATGGTATTGGCGGGCACTTCCGCGATGGCCTGCGCAACATTGTAGATGAAGCGGTCGAACGGTTCGCCCCCAAGGGTCAGGACGATGCCGGGATTGGTGCAGAACTGGCCCACGCCCATGGTCAGCGATCCGACATAGGCCCGTCCCAGATCTTCGGCGGATTGCGCCATGATGTGGGGGAGGATGATGACCGGATTCACACTGCTCATTTCCGCATAGACGGGGATTGGAACAGGGCGGCTGGCGGCATGGCGCATCAGGGCGAGCCCGCCGGAACGCGATCCGGTGAAGCCCACTGCCGATATTCGCGGATCGGTGACAAGCGCTTCGCCAAGGGCGTTGGAAGGCCCGTGAAGCATCGAGAAGACGCCTGCCGGCAGCCCTTCTTCGGCAACGGCCTGGGCGATGGCCCCGGCGACAAGTTCCGATGTGCCGGGGTGGGCGGGATGCGCCTTGACGACGACGCAGCACCCCGCGGCGAGGGCGCTTGCCGTGTCACCTCCGGCGACAGAAAATGCCAGCGGGAAATTGCTTGCGCCGAATACGGCCACGGGGCCGAGCGGTATCTTGCGCAGGCGCAGATCAGGCTTTGGCGGCGTGCGGCCGGCATCGGCATGGTCTATGCGCAGATCGAGCCAGCCGCCTTCCTCCACTTCATCGGCAAACAGCCGCAATTGTCCGACCGTGCGGCCCCGTTCGCCGGTCAGCCGGGCTTCGGGCAGTCCGGTTTCCTGCATGGCCCGGCGGGTAAGCGTTTCACCCAGTGCATCGATCCGGTCCGCAACCTTGCGCAGGAAGCGGGCCCTTGCCGCTGCCGGAAGGGCGGCGAATTCCCATTGCGCTTCCGCTGCGGCGGAGCAGGCATCGGCCACGTCATCCTTGCTCGCGGCAGCAAATTCCTCGCCGAATTCCTCGCCCGACGAAGCATCCCTTGCCCTGAATTTCTCGTTGCTTGGGCGGCGGACGCCAGCAACAAAATTTTCCCCGGTGATCGTCATAGGAAAGCTCCCAAGCAATGTGGTCTGCGCCGCGCATGGCACCATGCGTGCCATCGCCGCTTTTCATTGACGGTAGCGCTACCATAATGTGCCGGCCATGCAACCGTGGGATGGAGCAGGGGAAGATCTCCATCCGCTACTTGTGAGACAGGACACCCGCCTCCAGGGCTGATTGCAGGAGACGCCTGCGCCCGCCGTCACCGATGCAGGGCATCAATTGTGATGGTGGGCTTCTCCGGTAAATACGGCCAATATCCTGCATCGGCCCGACGATGCCTTGATCCACGCATGCCCCATTCCCGCGTCGAAATAGATCGAATCGCCTTCATTCAGTGTGGTGGGGGCATATATTTCGCTGTGGAATTCCACGCTTCCTTCCAGGACATAGGTGAATTCTTCGCCTTCATGCCTGACATATTCGCCAAACTCTTCGAGCGAATTCGCCTTAACTTCAATCACCATGGGATGAAGGTTGCGCTGGTTCAGTTCCGTTCCATGCAGTTCGTAATAATAGGATCCATCTGACAGGGTTGCTTCTTCCCCTTGCCGCGTGATCGCGCGCCAGCCGGATGCCTTGGGAAGTGATGGCCCCGTTTCGGGATGTTCGGGTGTTTCGGGCGCCTGAACCAGCTGCGCTATGTCCACGCCCAGCCCGGCGGAAAGCTTCATCAGCTTGGTGTAGTTAAGCTCCACCTTCCCGGTTTCGAGTTTCGATAGTGTCGAAACCGCGAGCCCGGTCCTCTCATGCACGTCGGCAAGGGTCCAGCCGCGCTCGGCGCGGATCGCTCTCAACGCCTCGCCGGGGCCGGGCCGTGGATCGGATATATTATTCTTGTTCACACCCTTCCCCGATAGTCCGGCCGCCTTTTGTATTCCCGAACCCGGCCCGAAATTCCGCCCGGAATCGGCCTGGAAACGATCCGCGAACCAGTGCCGCGGGGGCGGGAGTCCGGCCCTGATGTGCAGGGCCTTGGTCTAATCGATTTCGGCGGAGCCTGCCAAGGCGATACCCTCGATTTTCCGAAACGGAAAATATTTTCCATTTCATCAAACTGTCTCACTCCCCCGGTAGTGGCCCGGTCAACCTGATGAGGCGGCGGAAAACCGGACATGCCCAAACGGGCGGACGGATCTGCAGCATGTTCCAGTTACTACGGAGGAATCCCGATGACTGCTTCCAGCAGTAAGTTGCGCTTGTCGACAAGTTCAGTAGCCATTGCCGCGTTCGTGGCTGCCTTCTTGCCCGGTTCCCTCGCCGCGCAGGATGCTGTGCCTTCTTCCGAAGAGAATGCTGCAAGCATTGTCGTCACCGGGTCGCGCATTGTCCGCGACGGCTACGAAGCCCCGACGCCCACGACAGTGCTGGGCGCAGAGGAAATACTGACAAATGCGCCGAACAATATCGCCGATCTGGTCAATCGGCTCCCGGCCCTGGCCGGCAGCGCGACACCGCGGACGAATCTGGGCCAGATCAGCAATGGCGGCACCGGGATCAACGCGTTGAACCTGCGCAATCTCGGGCCGCAGCGCACGCTGATCCTGCTGGATGGCAAGCGCGTCCCGGTGGCGACGATCAATACCGGCCTTGTCGATGTGAACTTCATGCCGAACCTGTTGATGGAACGGGTGGACATCGTGACGGGCGGTGCCTCGGCAGCATGGGGCTCCGACGCGGTGGCCGGCGTGGTCAACTTCGTGCTGGACAAGGATTTTACCGGCATCAAGGGGGATGTGCAGGGCGGGATCACCACCCATGGCGATGACGAAAACTATCGTATCGGGCTGGCTGCCGGAACATCCTTCGGGGATGGGCGCGGCCATTTCCTGATCAGCGGAGAACACGCCTTCAGCGCCGGCCTGGATGGCCTGCCGCGGTCCTGGTACACGGGCGCCAAGCGTTTCAGAAATCCGGATTATACGGCCGATAACGGCCAGCCTGAATGGCTGGTGCTGGAAAATACGGGCTTTTCTACCATCGCGCCCGGCGCCATCGTTACCAAAGGGCCTTTGCGGGGCCTGTATTTCGGCGAGAACGGCGTACCGGCCCAGCTGAACATGGGGGATACGGTCTTCGATCCGTTCATGACCGGCGGTGATTGGGAATATACCGATTTCGGCAAGGGCATCCAGGACATGGACCCCCGCATTTCCCGCCAGAGTCTGTTCGCCCGGCTCAGCTATCAGCTGTCCGATCGGGTGGAGGCATACAGCCAGTTTTCCTATGGCCGGGCCAGCACTTCCATGCGTTCCACGCCGCAGTTCAATTTTGGCGGGATCACCATTCAGCGCGACAATGCTTTCCTGCCCGAAGAAATCGGCCTGCGGATGGACGAACTCGGGCTGACGAGCCTGGACGTGGGGAGCTGGAATGCCGATCTCGGCGGGATCCAGACGGATACCAGGCGCAGCCAATACCGCTATCTGCTCGGCTTCACGGGTGGGCTTGATCTGTTCGGCACGGATTGGGGCTGGGACATTTCCGCCAACCGCAATGTGAGCAAGATCTTCAACGGATCGAATGCCGCGATCACTGCCCGATATCGCGGTGGTATCGATTCCGTTCGGGACGAGAATGGCGTCATCGTCTGCCGGTCGACCCTCACCAACCCCAATGACGGCTGCGTTCCGTTCAATATACTGGGCACCGGCACGGTTTCCGACGCCGCCAAGAACCATGTTCTGGGTGACAACCGGCTTCGCGGAACGCTGACCCAGGACATTTTCACCGCGAGCCTGGATGGCGAACCCTTTGCGACATGGGCCGGGCCTGTATCGGTTGCGGCGGGTGTGGAACACCGCCGGGAAAAGCTGCGCAGCCATGTTGACGAGCTGTCGCTGGTCAACAGCTACTGGGCGGGGAATTACAAGCCGATCAACGGCAAATACAATGTGACCGAGGCATTTCTCGAAACGGTCGTTCCGCTGGCGCTGGGTGAATCCTGGGCGGAGGAACTGAGCATCAATGCCGCGATCCGCGGGACCGATTACAGCACTTCGGGCTTCGTCACGACCTGGAAGATCGGCGCCAATTACGAACCGGTTGACGGCCTTCGCCTGCGTGCAACCCGCTCGCGCGATATTCGCGCCGGCAATTTCTCCGAACTCTACGCATCGGGCCAGACCAACACTTACCTGATTTCCGACCCGTTCCGTGACAACGAACCCGTAAGCTATTTCGAGATCCGGTCCGGCAATCCGGGCCTCAAGCCCGAGAAAGGCGATACGCTGAATATCGGCGTGGTGTTGCAACCGAACTTCGCACCGGGCTTCTCCGCCTCGGTCGATTTCTTCGATATCAAGGTCAAGGATGCAGTGGCCACGGTTGGCGCGGGCACGATCCTGAACGAATGCTATCGGGGCGACACGACGCTGTGCGGCCTTATCAAGCGCAATGCCGCCGGCCTCATTACCGAAATCTATGTCAGCCCGGTCAATCTGGCGCGCCGGTCCGTTCGCGGCATGGATTTTGAGGCTGCCTACAGCCTGGAACTGTCCGATCTTTCTTCCTCGCTCGGCGGGAACTTCACCTTGCGCGGCCTCGCCACCCGCTACACCCGGGCGCAATCGGACAATGGCGTCGCGGCGCCGAGTTCGAGCCTCGGGGCGAATAATGGCGGGACTCCGAAATGGCAGTACATGGTACAGGGCACTTATCGGGATGACCGCTTGACGGCATCGCTGACGGGCCGCGGCTTAAGTTCGGGCGTCTATATGACCAACGGCATCGAATGCGCCGCGAATTGCCCGGCCTCGACGCCGGAAAACCCCACGACCAACAGGAACCGGATCGACGGCGCCCTGTATCTGGATGCGTTTATCGGGTTCGACATGTCGGAGACGACGGAACTCTATCTCGCGATAGACAATCTGGCGGACAAGGCGCCGCCGGTCGTCGGCAGCGGCCCCGGTATCGGCAGCGCCCCTTATGGATCGTCTGCCACCTATTACGATCTGATCGGCCGGATGTTCAGGGCCGGCGTCCGCTTCAACTTCTGACCTGCCGAAAGGAGAGCTGCCGCGCCATGCCCGGCAGCTCTCCCCTTTTGCGATCGGGCGGCCGCAATCTGCGGGACTGCCAGGAGAGGGCCAATGCAAACCCGCCGTAGTCTATTGAAGAACAGTGTCCTGCTGGCCGGAGCGGCGGGCGCATCCGGTTTCGCGCCATCTTCCATACAAAGAGCGATGGCGATCACGCCCGATCCGGGAACGAGCTATCTGGATGCCGAACATATCGTTATCCTGATGCAGGAGAACCGATCCTTCGATCACCTGTTCGGCACTTTGCGGGGTGTGCGCGGTTTCAATGACCGGCGCACCATCCGCCAGGGGGACGGCGCATCGGTTTTCATCCAGCGCGACCGGGATGGCCAGGCCTGCCTGCCCTGGCGCGTAAGCCTGACGGATACGCATGTAACCTGGATGGGGGACACGCCGCATGCGCGGTCCGACCATCTCGATGCATGGAATGGCGGCACGTATAATAACTGGGTTTCCGCCAAGACCAGCCACCGCTTTCCCGATGTTCCCCTTACGCTGGCGTATCACACGCGCGAGGATTTGCCCTTTTACTATGCGCTGGCCGACGCATTTACGGTTTGTGACCAGAACTTTGCCGGCAGTCTGACGGAAACGGCCCCAAATCGGTTGTTCATGTGGTCGGGGACGGTCAGGGAACCCCACGAAACAGGATCGCTCGCCTATCTGAAGAATGGCCAGACCCATCCCGGCGCGCTGGCATGGACCAGCTTTCCAGAACGCCTGGAAAAGGCGGGGGTGAGCTGGAAATGCTATCAGAACGACAGCTATTGCGAGAGCCCGCTGAGTGCCGCCGATGCCAATTGGCTGGGCAATGACGGCGATAACACGATGGAACGCTTCGCTGCGGTGAAGCCCCGTTTCAGCCCTGCCTACAAGGAATATACGCTGGGCCTGCTGGATACATGGCAAACCAGTGTGCGCAGGCGGAAGGCCGAACTGGAACGCCGCCTGATGGCTCTGCCGCCGGATTCTCCAGAAGCGGCCAGCCTTCGGGAATGGACCGCGGCCTATGCCGCGCAGGATGCAAGGCTGGAGCAGAAGCGCGCCCACGGCACCGCAGAATTTGAACAGCTGAACGCGCATGACCGCGCGATGCATTCGAAGGTCTTCACCACGAATAGCGACGATCCCCATTATCGGGAGCTGGAAACCATCCATTTCGATGCGGATGGCGGGCAACAGGAATTGCAGGTCCCCAGGGGAGACGTGCTGCATCAGTTCCGCCAGGATGCGGAGCGCGGCACATTACCGACAGTCTCCTGGCTGGTGGCGGCGGCAAACTTTTCCGCCCATCCCGGCCGCCCGCTTTACGGCGCATGGTACGTGTCGGAAGTGATGGACATCCTCACTGCCAATCCGGAATTGTGGAAGAAGACCATCTTCATCGTCACCTTCGACGAAAATGACGGCTTCTTCGATCACGTTCCGCCCTTTGTGGCGTGCGATCCACGCCGGCCGGAAACCGGCAAGGTGTCCGACGGGCTCGATCCGGCCCCGGAATATGCCTATGCCGAGGATGAACGCATTCAGGGCACGGCGGAACGGGACGTGCGGGACGGACCGATCGGGCTTGGCTATCGTGTTCCGCTGATCGTCGCATCGCCATGGAGCCGGGGCGGCTGGGTCAATTCGCAGCTGTTCGATCATAGTTCGATCATCCGGTTCGTCGAACATTTCGTCGAACAGAAGCACGGCAGGAATGTCAGGCAGGAAGAAATCTCCACCTGGCGGCGTGCCATCAGCGGTGATCTCACATCCTGCTTTCAGCCCGCCAGGACGGATCTTCCGCAGTTCCCCTTCCTGGACCGCGATAATCATGTGCGCGCAATTGAACGGGCACGTTTCAAACCGCTTCCCCGCGGCTTTCAGACGATCGATCGCAGCGCCTATGCCTCGCCCGAAGCCGAGGCCGGACTGTTGAGGGAGCATTTGTGGCAGGAAGAAGGGATAAGGCCTGCCTGCCCGCTACCCTATGAACTGGCGGTTGAGGGGCGGCTTTGCGCCGATCGCGGGGTGTTCGAGCTGGCCATGACAGCAGGCAACAGCCAGTTCGCGGAGAAAGCAGCCGGCGCCCCGTTCAACCTGTATCTTCATGGCGTGCGTGACGGAAGCCAGAGCCATCAGCTGCCCGGTGTCCCGGCAAATGTGGCCCATGCGTCATACGCCGTGAAGGCAGGCGATACATTGCGTGACGAAATCGACCTCGGGAGATTTGCCGAAGATATCTATGACCTGGAAGTTTACGGCCCCAACGGATTTTTCCGTCAGTTCAGAGGGGCATCGCGGGGGCAGGTGCCGGAAGTAGCCTGTTCGCCGGGCCTGTCCGAATTGGACAAAAAGGCCGGATTGTTGAAATTCCTCGTCACGAACCCGGCGGGCCGGCCGGTGACGGTCAGGATACGATCATCCTCCTATTTCGAATTTGATGAAGTGATGGATCTGCCGGCTGGCGGGAGCTCCAGCCTTTCGGTCGATCTGGGCGCAAGCCACGGCTGGTACGATCTCCTCGTCACGGTCGACGTTTTGCCGGACTTCCTGCAGCGATATGCCGGAAGAGTGGAAACAGGCCTGCCCAGCATTTCCGACCCGTTGATCGGCCTTCCATCTGCCGCGCCCTGACCGGCGAGAAGCTCCGCAGCCTCTGGAGGCGGCGATCAACATCCTCTATCGCCCCTGTCACGGGAGGCGAAACATGCTGCATCCAGAATATCAATATCTCGACCTGCTTTCGCGGGTCCTCGATCATGGTGACGAGCGCCTGGACCGCACGGGTGTGGGCACCCGGTCCGTCTTCGGCGCCATGCTGCGCTTCGATCTTTCCGATGGCACCGTCCCGATCCTGACGACCAAGCGCGTCTTCTGGAAAACCGCGGTCAAGGAAATGCTGTGGTTCCTGACGGGCGGCACGAATATCCGGCCGCTGCTGCGTGAAAATGTGCGCATCTGGACCGACTGGCCGCTGGACGCTTATCGCCGGACGACTGGCGAGGATATTTCGCAGGAAGATTTCGAACAGCGGATCGTGGAAGACGAGTCCTTCGCCGCCCGCTGGGGCGAGCTTGGGCCGGTCTATGGCAAGCAATGGCGGCGCTGGCTGGGCACCGATGGCCGCGAGCATGACCAGATTGCCGATCTGGTGCGTATGTTGCGCGAAACCCCGGCCAGCCGCCGGATGCTGTTCCATGGCTGGAATGTCGGCGAACTTGGCGAGATGGCCCTGCCGCCCTGCCACATGGTCTATCAGTATCACGTGACGTCCGACGGGCGTTTGAATTGCCTGTTGTTCCAGCGGTCAGTCGATCTCCTGCTGGGGGCGGCCTTCAACTTTGTGGGGGCTTCGGCCCTGCAATTGATGCTGGCCCAGCAGGCCGGCCTGCGCCCGGGCGAACTGGTCTGGGCCGGGGGTGACGTGCATCTCTATCTCAACCATCTGGACCAGGCGCGGGAACAGCTTGCGCGGGAACCGCGCCCGTTTCCCAGGATGACACTGGCGCGTCACGCGGCGAGCATCGACGATTACCGGATCGAGGATTTCGAGGTGGAAGGCTATGATCCGCACGCTGCAATCAAGGCTGACGTAGCGGTGTAGTTATGGGCCGGGCGAACGTTTCGTCCGGCTATCCACGGCCCAGGAATGCTGCGGCGCGTTATTCCCAGCCGCGTTCAAGGAAGTGCGCGGCGCAGGCGGCGAGGTAGGCTGCACCGCGGGGAAGGGCTGTTTCGTCCACGATCATGCGGCTTGAATGGATGCCGCAGCATCCGGCCCAGTCGGCGCCTTCGGCCGCCACGCCCAGAAATGCCATCGCGCCCGGCACCTTTTCGATCACGTAGGAGAAATCCTCCGCCCCCATGATCGGGTTGGCCAGTCGTTCAAACGCGCCATCGGGCAGTTCGGTAGCCACTGCTTCGGCCAGGTCCACGGCGCGTGCATCGTTGATCGTGGGCGGAAAGCCTTCGGTGATGGTCACTTCGGCGCGGCAATCATGCGCGGCTGCAATGCCCTGGGCGAGGTGGCGCAGGGCTTCATGCACTTCCTCCCGCCTTTCGCGCGACAAGGTGCGGATCGTGCCGCGCATGGACGCCTGATCGGGGATGACATTGTGGGTCGAACCCGCTTCGATCCGCGCGATAGTCACCACGGTTGCTTCGGCGGCATCGAATCGCCGGGCCACAAGAGTCTGTATGGCAGACACGATTTCGCAGGCCACTGGCACCGGATCACGTGTCTGATGCGGCATGGAGGCATGGCCCCCGCGGCCATGGACAATGATGTCGAGCTCGTCCGCGGCGGCCATCAGCGCGCCTGCACGGCTGGCGAGCAGGCCATGGCGCTGATTGGGCATGATATGCAGGGCGAAGGCGGCATCGGGCAGCGGATCCAGCAGCCCGTCATCAATCATGAAGCGTGCGCCGTGATGGCCTTCTTCGCCGGGTTGAAACATGAACTGGACTTCCCCGGCCAGTTCGCCGCGCCGGTTGGCGAGTATCCGCGCGGCACCCGCCAGCATCGCCGTATGCGTATCATGGCCGCAGGCATGCATCCGCCCGGCAATGGTCGAAGCGAAATCCAACCCGGTCGCTTCATCCATCGGCAAGGCGTCCATGTCCCCGCGCAGCAGGATGGACCGGCCCGGCTTCGCCCCTTGCAATACGGCCACGGCCCCGGTGGTGGACGGTCCTTCGCGCCATGCCAGCGGCAGGTCGGCCAGTTCCGCCTTTACCTTTTGCAGGGTCAGCGGCGTCTGCAGCCCAAGTTCCGGTTCGGCGTGGATCGCCCGGCGTAGCGCGGTGATTCGAGGGGCAAGACCTCGCGCGTCTTCAAACAAGAGTTCTGCCAGCATATGCCGCGCTTGTATCGCAGCGCATATCGGCGTGCCAGCATTTCAGATGGGCGAGAGGCCTCTTGAAAATTGATCACGCAACGCACAAATCGCCCGTGGCCGCGTCTATGTAGACCCAATGGGCTACGCCAAGCCGCAACTGTGGTATAAAGGTGGCTGAAACTGTTGCAGATGGACGACACAGCTCAGACATCTGTATAAAATGCGTAGCAATCAGTAAGGGCGGTTGTCTAAGGCCTCGGAAATGCACGGAACCGTCCATCTTTTTGACAGCCTGCCCCAGGTGGAGCGCCCCCAGGGCGCGTCTGTCCAGAAGGCGCCGGTGCGTGCCGTGCCGCTGGTAGGTGTTATCCGCAATGCGCGCAGCCACCGCAATCGCGATCCGCTTCCCGAATGGAAGGGACGCGCGACCTTGCTGGTGGAAATGCCGGCGCGGCGCAGCGAACTCAGCGATATACTCGTCCGCTTTGCTGAAAAGCGGGTCGATTACATTGTCGTCGATGGCGGCGATGGGACCGTGCGCGATGTCCTGACCTGTGGTGCGGGCATTTTTGGCGAAAGCTGGCCCCCGCTGATCGTTCTGCCCAATGGCAAGACCAATGCTCTGGCGACCGATCTTGGCTTGCCGACTGACTGGTCCCTGTCCGATGCGCTGGCCGCGGCGGAAGGCGGCAACAGCCTGCAACGCCGCCCACTGGTGATATCGCAGCGGGACAATGCCGATGCGCGCGTGCAGGGTTTCGTATTCGGAGCCGGCGCTTTTACCGCGGCAATCAGCCTCGGTCAGGATGCCCATCGCCATGGTGCGTTCAATTCCATGGCCGTGGTGGTTACTGCGTTGTGGAGCCTGCTGCAGGCCCTGTTCGGCAGTGCCGGCAATGTCTGGCGCCGCGGTACGAAAATGCGGCTGCGCGGCGAAGACGGCTGCGAACTGGAACACAGCGGATATGGCCGCGAGGATGAGCGTTATCTTGTCTTCGCATCTACCCTGTGCCGTTTTCCGGCCGGGCTGCGGCCTTTCCGCGAACCGGAAGATACCATGCGAATGGCCGTGCTGGACACTTCCCGTCTCGGCCTGCTGCTGCGTGTGCCCCTGATCCTGACTGGCCGGGTCGGTGAAAGGACGCGCCGCATGGGCTATCACACCCATGGCCTGGAACGGGCGGAAATCGACATTTCCGACTGCTTCATTCTCGATGGCGAGGCGTTCCCGGCCGGGCGTTACCAGCTGTCGCTCGGTCCCAAGCTACGCTTCGTCGTACCGTGAGCGCGGGCGTGGCCGCGCGGATCGGCGCGCCGCCCGACCAGCCGATCCATCCTTACGTTTCCGCTTTCGCAGAGATTCTGGCGCGCGACAGCAATGCGCTCGCCGTGCTGTTCTACGGATCGAACCTGCGGACCGGGTCACTGGAAGGGGTGCTGGATTTCTATGTCCTGCTGCCGGGCGGGGTGGAAAGCGGTATCTGGCCGCGCGTGTCCTATCGCGAATTGACCCATGATGGCGTGGATCTGCGCGCGAAGATCGCCACGATGACAATCGGCACATTCGCAGCCGCTGCGCGGGGCGAGACGATCGATACGACGATCTGGGCCCGCTTCGTCCAGCCCAGCGCTCTGGTCTGGCAGCGCGATCCGCAAAGCGGTGCCGAAGTGCGCCGGGCGCTGTCGGCGGCGGCGCGCACGGCGGCCCGTCTGGCTGTGGCGCTGGGGCCGGAACAGGGCAGCGAAGAAGATTACTGGCGGGCCCTGTTCCAGGCGACCTATCGCGCGGAATTGCGGGTGGAAAAGCCGGGCCGGGAAGATTCGATCCTGTCCGCCAACCGGGCGCATTTCCGTGGGCTGCTGCCCTCGGCCCTAAGGGATGCGGGGATTGGTTTCTCCCAGGAAGGCGATATCATCGCCCCGCGCATGAATGCGGCTGAAAAGGGCCGCATCCGCCGCTGGTGGCGCAAGCGCCGCCGCCTTGGCAAACCGCTCAACATCGTGCGGCTGATTCGGGCGACAACCACTTTTGAAGGGGCGGCCCGCTATGCCGCCTGGAAGATAGAGCGCCACACAGGCATCGCGATCGAAGTCACTCCCTGGCGCGAAAACCATCCGGTTCTGGCTGCGCCCGGTGTTGCATGGACCCTGTGGCGCGCCCGGCGCAAGGCGGGGCGCGCCTGAACCGCAGCGGTTTTTCCGCTATCAGAGATAGCGCATCTGGATGCGGATCGACTTCACGGAATTGCCCACTTCGAAAGCGGTCTTCTTGTAGCTGGGCTTGCCCAGGTTGAAGACGTTCAGGCTGGGATTGTTCGACATTGCGCCGCCATCCTGCGTGATATCCGTGCTGCCGTTCTTGTTGACGTCATGCCGCACGGCCACGCCATAGGTTCCCGGCCCGGGGGCGGGCAGGCAGAATGTCATCGTGCCCGCGCGGGCCGGCGCTTCGATCCGGTAGAGCCAGCGCCCCTTTTCCAGCCAGTCCGCCTTGGTTCCGCGGTAAAGCTGCACACGGATCGTGCCCTGGGCAGATTTGATGTCATCTACCGTGACCATGACCGCAGAAGGCTTGCCGGCCTGGCATCTGGTCATGTCGTTGCTGATCTTCTGGCGATATTCCGTCTGTGCCTGCGCCGGGCCAGCCGCCGCAAGGCCGGTGAGGGCCGCCGCCGCAAGCATCACGGCGCGTCCGCTGATGCGCAGGGCGTTCGGGATAGTGTTGGGCATTACTGGACAACTCATCTTGATGCGTATCGGCCACCGCGCTCAACCGGCTGTTTCATCCTTGCCGTTTCGCGCAATGTTCCATTTGAGTTTTCGAATATTCCAATGGCCGTGAACTCGCGCTGAATCCTCCGGTCAGCCAATACTCAACAACTTCTTGGGGGTTTGGCGCCGTCTGTGTGGAAAATAGCGGGTGTTCCGCTTGTTACCCGATTCGCGCGGGCGTAGGGCAGATGGTCTGGAAATGCGTGATTTACTGATCTCTCCTTCGATCCTCTCGGCCGACTTTTCCAGGCTGGGGGAAGAGGTGCGCGCGATTGACGCGGCCGGCGCTGACTGGATCCATGTCGATGTGATGGATGGGCATTTCGTGCCCAATCTCACAATCGGTCCGGCGGTGGTCAAGGCATTGCGTCCGCATTCGGCCAAGCCTTTTGATGTGCACTTGATGGTGTCGCCGGTCGATCAGTGGATCGAAGCATTCGCGAAAGCGGGCGCCGACATCATAACTGTCCATCCCGAAGCCGGGCCGCATGTCCACCGGACCGTGCAGGCGATCAAGGCTCTGGACAAGAAGGCGGGCATTTCGCTCAACCCTGCCACGCCGGCAAAAATGCTCGATTACCTGATCGACGAGATTGATCTGGTTCTGGTGATGAGCGTCAATCCTGGCTTCGGCGGCCAGTCCTTCATTCATTCGCAATTGCGCAAGATCGAGGCGGTGCGCCGCATGATCGACAAGTCCGGCCGGGATATCCGGCTGGAAGTTGATGGCGGGGTCAATGCCGAAACTGCCCGGCTCTGTGTGGATGCCGGTGCGGATGTGCTTGTTGCCGGGTCGGCCAGTTTTAATGGCGGGCCCGATCGCTATGCCGCCAATATTGCCACCTTGAAGGGAGGGTCATGACGGACAATGCCACCCGGGTGCGTGATGTCGCCGGAGTGGCAGCCGGCGGCGGGGCCGATGCCATGGCAATTCCGCTCGACAAGGGCGCGGTGGAACCTCTCGTGAAGTCGCGGGGGGTGTCCTTGTCCGATCATGGCGATGACAGGCCTGTCGGTGAATTGATTGAACCCGGCCGGGCGCTGGCATTGACGGATTTCGATCCGCCCGAAACAACCGTGGGCGAACGGTTGATGCGGTTGGCCTATCGCTTCGGCGTGCCCGGATCGGCCCTTGTTTCCCCATTCCGCAAACCGGCGAAAATCCGCCTGCTGGCAACGGTTGATTCCCCTCTGGAAGGTGACCGGGTGGCGGGAATGGCGCTGCGGGCCGGGCATTTCCTGGTCCACGGGGTCAAGGTGCCGATCGCGCAGGTCGATTTCTCCCCGGTTGCCAAGCTGACGCCCCCGGTGGAATTGGCTGTTCACGGCTTTTCCTGGTTGCGCGATCTGAATGCCTGCGGCCAGCGTCCGCAATGCACGCAGACTGCCGAACGTGTGCTGGCGGCCTGGCTTGAACATAATGCGCGGCCGGGCAAGGGCGCTGCATGGCGTGTTGGCATTGCGGGGCAGCGTCTCCTGGCCTGGCTGGTCCATGCGCCGCTGATCCTTTCCGGCTCCGACAAGAATCTGAAGGGCGCCACTCTCGCTTCGATAGAGGAAACGGCGCGCTGGCTGGATCGCAATGTCACCCGCGCGGATGACAGGCTGGGCGAAATGGCCGGCTGGTGCGCGATCACCGCAGCCGGCCTTCTGCTGCCGGAAGGCAAGCCGCGCCGCCTGTTTGGCGAGGCCGGGCTGGCCCGGGTGCTGGGCGAACTGGTTGGCAATGATGGCGGCGTGCTGTCGCGTAGCCCGCTCGGCCAGATAGAGGCGATCGGATTGCTGGTGGATCTTGCCGCCTGTTATCGCGCGGTTCGCCGCGATCCGCCGCAGGCGGTCGAAGGCATGTTGCAAATGCTGGTGCCGCCGCTGCTGGCGCTGACCCATTCCGATGGCGGGCTTGGCAATTGGCAGGGCGCGGGCGCGGTTTCGGCGGAGCGGCTTTCTGCCCTGATCGGGGCGAGCGGTGTGCGCACCCGCCCGCTGCGCGATTCCCGCCAATGGGGTTATCAGCGTGTGTCGGCCGGGCGCAGCGTGCTGCATTTCGATGCCGCGCCGCCGCCGCTGGCCCGCCATGCCCGGCATGGCTGCGCTTCGACCCTGGCATTTGAATTTTCCCACGGGGCGCATCGTCTGATCGTCAATTGCGGCGGATCGGCCTTTGCCGGCGGGCTGGTGCCCGTGCGCATTGAACAGGGCCTGCGCGCCACAGCGGCCCATTCCACGCTGGTGCTGGGCGATTCCAATTCCACCGCCGTGATGATCAATGGCAAGCTGGGTTCGGGCGTGGGCGAGGTCGAAGTGGATCGCCGCACGATCGAATTTGACGGGGGCGGATCGGCCACGAGGCTGGAGGCGAGCCATGATGGCTATGCCGGGCGCTTCGGCCTGATCCATCGCCGGATATTGCTGATGCGCGATGACGGCACCGAACTGCGCGGGGAAGATCTGTTGATCCCCTCCGGCCGGAAGGGCAAGCGGGGCAAGGTTCCCTTCGCCATCCGCTTCCATCTCGGTTCCGGCATCGAAATCTCGCTCACCGCCAACAAGCGCGGCGCCACTCTGGCCCTGCCGGATGGCGGTTTCTGGCAGTTCGTGGCAAGCGAAGGCACGCTCGAGGTGGACGAGAGCATCTGGACGGATGGAGATGGCCGGCCCCATCCCGTGCAGCAATTGGTGCTGCAGGGGCTGATATCCCGGGGTGGCGGCAATTTCTCCTGGCTTTTGAAGAAGATGAGGTAATATTTCATGGGAGAGGTGACGATCCGGCGGGCGCTGCTTTCAGTGTCCGACAAGAGCGGTGTTGTCGAACTGGCCTCCCGACTCGCCAAGGGCGGGGTCGAGCTGGTTTCCACGGGTGGCACGGCCCGCGCATTGCGCGATGCCGGGCTGGATGTTCGCGATGTTTCCGATCTCACCGGCTTTCCGGAAATGATGGACGGAAGGGTCAAGACCCTGCACCCGATGGTCCATGGCGGCCTGCTGGCCATCCGCGATGATGCAGATCATGCCGCCGCGATGGAAGCGCATGATATCGGGCCGATCGATCTGCTCGTCTGCAATCTCTACCCGTTTGAAGAGACGGTGGCCCGCGGCGCCGGGCGTGAAGAGATTATCGAGAATATCGACATTGGCGGGCCATCCATGATCCGGTCGGCATCGAAGAACCATGCCTATGTGACGATCGTGACCGAACCTTCCGATTATGCCGCCCTGCTGGACGAAATGGCGGAGAATGACGGGGCGACCACGCGCGCCTTCCGCATCCGCATGGCTGCCAAGGCATTTGCCCGCACCGCATCCTATGATGCGGCGATCGCCAACTGGTTCGCCTGGGGCGATGCCTATACCAACGAACTCGGGCCCGATGCCCTGGGCGCAACGCCTTTCCCGGCCGTGATGCCGTTGGCGTTCCAGCGCCAGGCTGAACTGCGCTATGGCGAAAACCCGCATCAGCAGGCGGCCATCTATGTCGGCCAGAGCGCGGGTGCCGTGGGTATCCCGCAGGCGCAACAGGTGCAGGGCAAGGAACTCAGCTACAATAATTACAACGATGCCGATGCGGCGCTGGAATTGCTGTCCGAATTTCGCGGACAGGATCCGGCCGTGGTCATTGTCAAACACGCCAATCCCTGCGGCGTCGCGCAGGCACCCAGCCTGCTGGATGCTTGGAAGAACGCACTCGCTTGCGACAGCGTTTCCGCCTTTGGCGGGATTGTCGCGCTCAACCGCCCGCTGGATGGCCCCACGGCAGAGGCGATCTGCGAAATCTTCACCGAAGTGGTGATCGCCCCCGGCGCGGACGATGCGGCCCGATCTGCCTTTGCCGCCAAGAAGAATCTTCGTCTGCTGTTGCTGGAGGATCTGCCCGATCCGCGCCGGCAGGGCTTCCAGCTGAAGACCATTGCCGGTGGCCTGCTGCTGCAGGGCAGGGATAATGGCGCGGTCGTGGCGGCGGATTGCAAGGTGGTGACAAAGCGCGCACCGACCGAGCAGGAACTGGCCGATTGCCTGTTTGCATGGAATGTCGCCCGCCATGTCAAATCCAACGCCATCGTCTTTGCCAAGGACGGCGCGACCGCCGGGATCGGTGCCGGGCAGATGAATCGCCGGGACAGTGCCCGGATCGCCGCGATGCGTGCCCGTGAAGCGGCCGAGGCGGCAGGCTGGGCCCAGCCGCGCACGATAGGCAGCGCGATGGCATCGGATGCTTTTCTGCCCTTTGCGGACGGATTGCAGGCCGCGGTCGATGCCGGTGCCACGGCGGTGATCCAGCCGGGCGGCGCGATGCGGGACGAAGAAGTGATCGCGGCTGCCGATGATGCGGGCCTGGCGATGGTCTTCACCGGAATGCGCCACTTCCGCCACTAGGACCGACTGGTCCTGCGTCAGCCACGGTTCGTCGCGCCCCTCCTTGGGGGTGGCGGCCTGCTGTAACCATGTCCTGCGTTGAACGAAACAAGACAAGGCATTCACGGCTTTGCAAGTTTGGTGGGAGTAGGACCGATGGCTGAAGAGCGGCAAAGGATTGAAGGAAACACCCATGGAGCTGTTCAAACCGGACCTGTTTCGCGCATTTTTCGCGGGCTTCGGGGTGACCGCGGCGGCTCTCGCCCTGGTCATCGTGCCGCAATTGGCTTGATGAAGGCGCCTGCATTTCTCGCTGCGGCCGCGCTTGCGGTTTCGGCCCTGAATGCCCCGGCTGTTGCCGCGGAAAGCGTGTTCGACGCGCCGGCCGCCGAACGGGAAGCCAAGGAAGGGGCAGGCCTCAAGACCGCGATCTTCGCCGGCGGTTGTTTCTGGGGCGTGGAGGCCGTTTTCAGCCACATGAAAGGCGTGAAAAGCGCCATTTCGGGCTACCACGGCGGAGATGCGGATACTGCCAGATACGATATCGTCTCGCGCGGCCAGACCGACCATGCGGAAGCGGTGAAGATCGTCTATGATCCATCCGTCGTGCGGTATGACCAATTGCTGCGCGTGTTCTTTTCCGTCGTGGCCGATCCCACGCTGAAGGACCGCCAGGGGCCGGATCGCGGCCCGCAATATCGCGCCGCTCTGGTGCCGCTCAGCAAGGAACAGCGCGCCGTTGCCCAGTCCTATCTGCAGCAGATGAAGAAAAGCGGCGTCTGGTCAAAGCCGATCGTGACCGGAATCGAAAGTGCCAGGACGTTCTATCCGGCCGAGAAATACCATCAGGATTTTGCCGAGAAGAACCCGAATCATCCCTATATACGCCGGTGGGACGCGCCCAAGGTGGAGGCGCTGCGCGAAATGTTTCCGTCTTTCTACAGCGGTAGTTTCCAGAAAGGATAGGACTGCCCGAACGGGCATCGCCTTTGCGTTGTCCTCAAACCGGGGCGGACCTATATCGTCTGTATGACGGGGCATACTCATAAAGAACATTCGGGGGCGCGGCTCATCGAAGAGGCGGAGGGCGTTCTCAAATCGTCCGGCGAACAATGGACGGCGATGCGCGCCGACGTGTTCGAAGCGCTTGCTTCGCAGGACCGGCCGGCATCCGCCTATGACATTGCCGAAATCGTCGGTGGGAAGCGCGGCAAGAGGGTGGCCGCAAACAGCGTCTATCGCATTCTTGACCTGTTCGTGCGAACCAATCTGGCCAACCGGATCGAAAGTGCGAATGCCTATCTCGCCAACAGCCATCCGGGCTGCCAGCACGATTGCATCTTCCTGATTTGCGACGATTGCGGCACTGCCACCCATCTGGATGACGACAAGCTGACCGGCGCCCTGCGCGACGCCGGGCACCGCGCCGGCTTTGCCGATGTGCGCCCGGTGGTGGAACTGCGTGGCCTGTGCAATGAATGCGCAGGCTGACAGACAAATGAAACATTGCGGCTGCGATTGATCGACAGCCACAACTCACATGTGTAAGCCTTTGGAATGATGTCCCGGCCCGAAACTCCGCTCCTCGACAAGGTCGATACTCCAACCGATCTGCGAAAGCTGGACGTGCATGATCTGCGCCAGCTTGCGGATGAATTGCGGGCGGAGATGATCGATGCCGTCGGGTCGACCGGCGGCCATCTCGGTTCAGGGCTGGGCGTGGTCGAACTGACCGTGGCCCTGCATTACGTGTTCAACACACCGGATGACCGGCTGATCTGGGATGTGGGCCACCAGGCCTATCCACACAAGATCCTGACCGGGCGGCGCGACCGGATCCGCACATTGCGCCAGGGCGGCGGCCTGTCCGGCTTCACCAAGCGCAGCGAAAGCGAATATGACCCGTTCGGCGCGGCGCATTCCTCCACCTCGATTTCTGCCGGGCTCGGCTTTGCCGTGGCCAATAAATTGTCCGGATCGAAGGACAAGGCGATCGCGGTGATCGGCGACGGCGCGATGAGCGCCGGCATGGCCTATGAAGCGATGAACAATGCCGAACAGGCGGGCAATCGCCTGGTCGTGATCCTGAACGACAATGACATGTCGATCGCCCCGCCGGTGGGCGGGCTGTCGGCCTATCTCGCGCGGCTCATTTCATCTTCCGAATATCTGGGCCTGCGCAGTCTTGCCTCCAAGGTGGCGCGCAAGCTGTCCCGCCGGGTGCACACATCGCTGGGCAAGGCGGAAGAATTTACGCGCGGCATGGTCACTGGCGGCACGTTGTTCGAAGAACTCGGCTTCTACTATGTCGGCCCGATTGACGGGCACAATCTGGACCATCTGGTTCCCGTGCTGGAAAATGTCCGCGATGCGGATGAAGGCCCGGTTCTGGTCCATGTCGTGACGCAGAAGGGCAAGGGCTATGCCCCGGCTGAAAACAGCGCCGACAAATATCACGGTGTCCAGAAATTCGACGTCATCACCGGGGAACAGAAGAAGAGTTCCGGCGGGCCGCCCAATTACCAGAACGTGTTTGGCGAAACGCTGACCAGCCTGGCCGATACGGACAAGCGGATCTGCGCCATCACCGCGGCCATGCCCAGCGGCACCGGGGTGGACAAATTTGCCAAGGCGCATCCGGATCGCGCTTTCGATGTCGGCATTGCCGAACAACATGCCGTGACTTTCGCCGCCGGGCTGGCCGCGCAGGGGATGCGGCCGTTCTGTGCGATCTATTCCACCTTCTTGCAGCGCGCGTTCGACCAGGTCGTTCATGACGTGGCGATCCAGAACCTGCCGGTCCGCTTCGCGATCGACCGGGCCGGGCTGGTGGGCGCCGATGGCGCAACCCATGCCGGCAGTTTCGACATCACCTATCTGGCGACCTTGCCCAATTTCGTGGTCATGGCCCCGGCGGACGAGGCGGAACTGGCGCTCATGACCTACACCGCCGCGCAGCATGACAGCGGACCCATCGCTTTCCGCTATCCGCGCGGGGCGGGCAGGGGCGTTGCCATTCCCGATCAATTGCACGCGCTGGAAATCGGCAAGGGCCGCATCGTCCGGCAGGGCAGCAAGGTTGCCCTGCTCAGCCTCGGCACGCGCCTTTCCGAAGCGGAAAAGGCGGCAGACCTGCTGGAGGCCAAGGGGCTTTCCACCACCATTGCGGACCTGCGTTTTGCCAAGCCGCTGGACAGTGAACTGATCCGCAAGCTGATGACCACGCATGATGTCGTGGTCACGCTGGAAGAAGGCAGCATTGGCGGCCTTGGCGCGCATGTGCTGACGCTGGCCAGCGATGAAGGGCTGACCGATGGGGGCCTGAAGATCCGCACCATGCGCCTGCCTGACATCTTCCAGGATCAGGACGCGCCGGAAAAACAATATGACGAAGCGGGCCTCAACGCACCGCAGATCGTCTCCACCGTGCTGGCGGCCCTGCGCCATAACAGTGCATCAGTGGAAGAAGCGCGGGCCTGACGGATCGCGCCGGGCGGCGGGCTGTCAGTCGGCCGCCACTCCTTCGATCCCCAGTAGCTCAACCGTGAACAGCAAGGTCGCGCCGCCCGGGATCGGGCCGCGGCCGCGCGGGCCATAGGCAAGGGTCGCGGGGGCGGCGATTTCGATCGTATCGCCAATGCCCATATAGGGGATGGCCATCTGCCATGCCGGCACCAGACCGCGCAGGGGGAAAGTGGCCGGTTCGCCGCGGTCATAGGAAGAATCGAACCTGGTGCCGTCCGCCAGAGTGCCCGCATAATGCACGGTCACCGTGTCATCCAGCGTGGGCGCGGGGCCGGTGCCGTCCCCTTTTACCCGGCGCCAGAGCAGGCCGCCGGGCATGGCATTCCAGCCAGCCGCAGCACGTTCGGCCAGGGCCAGCGTCTGCTGGTTGAACCATGCGGCACCATGTTCGGGTTGTGCATCCTGCGCTGTCGCAGTGCCGGTAATGCCCGCCGCAGCTATCAGGGCGAGGAGGGTGTGCTTCATTGTCGGATAGATCATCTGCTTACCAGTCATATGCCTTGGGCAGCGCGCCGGGCGCCGGGATGCGATAGCGGTCGCGCAATCTCGTCTGGCGGGTTTCCAGCGATTGTTCCACCCCGTCCACGAACACCCGCGTCGGGGCGGAGGTCACTTCCAGCGGATCGCCGTCCCAGAACACCAGATCGGCACGCGCGCCGGGTTTCAGGATGCCTGCTTCCCCGCCCATCCCGCTGATTTCCGCCGGGATGGAGCTGATGGCGGCAAACGCCTCGGCCCAGCTCAGCCCTGTTGCGCCGGGAATGGCGTTCAATGCCACCAGATTGCCGGCATATTGCGGTGCCCAGCGCGGATAATCGGTGGTGTTGAAGAAGCCGCCAAAACCCACTTTCACACCGGCAGCGTGCATCCGCCCGATATTGGACTGTGTGGACCCCAGCATTTCGAAACTGCTGGGCAGATCGGTCAGCCCCTGGGCCAGCACCGGCACACCGGCAGCGGCAATCTCATCCGCGACCAGCCAGCCTTCGGCAGCGCCCACCAGCACCAGTTCCAGTTCGGGGAATTCCTGCCTTAGCGTCAGCGTGGAACGGATGTCTGCCGCCCGCTCCACCGAAACATATAGCGGCTGCCTGCCCTGCACCACGGGGATCAGTGCCGCGGCATCGAAACGGGTCAGCAGGGCATCGCCGGGCCGTTCTTCCCGGCTGCCTGCCATGCGCGGATCCGCAGCATCGGAAAGGTTCTGCCGTGCGGCCAGATCGCTCGCTTCGCGAAGGGCGTTGCGGAAGGCGGCATGGGCGGCAAGGCGGCTGCGTCCGGCAATCCTTGCCCCGCTTTCCCCAAGGACGACGAACTGGAAGGCGCGCGCCTTCTGCACGCTGTCGGCATCGTCACCCAGGTCGATCACGGCACCCTGCCCGGCGAAGATGGATCCGCCGGGATAGGCGGTGACGGTTGCGCGCGTCACACCGGCGGCACGGCCGATGGCGATATGTTCGGAAGAGGGATTGATGGCCGGCGCCACATCCAGCGCGGCGCTAAAAACCGTCCCGCGCGGACTTGCATCATTGCTGTCATCGACACCGTCGACATCCCACAGGCCAAGATCGGTCATGGCCACGAACAGGCCGGGCGTTACCCAGCGACCCTGCGCATCGACGGCAGTTCCGGACATTTCGGGCGCGGCCCCCGCCCCGGCGGCGGCGATCCTGCCGTCCTTCACCACGACATGGCCATTTTCGATCGGTTCGCTGCCATCACCCAATACGAGCCGGGCATTGCTGACCGTGAAATCCTGCGCGGCGACGGGGAGGGCGCAAAGGGCGATCGCCGCGCCGGCAAGCAGGCGCGCGATCATTTCACATCTCCTTCGCCGGGCTGGCCAAGTTCAAAATCGCTGACCGGCCGATGTTTCGGGTCCAGCGCATCGAACATCAGCGCGCCGTCGATCCAGACCTTTTCCGGCCGTGAATAGACCGACAGCGGATCACCGTTCCACAGTACCAGATCGGCCATCTTGCCATCTTCCAGGCTACCCGTGCGATCGGCAATGCCCATGGCCTTCGCTGCGTTGAGCGTGAACCAGCCGATCACCTGTTCATCGGGAATGTCGATACCGATGCGCCTGCCGTCAGCCTGTGCCCGTGCGGCGGCCTGGTTCAGCCGCTGTATGCCATTGGCATCGTCGGAATGGATCACCACGCAGGCGCCGGCATTGGCGATAAGGGCGGCATTTTCCGGGATCGCGTCATAGGCTTCCATCTTGAAGCCGTACCAGTCGGCCCAGACGGCGGAGCAGACATCCTCTTCCCGCAGGAGATCGGTGATCTTGTAGCTTTCAACCGCATGGTGAAAGGCCGTGACCTTGTAACCCATCTCCTTCGCCATATCGAGGACAAGGGCCATCTCGTCCGCGCGATAGCAGTGGTTCTGAATCAGGATATCGCCATCCAGCACGCCGGCCAGCGTTTCCTTGGCCAGATCGCGTTTCTTGCGATCGCCATCGGCATAGGTTTTCGCATCCAGCCAGGTCTGCCGGTTGACGGCGAAATTGCCCATCCGTGTGGAGGGGGCGCGGCCCCTGTTGCCATAGACGCGCTTGGGATTTTCGCCGCAGGCCATCTTCAGGCTGTAGGGCGCATCGGGGAATTTCATTCCCTGCACAGTGCGCGCAGGCACATTCTTCAGCGTGACAGAGCGGCCACCCATGAGGTTTGCCGATCCGGGCAGGATCTGCAGTGCGGTGACGCCGCCATTGGCGAGCGCGCGGGTAAAGCCCGGATCCTGCGGCCACACCGAATGTTCGGCCCAGACTTCGGGCGTGGTCGGGCTGGTCGCTTCATTCCCGTCGGAATGGGCGCTGACGGCGGGTGTGGGATAGTCACCGAGATGGGAATGGATGTCGATTACGCCCGGTGTAACGAACTTTCCCTTGCCGTCCACGCGGGCATAGCCTGCAGGAATGGCCAGATCGGGCCCGCCAACGGCTTCGATCGTGCCATTGGAAAAGAGCACGATGCCATTATCGATGCGGCGGCCCGCCCCGTCGAACACCGTGGCCCCGACCAGCGCCGTCGGCGCACCCGGATAGGCGCGATAGGTCGATGGATAGGGCGTTTCCGGCGCTGCTGCGGTGGAAGCGGGTTTTTCATTGGCCCCGGCTGCCGAACATGCGGCGAGCAGGCCCGCCATTCCCAGCGCCAAGGCGACGCGTGACCCCATCATGATGCCTCTATCACCCGTATCAGTTGAGCGGGCGGGTTGCCGGGTGGATGCCCGGACCCTGCGGTTCCCCCGCTTCGTCCGCGCCCAGCAGATCATCGCCCACATTGTCATCGTTCAGCGTATCCAGATGCATCCAGCGTTTCACCAGCGGGGCCAGCAGCATGACGACCACGCCGATCCCGACGGCCAGCCAGCCGATCGAAGTGTAGATGGCAAGCGTGCCTTCCTTGGTCATTTCGCCGCCTTCGCCGCCGCCGGTGGCTTCACCGATCTTGCCGGCAACGAAATTGCCCCACGCCGTCATGAAGAACCACGCACCCATGATCAGCGAAGCCATGTGCTTGGGCGCCAGCCTGTTCATGGCCGAAAGCCCGACCGGGGACAGGCACAATTCGCCCGAAGTGTGCAGGAAATAGATCAGGAAGACGAGGAAGACGGGCACCAGCGCGCCGCCCAGTGCATTCGCCCCCCAGGTGAATACCAGGAAGCCCAGCCCGACCTGAACGATGCCGAGACCGAACTTGGCCGGGGTCGAGGGTTCGATGTTGCGCTTGCTCAGGAAGATCCACAGCGAAGCGAAGATCGGTCCGAGAAGGACGATGAAGATCGCATTGATCGACTGGAACAGCGAAGCAGGAACGCCGCCGCGATCGACATAGCGGTCCGTGAACAGGTTGAGACTGCCGCCAGCCTGTTCGAACAGGCCCCAGAACAGGGGTTGCAGCGCGACGAGGAAAATGATCGCGAAGATCCTTTCGCGCGGGTGTTTTTCCATCTTGAACGCTTCGAACAGGACGTAGCCGAGCAGGATGATGCCCGCGATGCCCAGCAGCGTGCCCACCACGTTCTGATACTGGATCAGGAACCAGATCCCGGCCACCGCGGCAACGCCAACGCCATAGAGCGAATATTCGCGCACCTTGGCCAGTGGTGCGGGCGGTTCACCCTGACCCATCAGGGCCGGTTTGCCGAAGGCGAAGATGATCAGGCCCAGCACCATGCCGATACCGGCGAGGCCAAAGCCATAGCCCCAGCCGATCGTCTCGCCCAGATAGCCGACCAGGATCGTGCCCAGTGCGGCGCCGGTGTTAATGCCCATGTAGAAGATGGTATAGGCGCTGTCCCGCCTCTCGTCCGTAATGCCGTATAGCTGGCCGACGATCACCGAGATATTGGCTTTCAGGAAGCCTGACCCGACGATGATGAAGGAGAGGGCGAGCCAGAAGATGCTGATGGTCGGATCGCTGTCGAACCCGCTGCCGTCACCTTCAAAGGCCATGAAACCATGGCCGAGGGCAAGCAGCAGACCGCCGAACAGAACCGCCTTGCGCTGGCCCAGGTAACGGTCCGCCAGCCAGCCGCCCAGCACGGGCGTGATATAGACCAGGCTGGTATAGGCGCCGTAGATCAGGCTCGCCTTGCCGTCTTCAAACAGCCAGTGCTTGGTAAGATACAGGATCAGCAGGGCGCGCATCCCGTAATAGGAAAAACGCTCCCACATCTCGGTATAGAACAGCACGAAAAGGCCGCGTGGATGGCCGACCACTTCCTGGCTCCGGCGGGCGGCGATCATGCCGCCGATCACGAGAACTGCGAACAATGTCACGGCGGCGATGGCGGCGATCCAGTCGCCTTCGTCCCACAGTGCAATGTCCTTCATCTCCGACCCCTCTCGTTTGTTCTGCGGAATTAGGATTAAGCGCGCGAACCTAGCCGCGAAATCCGACTTGTGAAGCAATTTGTTGCACTTGTGACCATCTTCGCCTGAAGGAGCGGGACGCCATGCTTGACCTGCCGCGCTGTATTATGGCACTGCATCACCCTGATGTCCGACAATCGCCCCGTCTATCTGCGCCTGCGTGAATTGATTGCCGCGGCGATCATCGAAGGGCGCTATGCGGAAGGGGACATGCTGCCATCGGTTCGCGCCTTCGCGGCGGAACAGGGGGCCAATCCATTGACTGTGGCCAAGGCCTATCAGCAGTTCCAGGCCGACGGGCTGATCCGCGTGCAGCGCGGCGTCGGCATGTTCGTTCGCGAAGGCGCGGCGGAACAGCTGCGCAGGGCGGAACGTGCAGCCTTCCTGGAAGAGGAATGGCCGCAATTGCGCGCGCGGATGGCAAGGCTGGGGATCGAACCGGCCGAATTGCTGGATAAAGCCTGATCCGGGCTATCAATCCGGGCAAGTATTTTTCATTCACCCGATTGCGCATGGGCCGGTCCTCTGCCAGATTGCAGATGACGGGTCGCATCGTCGCCGTGTTGAAATTGCATGACGGATCAATTATCCGGATTGTGGGTGCTGCACGGGCCGAATAAAGGGACGACGATGATTAGGTCCGAATTGCTACAGGCGCTGGCCGCGGACAATCCCGAGCTGCGCCCTGAGGAAATTGAGCAGGTCGTCGATATTTTCTTCGACGAAATCGCTGCGCGCCTGGCCGAAGGCGGCCGTGTTGAGCTCCGGGGTTTCGGCACTTTCACCACTCGCGAGAGAGAGGCACGCACGGGGCGCAATCCGCGCACCGGCGATCCGGTGGATGTGCCATCCAAGCGTGTGCCCTATTTCAAGCCGGGCAAGGATATGCGCGATCGGCTGAACGCCGATTGATCTTGCCGATGCCTGCCGGCATCGCCGCAATCCATCGCCATTAAAAAAAGGCGCGGATCCGGGGGGGATCCGCGCCTTGGGCTACGCCCTGGGGGACGTTCCTAGAAAGTGCGCCTGACTGTCGCGGCCCAGGTCCGCGGCAGACCCGGTACGCCGGTGACAACGCCGAGCGATGTCGACACGTCGCTGACGCTCAGGAAGTAATATTTGTCGAACAGGTTCTGCACTTCCAGCGACAGTCGCCAGTCGGTGTCCGGCGATGTGAAGCTGACCCGTGCATTGCCAAGGAAATAGCCCTGCACCCGGCTCCATTCCGAATTGTTCGATTCGGTGAACAGGTCGGACTGGTATGCCCCGTCGAAACGGGCGGACACCACGGCATTGCTCTCCAGCTCGTAATCATACTGGATGCCGAAGCTATAGGTCCATTTCGGCGTATAGGGCGTCACCGCGTCGAGCGAGATGCCCGAGGAGCCGGTGTCCTTGTATTCGAAATCGATATAGCTCAGCCCGCCATCGAGGGAGAGACCATCGACCGGATAGGCCTGCATCTCCAGTTCGAAGCCCTTCACATCCGCCTTGCCGACATTGTTCGGCTGCAGACAGGGGATGGACGGGCAGGCCGACAGCGTCAGGATGATGTCGTTATATTTGTTGAAGAAACCGGCACCGTTCAGGCGCAGGCGGCGATCCAGCAGATCGGCCTTGAACCCGATTTCGTAGGTGGTGATCGTTTCCGGATCGAATGACTTCAACTGGTTGCAGGCATCGGGCGCGGTATAGCCCGGCGCATCGCATTCACCGGCGGAAGGGCCGAAGAACGGACGCGGGTTGACGCCGCCGCCCTTGAACCCCGTCGCGACCGAGGCATAGGCCAGGAACGCATCGGAGAAGCGATAGTCGGTCACCAGGCGCCAGTCCCAGCGATCGCCTTCAAACGTGTCCGAAATGCCGTAGAGGCCGCTCAGCAGGCAGTTCGGCGTATTGCCGATGCCTGTCGGCCCGGCCGTGGGCGCGCCAAGGAAGAATTCGCAGATCGGCGCTGGTGAAACCGCCGGCGTCCAATCCTCGAACGGGACCGTGCCATCCGGATTGCTCCGGTAATAGGTATAGGTCTTCTTGTCCTTGGTATAACGCAGGCCGCCCGTAATGCTCCAGTTCTCCGTGGGGTGCAGCGTGGTGTTGAGGAACACCGCCTTGGACGTGCTGGGCGTGGTATCCGGACCATGGATGAAGTCGATCCCGGCATAATTCAGATCGACCCGCGCGGTGTAGCGGCCATTCTGGTCGAAATAGAATCCGCCCAGAGTGTATTCGAGGAAACCGTCCCCGAATTCGCCATTGATGCGCAGTTCCTGGCTCCATGCGCGGTGGTTCAGCTTGTTATCCAGCTGGGCCACCGGAACCGGGGTGGCATCCTGATCCTGACCGAATTTCGATTCATATTTGCGGTAGGAACTGATCCAGACCAGCTGCAGGCTGTCATTCACGTCGAACGTGACATTGCCATGCACGCCCCAGCCGGTGAAATCCTGGTTCTGCAGGGCGGCATAGGGTTTGTAGGGCGCCTGGCTGGTCGGCAACATGCTGTCCAGGAAATTGGCATAGCTGATATAGCGCCGATCCCCGCCATAGGCGGAGCTACTCAGCGTATCGCAGCCATACTGACCGGCCGGCACGAAACGGCAATCCACGGGGACGGGGGTGCCGTCCTTGCCGGGCAGCCATGCCCCGCCATTGGCATTGGTGCCCGGGTTCTGGGATGTCGGATCGAACAGTTCCGGCGAATCCGCCACGGCGCCTGCCGCAATCAATACGGTCGGCGCGGGTTCGGAACGGTCGGAGGTGTAATCGCCCGAGATATTCACCTCGATCCGGTCGGTCGGGATCCAGCGCAGGGCCAGACGGCCCGCGACATAGGATTGGCCGCCCTGCGTGCCGACAACCGCATTGGCGCCGCGCGCATCGGATGCCGGCACGTTGGAATCCGGATGCGTCCGCCCGTAATTGACCAGGTCGACATAGCCGTCGCGGCTCTTGGCGACGCCGGAAACGCGGGCGAAAAGATTATCCGCCACTCCGAAATCGGCCATGCCGCGCACGTCCAGCCGGTTATAGGAACCGTAGGTTACCTGCAGTGAACCGGAACCATCGCCTTCGGGCTTGGCGCTGAACAGCTTGATCGCGCCGCCGATTGAATTCTTGCCGGCCAGCGTGCCCTGCGGGCCGCGCAGCACCTCTACCCGGTCCAGATCCATCAGGTCCAGCAGCGAGCTGGAAAGGGTCGGGATATAGACATCGTCCACATAGACCCCGACGCCGGGATCCAGCGCATAGTTGAAGTCTGTCTGGCCGACACCGCGGATGAAGGCGATCAGGCCGGCGCCGCCATTCTGGGGCTGCGGCTTCAGCGTCACGTTCGGCGCCTGCGCTGCCACCTGGGCAATATCGGTCTGGCCGCGTGCTTCCAGCATTTCGGAATTGACCGCGGTGATCGCGATCGGGGTATCCTGCAGATTGGCTTCGCGGAATTCCGCCGTCACCGTGATGACATTGATCCGCTGGCCTTCATCGGATTGTTCCTCGTTCTGTGTCTCGTCTGCGTCCTGCGCGAAGGCGGGCGAAGACAGGCCGGCAATCATGGCCAGTGAAGACACGACTCCTATTGTCCGTAGTCTCATCAAACATCCTCCCTGGGTAGAGGGTATTTGTTGAGACCCTCTACCTGACATCCCCCTGACCGTTCATGCGTCGGATGGCAGCCGAACGGTCTTGTTGGTCAAGGAAGTGTCCCCGATATTTGAACAGGCTCCGGGTGATCCTCTTCCTTTCCCATCCTCATTTGTAACGGGGCTGCGACAACCGGCAAGAGCGCAGGGCGCAATCAATGTGCGCGCAGCGAAGTGGTGTCGCAATCCGGCAACATCGTTGCACTGGCCAGGTTTTCCCGAAATTGCGCGGAATGACCGATCAGTTCGCTGGGTGACAAGACGGCATCAAGTAACGGCCATAGCCTGCGGAAATATAACAAGAACGCCGCAGGGGGAGGTATGGCTGCATATGTCGCGCCGCTGATACAATGGGGCAAAACTCCCCACTGCAATCCTGAACAGCGCATGGGGAGAGCGGCGGCATGACCGGGGATCAGGACTATCTGCGCCGCGATGTGCGGACCGCGATGAAATATGTCGTGCGGGGCGAGAAGGCGACCTTCCACCCCGGTGACCGGGCGAAGAGCTATTGGCCCGGTGAAGAGCATGGCGTGACAGTGCATGACATGCGCCCGATCGCAGGCAGCCTGTCCTTCGATCGCAACGGGTTCCTGCTGCTGGACGAGCCCACCGATGTCCGGGATTTCGGGGATCCGGGCCAGCTGGCGCGCTATTGCAGCCAAATGGAGGGGATGGTCCAGCGCCTGACGGGGGCGGCAAAGGTTGTCAGCTTCGGCCCCATGATCCGCACGAATGCCGGTGGTGCGCATGGCCACAACCAGCCGGCGCATGGCGCGCATGTCGATTACGGGGCGCGCACGGTGGCCGATTTCGCCCGCGACCTGTTGCCTGCCGAGGAGGCCGGGCGGCGATTGGCCGGGCGGCACATGCTGATCAATGTCTGGCGGCCCATCGTCATGGTCGAAAGTGCGCCCTTTGCTGTTTGCGATGCCAGCACGGTGCAGCGGGAGGATCTGTTCGACAGCGAAGTGGTCGGCGGGCTGGGCGATTTCAATCGCCGCTCCCTATGGGGCTTCAACCTTGCCTATTCCCCCGGCCATCGCTGGTATTGGGCGCCCCATATGCAGCCATGGGAAGCGCTGGCCTTCAAGCTGTTCGACAGCGATGCCGATGCCGTGCAGTTCACCGCGCACAGCGCCTTCGAGGATCCCGATACGCCGCCCGACGCCGCGCCGAGGCAGAGCGTGGAACTGCGAACCATCGCCTTTCTGGACTGAGCGGACCTTCGCCCCCTGCCAAGCGCCATTCGCCCTTGCGCAAGCTGATGCGCGGCCGCGCCCCTAGAACAGTGGCATAAAAGGGAGAGGGCATGGCGCAGGCCGAACTGGATGAAACACTTGCCGCGCGTGGTGGCGAATTCCCATTGCGGGGGCGCTATGACGAGCGGTTCCGCCCCGTCGTCGATGCCTTTATCGAGAATTTTCGTGAGGAAGAGGAACTGGGCGCGGCCGCAAGCATCGTGCTGGACGGCAAATGCGTGGTCGATCTGTGGGGCGGCTGGGCGCGGGCCGACCGGACGGAGGAATGGCGCGAAAACAGCCTGGTCTGCATGATGAGCGTGGCCAAGGGCGTGACCGCGATCTGCTTCAACAAGCTGATCGAGCGGGGCCTGGTCGATCCGGATGAAAAGGTGGCGACTTACTGGCCGGAATTCGCGCAGAACGGCAAGCAGGACATTACCGTTCGCATGGTGCTGGATCACACGGCGGGCATCCCCGTTTTGACCGATGATGTGATGCAGCCCGGCGGGTTCTTCGATTATCCGGCCTATATCCGCGCACTGGAAGCGCAGCACCCGCTGTGGAAGCCGGGCACGCGTGCGGCATATCACGTCCACAACCAGGGTTTCCTGCTGGGGGAGATCATGCGCCGGGTCACGGGCATGACGGTGGGCCCTTATCTGCGGGCCAATGTCGCCGGGCCGTTGCGCGCCGAATACTGGATCGGCGGCATGACGCCGGACGAAGAGGCGCGTGTGGCGGAAGTGCTGCCCAATACCGGCGCCCGCCTTTTCGCCGCCAAGGACCAGGCCGTGCCGGACAAGCCGGATACGCCGGAAGGCTGGCAGGACGGGGCCGTGCTGCGCAGTTTCGCCTTTCTGCAGAACCCGGACGAACCCTGGCATGACACGATGAATTCGCATGGATGGCGGCAGGTGGAGATCGCCAGCGGATCGGGCCATGGCAATGCCCGCGGCGTGGCGCGAATCTACGGCGCTACGGTTGGCCGGGTCAGCGGTATCTCCCTGCTGTCCGCCGACCAGCTCGAAGCGATGATTGCCGAACAGCACAACCAGATGGAGCTGTTGCAGGACCGGCCTTACCATCAGGGGATGGGCGTCCTGCTCAACACGCCGGAGGCGGTCTATATGGGCCCCAATCCGCGCAGTTTCGGCCATCACGGGCTTGGCGGATCGCTGGGTTTTGGCGATCCCGATGCGAAGCTCGGCTTTTCCTATTGCTGCAACCAGATGCACGCGGTGGGCACCAACGGCCCGCGCGCACGCCGCCTGATCGATGCAGCTTACGAGGTGATGGGATGACGCATTTCTGCTTTCCCTTCCATCGTCATTCCCGCGCAGGCGGGAATCCAATCGCCTTCTCTGCCGGGAGCAAGGTGACGAAGCCAGTTTAGCGGAGAGCCGATATGGACGATGACCTCTACGAAAAGGGCATGAAAATCCGCCGCGAAGTGCTCGGCGATGCCTATGTGGACCGGGCGCTGGCGAAATCCGGCCCGTTCAACGATCCGCTGCAGGAACTCGTCACCACATATTGCTGGGGCTGGAACTGGGGCCGCGATGGCCTGCCCCGCCGGGATCGCAGCCTGATCAATCTGGCCATGATCGCCGTGCTCAATCGCAGCCACGAATTGAAAGCGCATATTCGCGGTGCGCTGAACAATGGGCTGACGCGCGAGGAAATCGGCGAAGTCCTGCTGCAGGTCGGGATCTATGGCGGAATCCCCGCCGCCGTCGACAGTTTCCGCCTCGCCGACGAGGCCTTTGCCGAAATCGATGCGGAGGCAGAATGACTGTGACCGCCAGCAATGAGAACGAACAGCTCGTGCTCGATTTCTTCGATGTGCTGTCTTCCGGCGATCTGGAGAAGCTGCGCAGTTTCTATCACGATCATTCGGTGTGGGAACCGAAGGTGAAGGACATTGCCGGTGCCGGCAGGCATGTGGGCATGGACATAATCGACGAATTCCTGGCCCCGGTGCGCGGCATGTTCGAACCGGGCGATCCCAAGGTCCATGTGCAGAACATGTTTTCCGCCGGGCCTTTCGTCTGCGTGGAAAGCTATTCCACGGGCAAGACGATGGACGGGAAGGTCTATCACAACGATTATTGCTGGGTGTTCGAAGTATCGAACGGCCGGATCGACGCGATGCGCGAATATATGGACAGCCTCTATACGGCCAGGCTGTTCGGGATGGCATGATGGCGGACCGCGACCAGCGCTTTACCGGCCGGCCCATCCTTGTTTCAGGTGCCGGTCGCGGCCTGGGTGAAGGGATCGCCAGGCATCTGGCGGGCGAAGGCGCGATTGTCGGCGTGGCGGATATCAACCGGGAAAGCGCCGAACATGTCGCCGCCGCCATTCGGGAGGGGGGCGGCCGGGCATATGCCTATGGCGGCGATCTGGGGCGGCGGCAGGAATTCTTCGATGTGGCGGAAGCCTTCGCCGGGACGGCAGGGCCGTTGCGTGCGGTGATCAACAACGCATCCGTCCTTGTCTATGAACCGATCGAATGCGTGACCGAGGAAACGCTGGACCGCATGTTGTCCGCCGGGCTGAAATCGGTGTTCTGGGGGGTGCAGGCCTTCCTTGCCTATCGTGATCAGACGGCCACAGGCAACATCCTGAACTACTCCTCCCCCGTCGCCTATCGCGGGCGGCCGCATACGGGCGCCTATACCACGATCAAGGCGGGCATTGCCGGGCTGACCAGGGTGCTGGCGGGTGAACTCGGCCCCGAAGATATAAGGGTCAACGCCATCGCGCCGGGCAGCGTGCCGACGCCGGCCACCGAAGGCTTCGTTTCAGCGGAACAATATGAACAGCGCGCCAGGGCCATACCGCTGCGCCGCAACGGCACGCCGCGCGACGTGGCGCAGGCAGTGGCGTTCCTGCTCAGCGACGAGGCGGAATTCATCAACGGGGCGATGCTGGCCGTGGATGGCGGCATAATAGCGGCAGGATGAGCATGGTAGCTGTCTGGCATCAACGGATCCACCGGCTGAAACAGGTCATCGAAGAGGATATCGCCCGCGGCGATTACTATGGACTGGTGCTGAAAGTGGGCCGCGGCGGGGAAGTGGTGCTGGAAGAGGCGTTCGGCGCCGCCGATGCGGAAGGCGCGCGCCCGCTCGCCACTGACGATGTCTTTTCCATCTTCTCCGTCACCAAGGCCTTCACCAACATATTGATCCTGAAAGCGATCGAGGAAGGCCGCTTCGCCCTGACCACCAGGGTGAGCGAGCTTCTGCCGGAATTCACCGGCGCCCCGCGCGATCGGGCGACCATTTACCACCTGCTGACCCATACGGCCGGAATGCCCGGCGTCTGGACGCCGAAGCCGGGCATGTATCTGGACCGGCTGGACGATCTTTATCAGGCCGTGATCGAGCATGTGCATGGCGTGGTGGAACCGGGCAGCCGCTGCGATTATTCGCCGCTGGTCAATCACGTGCTGATGGGCATGATCCTGGTGCGCCATGATCCGCAGGGGCGCGATTATCGGACCTTGTTGCATGAAGATCTGTTCGCGCCGCTTGGCATGGACAGCACCAGCATGGGTTTGCGCCCCGATTTGCGGGATCGGCATGTGAAACCGGATATGCGCGGGACGGTGCCCATCAAGCATCTGTCGCGTGATCTGCCCGGCGACCACGCATTGTTTGAATCGCCGCATACGGAAAGCCCGCATGTCGGTTGTGCATCCTCCACCGGCGATTTGTGGCGCTTTGCCGAAATGCTCCGCCGGGGTGGGGAGCTGGGCGGGGTGCGGATCCTGTCCCCCACCATGATCCGCCTCGCGCGGCAGGTGCATACGGGGGACATGCCCAACGAGCTTTACCGGGCCGCGCATCTGCGCGCCGGCTGGGAAGTGGCGCCGGCCTGTATGGGGCTGGGCTTCAATGTGCGCGGTACCCGGATCGTGCCCCACCAGCTCGGCACGCTGACCAGCCCGGAGACCTTCGGCAATTACGGCGCGGGCAGCACTCTGCTGTGGGTCGATCCCGAACTGGATGTGAGTTTCGCCGCCTGCAGCGCGGGCGTGATGACGCAGACCGCCAATATCATGCGGTTCCAGAAACTGTCCGACCTCGTGGTTTCGGCCATGATTTGACCGAGCACTCAAAACCCGCTCGCCCTGAGCCGGAGCATGGAAAGAGCATTATGAGCGACGCCGACATCATCGCCATCGGTTCGGGCCATAACGGCCTCGTCGCCGCAGCCTATCTGGCCGTGGCGGGCCGGAAAGTGCTGGTGCTGGAGCGGAACGACTGGTTCGGCGGGGGTGTCGTCACGCGTGAACTGACGCGGCCCGGCTTCCGGCATGATCAGCATTCGATGAGCCATATCTTCATCCAGGGCAATCCGCTGCTGCTGGACGACGAACTGGGGCTGCGGCGCAAATATGGCCTGCGATATGTCTTCCCCGAAACCCCGATGATGAGCGTGTGGGAAGATGGCACCACGCTGCCGCTACACCGCGATCCGGTAAAATCGGCGGAGGCGATCCGCCGTTTCTCAGCCCGGGATGCGGAGGCATTCCTCGCCATGTCGCGCCAGGCGGCGGAATGGCTGCCGATGATCCGGGCCGGGCTCTATACCCCGCCCATGCCGGTCGGCGCGCAATCGGCGATGATGGACCAGAGCGGCGAGGGCCGCGAGATCATGCGGACCATGGCAATTTCCACCTTCGACCTGATGGAGGAATTGTTCGAGCATGACCGGGTGAAGGCGCATTTCGGCCGCGTGGCGGGTGAAAACCTCGTCTCCCCGGATGAAAAGGCGACCGGCATCGGCGCCTATGTCTTTCTCGGCTTTCTGGAGAAATACGGTTTCGGCGTGCCCGTGGGCGGATCAGGCAGCCTGACCGATGCGCTGATCCGCTGCATAGAGGACCACGGTGGCGCGGTGCGGGCGGGCGCAGAAGTGCGCGAAGTGATAAATGACGGCAGCCGGGCGAGCGGCGTGGTGCTGGACAATGGGGAACGACTTTCCGCCTCCGAAGCCATTATCGGGGCGATCCACCCCCATATCCTGCCCGATCTGGTGCCGTCCCTGCCCGGCAGTGTCGCCCGCAATGCGCGGCGTACCCATGTGACCGATGCGGCCTGTTTCACCGTCCATGCCGCGCTGGACGAACCGCTGAAATTCAAGGCGAAAAATGCCGATGGCACGGATCTGTCGGCGGTGATGTATGAACTGATGCCCGCCGAATACGAGGATATGCGCCGCGCCTTTGACGAACTGCGCTATGGCAATTTTTCACCCACGCCGCTGGTTGGCCTTGGCCAGTTGACCCAGCACGATCCGGGGCGTGCGCCGGAAGGAAAGGCGATCTTCCACGCCTGGGATTATGTTCCCTATGCCCGCAAGGACGGGCGCAGCTGGGATGAAACGAAGGGCAAGTTCGCCCGCAAGATCATCGGCCGGATGGGTGATTTCATCGATAATCTGCCCGAGGCGATCCTCGATTATCACTGCGACAGCCCCGTGGATATGGAGCGGACTTCGCCCAGCTTCCATCGCGGGGATCTGCACGGCATTTCCACCACCACTTATCAGTCCGGCGCGCACCGGCCGACGCCGGAACTCGGCCAGTATCGCGTGCCGGGGGTGGACCGGCTCTATCTGGTCGGCCCGTTCCAGCATCCCGGCGGCGGCGTGTTCGGCGCGGGGCGCGCCACGGCCATGGTGATGGCCGAAGATTTGGGCTTTGAATTCGATCAGGCGAGGGTGCAGTGAAGATCTATTCCGCCGACAAATCGGAGCTGATGGATATCGCCCGGGTGGAACGGGTGGGCGATGATCTGGTGCTGAAAGGCAAGGTTTTCGGCACCATGCCGATGAGCGCGACGCTGACGCCGCAACAGGCGCGGGCTTTCATGAAACTGCTCACGCCCCGGTTGATCCTGTTTCTTCTCACCATGCCATTTCGCAAGGGAGCCAGATGATGCGCCATTCGGGAAGTTCGATCATTGTCACCGGCGCGGCAGGCGCGATCGGCTTTGCCGCCTGCGAGATATTGGCGCGGGAAGGCGCGCAATTGCTGATGGTGGATATCGACCGCGAAAAGCTGGACCAATGCGCGGGACGCCTCGCCGATGCAGGCCATACGGCCATCGCCTGCCATGCCGATTGCGCGGATGAGGGCGATGTCGCGCGTTATGTGAAGGATGCGATTGCCGCCTTCGGCAAGGTGGACGGTTTCTTCAATAATGCAGGCGTCGAAGGCGCGCTGGCGCCGACGCATGAATATGACATCGCCGAATTCGACCGGGTCATTCGCGTCAATCTGCGCGGCATGTTCCTGGGCCTGCGTTTCGTGCTGCCGCATATGGTGGCCGCCGGGAAAGGGGCCGTGGTCAACACCGCCTCTATCGGATCGGAACGCGGCCTGGCGGGGGCCTGCGCCTATAATGCGGCCAAGCATGGCGCCGTGGGCCTGACGCGCACGGCCGCCAGCGAAGTGGCGCAGAAGGGGGTGCGCGTGAACTGCGTGATGCCCGGTGTCATCGAAACGCCCTTGCTGGTCGGGATGCTGGAACAGATGTTCGACAATGTCGAAGCGGGCATGGAAAAGCTGGGCCAGACCGCAACGCTCAACCGCGTAGGGCAGCCGCGCGAAGTGGGGGACGTGGTCAGCTTCCTGCTGTCCGAAGAAGCCAGCTATGTGAATGGCGCCAAGTGGGAGATTGACGGCGGCGCCCTGGCGACGATCCGCAACGATATCTGAACCGACCCGCGCTGCTTCCACCTGTGGCGGAACCGTTTCCGTGATCGGTCGGTTTAAACAGGCGCAAAAAGGAGAATTTCATGATCGGCAAGATTATCGGCGCCGCTGCCGGCGCGCAGGCTGGCAAGATGGCACGGGGCATTTCCGGGCCAGCGGGCGCCGTGACCGGCGTGGTGGCCACTGCTGTGCTTCGCCGTCTGGGCGTGGTCGGACTGATCGCGGCAGTCGGCGGCGGTTACGCCCTGAAACGTCTGAGCGAGAAGGAGGGCAAGACCTCCACCACGGCGGGTCAGACCTCCACCGCGAAGGGTAAGACCTCCATCAAAAAAGGGAGCTGAAGGAACAGGCATGGCCGGCGGATGGACGCGCGACGGCGCGGTACAGGACCAGATTGACGATACGGTGAAGGACGCCGTGCAGAATGCGCGCGCCCGTATGCCAGCCGGCAAGGGCGCCACCCATTGCGATGAATGCGGGGAGCCGATCCCTGAAAAGCGGCGCCAGGCCCTGCCCGGCGCACGCACTTGCGTGCAGTGCCAGTCAGGCCGGGATGCCGGCACAAGGCAGGCAGGCTTCAACCGCCGCGGCAGCAAGGACAGCCAGCTGCGCTGACCGAGCCTGTCCGCTCGCTACGGACATTTTCGTAGTGTTGCCGATTTGCACAGGTAACCAAACTATTTGATCCGCTCACATTTTGTAACAATCGGGAAGCAGGCCGGAAATGCTCCGGGCGCTACCCCGTTGTGTGTCGTCGATGACACGGTTTGGCCACGCAGCCACACCGGCGCGGCGGCCGCAGGAAGGAACGCGACAAGCGAAACAATTACACGAGGGCGTTCCAACTATGAAAATTCGTCTGCTGGCTGGCCTTGCCTGCCTCACCGTTTCCACGCCTGCCATGGCGCAGGAACTGGGTGATTCACTGACCGTGGCCGGTGAAGTCTCGATCGTCTCCGACTATCGGTTCCGCGGCGTATCCCAGACCGACAAGGAAGCGGCGATCCAGGGCGGCATCAGCGTGTCGCATGACAGCGGCTTCTACGTTGGCACCTGGGCTTCCAACCTAGCCGGATGGGGCACTTTCTCCGGTTCCAACATGGAACTGGATATCTATGGCGGATATGCGACGGAAATCTCCGACGGGCTGACCATGGATGTGGGCGTGACCTGGTTCATGTATCCGGGCGGTTCGGACACGACCGATTTCGCAGAAGCATTTGCCTCCCTGTCCGGACAGCTCGGTCCGGCCAATCTGGCAGTCGGCGTCAATTATGCGCCCAAGCAGGAAGCGCTGGCGAATGTTTCCAACACGCCGCAAAGCAACGGCCAGAAGCAGGATAACCTCTATCTCTGGACCGACGCGGAAACCGGCCTTCCGGGCACTCCGGTGACGCTGCGCGCGCATCTCGGCTATTCCGACGGAAATCCGGGCCTGGGCCCCAATGGAACCAGCATTGCCCCCACCGGCGATTATTTCGACTGGTCGCTGGGTGCCGATGTGGCTGCGGGCCCGCTGACGCTGGGCATTTCCTATGTCGACACCAGCATCAGTGCGGCGGATGCAGCCTATCTCCAGCCGGGCTTCTCCTCGACCAAGGACGGCTCCTCGATCGCCGGCTCGACCGTGGTTTTCTCGGTCAGCGCGGGCTTCTGATCGGATGGAAAAGGCGGGCGGGGATCAACCCCGTCCGCCACACCGATAATTGCGCGGGCTGGTTTCAAACCGCCGGCGGAAGGCGCGGCAGAAACTGGACAGGTCGTTGAAGCCCGCATCATAGGCCACTTCGGTCACGGTAACGTCCAGCCCTTCCCGTTCCAGCCGGCGGGCCGCCAGTTCCAGCCGCCGGTCCTGGATGAAGGCGCGCGGCGTGGTGCCCATTTCGGCGAAGAGCATCTGCACATAGCGCGCGCTCACACCCATGCGGCGGGCCAGCCTGTGCACGTCCAGATCGGGATCGGTCAGTTCGCTTTCCACGGCATCGAACAAGGCGCGCCTGCGTTCATCCCGGCGGTTGGTTTCCGCCCTGGGGCGCGTGGGGGCATAGGCCATGTCCAGCAGAGGCCAGATCGCTTCGCCCAGGGATTCGGCCCAGATGCTTTCCTCCCCCCGTTCCAGTTCGGCCCAGGACTGGCGAAGGAAGTTGGAAAACAATGCGCCCGGGCCCTGGCGCCCGCTAACCGCCAGGCCGACCTGGCTGCGTATATGCGGCATGCGTTCTTCCACAGTCGCCAGCGGCAGCCGCAGCACAATTGCCTGGGTCGTCTCTTCAAAACTGAGCCATAGCGGCTTGGAAGGATCGTAGAGGACGAAATCCCCTTCTTCCAGAACGGCGGTGCGGCCGCCCGTATGGTTGGTGGTTCGCCCCTTGTGCTGAACCTGGATGTTCACCACCCCGGCATCGCATTCCGCTTCGCGAAACACGCGGGCGGGACTGGATATGGGCGAAATGATTTCGCATTCCCGCAAGGTGCGCCGGAATATGCGGGCATTGAACGGCCCTTCTCCCAACGCCTTTACGCGCAAGGGGGTTATCATCCGGCTGGCGATTTCGTTCCAGTAGGGCAACCGGTCCCGAGCCGCGACATCCGCAGTGCTCATTTCCTCGAGAAGCGTCATGGGCTTCCTCTCCTTTGCGGGCCTCTTTTCGGGCCCTGCAAACAGGGAGGCTATGCCGGAAGGGGGGCGCTTGGCAAGCGCGGCCTGCATCGCCTTGCTATGCGGGCCCTTCAGGGTCCAGCCCCGCATCGGTTTCGACGATCCTGGCAATGGCGGTGAAATCCGCCTCTGCCCCGCATTCGGCGAGCGTGCGTTCAAGATAGGTCCGGATCACGGCGCCCAGCGGCAGGGGGACCTCCATCGCTTCCGCCTCTTCCAGCAGCAGCTTCGTATCCTTCAGGCTCAGCGCGGCGGCAAAGCCGAAATCGAATGTGCGGGGCAGGACAGATCGGGGCCATTTGTCGCGCGTGGCGGAATTGATGCCGGTGGACTGGTTCAGCACTTCGATCATCCGGGCCGGATCCAGCCCGGCCTTCATGCCGAAAGCCATCCCTTCCGCCGTGACGCCGATTGCCACGGCGCCGAGCAGGTTGTTGACCAGCTTCATCGTCTGGCCCGCACCGGGCGTTTCGCCCATATAGAAGGGCTTGCCCATGCGTTCCAGCAAGGGACGCAGCCGTTCATAGCCGGTCGCCAGTCCGCCCACCATCAGCGACAATGTGCCGTCACGCGCGCGCGCAATGCCGCCCGATACCGGCGCGTCCATGCTGGCGATGCCGAAGGGCGCCAGCATTTCGGCCAGTTCCTGCGCCAGCCGCGGGCCGGAGGTGGAAAGATCGCACATGATCGCGGGCGATCCGCCGGACATGATTTCGGCAAAGCCATCGCGGACCACGGCCGGGGTCGGCAGGCTGGTGAAGACGATATCGCAATGTTTTCCCAGCTCTGCCGCCGATCCCGCTGCCTCTGCCCCCTGACCGACCAGGGCGGCCACGGCGGACGGATCGATATCATGCACCAGCAGGTGATCGACATGGCCGATCAGCCGGGCGGACATGCCTGCCCCCATGCGGCCAAGGCCAAGGAAACCGGCAATGGTCATGATCCCTCCGGAATGGGTGTGTGGGGCGGCAGGTCCACCCGCGCAATGTCGTTTTCGGCCGGGAAGCAGGCCAGCACCAGCGGATCGTGGCCGGGTATCAGATGGGCTAGAGAGTTTCCGGCGAGTTCCAGCGCGCGTTGCTGGGATTGCCTGTATTCCCCTTCGTCCACGAAGATCGGAAAGGGCAGCCGACGCGTGAGATTGGCATAGAGATGCGCCGCATCGCTGGCCAGGACGACAAGGCCCCGCGCCGTCTCGCAGCAGACCATTTGCAGCCCGGCGGTGTGGCCGCTCGCCAGCCGCAGCTGGATGTCCGGCGCGAAATCCTCGTCCCCGTCATGGAACACGACATGGCCGGCATAGAGCTTGCGCACGATTTCAGCCACCGGCTCCCCGTCGAAGGGTGCGCGCACGCCATGGTCGCAGATCTGCCTGCCGGTGGCGAAGGTCAGCTCCGCATCCTGGATATGGAACCGCGCATTGGGGAAAGTCCCCAGCGATCCGGCATGGTCATAATGGAGATGGGTCAGGATGACATCCTGGACCAGCAGGTGATCGATCCCGGCATCGCGCAACCCCTCCAATACCGGACGGGTGATGATGCGTCCGCGCGCCAATGCGGCGGCTTCGCCAAAGCCGGTATCCACGATCACCGGCGGTTGCCCGTCACGATGGATTGCCCAGATATAATAATCCAGCGGCATGGGCAGATCGTGATCGTCCACCGGGGCGGAGAAATTCCCGGCCGCGCTCCGATCGTGCCGGGCGTAGCGGATGGCGTCGATCCGGGTCACTGATGCGGGCATGGGGCCAACCTCAAGCGAAATTGAGCCTTACCGGAAGGCGGATCGGGCCGTGGCCGACCGTGGTCATCCACGGTTCGTAATCGCCCGCCAGCTCGAAACTCTCCACTTCGCGCACGATCGCCCCCAAAAGAGCCTGCGCTTCCATCTGGGCCAGCACGCGGCCCACGCAGCCATGCACGCCATAGCCCCAGCCCAGCGAATGTTTCGTATCGCGTTCGATCCGGTATTCGCCCGGAGCATCCCAGAAACGCGGATCGCGGTTGGCGGCGCCGAACATCAGCCCGCAGCGCGTGCCGGATGGGATCACGTAATCTTCGATAGCGACATCGCGCATGGTGATACGCCCCGCCATGCGGCTGGGGCTGTCCCAGCGCAGCGATTCATCGAAGGCGCCGCGCAGCTTCGCGGGATCGGCGCGCAGCTTGGCATATTCATCCGGGAAACTGGCCCAGGCGCGGATTGCGTTGGCCATGGTCAGATAGGTCGTGTCCGTCCCGGCGCTGAGCACGGTCTGCAACAGCAGTTTCGCTTCATCCAGCGTCACTTGCCCGCGATCGGCCGCGCGGAAGAATTCGGCGCCGATCCCTTCAAGGTCGAGCGCTTCGCGTTCGCAGGTCCGTTCCAGCCAGGCGATCACGCCGGAAAAATCGTTCTGCATGGCTTCATCGTATAATTCGCCGGGCGGGCCCATCGTCGCCCAGACCATCTGGCTGAAACCGTGCATATGATGGCGGCCTTCCTGCGGCAGGCCCAGAATGTCGGGCAGGACGCGGAAGATATAGGCCTGGGTGATGTCGCCCACGCCGTCCACCACTTCGCCCTGCCGGGCACGCAGTTCATCCACGAATTCGCGTGCCGCCTGCTGGAAAATGGCCTTCACCCGTTCCAGCGCACGCGGGCTGAGCGCATCCGCCACCACCTTGCGCACTTGCGTATGGCGCGGCGGATCGTCGGTCAGCAGGATTTCCGGGCGCGGGCTGCCGGGATCGTGCCAGGGGCGGGACGTGTTGGAAAAGGCCTTCCAGTCGAGCAGGCCGGCGGCGACATGTTCATGCCGGCCCAGCATGACCGTGCCATCGCGCAGCCGCACGACAGGGGCGAATTCGCGCAGTTCGTCATCCACTTCGCGTGCATTGCGCACGGCTTCGGGCGTGAAGATATCGGCCGGAAATTCGGGGATCGGGCTTGTCACAGCCCCAGCCCCCTGAACCAGACCTCTCCCCGCGCATCCCGGACCATGTGGCCCGCCGTCGGCTCCGCAAAATGGGCGCCGATCACCAGCACGCCGCTATCGGCATAGGTATCGACAAACCGCATCCGGGTTTGCTTCCCGCTTTCCTTGTCCATGTCGAATGTCGCCTCGCGGTGGGGCATGGCGCATTGCATCGGGTGGTGCATCAGATCGCCGGTAATGACCGCGTCCTCGCCCCGGCTGGAAATCCGCACATGGACATGGCCGGGCGTGTGGCCGTGGCTCGGTTCGCACCGGATACCGTCGGCGATGACATGATCGGCTTCGATGAAATCGGCCATGCCGGCTTCCACGATCGGATCCACGCATTCGATCATGTGGCCCGGATGATGGACCCCATCGTTGCGGATATGCTTCCACGCGTCGAACTCGGTCCTGCCGAACAGGTACCGGGCATTGGGGAAGGTCGGGCGGTATTCGCCGGTCTGCGGATCCTTGTAGGTATTCCAGCCCACATGGTCGAAATGCAGATGGGTGCACATTACCGTGTCCACCTGTTCGCGGGAAATGCCCAGGCTTTCCAGATCTTCAAGGAACCCTTCCGGCAGGTCGCAGAACACGTCGAACTGGCGGTCCCGCCCGGCGCCGATGCAGCTGTCCAGCACGATGATGCGGCCGGGGGCCTGCACCACGAAGCCCTGGAAATTCATCCGCTGCCGCCCATCCGGCGTGGCGTAATGGGGATGCAGCCATTCAAGGGCGAGCACTTCCTCCTCGCTCGCTTCGGGCATGGTCATGCGAATATCGTCCTGGAAATCCCAGATTTCCACGATCCGCGTCACAATCACATCGCCGATAGTCCAGCTTTTCAGATGTTCGCGGGCCACATCGTTCTCCCTCAGGCGGCTTTCTGTTTTGCAGGCTTGTGTCGGGCGACTGATTCCGGCGGCAGGTCCGCCGCGGGCAGAGGCGGCTTGCCGAGGATGAAATCGGCCGCGCGCTCCGCGATCATCACGCAGGGTGCATTGGTATTGCCGCCGATCACGCCGGGCATCACGCTGGCATCCACCACGCGCAGCCCCTCCACCCCGTTCACCCGCAATTGCGGATCGACCACGGCCCCGGCATCCGATCCCATGCGGCAGGTGCCGACCGGGTGATGCACGGTATATCCGGTTTCGCGGATATAGCGGTCCAGCTCCGCATCGCTGCGCATTTCCGGCCCGGGCGCGACTTCGCTGGCGCGATAGGGGGCAAAGGCGGCACTGGCGAAAACCTGCCGCGCGATCTTCAGCGCGCGGATCAGCGGAAGGATATCCTCCGGCTCGTGCAGCAATTTGGGATCGATCAGCGGCGCGGTTTCCGGTTCCGGATTGGCCAGCCGCACAGTGCCGCGGCTTTTCGGATAGAGCGCGACCGGGCTGATCGCGAAACCGTGGCCCACGGGGAACGGGATACGCGTCGTCAGCCGCCTGGCCGGCTGGAAGACGAATTGCACATCGGGCCGTTCCAGATCCGGATCGGTGCGAAGAAAGGCCACGCTTTCAAAGACATTGCCGGCCAGCGGGCCCTTGCGGGTAAACAGATACCGGAACAGGTGGCCGATATCGCGCGGCAGCGCCCTGGGCGAAATGCCGTAACTGGTGGGATCGCGTGTTTCCATGTGGATCGGCGCCGCGACATGATCGTGATAATTCGCGCCCACGCCGCGCCGGTCGGCCACCACCTTTATGCCCATATCCTGCAAATGCGATCCGGGGCCGATGCCCGACAGCATGAGGATTTGCGGCGTCTGCACCGTGCCGGCCGACAGGATCACTTCGCGCCGGGCGCGGATCCTGCGCCCGTCTGTCAGTTCCACACCAATGGCCCGGCCATTCTCAACCAGAACACGCGCCACCTGCGCCCCGGTCTGCACATGCACATTGCCCCGCGCCATTGCCGGGCGCAGCATGTTGCGCGATGTGCTTTCGCGCCGGCCATCGCGGATCAGGCCTTGCCTGCGGCCATAGCCTTCCGGGTCCGGGCCGTTGAAATCGGGGCAGGCCGGGAATTGCAGCGATTCCAGCGCATCCATGAAGGCAAAGTTCAGGCGGTTGGGATTTTCAACCAGCTTGACATTGATCGGCCCATGCGTGCCGTGAAACACGCTCTCGGGATAATCCTCGTTACGTTCCGTGCGGGTGAAATAGGGCAGCACTTCGGCATAGGACCAGCCAGTGCAGCCCGCATCGGCCCAATCGTCATAATCGGTGGGATGGCCCCGGAAATAGACCATGCCGTTGATGCTGCCCGATCCGCCCAGCACCTTCCCGCGCGGCACGCCGATCCGCCGCCCGGCCATGCCTGTCTGCGGCACGGTGGCGAAGCCCCAGTTGGTGCGTTTGCGTGCTATCGCCGCGGCAACGAAGCTGGGAATGCGGATGAATGGATGGGTGTCCCGGCCCCCCGCCTCGATCACGCAAGTGGTCCGGTCTGCCGCTTCGCCCAGCCGTGCGGCCAGGGCAGCGCCGGCCGATCCCGCACCGACGACCACATAATCGAATTCCGCCGCGCTCATTTTTTCGCGCCTCTCCCCATTGCAGGAGAAGCTAGACCCTGTGCCCTGGACCCCGCTTGGCTGGCGCCGAAGGAGGATTGCCGGGGGACGAAGGGCAGGCGCCGTTTCGTGTCCACTGGTAAGAACGCGATCCGCCCGCTAGCAGTCTGGGCGAGTGCGGGCGTGGCGGAATGGTAGACGCCGGGGACTTAAAATCCCCTGAGCTTTGCTCGTGCGGGTTCGAGTCCCGCCGCCCGCACCATTTTCAAGAAAATCGGTGTGAAATTTCCTGCCGCCTGCGGGCCATATTCCTGCCGGGGACAAGTGAAGTCATTCGATTGGGCAGAACCACCTAAAGTTCCGAAAACGAAAATTTCGCAGCTCGGCCTTATCTGTGTGCTCGCAAGACCGATCCTGTCTCATTGGAGCAGGTACGAAACGGATGAAATCAGGGAGGCGTTATATGAATTCCATCATAGGTGATCTTGCTGGCTGAGTAGCCGGACTGGCCGGATTTTTGCGGAAATCGGTCCAGCCAATCCCCGACTTCCGCCGAAATGCGACAAACCGGCTGGCAAGAACGGGAATTAATGTCAAATTAGGCATTCCGAAACCAGTTTGACCTAGGTTCATATTTGAGAGAACTGTGCGTGGAAGCAATCCCGGTCGGGATTCCATGCGAGATTGTGGGGTTTGATGTCAGACGCACTCCGTCCTGATTCCGATCCGTTCAGGCCTGCAAGCCAGGTTGCCGATGGCTCGGAACAGCGAGGCGCTCCGCGCTTCACGCTGCTAATTCGTGCAGCGAAGCTTACTTGCGACAGAGGGGAATTCCTCTGCGTGGTGCGCGATGCTTCGGAAAGCGGTGTCAGTGTGCGGCTGTTCCATCCCCTGCCGCAAAATTGCGAACTTACGCTGGAAATGGCCAATGGCGATCGTCATCGGCTGGATCGCGTCTGGGAAGAGGATGACAGGGCCGGTTTCCGGTTTCGCGACGAGATCGATATCGAACGTATCGTCGAGAATCCCAGCAAATATCACAAACGCGCCGTGCGGGTGAATCTGGAACTGCCGGTGGATGTGCGTTGCGCGGGCCGGGTGGTCAAAGCCCGGATGCACAATATCTCGCAACAGGGTGCGCTGATCAGCAGCCCGGAACATTTCTCCATCGATCAACGCCTTCGGCTGGAAGCCAGGGGCCTGCCCGATATCGAGGCAAAGGTCCGCTGGCGCCGTGATTCCGAATATGGGCTGGTGTTCGAAGACACTTTCCAGTTCGGCGATCTCGCGCGTATTGCCGGATCGTTGCAACTGTCGCGTTAAGGCCGTTTCACGGTCCGTCCGGTTCGACATTTAACCACGTTATAACCAATTTCCTTCACTCCCGGGGCAGAGGCAACCGGGGTACCCATTTCATGATCAAGCATGGCGCCAGCGCGGACCGGAACATCACGGTCGACGTGGCGATCATCGGCGCGGGTCCGGCGGGCCTGACCGCAGGATATCTGCTGGCCAAGGCGGGAAAATCCGTGGCGATCATCGAAAAGGATGCCACCTATGTCGGCGGGATCAGCCGGACGGTGGAATTCGATGGATACCGGTTCGACATTGGCGGCCACCGCTTCTTTTCCAAGAGCCAGGCGGTGGTCGATCTGTGGAACGAGATCCTGCCCGATGATTTCATCCAGCGTCCGCGGATGAGCCGGATCTATTACGAAGGAAAATTCTATTCCTATCCGCTGCGCGCCTTCGAGGCTTTGCGCAATCTGGGCCTGCTGCGTTCCGCCGCCTGCATGGCCAGCTATCTGAAATATCGCCTTTTCCCGGTCAGGGAAGTGAAGAGCTTCGAAGATTGGACGGTCAACCAGTTCGGCCGGAAGCTCTATTCGATCTTCTTCAAGACCTATACCGAGAAGGTGTGGGGGATGCCCTGCGATGAAATGAGCGCGGACTGGGCGGCGCAGCGGATCAAGGGCCTTTCGCTATGGGGCGCGGTCGCTGACGGGATCAAGCGTTCCCTCGGCCTCAACAAGCCCCCGAATGACGGCAAGGCGGTGAAGACGCTGCTCGAAACCTTCCGCTATCCACGGCTCGGCCCGGGCATGATGTGGGAAGCCGCGCGCGACCGGATCGTGGAACGCGGCGGGCAAGTATTGATGGGGCATGGGCTGAAACAGCTCGCCAGCGATGGCAATGGCGGATGGCGCATGGTGGCGGACGGGCCGCAGGGCGAGATGGCAATCCATGCCGGCCATGCGATCAGTTCCGCCCCGATGCGGGAACTGGCAGCGCGGCTGCATCCGCTTCCTTCCAGCACGCTGGAAGCCAGCCAGTTGAAATATCGTGATTTCCTGACCGTCGCATTGATGATCCGGTCCGAGGACCTGTTCCCGGACAACTGGATCTACATCCATGACAGCAAGGTGAAAGTCGGCCGGGTGCAGAATTTCCGCAGCTGGTCACCGGAAATGGTGCCTCACGAGGATGTCGCCTGCGTCGGGCTCGAATATTTCTGTTTTGAAGGCGACGGGTTGTGGTCTTCCCCTGACGAGGATCTGATCGAACTGGCCAAGGGCGAAATGGAAATCCTCGGCCTGGTCGATCCTTCCCGCGTGATCGGCGGGGCGGTGGTCCGGCAGGAAAAGGCTTATCCCGTCTATGACGAGGATTATGCTGCCAATGTCGCCGCAATGCGGGCCGAACTGGAAGAAAAACACCCGACTCTGCACCTGGTCGGCCGCAACGGCATGCACCGTTACAACAATCAGGATCACGCGATGATGACCGCGATGCTGACGGTCGAGAATATCCTGGCGGGTGAGCGCATCTTCGACACGTGGTGTGTCAATGAGGATGCCGAATATCACGAATCCGGTGGGGAAGGTGATGCGAAGGCGATGCCCGCACGCCAGCCGCTCAGCGCGGATCAGGCGGCGGCGCTTGGCTCCGTGCGGGAAGTGCCCTCGCGGGTGGCGGATCATGGTCGCAAGGCGGCGTGACGCGGCACGGATGAACCAGTTGTTCGGCCATCTGCGCGATACACGGCTGGTGCGCTATCTGCTCGCCAGCATCGGTGCGCTGGCAGTCGATATCGGACTTTACCTGGCTTTGCTGGCGGTCGGAACCTGGCCCGCGGCTGCGGCGGCGGCATCCTATTGCGCGGGCATTCTGGCGCACTGGCTGATGTCGAGCCGCGCAGTCTTTACCGGCCAGCTCGCCGAACGCGGCCTGCCCCGTGCGCGGCAGAAGGCGCTGTTTGTCGGCTCCGCCCTGATCGGCCTTGCTATCACCACCGCGATCGTCTGGATCGGCGATGTGGCGGGGGCCGATCCGCGTGTGGCGAAGCTGGTGGCGATCGGCGCCAGCTTCACGGTCACCTGGCTGCTGCGTAGCCGCGTGGTGTTCCGCCCTTTCCGCCCGATGGAGTGACCATGCCGGAACGTGGCGAGGTTCAGCCAGTGCCATGGGCCCGGATCGCGCTTGCCTGGCTGGCGCTTTCCAGCCTGCTTGTTCTGGTCAATTGGGGGCACATCGCCGCCTGGCGATTCACCGATCCCGATGACACGCTGCGCATGGTGCAATTGCGCGATCTCTATGCCGGGCAGAACTGGTTCGACCTGCATCAATATCGTATTGATCCGGGCAATAGCCCGCTTCAGCACTGGTCCCGCCTGGTCGACCTGCCGCTGGTGGCGATCATCGCCTTGCTCGCGCCGCTGGTCGGACAGCATGGCGCGGAAATAGCCGCCGTGGTCGCGGTGCCGCTTTGCACGCTCGGCATAATCATGGCGGTTGTGGGACGAATGGGCTTCCGCCGTTTCGATGCCGAGACGGCCATACTTGCCTGTCTTGCGCTGGGGCTTTCCACGCCCCTGCTCGGTTTTGTGCAGCCGATGCGGATCGATCATCACGGCTGGCAGGTGGCGCTGGTCATGCTGGCTCTGGCGGCAGTGATGGGCGGCGATCCCCGGCGCGGCGGAATGCTGGCGGGGCTGGCGCTGGCTGCGGGACTGATGATCTCGCTGGAGGTGCTGCCGCTGGCGGCCGCTTTCGGTGCGGTCCTGTTGCTGCGCTGGATGCGCGATCCGGATCAGCGCTGGTGGCTGGCGGGCTTCCTGACCAGTCTGACGGTGTCGCTGCTGCTTCTCTTTGCAGTGACAAGAGGCATGGCCGATCTCGCGCTCCACTGTGATGTCATGTCTCCCGGCCATATCGGCTTTTTCGCCTGTGCGGCATTGGGCGCGGTTGTGGCGGCATGGCTTCGGATCACCCGGCTGGCGTCATTGGCGCTGATCGGTCTGGGTGGGCTGGCGGGGCTGGGCCTGTTCCTGTCGGTGGCGCCGCAATGCGCATCCGGTCCTTTCGCCAGTCTCGATCCGCTGGTGCGCGTCTATTGGTATGATCTGGTTCTGGAAGGCCGGCCTTTCTGGATGCAGCCGCCGGTTGAGGCGCTTTCCTGGATTGCGCAGGCAATGGTGGCGCTGGGGGTGAGTTACCATCTGTGGCGCAGTTCCGCCGGGGCGGAGCGGGAATGGTGGTTCGATTATACGCTGTTCCTCGCCGCCGCATTGCTTGGCGGCTTGTTTGTCTGGCGATCCATGGGTTTTGTCGGCGCGCTGGCCGCATTGCCGCTTGGCTGGCTGGCTCGGGAGATGCTCCTCCGCCTGCGCCGGACCGGGCGGCCGCTGGCGAAGATCGGCATTGCTGCTGGCGGCATGGCTCTGCTGATGCCTGCCGCGCCGATGCAGCTGGCCAGTGCGGTCATGCCCGCAGAAAGCGTGGGCGCATCGGGTGCCAGATTGCGCAGTTCCCAGTGCGAATTGCGCGAAAATGCGCCCAAGCTGGACCGGTTTGCGCCGCTGACTATTTTCGCGCCGATCGATCTTGGCCCGTCCTTGCTGGAACGGACCCATCACAGCGTCCTGGCCACCGGCCATCACCGCGCCAATCTGGCCATGCGCGACGTGATCCGCGCCTATATCGGCTCACCGGACGAAGCGAAGGCAATCATGATGGAACACGGGGCCCGGATGATTGCCATCTGCACCGATCTGGGCGAACCGAAAATCTATGCCCAGGCCGCGCCGGATGGGTTCATGGCGCAATTGCTGGCCGGCAATGCGCCGGACTGGCTGGAGCCTGTGGATCTTGGCGGTCCGGACAGTTTCCGGGTCTGGAAACTGCGCGAAAATTTGCCGCAACAGGCCGATCAGGCCGGGCGGAACTTCATCGCCACGCCGTTCATGCAATAGCGCAGGCCCGTGGGTTTCGGGCCGTCATTGAAAACATGGCCCAGATGGCCGCCGCAATCGGCGCAGTGCACTTCCTTGCGCGGATAGCCGAGCTTGTAATCGGTGGAGGTGCCCACCGCGCCCTTCAATGGCTGCCAGAAACTGGGCCAGCCCGTGCCGCTCTTGAACTTGGTGGCGCTGGAAAAGAGTTCATTGTCGCAGCCTGCGCAGAGGAACGTGCCCTTGCGCTTTTCTTCGTTCAGCGGCGATGTGAAGGGCCGCTCGGTCGCTTCCTTGCGCAGCACGTCGAACTGGGCCCTGGTCAGCTTCTTGCGCCAGGCTTCCTCGCTCATCGAAACCGGAAAGCTCTTGGCTTCGGCGGCGCTGCCGCAGGCGGCAAGCACGGGCATCGCGATGCCGGCACCGAGCCAGGCGAGCGCTTTTCGGCGGGACGTGGCGTGCTTGGTCATGGTTCGTATCCTACGCGGTTCTGTCCGAACTGTTCCTGAACAGGCCGGCCAGCATGGTGCGCAGCCCGCGATTCCGCCCGGTTCCCTGTGGGCCGGACTTCATCACCCGCTTGCGGAACAGGGCGGCGCCGAACCGGACGAAGATGAACACCCAGACCAATTGCCAGGCCACGGCCAGCAGATGCGGCCACAGCCCATCATATTGCGCGGCGCGGGCCAGCATGATGAAGGGGGAACTGAAGGGGAAAGCCATGGCCGCCCATTCCACCGGCCGCCCGGTTTGCGACATGGCGTAGGTTGCAAAGAAGAACAGCAGCACTTGCAGCATGGTCACCGGCATGGACAGGGTCTGCACTTCGCGCACCGTGGAAGCGAGCGATCCGATGGCCAGGAAAACGGAGCCGAGCAGCAAATATCCCATGGCGAAATAGACGATGCCCAGCAGGAAGAAGGCGATCCAGCCGACCCCCGGCGCGGGCAGGTTGGCGAGGTCGATCGGGCCGAGATTCTGCCCTTCGATCCCGGCATAGGCGACCAGCCCGCCAATCACGGTTCCCCATACCGCGATCCCGACCATGGAAACCGCCAGCATTGCGAACAACTTGCCCAGGAATACCGCGTCCATCGGGATGGCGGCGGCCAGTATCTCTATGACCTTGTTGCCCTTTTCTTCCACCAGATTGGACAGGACCATGCCTGCCAGCAACATGATGAGCAGGAACAGGATCAATTGTCCCACCTGCGCCGTGCGCAATCGCGCGCGGGTTTCGCTGGCGCCGCTGGTGCGCACTTCGGTCAGCGTTACGTCCGGAAATACTGTTGGCGCGCTGCGCATGGCGGTGGCGGCCACCAGGGATACCGGCCCGCGCCAGTAAACCAGCCTTTCGGGCGTCGCGGTCAGTTCCGGGTTGGCCGGCGTGCCCGTGACGATTGCGGCCAGGCTGCCGACTCGCCTGGTAAGTTCGGCCTGTGCATCATAGGTCTGGCCTTCTTCCAGCCGGGCCAGTTCCACCATGACCGGCATTGTCGGGCCAAGTTCTCTGGCCAGGTTTCCGCGGGCGGCCAGCATGGCGTCCAGATCGTCCGCCTGCATGGCTATGCCAATCTGCGGCGCGGCCGTTGTGTCTTCCACCTGCTGCCCGATGGAGCCCGCCAGCCCGCCGACAAATACCGGGAAAAGCGGACCCAGCAGGAAGAAGAAAAAGGCCCTGCTGAACAGGATGGCCAGGAAATCGCGCCGGGCGATGACGAAGGCGGCCTGCAGCATGGAAAGACGGCCTGCATTGCTCATCGCGCAGTCTCCGCATCCGGTTCTGCATCCAGCGCCTGCGCGGCGGCTTCGCCAGCAATGGCGACGAAGGCATCATGCAGTCCGGCCCGTTCGATGGATAGCGACAGGATTCCCGCTTCTCCTTCGATCAATGCGCGCAGCAAGGGTTCAACCCCGCTTTCGGGCAGGGGGAAATGCCAGAAGGCCCCTTCCTGCCGGGCCCCTTGCGGAAGCACTCTGGTCCATTCCCCGTCGCGCCGCCTTGTTTCCAGCCGCACCTGCGCCGGGATCCGGTCACGAGCAGCGTTCACCGATCCGGCATAGGGCACCTTGCCCCCGGCGATGATGGCCACATTTTCGCACAGCCGTTCCGCATGGGCGATGACATGGGTGGAAAAGATCACCGTGGTTCCGCGCTCTGCCAGGGAGCGGATCAGCTTTTCCAGCTTGCCCTGATTGATCGCGTCGAGGCCGGAGAAGGGCTCGTCCAGAACCACCAGTTTCGGTTCGTGAACCAGCGTGCCGAGCAATTGGACAGTCTGCGCCATGCCCTTGGAAAGCTGGCGAATCTGCCGCTCTATCGCATAGCCCAGCCCATGTTCTTCCATCAATTGCCTGCCGCGTTCGCGGCCCTGGGCCAGCGGCAGGCCGCGCAATGCGCCCATGAAGGCGATTGCGTCATAGGTTTTCATCGTTGGATAGAGGCCGCGTTCTTCCGGCAGATAGCCGATCAGCCGGGCGACATCGCGGGGATTGTCATGCCCCAGAATGCGCCTTGTGCCCTCATCCGGATCGATAATGCCCAACATCATGCGCAAGGTGGTGGTCTTGCCCGCGCCATTTGGGCCGAGAATGCCGTAGATCGCGCCTTCCGGCACGGACAGGTCAACCCCGTCCACTGCCAGAGTGCCATCGAAACGCTTCACCAGCCCGCGGGCTTCGATCGCGAGGGATGGCGCCCCTGGCGCAGCTGTTGCGCCGTGCGGCTTGGCATTGTCTGCCACGGATGGTTCGCCTAGCCCCTCTTCCATGCTTGCGGGATACCGGGAGCAGGTGAACAGGAGCAAGTGCAAAGGTGATCAGGGGCCCGGATCTTGTTGATCTCAAGGCGCGTCTTGTCGATCAGGCGCGTCTGCTGGGCTTTGCCACGATCGGCTTTGCCCCGGCTGCGGACAATCCGGAACAAGCGCGCCGCCTGCGTGAATGGCTGGATGCCGGAATGCATGGCGAAATGCAGTGGATGGAAGACCGGGCCGATGTGCGGCAGGGGCCGCAAAGCATGTGGCCCGATGCGCAAAGCGTTCTGGCTCTTGGCATGAGCTATGCCCCCGATTGCGATCCGCTGGCGCTGGAAGGCGACGCGGAAAGGGCGCGGATATCGGTTTATGCGCAGGGGCGCGATTATCATGACGTGGTCAAGAAGGCGCTGAAGGCGCTGGCCCGCTGGCTGGTGGCCGAAGCGGAGAAGATCGGGCTGGAGGTGCAGCTGAAGGTGTTCGTTGATACCGCGCCGGTGATGGAAAAGCCGCTGGGGCAGGCGGCGGGGATCGGCTGGCAGGGCAAGCACACCAATCTTGTCAGCCGCGAACATGGCAGCTGGCTGTTCCTGGGCGCGATCTACACGACATTGCCCTTCCCGCCGGACGAAGCGCATCCGGATCGCTGCGGCAATTGCACCGCCTGCCAGCAGGCCTGCCCCACCAATGCCTTTCCCGAACCTTATCGGCTGGATGCCCGACGCTGCATTTCCTACCTCACCATAGAGCACAAGGGCCCGATCCCGCATGAATTCCGGGAAGCGATGGGCAACAGGATCTATGGTTGCGACGATTGCCTGGCCGTGTGCCCGTGGAACAAGTTCGCCGGCACTGCGGCGCGGCACAAGGCGCTGGCCCCGCGTGAGGAACTGGCGGCGCCGCACCTTGCCGAATTGCTGGCGCTGGACGATCCGGCGTTCCGGCAGAAATTCTCCGGATCGCCGATCAAGCGTGTCGGGCGCGACCGTTTTGTGCGCAATTGCCTGATCGCCGCCGGGAATAGCGGCAATCCGGATCTGGCCGGGCCGGTTCGCGCCCTGCTGGACGATCCCGACCCGGTGGTGGCCGAAGCCGCCCGATGGGCAGTCGCCCGGCTTACAGCATCGCTTTGAGCGGCGTGTCCGTATCCAGCAGCAATTCGGGCGAGATCACCGCGCGGGCTTCCACCAGCTTGCGGCCCTGCACGTAATCCTTGACCGAATTGACGCAATCCAGCGCGATGACATGGCCTTCGCGCAGATAGATCACCGAGAAGCTGCGCGTTTCCGGATCGCCGCGCAGCACCGTCGTATCATGGCCCATGCTGAGGCCGACAGTCTGCAGCTTGAGATCGAACTGGTTGGACCAGAACCAGGGCAGCGCGTCATAGGGTTCGGCTTGGCCGCAGATCGCCTTTGCCGCAGTGGCGGCCATGTCATGCGCGTTCTGCACGCTTTCCAGCCGGATCACCGCGCCATCGGCATAGGGATTGGCGTGGGCAGCACAGTCGCCGATCGCATAGATGTCTGAAAGGCTGGTGCGGCAATATTCGTCCACATCCACGCCATTGGCGCCTGCGGCGCCGGCCGCGATCAGCGGGCCGACTGCTGGCACGATGCCGATGCCGACAACCACCATGTCGCAGGGGATCGTCTCGCCGCCGGTCAGGGTGACGCCGGCCACCTTTTCCTTCGCCGCATCGCTTTCCAGCCGTTCGACACCGTCACCCAGGCGGATATCCACGCCATGGGCCCGATGTTCCTTTTCATAGAAGCGCGACAGGTCTTCACCCGCGACGCGGCTCAGCACACGGTCCTGCTGTTCCACCAGCGTGACCGTGCAGCCCAGCTTGGTCAGCACCGCGGCTGCTTCCAGCCCGATATAGCCGCCGCCGATCACGACCACGCGCCTGGCGCCGGATTCCAGCTCTGCCTTCAGTTTTTGCGTATCGTACAGGTCGCGCACGGCGTGGACGCCGTCCAGATGCGCGCCGGGGCAGGAAAGGCGCCGCGGATCGCCGCCTGCCGCCCAGATCAGCGTGCCATAGGAAACCCGTTCGCTGCCGGAAACGGTCAGTTCTTTCGAGACCGGGTCAATCTTGGAGACATTGCAGCCCAGCAGCAATTCGACCTGTTTTTCCTGCCAGAATTTTTCCGGCCGGATCAGGATCCGCTCCAGCGTTTTTTCGCCGGAGAGATAATCCTTCGACAAAGGGGGCCGTTCATAAGGCAGGGCCTTGTCCCGGCCGATCATCACGATCGAACCTTCAAACCCCAGCTGGCGCAGGGATATGGCCGCCTGGGCACCGCCATGGCCGGTGCCAACGATAACTACATCCGCATTAATCATTGCGCTGCGTTTCCAGCGATTGCGCTTTCAGTCAAGCGATCCCCCCTGTCATGCCTATCGCTGCAACAGATTGCGCGCCTGGCTGGCAATTTGTGCCAGCATGGCCGGAGCGACCGGGTTGGCGGATTGCGCGCGGCCGATCATTGCGCGCAGCTGGCGGATGGCGGAAGCGTGGGTTTCCAGCCATTGGCCGATCCGCATCTGCGGGTCGGCCTTGTCCCTGGCGCCTACAGTCATGTTGCGCAGGAAGTCGAACCGCATCTGCTGGAAATCGCGGGCGAGGCCCGCCACCAGCAACCGCTCCCACGGATCGGAAGGGTTCATCACCGCCGCCTTCGCCTGCGCCCAGTCGAGGCCGAGCTGTTCGCCAAGGTCGATAAAGGCGTTGGCGAGGTCCACCGCCGCGACGCCGGACTGCAAGGACAGGCGCGACAGGCCGATCGCTCCGTCCAGGGCGAAGAGTATGGCCACCCTGTTCGCCAGATCGCCCGGCGCACCGGCATCTATCAGTGTGGCGGCGATTGCCTCTGAATGTTCGCGCGCTTCCACAGCCAGCAATTCGTCCACCCGGGTGATCAGCTGGGCCACGCTGGCGGACAATTCGCCAATCACCTTTGACGGGGCCAGCGTGGCGCCGCCTGCACGAAGCAGGTCTGCCATATGGCCGCGCAGTGCCAGCGCTGCCTGTTCAAACAGCATCAGCCGCGCGGCTTCGGGAATTTCCGCTTCATCGATAGCGGTCCAGATCGGACCCATGCCGAGCAGTTCGCAGGCGCCGACAAAGGCTGCGGCCACGTGATCCAGACCGGCGCCCTCTTCCTCAGCCAGTTCGAAAGGATGGAGCAGGCCCATGCGATTGACGATGCGATTGGCAATGCTGGTGGCCACGATTTCGTTGCGCAGCCGGTGCGCCAGCAATTGCTTGCGGAAATCTTCCGCCATGTGCGGCGGGAAATCGGCCAGCAGCAGCGGTTCCGCCGCCTTGTCGGCCGACAGATCGCTTTCTTCGATCGCATCCTGCAGCACCAGCTTGGCGTTGGACAGCAGCACGGCCAGTTCGGGCCGGGTCAGGCCAGTGCCATCCGCGGCCCGGCGGGCCAGCGCCTCGTCATCGGCCAGGCCTTCGGTCCGGCGGTCGAGATTGCCGATATCCTCCAGCGTTTCGATCAGGCGCGTCTGCGAAGGGACGGCATTGGCGCCTCCGGCCTGCGCGATGGACAGGGCCAGCGCCTGCAGGCGGTTATCTTCCAGCACCAGTTCCGCCACTTCGTCAGTCATTTCGACCAGCAGGGCGTTGCGCCGTTTCTGCGACAATTTGCCGCTGCGCTGCGCAATCGACAGGCCGATCTTGATGTTCACCTCATTGTCGGAACAATCGACACCGGCGGAATTGTCGATGAAATCGGTGTTGATCCGTCCGCCTTTCAGGGCAAATTCGATGCGGCCGGCCTGGGTTACGCCAAGATTGGCGCCTTCACCCACAACCTTGGCGCGCACTTCCCGGCCACTGACGCGCAGCCCGTCATTGGCCGGATCGCCCACCTGCGCATCCGTTTCGGTACCGGCGCGAATATAGGTGCCGATGCCGCCGAACCAGATCAGGTCCACCTCGCTCTTCAAGATTGCGCTGATCAGGCTTTCGGGATCGAGTTCTTCGGCCTCCACCCCCAGCGCTTCCCGCGCTTCGGGGGAGAGGGGGATGCGCTTCATGCTGCGTGGGAATACGCCCCCGCCTCTGGAAATCAGCTTTTCGGAATAATCCGCCCAGCTGGAACGCGGCAGGTCGAACATCCGCTTGCGCTCTGCCCAGCTGGTTTCCGGGTCCGGATCGGGATCGATGAAAATGTGCCGGTGATCGAAGGCGAAGACCAGCTTGATCGCCCTGGACAGCAACATGCCATTGCCGAACACGTCGCCCGACATGTCGCCGCAACCGGCCACGCGGACGCTTTCGGTCTGCACATCCACGCCCATTTCCAGGAAATGGCGCTGCACGGAAATCCACGCACCGCGCGCCGTGATGCCCATCGCCTTGTGGTCATAGCCGTGGCTGCCGCCGCTGGCGAAGGCATCGCCCAGCCAGAAACCGCGTTCTTCGGCAATTTCATTGGCCGTATCGGAAAAGCGGGCCGTGCCCTTGTCGGCCGCGACAACGAAATAGGGATCGTTGCCGTCATGGATCACCACGCCCTGCGGGTGGACCACCTTGTCGCCTTCGATATTGTCCGTAACCGACAGCAGGCTGCGGATATAGAGCTTGTAGCTTTCCTTGCCCTCTGCCGCCCAGGCATCGCGGTCACGCGTGGGATCGGGCAGGCGCTTGGGGTAGAAACCGCCCTTCGCCCCGGTTGGCACGATCACGGCGTTCTTCACCCGTTGGGCCTTCATCAGGCCGAGGATTTCGGTGCGGAAATCGTCCCGCCGGTCCGACCATCGAATGCCGCCGCGGGCGACCGGGCCAGCGCGCAGATGGATGCCTTCCACCCGGCGGGAATAGACCCAGATTTCGCGCCATGGCACGGGCTTGGGCAGGCCAGGCACCTGCGGGGAATCGATCTTGAAGGCCAGCGCTTCCTGCGCCGCTTCGGTGAAGGCATTTGTCCGCAGGATCGCCTGGATCGTTGCCCAGTAAAGGCGCAGCAAGCGATCATCATTGATCGCGGCGACTTCGCTCAATCCGTTGCGTATCGCCTCGTTCGCCGCGGCGGAGGCTTCTTCACGGTCGCCCTTGAAGGCAGGATCGTGGCGGACGCGGAACAGTTCGATCAGGGCGCGGGTAATGTTTGGCGCGCCGCGCAGCGCATCCACCACCGTATAGATGGTGAAGGCGATATTGGCTTGCCGCAGATAGCGGTAGAATGCGCGCAGCCAGTCGGTTTCCTGAGCATCCAGCCCGGTTCCTGTAACCAGCCGGTTGAACACGTCATTCTCGGCCTTGCCGTTGAGCACGGCACAGATCGCGTGTTCGATCTCTTCCGACCGGGCGAGCAATTGCGCGGCATGGTCCCCGCGCGGCAGGCCAAGCTGGAAATCGTGGATCGTCCCGGTATCGGTGCCCCCCAGCTGGGTGGGTAATTCCGCCAGGACGCGGAAGCCGAAATTCTCCAGCGCAGGCACCGCATCTGACAGCGGCATGGAACCGCCCTGCTGATAGATCTTCAACCGCAGATTATCGGCTGAATCGCTTTCCAGCCGATAAAGCCGCGTGTCGCGCCGCAGTGGCCGCAGCGGGTCGTCCGCATCCAGATGGCGCACGCGTTCGATATCGCGTGCCGCTTCTGCCGGGCCATACAGGTCGCGATAGGATGGCGGGAAGGCATCGGCATAATGCGATGCCAGCGCGGCGGCACGGCCGGGCTCTTCACGCTCGGCCAGCGCGTCCTCCACGGCATCGGTCCAGCCGCGCAGCATTTGCTGCAAACGGGCATCCATCGTTTCTTCATCGATCTCGCTATCGATCCCGCGATAGTCGAGCACGAAGCGCAGCATGGCCAGATTGCCGCCTTCGACCAGCAGACTCCAGTCCAGCGTGGTGGCGCCGGTTTCTTCCTTCAGCAGATCCATGATCCGGTGGCGCGTGCCGGTGGAGATCATGTCGCGCGGCAACCAGACGAATGCGAAAAGATGGCGCTGCAGGGGCGCGGTCACCACTGCCAGGCGCGGGCGTGGCCGGTCGGCCAGTGCCATCATGGTGGTGGCGACGCGCAATATGTCGTCTTCGGAAAAACCGATCACCAGATCATGCGGCAGCACGGTCAGCGCGTGGAGCAGCGTCTTGCCGCCATGACTCGATTTCTCGAAGCCCAATTGCTTGCTGATATTGGCCAGCTGGCCACGCAGAACCGGGATTTCGGCGGGCGGGGTGGACAGGGCCGCGCTGGTCCATGTCCCGGCGTGGATCGACAGCGCCTCTACCCGGCCTTTTTCCACGACGGGCACGATGAAAAGATCCAGCGGAACGCGGCGGTGCACGCGCGAAATGCGGTTGGCCTTGACGATCAGCGGGGCACGGCCGCGCCCGTCATCGAACCAGGCGAAGGCCCGGTCATAGGTATCGTCGGCCAGAAGATCGCGCAGGCCACGGCGGCACAGGCCCAGGGCCTGCGAATGCCGGCCATCGCGCTTGCGGGTCAGGTGGCCCAGCTGGGTCAGCCGCCCTTCGGCCAACCAGCGCAGCAGGGCGGCGCCTTCGGCATCGGCGGTCCGGTCTGCATCTTCCTGCATCAGGGCAACCATTTTCGGCCAGTCGGCCACGGCCGCGCGTACATCCCCCATCGTCGCGCCAAGATCGCGTTCGAGCGCCTGCCGCTCCTTCGCGTCGACACGTTCGGTTTCGAGATAGACCCAGCTTTCGCGCTTTTCCCCGGCGCTTTCCCCGATCGGCAGGGTTTCCACTTCGCCTTCGGCAGTGCGGCGGACAGGCAGGACGGGATGAACCAGCAGGTCGATGGACAGGCCCTGCGCGGCGATGCTGGCACCGATCGAATCGATCAGGAAGGGCATGTCCTTGTTGATCATGGCAATGCGGGTGACCCGGCGGCTGCCCGTGCCCGTGCGGATGGTGACGGTGCCTTCGCCTTCCTTCCGCTGCATGGCGGCCTGAAGCAGAAACGCGGTCACATCGTCGAGCTGGTCTTCCGACAGGGGCTTTTCCCCCGGCAGGCGGGATTCGGCGATGCGGGTGCGCAATTCCGCTGCCAGATCCTCTTTGCCCGCCGGCATTCCCTTTGTGGCGGTGCCGCCCTTGCGCTTTGCCGCTGCCATTTCTTTAGCTCTCCCTTTACGGTCGCATTCGGGCAATGGTCCCGCCGCGCCGTTCGTTCCTCGACGGCCAGATAGTATCACTTGTAATAAAAAGTGAATGCCTGTCATTCATGGCAGCGCGCGTAATTCCGGCCACCGCGATATAGATCAGCCCAGCGCCTCCATGACCAGTTTCAGCGAATGCTGCCGGGCGGCGGGATCATAGGTCGCGCCGGACAGGATCAGCTCGTCCGCCCGGGTGCGCTCCACGAAACGGGCAATGCCTTCACGCACCGTGGCGGGTGATCCCACCGTCCTGGCGACGGACAGCCGTTCCAGCATGGCCTGGGCGCTGACCGGAAGGTTTGCCTTATAGTCCTTTACCGGCGGCGGCAGCTTGCCCGGATCGCCGCTGCGCAGGCGAACGAAGCTCTGATCCTGCGATGATGCGACCAGTTCCGCCTCCGCATCACTTTCCGCCGCGATCACCGTCATCGCCGCCATGACATGCGGCTTTTCGAGGCTGGCCGAGGGGCGGAAATTGCTGCGATAGGTTTCCAGCGCCGCATCCAGATGATCGGGCGCGAAATGGCTGGCAAAGGCATAGGGCAGGCCCAGTTGCGCGGCCAGTTGCGCACCGAAAAGGCTGGAACCCAGCATCCACATTTCCACCTGTGCGCCAAGGCCGGGCGTGGCGGTGATGGGCAATTCCAGATCGCCGCGCATCAGGGCGCGCAGTTCCAGCACGTCCTGCGGGAATTGTTCGGCGGCGCGGTGCAGATCCTTGCGCAGTGCGCGGGCGACAATGCCCGCCGCGCCGGGTGCGCGGCCAAGGCCAAGATCCACCCGTCCGGGAAACAGGGCATCCAGCGTGCCGAATTGTTCTGCAATCACGAAGGGATTGTGGTTGGGCAGCATGATCCCGCCCGCACCGATGCGAATGGTGGAGGTGCAATGGCCGATATGCGCCAGCACGACCGACACGGCCCCGCCCGCCACTCCGGCGGTGGCGTGGTGTTCTGCCACCCAATAGCGTTTGTAGCCTGCCTCTTCCGCCGTGGCCGCCAGCTTGCCGGCTTCTGCCAATGCTTCGGAAATGCCGCTGCCTTCGCGCACCGGCACGAGATCGAGAACTGATAGGGGGATCATCTGCCGCGCACCTGCGCTTCTCCGATTTGCGATAAATAGCCGAGCGCCGTTGCCGCCTCGGGGGAGTTGGGCGCGGTATCGACGACCGATTGCCAGCTCTTCGCGGCCGCTTCATCATCACCGGCAAGCGCCGCGATAACGCCCGCTTCCAGCCCGACCGCCGGATCGGCCGGAAGAAGCGCACCTGCGGTTTCGATCAGTGCCTGCGCCGATGCCAGATCATCCTGCCGCCGCGCCAGCGTGGCCGAAAGCAACCAGGCCGTTCCGTTTTGCGGTGCCGATTCGCGTGCCCGTTCCAGCGCATTTGCCGCGTCATCTTCCCGTCCGAGCGCAACGAGGGCGCGGGCCCGGTCCGTTTCGACGCTGCCGATCAATTCGCCGTCCTGCGCCGTGTCTGCATCCGCCAGGGCAAGGTCGAAATCGGACAGGGCCGCCGGGTAATTTCCCGCTGCCAGCGCGGCATTGCCCGCCATTGTGGCAAAGCGCGCCTTTGCCGCCGGTTCACTGTCCAACGCTGCGGTGCGGGCGGCGAGGAAGGCGCTTTCCGCCGCGTCCCAGCGCAGCAGGCTGGTATAGGCCGTGCCCAGACATTGCTGCGGCAGGCTGCGATCCGGGCCCGCCGCTTCCGAAAGCCAGCCCGAAGCGGTGACGATTGCCGTTGCCGGATCCGTCCGCGCCTGGGCCAGGCAGGTCTTGAGCCGATCCTGCTGCAATGGCGGGAGAGCGGCGGCTGACTGGGCAAGCAACAGCGAAGCGATGGCGATGGCGGGCATAACGATTCCGGTCAGGTGATCGCGCCGACGGTTCGCAGCAGCAATTCTATGTCACCGTCGCGCGAAAGGCGGTGGTCCCCACCCTTGACCAGCGTGACCTGCACATCGGGTGAACGCAGCGCCCGTGCCAGCCGCAATGATATTTCGGGCGGCACGTCATTGTCTTCCTGTCCGTGGAGTAATCTTACGGGGCAATCGATCGGAATTTCGCCATGCAGCAGCCGCTGCGCCTGTCCGTCGGCCCAGAATTCGGCATGGGTTGGCGTCGGGTCCGGGCCATAGGGGTTGTCTTCAAAGACGGTTTCGCCCTGCGCCAGCTTGCGCTGTTGCGCTTCGTCATATCCCCAATCGGTGAAGTCCGGCGCGGCGGCGATTCCCACCAGCCCTGCCAGCCTTTCCCCCAGTGTGCGGCCCGCCAGCAGCATCAGCCAGCCGCCCATGGAAGATCCCACCAGCACGACCGGACCTTCTATCCGGGCGTGGATCAGAGAAATCACTTCATCGCACCAGCGCGACAGCGTACCATCGGCAAAATCGCCATCGCTTTCGCCGCATCCGGAATAGTCCAGCAGCAGGCAGGCCCGGCCTTCGCGCTTCGCCCAATCGAACAGGGCAGTCGCCTTGCCGCCCTGCATGTCGGACATATAGCCGGGCAGGAAAACAAGGGCCGGCCTGGCGCCCGGGGTGAAGTGGAAGGCGATCTTCCGTCCATCGGGCATTGAGTGGATTTGCGCGTCTTCCATGTGGACCTTTGTGGGAGCTGTCGCGCAGGAGGGCAAGACGCGCCTTTATCTGCGGGCGGCGGCGAAGCGGGTGATTTCGACCAACTCCTGCGCCAGCAGCAATTCGGCCGACTGGCTGTTGCCCAGAAGCGCGCGATGCGTTGCCGCCAGCCGATGGACCAGCCGGTCCAGCTTGCGCGCGTTCCATCGGCCCAATTGTTCGGTCAGGTCGCGCTTGTCGCGCCAGAACACGCGGTGCGCCTTCTGTTCCGCATCCAGCAGGGCATTGATATTGCCATTCTGCCCCAGCCTGGCAGTCAATTGCGCGAGCTGCGCGGCGCGCCGTTCCAGCGCCAGCAACACGCCCACCGGGTTGAGCGAAACCTCCGCAAAGCGTTGCAGTTCGCCCTGAAGCCGGTTGACCTGGCCCGACAGCACCGCATTCACCAGCGGCATGAAGCCATCTTCTTCCGTCTTCGCGCCGATAGCGGCCAATGCTTCGGCATCCGCCTTGCGCGGGGCCTGCGGCGATGCGTCGAGATAGAGGGCGAGCTTGGTTACTTCCGATTGTGCCAGCCGGACATCGAGGCCGGATGCGCGGGCGATCTGTTCGGCAATGTCGCCGCCCAGCGTCAGCCCGGCCGCCCCGGCCATGCGGCGGACTTCGTCCGTCACGCTGCGCAGATCCGGCGGGTAGAACATGGCCACCAGCCCGTCCGCCCGTTTTTCCAGCAATTTGGCGGTGCGCGATTTGTCCGTCGCATTGGTGGCCACGATCACCACCGGACAGGCGCCATCGGCCTGGCCGAAATCCACCGCTTCCAGATAGGTTTTTACCGCGTCATGCGCTTCGTCCCCCGTGGCGCGCACATAGATGTGCCGCGTCCCGCCAAACAGGGAGGTTGATCGGGCTTCGTCACCCAGCTTCACCGGGTCCGACCGCAATTCCGATCCGCTGAATTCGATCCGTTCCCCGGCATCGGGCAGCAGGCCGATCAGTTTCGCAGCGGCGGAGGAGGCGCCGGCTTCATCCGGCCCGCAGAAAAAGGCCACCCGTGCCTGTTTCGCCGCTTTCGGCGCAACATTGCCGAAATCGCGCTGGGTCGCCTTCACGATTGTTCGCGCAGTTCCAGCGTCAGACGCGTGATGATCCGGTCTGCCACATCCCGGGCGAGATTTTCCAGCGCGGTCTGTTCCGCCGCGATCGTGGCATATTCGGAAGAAACCACGTCGATCCCCGCATCGGATCCGGCCGTGGCATCCACCACGATATCCCCGCTGGCCAGATCGACCAGTTGATAGCGTGCCCGCAATGTGCGCCGTTCCCGCCCGATGGTTTCATCGGTCAGCAGGCCCAGCCCTTCCAGCTGATCGTCCAGCAGAATGTCGAGCCGGTATTGCGCCGTGCCATCGCCGCCCTGGCCCAGCCGGTCCCGCAGGGCGTTGCGGACCAGCCAGCCCGCGCGCCCTTCAATCGGGGAGACTTCCACGGCGGCCAGCCCCTGCGCCACCGCCCCGTTTCCGCCGCCGGCATACATCGGCTGCAATCCGCAGCCCGCCAGCGAAGATGCAATCAGGGCAAGGGGCAGCAAACGCTTCATACGACGATATTGACCAGCCTGTCGGGCACCACGATCACCTTGCGGATTTCCGCTCCGTCGATCGAACGCTGGACCTTCTCGCTGGCAAGCGCAAGCCTCTCCAGCTCCGGCTTGGGCAGGCCCTTGGCGACAGTCAGCGTATCGCGCAGCTTGCCCTTCACCTGCACGGCGATGGTCACTTCATCCTCGACCAGCAGCGCTTCGTCCACTGCGGGCCAAGCGGCATCGGCCACCAGCCCTTCGCCGCCAATGCTGGCCCAGGCTTCTTCGGCCAGATGCGGCATCATCGGCGCGACGAGTGACAGGATCGCGCGGATCGCGGCACTCCGGTCGGCCGAAGGCGCGGCTTTTTCGGCGGCGCTGGTCAGTTCATAGATTCGCGCCACTGCCTTGTTGAAGGACAGCGCCTCGATATCCTGGCCCACGGCGGCGATGGTCTGGTGCGTCTTGCGGGCCAGCGCCTTGTCATCGCCGCTCGTCTGCGCATCATATTGGGCGAAAAGCCGCCACAGGCGCTGCACGAACTTGCCGCAGCCTTCGATTCCCGCGGCGGACCAGGGCAGGTCGCGTTCCGGCGGGCTGTCGGACAGCATGAACCAGCGCACGGCATCGGCGCCGTAACGGGCCACGATCATGTCCGGATCGACGACATTCTTCTTCGACTTGGACATCTTGACCACCGGGCCGATGGTTACCGGCTGGCCGTCCGCCTTAAGCACGGCATTATCTGCGCCGCGATCCACCTCGTCCGGGCTGAAATAGGCCGGCTGGCCCGTTTCGGCGTTTTTCCGTTCATAGGTTTCGTGCGTGACCATGCCCTGCGTGAACAGGCTGGCGAAGGGTTCTGCCACGTCCAGCTTGCCCAGATGGGCCAGTGCGCGGGTCCAGAAACGGGCATAGAGCAGGTGCAGGATCGCATGCTCGATACCGCCAATATACTGGTCCACCGGCATCCAGGCGGCCACTTCGTCCTTGTCGAAGGGCTTGTCTGCCGGCTGGCTGGCGAAGCGCAGGAAATACCAGGAAGAATTGACGAATGTATCCAGCGTATCGGTTTCCCGCTGCGCATCCGCGCCGCATTTGGGGCAGGACACGTTCTTCCATGTCGGGTGCCGCAGCAGGGGATTGCCGGGAGTGGAGAAATCGACATCCTCGGGCAGCTTTACCGGCAGCTGTTCCTTCGGCACCGGCACCACGCCGCAATCGTCGCAATGGATGAAGGGGATCGGCGTGCCCCAGTAACGCTGGCGCGAAACGCCCCAGTCGCGCAGGCGCCACACGGTCTTGCCTTCGCCCCAGCCTTCCATGCCGGCGCGCGCAATCACGGTCTGCTTGGCGGTATCGACATCGAAGCCGTTCAGGAAATCGGAATTGACCAGAATCCCGTCCCCGGCTTCCGCCTCGCCTTCAAACGGCTTGTCGGCATCTTCCTTGTGCGGGGCCACCACGCGGGTGATCGGCAGGCTGTATTTGGTGGCGAATTCGAAATCGCGCTGATCATGCCCGGGCACCGCCATGATCGCGCCGGTGCCGTAATCCATCAGCACGAAATTGGCGATCCAGACCGGCAATTCCTTGCCCGAGATCGGATGGACGACTTTCAGCCCGGTATCGTAACCGCGCTTTTCCGCGGTTTCGATCTCTTCCGCCGTGGTGCCGCCTTCGCGGCATTGTTCGATGAAGGCGGCGGCCTGGTGATCGGTATCGCCCACGGCGCGGGCCAGCGGGTGGTCCGCCGCCACGGCCACGAAGCTGGCGCCGAAGATCGTATCGGGCCGCGTCGTATAGACTTCGATCTCTTCGTCGAAATTGCTGCCCTTGAACCGGAATTGCAGGCCCGTGCTCTTGCCGATCCAGTTTTCCTGCATCAGCCGGACCTTTTCCGGCCAGTCTTCCAGCGTGCCCAGGCCCTGCAGCAGCTCATCCGCGAAATGGGTGATCTTGAGGAACCACTGGTTCAGCTTGCGCTTTTCCACCAGCGCGCCCGAACGCCAGCCGCGCCCGTCGATCACCTGTTCATTGGCGAGCACGGTCATGTCGACCGGATCCCAATTGACGGCGCTTTCCTTGCGATAGACGAGCCCGGCTTCGTACAGGTCGATGAACAATGCCTGTTCATGGCCGTAATATTCGGCATCGCAGGTTGCGAATTCGCGGCTCCAGTCGAGCGCGAAGCCGAGCCGCTTCAGCTGCGCCTTCATGTTGGCGATATTGTCGTAAGTCCAGCCGGCAGGATGGACGCCCTTTTCCATCGCCGCGTTTTCGGCCGGCATGCCGAACGCGTCCCAGCCCATCGGATGCAGCACTTCGTGCCCGGTCATCCGCTTGTAGCGGGCCAGCACGTCGCCCATCGTGTAATTGCGCACATGGCCGATATGGATGCGCCCTGAAGGATAGGGGAACATCTCCAGCACATAGCTTTTGGGCTTGCTGCTGTTGCTGTCTGCCTCGAAAGTGCGCGCCTCGTCCCAGGCACGCTGCCAGCGCCCGTCGGCCTGCGACGGATCGAAACGTGTCTCGCTCATGGATTTACCCCTGAATGCCGTTGGCGGCGCGCTTAGCCGACAGCCGAATGGCGCAGTGCGCGTGCCTTGGTCAGGATAATGTCTTCCAGCCGCTGTACGGTGGCCGCCTGCACCGGCGCTTCCACCCAGGTGCCGCCCTGCAAGGTCTGGCGGCTGGCCGCCACGCGCAGCGCATCAGCCCGCAGATCCTGATCGAGAATGGAAACCGAAATCTTCATCCGCTCGTTCGGATTGCCCGGATTGGAATACCAGTCGGTGATCAGCACGCCGCCGGAACTGTCCGCCTGCGTCAGCGGCATGAAGGACAGGGTCTCCAGGCTGGCCCGCCAGAGATAGGAATTCACGCCGATCGCGGTCACTTGCGATGCCGCGATATCGGCTTCCGGCCGTTCGCCGCCGCCACCGCAGGCCGAAAGGCCCAGTCCCAGCGCCCCGGTCAGCAGCGCGCGGGACAGGGTCCGTGCGGCAGGTGTGCCGGATAGGGCGTTCGCAAAACTCGCTCGTGACATATCGGTCCTGTAATTCGTTGACGGGCTTTGACCCGGTGCGCCTCTATAACCGTACAGGGGCACGCGGCAAGGTTCACCGGACCGCGTATCTGTTGGGACTTCCCGCGGTGAATGGCCGCTTAACCTGATTATTGCTGTTGGATGACGGCAACAGTCGGAAAAAAGGCCGGTTTGTACAACAATGTTTTCTGGCCAAACGCCCCGTTTCTGGATTAGGCATGGTTTGTCGAATGAATCGAATGATTCTCCGCACCCGGTCAGGAACCGTTAAGAGGGAACATCGTCTGTTCGGCAGGGAGTGTAAACGGGGCGATTTGAGGCAGTTGGGTGAAAAGGAACCGTAAATCACGCGCCAGGCGCATGATGGCCGCAGCGATCTGCGGCGCGGCTGCTTTCGCTCTGCCCAGCGCTGGCCTTGCACTCGCCGGTATCGAAAATCCCGTGAGCGTTGCAGTGGGTGGCCAGTTTGGCGCACTGACTCCGGCAGGCGGCGATCCGCGCATCGCGCAGCTTGTGGCCAGTCGCGGCGGGGATAATGCTCGCCTGATGCGTTTCACTCCGGCCGGTGTTGCCGAAGGTGCCAGCCGTTCGGTGACAGTTGCCGTCCGCGTGGACGAGGATGAGGTTCGGTCCTTCTCCATCCGCTCCGCGATCGATCGCGCGCAGGAAAAGGTCGCGGGCGAAGCGGTTCGCATCGCGCCGATGCGCTACAATCTCGGTATCTCTCGCGGATATCAGGCCTTTGCCAAGGCTCAGGCTCCTTCCATTTCGCAGTCGCTGTCCGACGCGAATATTCCCGATCTTTCCGCATTCCAGCCGTCCCCCGGCGCGAAGGAAAAGCCCAGCCGATTCGCCGCGCGCATTGCCGTGGATGAAGACATCAAGGCTGGCAGCGCTTCCCGCACTATCGATTCGTCGGTCGATCAGACCGTGGATCTGGCGGGTAGCTATCGCGTGACTCGCAATCTCGATGTCACGGCGGGCGTGCGCTATTCCCAGGATCGCGATCGGCTGGCGCCGATTTCCGATGCTGCCAAGCAGGATAGCCAGGCGGTTTACGTGGGAACGCAATTCCGCTTCTGATCCTATCGGATTTTCGCGCAACAAACCCCGCCTTCGGCGGGGTTTTTCTTTGGGATTCTGTTACCCCTGCCTTAAGACTGTGGCGTGTCCAGCAAGTCCGAGCCAGAGGAGAGATCATGGCGCGCGTAGCGATTGTAACCGGCGGTACGAGAGGAATTGGTAGAGCCATTTGCGAGGCTCTGAAGGCTGACGGAATGACGGTGGTGGCCAATTATGCAGGCAATGAAGAGAAGGCACGCGCCTTCACGGAAGAAACCGGAATTGCTGCATATAAATGGGATGTCGGCGATCATCAGGCCACTATGGATGGTTGCGCCCGCGTGATGGACGAAGTCGGCCCGATCGACGTGCTGGTGAACAATGCCGGGATCACGCGCGATGGCACGCTGATGAAGATGAGCTTCGAGGACTGGAACGATGTGGTCCGCATCAATCTGGGCGGTTGCTTCAACATGGCCAAGGCCTGTTTCGAAGGCATGCGTGACCGCAAGTGGGGCCGTATCGTCAATATCGGTTCGATCAATGGCCAGGCCGGGCAATATGGCCAGGTCAATTATGCTGCGGCGAAAAGCGGCATTCATGGTTTTACCAAGGCGCTGGCGCAGGAAGGTGCGCGGTTCGGCGTAACCGTGAACGCAATCGCGCCGGGCTATATCGATACCGACATGGTGGCCGCTGTCCCTGAAAACGTGCTGGAAAAGATCGTTGCCCGGATTCCGGTCGGCCGTCTGGGCCATGCTGACGAGATTGCCCGCGGCGTATCCTTCCTCGCCTCCGAGGATGGCGGGTTCATCACCGGGTCGACCCTGTCGATCAATGGCGGGCAGCACATGTATTGATTGCCCTGCGGGGCCGCGCCCGATCGGCCGGCCCCGCCACGTGATCTCAGCTGATCCAGCACCCAACCACTTTCCAGACGCCGTCTTCGCGTGCCAATGCCAGCGTCTCCGTGGCAGCGGGCTTGTTCACGAATTCAGTTCTGAACTTCACCATCTGATAACCCTTTGGCGGAGCGGGAACGCTTTCCTCGCTTACCACCTCGCGTGATAGCGCCGCTCCGAGCGGCACGCGGTCCTTTTCGGAAACACGGGTCCATCGCTCTACCGTGTTGAGTTCGCGGAAGGACGTGCCGGTGGCTTCCCAGCTCGCCAACCACTCGGCATTGTCCACGAGCTCGAGCCAATGACGGGCGGCGCTGACAGCCTCGGTTTCAGCTGCAGCGTTCCCGGTCTCGCCCGTTGCCTCGGTTCTAGGTTTGCTTTCAAGCACAGCGGGTGGGGTAAGCGCAGCCAAGGTGATGGCGGCAACAACAATGCTCATGACAAGCGATCCTCCGATTTTCCAGGCGAAGCGCATCCCCGCCTTCGGTGCGCCGCTTGCTGAATGATTCGGCGTGGCTTCGGCTCTCCCCAAATCCTTGGGCACAAAGGAATTGGGGCAGGCGCGCTCATGCTCCCGCAACTGGCGCGCGGCTTCCTTGCTACTGGTCACCTCCAGTTTGCGCCGGGCGCCGCGCAAATGATCGTTTATGGTGTGAACCGATAGGCCGAGCGCCTGTGCCATCGATTTTGCATCATGCCCCTGCAGGATCAGACGCAAAGTCTGCTTTTCCCGCTCCGTCAGCGAAGGGCAATTTTTCGTCATACACCCGTCTAGATCGCCGCCTCGAATCGAGGCCACCCCAAAAAAATCGTGGGTTGTTCACGCCAGCGGGTTAAATGAGGGCGATCATGGCCACACCATATCACCCGCCAGTCAAACATTCGGTCGAGATTGCAGGTCACAAGACCTCGATCAGTCTTGAACCGCTCTTCTGGGAAATGCTGGAGGAGGCGGCCCGGGCCGAGGGCGTTCCGATCAATAGTATTGTTGCGCGCATCGATGCGGAGCGTATCGCGGCTGAAACGCCCCCGGGGCTGGCGGGCGCCATTCGCCTGTGGCTGGTGGCGCGCCGGGCCGGGCTTGCACCGGATCAGTAAGTGGCCGGCGGGTCGCTTGCGGGGAAGCTTTCGTCGCTGGCTTCGTCGGTTTCGCTCCATTTTCGCGCTGGCTTGTCGGCCATCGCTTCGGGGCCTGCGTCGCGAACCGTACCCGACTGCCCTTCAGCAAAGGCAGCATGACGTTCAGACTTCGATTTCTCGTAATATTTGTACCCGACAAATGCGAGTGTTCCGATTGCGGCGAGTTTCAACAGTGCCATTCAGCAACCTTCCTTTCTCGTTTCGTCGACTCAATGCTTGGCACGGCGGTTTGTTCTCACGTACCGCAACGGAACAGGGGCTTTTCCGCGCTTCGAGCCATGTTGACGCTGAAGCGCCGCAATTTCTAAGGCTGACTTCATGAGCACGAACCGCAAACCGATCCGCAAGGCAGTCTTCCCCGTGGCGGGGCTGGGCACACGCTTTCTTCCCGCCACCAAGGCCATCCCCAAGGAGCTGCTGCCCGTGGTGGACCGGCCGCTGATCCAATATGCGGTCGATGAAGCACGCGAAGCGGGGATCGAACAGATGATCTTCGTCACCGGACGCGGCAAGACGGCGATCGTCGAACATTTCGATATCGCCTTTGAACTCGAAACCACGATGAAGGAACGCGGCAAGGATCTGTCCGTGCTGGATCCTACCCGCGCGACGCCGGGCGACATCATCACCGTGCGCCAACAGGTGCCGATGGGCCTTGGCCATGCGATCTGGTGCGCCCGTGCAATCGTGGGGGACGAACCCTTCGCCATTCTCCTGCCGGACGAACTGATGGTCGGCCAGCCGGGCTGCATGGCACAGATGGTTGAAGCCTATAATGAAGTCGGCGGAAATCTGGTTTCCGTGCTCGAAGTCCCGCATGAAGAAGTATCGAGCTATGGAGTGATCGATCCAGGCGCGGTCGATGGTGCGCTGACCGAAGTGAAAGGCCTGGTCGAAAAGCCGCCGGTGGACAAGGCGCCGTCCAACAAGATCGTTTCGGGCCGCTATATCCTGCAACCGGAAGTGATGCGCACTCTCGAAACTCAGGAAAAGGGGGCGGGCGGCGAAATCCAGCTGACCGACGCCATGGCGAAGATGATTGGCGACCAGCCTTTCCACGCCGTGACCTTCGAAGGCCGACGCTTCGATTGCGGCAGCAAGACCGGCTTTGTGGAAGCGACCCTGGCCCTGGCGCTGGAGCGGGAAGATATGGGCGCCGAAGTGCGCGAAATCGCCCGGCGCCTGCTCGGCTGATCAAACCCCAAGGATTGAACACGGCGCCCGCCGGCAGTCAGCCTGCCGCGCGGGCGCTTTCTTTTGGAGCGCCATCCATTCGGACAATGCGGGCTGTATGTGCCCCAGACGCAATTCGGGCGCCGGATCGCTCCGGCGCCCGATAATCTCCCGTCCAGGGGAAACTGGTGCTTATTCGTCGCCGCCGCCTTTGCCGCCGGCACTTTCGTCCAGCGCGAGCTGCGTAACCATGTAGGGGCGCGGATCGACCGGTTCGCCCGCCAGGCGGACTTCGTAATGCAGATGCGGCCCGGTGGAACGGCCGGTGGAGCCGACATAACCGATCAACTGGCCCTTATGGACGCGGTCGCCGGCAGAAACTTCATAGCCTGACAGATGGGCATAGCGGGTTTCCAGTTCGCCACCATGTTCGATCTGGATGTAATTGCCATAGGAACCGAAGCGCGAAGCGCGCGAAACCATGCCATCAGCGGTTGCATAGACCGGCGTGCCGGAAGGCCCTGCCAGGTCGACACCGTTATGCTGGCGGCGCTTGCGCAGGATCGGGTGGTTGCGCATCCCGTAATCGCTGGTCAGCGCCACGCCCTGCACCGGCATACCGGCGGGAACCATGATACGTGCCCGTGGAGTGGCCGCGAGCTGGCCGTTCGTGTCCATGTCCTTCCAGCTGGCGAACAATTCCTGGAATTCGGCATCGCCAGTGGCGCCGCCTGCTGCGTCAGGATTGATTGCACCGGTGATCTGGGTGGCGGTCGTCGTCTCGTTGGCCTGGGCCGGCACTGCCGTAATCGAAAGAGCGGCGCTGGCGAAGGAGCCAAGTGCGAGTTTTGCGATCATGCGACACGTATCCCGTCTTCTTTATGGGCGACCCGACCGCCCATTTTTGCTTCATGCGGTTGGCGCAAAGGGCACCTGCGGCAAAAAGCCGCCCGCTTCGGCTGTTTAATTCTGAGATCGTCGGAACCCCCCGCGGTCTCGTTGATTGTTACGTAAGCGGGTGAAGGTTAATTAGACAACCGGGCTGTAGTAATCCCGCGATAGACCGGCAGCGAGGCGCGCCGAGTCGTTGAATGGTGGTTTGAGAGCCCCCCGAAAGTGTTCCTGAACCAGCATTTTCCAGTGATTCTTCGGTTCCAAACCGGCTTTTGCGCAAAATCTCGCGAAATGGCTTGCGCCCGTGCGGACGTGCCGGATCTCGTCGTCAAGGATTCGTTCGAGAATTTTCGCCCCGTTTTCATCGCCCTGCGCGCGTATGCGTTCGAGCGTTCCCGGCGTCACATCCAGCCCGCGCGCTTCCAGAACCATCGGCACAACGGCCAGCCGGGCGGCAACGTCATGGCGCGTTTCCATTGCCGCTTCCCACAGCCCGTCATGCGCCGGCAAGGCTGCATAATGTGATCCGAGCTGCCGCAATTTGCGGTCGATCAGCGCGAAATGCATCGCTTCATCGGCTGCCACGGCCAGGAAATCACCGACGAATTCCTCACCCATTTCCGCGCCGAACCGGCCCGCCATGTCCAGGGCCAGGTCAATCGCGACGAATTCGATATGGGCCAGCGAATGCCACAGGGCGATCTGGCCGCGCAGAGATCCGCCGCGCCCGCGCTTGGGCATCCGGTTGGGCGGCAGCAGTTCCAGTTCTGCCGGCCAGGCCGGACGGTCGGGCATTTCGGCATTGGGGGCGAAACCCAGATCACCCTTGCGCCACTGGCGCACCAGTCTGCGCGTCGCCATGACCTTGTCGCGCGGATCGCCCGTCAGCAGGGCGCCGCGAATCGCTTCGAATACCGAGATCACGCCCTTGTTCTCAGAGCGCTTTTGCCGCGTCGAGAACTTCGGCGGCGTGGCCCTTCACCTTAACCTTGCGCCAGACACGGGCGATCTTCCCTTCGGCGTCGACCAGATAGGTCGTCCGTTCCATGCCCATATAGGTCCGGCCATACATGTTCTTTTCGACCCAGATGCCCAGCGCATCGGCCAGCCCGTTTTCCACCGGATCGGATGCGAGCGGTGCCGCCAGTCCGTGCTTGGCGATGAATTTGCCGTGCTTTGCCGGCGGATCCTTGCTGACGCCCAGCAGCGCAATGCCGGCGGCGTCGAATTCCGCCTTCAGTTCGGTGAAATCCTTGTTCTCCGTGGTGCAGCCCGGCGTGTCATCCTTGGGGTAGAAGAACAGGACCAGCGGCTTGCCCCTGAATTCCGACAGGCGGAGTTCCTTTTCATCCGGTGTTTCCAGCGCGATGTCGGGTAAAGTGTCGCCAATATCGGGGCGGTCGCTCATCAGTCGATCTCCAGTTTTTCGCCGAACAGCGTGTTCCATGTCGCGGCGACGCCATGCCGCGCTTCGGAAAAGTCTTTCAAGAGGCTGTCGAAATCATCGCAATGGCACGCACGGGCCAGCGCCGCGCAGGATGGCGGCGGCGGTTCGGTGCATTCGGGCGCGAACAACCGCGCCGAAATCAGCATCCGGGCAATCAGCGAGAAATGCCCGGCGAAGCTTTCCGGCAGGAAGCCCGCCCCGGTCAGTTCGTCGATCGCCTTTTCCAGTGCCGGCTGAAAGGCCATCCGTTCCCGCAATTGCAGATAGTGGATGATGAATTCGCAATCGACGAGGCCGCCCCGCAGCAATTTTGCATCCAGCAACCCCTTGGGCGGTTTGTGGGTGGCGATATCGCCGCGCATTTTCAGCACATCGGCCCGCAATTTCTCTGCATCGCGCGGCTCTGCCAGAACATTGCGGATGATGGCGGCGAGATCCGCCTTCCCCTGTTCCGGCCCGAACACGGGCCGTGCGCGGCACAGGGCCATATGTTCCCAGGTCCAGGCATCTTCCGCCTGATACCGGGCGAAGCTGTCCAGGCTGACGGCGATTGGCCCTTGCGCGCCCTGTGGGCGGAGCCGCGTATCCACCTCGTACAGGGCACCTTCGGCGGTCGGAACACTCAACGCCGCCGTCACGCGCTGGGCAAGGCGATTGAAATAGAGCGATGCGGTGAGCGGACGCGGCCCGTCCGATTCCACGCCGATCTGTCCGGTGAAGAGATATACGAGATCGAGATCGGAGGCATGGGTCAACGCGCCGCCGCCCAGCCTGCCGAGGCCGAGGACCAGCAATTCGCTGCCTTCCACCCGGCCATGGGCCTTTTCGAATTCGGCACAGGCGGCGCGGGCGGCCGTGTCCAGCGCGGCCTCCGCCACGCGGGCCAGGCCGGATCCGATATCCAGCGGATCGTGCCGCCCTTCGGTGAGCTGCACGCCCAGGGCGAAGCGTTCTTCCCCCACCACCTGCCGCACCCGGTCCAGCTTGCGTTCGTAATCGTCATCCGGTTCGTGGCGCTGCATCCGGGCGGCCAGTTCTTCCACCGATCCGGGCAGGTCCAGCGCGCTGTAATCGATCATCCGGTCCAGCAATTCGGGGCGCCGCGCCAGTTCATCGGCCAGCGGCTGCGCCAGGGTGAGCACGCGCAACACCTGCTGTAACAATCCCGGACGCTGTTCGAACAGGCGGAACAGATTGACGGCCGTGGGCAGCCTGGCGAGGAATGTTTCCCATCTCGCCATGGCCCGTTCCGGTTCCGATGCTTCGGCCAGATCGTCGATCAGGGTCGGCAGGATCGCATCGAAGGCCTTGCGCGCTTCGGCGCTGCGCAGGCTGCGGATAGTATCCTTCCACTTGTCCGACCTGTCGGCAAAGCGCTGGCGCTGTTCCGGGCTTATGCCGCTGTGCCTTTCCGGTTCATCCTTCCCCAGAAGGTCGGAATAGAGATCCGCCACTTTTGCGGAAATGGCGCGCAATTCTTCCAGCAGGGTTTCGCCATCCGCCAGCCCGTCCAGCCGGGCGACATTGTCCAGCGCGGCCGCATTGGCAGGCAGGCTGTGGGTCTGCCGGTCCTCCACCATCTGCAGCCGATGTTCGATCACGCGCAGCCGGTCATAGGATTTGCCGAGCAGTTGGGCATCTTCGGCCGCGATGATCCCTTCCGCCGCCAATGCGTCCAACGCGGCGCGCGTGCCGCGCAGGCGCAGCGCGGGGTTGCGCCCGCCATGAACCAGCTGATGCGTCTGGGCGAAGAATTCGATCTCCCGAATGCCGCCACGCCCGCGCTTGATATCGAAGCCGGGGCCGGGTTCGCGCAGCCCGTCATAGGTCTGGCGGATGCGCGCGGTCAGCCGGCGAATATCCTCGATCGCGGTGAAATCCAGGCTGCGGCGCCACACGAAGGGGCGGATTGCAGCCAGGAAGTCTTCCCCCTTGCCGATATCGCCGGAACATGCGCGTGCGCGGATGAAGGCGGCGCGTTCCCATGCCAGGGCGGAACTTTCATAATGGGTCAGCGCGGCATCCACCGGAATGGCGAGCGGGGTTATTTCCGATGCCGGGCGCAATCGCAGATCGACCCGGAAGACATAGCCTTCCGCCGTCTGGTGGGACATCAGTTCCATGATCGTGCGGGCATATCTCTGCGCCGCTTCGCCCGGTTCGTCCCTTTCGCGCCGGGGCAGCGTTTGCGGGTCGAACAACAGGATCGGATCGATATCGGAACTGTAATTGAGTTCCTGCGCGCCATGTTTTCCCAGTGCCAGCGCAAAGAAACCGGCGGGTTCTTCATCCGGGACACGGCGCAGAATCGCTTCCCGGATCGCAGCATCCAGCGCGCGATCGGCAAAAGCGCTGAGTTCGGACATGACCCGTTCGAGCGGGAATGCCCCGGCCAGATCCCCGATGGCCAGTGTCAGCGCGAGAGAGAGCCTTTCCCGCCGCAGGGCCACATCCACGCTTTCCGCATCGTCCCCCGCATGGCGGGAGGCGGCCAGCGCCGCTTCCCCTTCGCCGCGGGCGAGCATTTCGGCAAGTTCGGGCCGGCGTTGCAACGCCAGCGCAAGAAAGGGCGCATGTGCCTGCGCGCGTTCGATCGCTCCCTGCCAATCAGCCGACATGGGATGCAGCCCTGCATGGTCGGAGAGGGAAGGGCAAGACCCCGCAATCGGGCCGAGCTTGCGGTGCGGGCCGTGCTTTGCCAAACGGCGATCAAACCAGAGCCTTGAAGGTGGTTTCCAGATGATCCGCAATTCTTTGACCATCGCGGCCGCGGCCGCCATTGCCGCTGTCGGTGCACGGGCGGAAACGCCTGTTTTCGCCGATGTGGAACCGGGCGCGATTTCCGAAGCGACGATGAAGGAGGTGACGAAAACCCTCTCTTCCGATGAATTCGAAGGGCGCGAACCGGGCACTGCCGGTGAAGAAAAGACGCTGGATTATCTGGTGGAGAAACTGCGCGATGCGGGCCTGCAGCCGGGCAATGACGGCAGTTGGTTCCAGGACGTGCCGCTGGTGGAAATCACCGCCGACAATTTCGAGGAATTGCGGATTGGCGGCCCGGCGGCGGATCTGCGTTACCGGCCGAGGGCGGACTGGGTCGGCGTAACCTATCGCGAAGACCGGCGGATCGATCTGGACGATAGCGAGATCGTCTTTGTCGGCTTTGGCATCAATGCCCCCGAAAAAGGCTGGAACGATTATGCCGGCGTGGACATGCGCGGCAAGACGGCGCTGATCCTGGTGAACGATCCGGATTATGACAGTGAAGAGCTGCAGGGCACGTTCAACGGCAAGGCGATGACCTATTACGGCCGCTGGACCTATAAATATGAAGAGGCGGCCCGGCAGGGCGCCGCAGCCGCGCTGATCGTGCATGAGGATTACCCGGCCGCCTATGGCTGGAACGTGGTCGAAAGCAGCTGGACCGGGCCGCAAGCCTATGCCGAACGCGGCAATGGCGGGGCGGATCAGACCATGGTCAATGGCTGGGTGCAGAAGGAAGTGGCAGAAGCGATATTGCAGGCCGCCGGTCAGGATTTTCTCGCCCTGTCGGCAGCGGCGAAACGGCCGGGCTTCAAGCCTGTTGCCTTGGGGCTGACGGCTTCGACCGGGTTCGATAATTCGGTCCGCAAATTCGCTTCGAAGAATGTGATCGGCATTCTGCCGGGCAGCGAACGGCCTGATGAATATGTCCTCCATTCCGCCCATTGGGACCATCTCGGCCATTGCACGCCGAATGCGGAAGGGGACGATATCTGCAATGGTGCGATCGACAATGCGACCGGAACCGCCGCGCTGGTCGCCCTGGGCGAAGCGCATGTGAAAGCCGGCCCCACCGCAAGAACGCAAGTGTTCCTTGCCGTGACGGCGGAGGAATCGGGCCTGCTCGGTTCTGAATATTACGGGGCCACCCCTGTCTTCCCGCTGGACCGCACGGTTGGCGGGCTGAACATGGATGCCTTGTTCCTGGCCGGGCCGGCGCATGACGTGACAGTGGTCGGCGGCGGGAAAAGCACGCTGGATGCCTATCTCGATCATGCCCTGTCCGATCTCGGCCGCGTTGCCACGCCCGACAGTGCACCGCAGGCCGGCTATTATTACCGTTCCGACCATTTCAGCTTCGCCAAGCGCGGCGTGCCGATGTTCTATATCGATGGCGGGGAAGACCTGCTGGATGGTGGCCGCGCAGCGGGGGAGGCATATTCCGCCGCTTATCGCGAAAACGCCTATCACGGGCCGGATGACGAATATGATCCCGCCTGGGACTGGAGCGGGGTGATGCAGGACCTGCAGCTATATTACCGGCTTGGCCGGATGCTGGGCGAAACGACGGATTGGCCCAATTGGTACGAGGGTGATGAATTCCGCGCCATTCGGGATGAAAGCTGTGCGGCGGAAGGAGGGTGCTGATCCCATGACATTGCATATGCCGGCGGAATTCGCCCCGCAGGACTGGATCTGGATCGGCTTCCCGCATGACGAGCGGGAATGGCCGGGCGTGCTGCACCGCGCGCAGGAACAGATTGCCGCTTTTGCCAATGCCGTCGCCGAAACCGGGCAGGAAGTGCGGCTGGTTGTTCGCGATGCCGCAAACGAGATGCGCGCGCGCGATCTGGTCAGCGGCGCGGTGACATGTGAACGCCACGTCTATGGCGATATCTGGTTGCGCGATACCGGGCCGCTGGTCCTGCCCGATGGCAAGGGCGGGCGCATTGCCCGTCGTTTCGGCTTCAACGGCTGGGGCGGCAAGTTCGAGATGGAGGGCGATCACACGGTTGGCGCCGCGCTGGCAGCATCTGCCGGTCTGCCATGCGACAGCACCGACTGGGTGCTGGAAGGCGGCGCGATTGACACGGACGGCACCGGCCTTGCCGTCACCACCGAACAATGCCTGCTCAACCCGAACCGCAATCCCGGCCTCAGCAAGGACGAGATTGCCGCCAACCTGGCGCGGGATCTGGGGTTCGAACGGATATTGTGGCTGGGCGATGGATTGCTGAACGATCACACGGATGGCCATGTCGATAATCTGGCGCGTTTCGTGGCGCCCGGCCGGCTCGCCCTGCCGCTGCCCAGCGGGCCGGATGATCCCAATGCCGCGATCTATGCCGATGCGCGGGCCCGCGCCCTGGATTTCGGCCTGGATGTTGCGGATGTCCCCTCTCCCGGCATGATGGGTGAAGGCGATCATGTGGAACCGGCCAGTTACATGAATTTCGCCATCTGCAGCGATATCGTGATCGTGCCGATCTACGGTTCGGTTCATGACGAGGATGGCGTGGCTGCCGTGCGCGAACTGTTTCCGCACCGGGCGGTAATCGGCCTTATGGCCGATGCCGTGCTGGCCGGCGGGGGCAGTTTCCATTGCGCCAGCCAGCATGTCCCCTCTCTCGCCTAGGCGGGCGGTAATATTTCGTTAGGGATTGCGCGCGAAAATGCCCGCATGGGCACTGCAATCGCAATCCGGGCCGGACTTGCCGCACGCGGCATGGAATTCCTGCGTCTTGCGACCGTGCTGGCATGTGCCTGCGTGTTGATCGCCGCCGGCCGCGCACTGCCTTTCTGATCCCTCTGCCTCGCGGCGTCATCCCGACATCTTGATGCGACGAGCGGGCCGGTTGTGCCCGCCCTGAGTCTTGTCTTGCGACGGCATGACCTACTAGAAGGCGCCAAAATCCAATTCTTCCGGAGATGGAACGCCTGATGTCTACTCAGCCCACAGCAACCGACCTGTCACAGGAAATCGCCCGTGTCTTCGCCCTGCAGCAGGCGCACCAGTGGGACGTCAAAGCCTCCGGCGCGGAAGAGCGGAAGGCGAAGCTGCAGCGACTGAAGGATTCGGTTGAAGCCCATGCGGACGATATCGTCGCCGCCGTGCTGGAAGATACACGCAAGCCGGAAGGCGAAATCCGCGTGACCGAGGTGATGAACATTGTCGGCAATATCCAGCGCAATATCGACAATCTCGATGAATGGATGAAGCCTACCGAAGTCACGCCGTCCAACAATCCGGATGACCGGGCGCAGATCATCTATGAAGCGCGCGGCGTGTGCCTGGTGCTGGGTCCCTGGAACTTCCCGCTGGGCCTGACGCTGGGGCCGGTGGCCGCGGCGATTGCAGCGGGCAATTGCTGCATGATCAAGCTGACCGATCTGTGCCCGGCCACGGCGCGTATCGCCAAGGTCATCATCGAGGAATGTTTCGAAGAGAATGAAATCGCCCTGTTTGAAGGCGATGTCAGCGTGGCGGAGGCCCTGCTGGACCTGCCCTTCAACCACATCTTCTTCACCGGCAGCACGCGCGTGGGCAAGATCGTGATGGCCGCCGCGGCCAAACACCTTGCCACCGTCACGCTGGAACTGGGCGGCAAGAGCCCGGTCATCATCGACGATGGCGCGAATATCGAAGGTATCGGTGCCGCGCTGGCTGCCGCCAAGCAGTTCAATGGCGGCCAGGCCTGTATTTCGCCCGATTATGTCTTCGTGAAGGAAGACAAGCAGGCGCAACTGGTCGAATCCTTCAAGGCCAATGTGCAGAAGAACCTCTATAACGAGGACGGATCGCTCAAGAAGGAAAGTATCGCGCAGATCGTCAACAAGGCCAATTTCGACCGCGTGAAGGGCATGTTCGACGATGCGGTGGAAAAGGGTGCGACCGTGGCCGCCGGTGGCACGTTCGAGGAAGAAGACCTCACCATCCACCCGACCATGCTGACCAATGTCACCCCGCAGATGAAGATCCTGCAGGATGAAATCTTCGCGCCGGTCATCCCGGTGATGACTTATGACAGCCTGGATCAGGCAATCGATTATATCGATGCGCGCGACAAGCCGCTGGCTCTGTATATGTTCAGCCCGAATGAGGATAATGTCGCCCGGGTGCTCAACCGCACGTCATCCGGCGGCACGACGATCAATGGCGTGTTCTCCCACTATCTGGAAAACAACCTGCCCTTTGGCGGCGTGAATGCCAGCGGCATGGGCAGCTATCACGGCTATTTCGGCTTCAAGGCGTTCAGCCACGAACGCGCCGTGTACCGCCACACGGCCTGACCGGCGCTTTTGCCTTGGGCTCAGCGCTTGTTCCGCGCGGAGCCCAGGGCGAACAGCATGATTGCGGGAACCGCGCAGCCCAGCGCAAGCCCACCGATCCCGCCCCACAATGTTCCCGTATTACCGCCCAGCATCGCGCCGATCATGGCGCCGCCAATGGCCAGCAGGACGGGGAACAGGCAACCTAAAGCAAGCATGATATTTGCGGGCCGGGGCCTGCGCCACAACGGCGCGCCCCGGCATCCCGGTCAGCGAAGGTCCGGCGCGGTGGCGCCTTCCTTCAGCAGGGCAATCGCTTCATCAAGGGAGAGGAATTTCTGTTCCTTTTCGCCCAGCGTGCGCATGGCGACCGTGCCTTCCTCGGCCTCTCTCTTCCCGACCACCAGCAGATGCGGGACCTTTTTCACCGAGTGTTCGCGGACCTTGTAATTGATCTTTTCATTGCGAAGATCGCTTTCCACGCGAATGCCCGCGGCCTGCAGTTTGGCGACGGCTTCCTTCGCATAATCATCCGCGTCTGAAACGATCGTGGCCACCACGGCCTGAACCGGCGCCAGCCACAGCGGCAGCTTGCCGGCGAAATGTTCGATCAGGATGCCGATGAAGCGTTCATAGGAACCGAAGATCGCGCGGTGCAGCATGATCGGGCGGTGGCGTTCGCCATCCTCCGCCACATAGGTCGCATCCAGCCGTTCGGGCAGCACGCGGTCGGACTGGATCGTGCCGACCTGCCAGGTGCGGCCGATCGCGTCGGTCAGGTGCCATTCCAGCTTTGGCGCATAAAAGGCGCCTTCGCCGGGCAGTTCTTCCCAGCCATATTCTTCCGTCGCCAATCCGGCGCGGACCACCGCATCGCGCAATTCCGCCTCTGCCTGGTCCCACATTTCGTCCGTGCCGAAACGGCGTTCGGGCCGCAGGGCCAGCTTGATCGAATAGGAAAAGCCGAAATCGCGATAGACCCGGTCCGCCAGTTCGCAGAACTTGCGCACTTCTTCCACGATCTGGTCTTCGCGGCAGAAGATATGCGCATCGTCCTGGGTGAACTGGCGCACGCGCATCAGCCCATGCAGCGCGCCATGCGGTTCGTTACGGTGGCAGCAGCCATTTTCGTAGATGCGCAGGGGCAGGTCGCGATAGGACTTGATGCCCTGTTTGAAGATCAGGACATGCGCCGGGCAGTTCATCGGCTTCAGCGCCATCCAGTCGGCCTCGCCGCTGATTATGTCGCCTTCATCTTCGGTATTCGGCACCTCGTCGGGGATGACGAACATGTTTTCCCGATATTTGCCCCAATGGCCGGACTGTTCCCACTGGTGGGCGTCCATCACCTGCGGCGTCTTCACTTCGCGATAGCCCGCACCGTCAATCGCGCGGCGCATATATGCTTCCAGCTCGCGCCAGATGACAAAACCCTGCGGATGCCAGAAGACGCTGCCATGCGCCTCCTGCTGCAGGTGGAACAGGTCCATTTCGGAACCCAGCTTGCGGTGATCGCGCTTGGCCGCTTCTTCCAGCCGAACCAGATGCGCGTTCAGCTGCTTCTTGTTGAGCCAGCCCGTGCCATAAATGCGCGTCAGCTGCGCATTGCGCTGATCGCCCCGCCAATAGGCGCCGGCCACGCGCATCAGCTTGAAAGCCTGCGGATCGAGCTTGCCCGTGCTGGGAAGATGCGGCCCGCGGCACATGTCCAGCCACGAACCTTCCTCGTTCGGGGTGCCGGACCAATAGACGGACAGCTCCTCGCCTTCGGGCAGTTCCTTCGCCCATTCGGCCTTGAAGGTTTCGCCTTCCCTTTCCCACTTGTCGATCAGCTGCTGGCGGCTCCAGACCTCGCGGTGCAAGGGTTTGTCGGCCTTGATGATCTCGCGCATCTTTTCCTCGATGGCGGGCAAGTCATCCATGGAAAAGGGATCGCGGCTGTCGGGCGCCTTTACGTCGTAATAGAACCCGTCCTCGGTCGCCGGGCCGAAAGTGATCTGTGTGCCGGGCCACAGGGCCTGCACCGCTTCCGCCAGCACATGGGCATAATCGTGCCGGGCGAGTTCCAGCGCCTCTTCCTCGTCCCGGCTGGTGATCAGTGCCAGTTCCGTGTCGCCTTCCAGCGGGCGGTTGATGTCCCGCATTTCGCCATTCACGCGCGCGGCAATCGCCGCCTTGGCGAGGCCGGGGCCGATTGCCGCCGCCACATCGGCAGGGGTGGTTCCGGCCGGCATCTCGCGAACCGAACCGTCGGGCAGGCTGATTTTCAACATTTCGCTCATCGTATGCCGTCTTTCTGTTTGCGGCGCGATGGCACAAAGCCGCGCTCGCTGAAAGTCCCGGCGCCGGTCTTGCAGAAATCGGGATGCGGGAGGTGACGCCGAACCGCCCGATCCCGGGCGGCGACGGCTGCGGTCAGGACGCGGCCGAACGCCCCCGGATCGCCGGGGTGGTGGTAGTGTTCGTGGTGGTCATGCCGTTCATCACGAGTGGTAGATAGGATGGGAATCCCAAAAAGTCACTAAAGCGGTCACTCGTCCTCGGGAACGGAGAAGGTGCCGGTAACGCGGCCCCCCGCGCTTTCGCCCGAAGGCGTGCTGCCCCGGCCATCCACGCTGGCCACCCCGCTGCGCAGGTCGATCACCAGTCGGCCCCCGTTCAACGTATCGCCATCGCGCTTCAGCGTGACACCGCCGGAAAGGATGATCACCCGCCGGTTGAAATCATAAATGCCCGCCGCGCCGCTTGCCTGTTCCCCGCCGCGCGTCACCGTGACGCCGCCAGTGGCATCTATCCGCTGGATCTGCAGCCGTTCCTCGTTGGAATAGGAAACGGTGGTGCGCCCTGCCGTCAGCCGCAGATTTCCCTGCGTGAAAACCACATCGCCAGACAGGACGACGCGATCCTGCCGGTCCTGCAATTCGATCCGGTCCGCGGCAAAATCGATCGGCTGGTTGGCGTTGAACCCGGCAAAGCCCTGCGCCCCGGCAAGGGACTGGAACCCCAGACCGGCAATCGCCGCCGCCGCGAATCCGCCCAGCAGCGAACGCATGGCGATCCGCTTCAGCGAATGCGGGCGAGGATTGGGCGCGATGTCCATTGCTGCGCTCCTTACTTCTGCGCGGGGGCCATGGGAAGTCATCGTGTACGCATCTTCGACGGGGTCATGCGCAGCCTTGCATTCCCGATCAGCGTTACCGTGTGTTCGGACAGGTCGGCACGCATCCGGTCGGCCGAGAAAGTGCCAGCCGGGGTTTGCCCTTCCACGCGGCCATCGCCGGTTACAACCCGTTCCGGCAGGTCGGCTGAAACATTGCTGGCCGACATGGTATAGCCATCGGCGGCCCGGAACTGGACCACACCGTCGATCCTCACGGTTTCCTGGTCGATATCGTATTCGCCCGATGCGGCACTTAGCACTGCCGGGCCTTCGGACAGCAGCAGCCGGGCGGTAAGATCGTTCAGTTCGACCACGGGCACGCTGGCGCTGCGCTGCACCGCCTGGCCGGCCGAAAGCGAGAACGGACGCCCCCGCCGGTCATCCCCGCGATAAATGGCGTGGTCGACCCGCAGCCTGTCTTCAGCGATCGCGACCTTGTTGCGATCAAGCAGGAAGCTGACCTCCCCCCGCGGGCTGAGCGGGGCGATCAGCATGGTTGCCGCCACCGCCCCCACCAGTGCAGGCAGGCCGATGGCCAGCCAGCGCACGATCCGGTCCAGCGGGCTGCCGGGCGCGGCGAAGGTGCGGCGCCTGTCGCGGAGGTGGTCAGCCTGCTTGGTCATGGCGTGCCGTCAAAAGTCCTGCCTCAAGCCTCGTGGCTGAAGATGTCCTTGTCCGCCCAGCCGGCAATATCCAGCCTGGCGCGTGTGGGTAGGAAATCGAAACAGGCCTGTGCCAGTTCCCGCCGCCCTTCACGGGCCAGACGTTCCTCGAATACTTCCACCAGTCGGTGGAGATAGCGCACATCGGATGCGGCATATTCGCGCTGCGCATCGTTGATGACCGGCGCACCCCAATCGCTCGACTGCTGCTGCTTGGAAATCTCCTCGCCCAGCAATTCGCTGACGATATTCTTCAGTCCGTGCCGATCGGTGAAGGTGCGGGTCAGCTTGCTGGCGATCTTGGTGCAGAATACCGGTGCGGCGGTGACGCCCAGATAATATTCGATCGCCGCCAGGTCGAACCGCGCGAAGTGATAGAGCTTGGTCCGCGCCGGATCGGCCAGCACAGCCTTGAGATTGGGCGCGTCGAAACTGCTGTCCTTCGCGAAGCGCACGAGATGTTCATCCCCCCGGCCATCGCTGATCTGCAACAGACACAGCCGGTCACGGGGCGTGATCAGGCCCATGGTTTCAGTGTCAACCGCGACTGCGCCGGGCGCCAGTGCGTCTGCGGGAAGGTCTTCTTCGTGGAAATAGATTGCCATGGGCCGGGGCCTTAGGACCATCGGGGAAAGAGGGAAAGAGGCGGCTGGCAGTTCGCCTGTGCCCGGGATAGGTAACAGGGATGAGCGAAAGCGTGCCTGAAAGCTGGCGGAAGCCGCTTGAACCCGTGCTGACCAACCGTGAAGCGCGCCAGTTGGGCGGCTGGCTGCGGGCAGAAGAAGATGCCGGCAAGCAGGTATTCCCGCCGCGTGGACAGCGCCTGCGCGCATTGGAACTGACCCCGCTGGATTCGGTGAAAGTGGTGATCCTGGGGCAGGATCCCTATCACGGGCCAGGGCAGGCGCATGGCTTGTCCTTTTCCGTGCCGGAAGGCGTGAAGCAGCCACCGTCCCTGGTGAATATTTTCAAGGAATTGCGCAGCGATCTGGGCGTGACGCCGCCGGCCGATGGCAATCTGGAACGGTGGGCGAAACAGGGCGTCCTGCTGCTCAACAATTCGCTGACCGTGGAAAGCGGCAAGGCCGGCAGCCATGCCGGGCGCGGCTGGGAAGCGGTTACCGATGCCGCGGTGGCGGCCGTGGCGCAGCGGGCTGAACCATGCGTTTTCATCCTGTGGGGCAGCCACGCCCAGTCCAAGGCGGCGCGGATACCGGAATTGGCGAGCAGTGACCGGCATCTGATAATCCGGTCCCCGCATCCCAGCCCGCTTTCCGCCCATCGCGGCTTTTTCGGATCGCGCCCTTTCAGCAGGGCGAACGCATTCCTGGAAGAACAAGGGTGCGGCGCGATAGACTGGTAGGGATGGGCAAGCGGGAAGCCTGCTTCATCCCTCTTCGGCCAGGCCCATCCATTCGAAGGCGGAGATTTCCGGCCCGCTCTCATTGATGGTCGTCCTGCGCATGTCGCGGCGATATTCGTTGGAAAGCAATGGCGTTGCCGCATGCATGGTGCAGCGATTGTCCCAGATCACGAGATCGTGCTGTCGCCACTGATGGCGATAGATGAAACGGTCCTGCGTGGCGTGGGCGTAGAGATGTTCCACCAGTTCGCGGCCCTCTTCCTCGTCCATTCCCACCACACCTGTGCAATGGCCACCGATGAACAGTGATTTGCGCCCATCGTCCAGTGTGCGGACCAGATCGTGCTGCACCGCGGGGAAGGGGATCATGCGCCGCATTTCCGGCGTGATTTCCCCTTTCAGCCCGGCACGGCGGCGGCCTTCCCAGAAATCGTGCAGACCGACCAGCCGATCGATTCGCTCCTTCAGCTCTTCCGGCAATGCGTCATAGGCGGCGCGTGTATCGGCAAACCATGTATCGCCTCCGGCTTCGGGCGGCGGCGTTTCATGGCCGCGCAGCAATGACCATTTCGTCGGCATGGAATGGAATGAACTGTCCGTATGGAACCGTTCCGCCCCGCGTGACAATTTCCCCTCTTCCGCGCCGTATGAGATGATCCGTCCGTCCCGGTCCAGATTGCCGGCATAGAACATTGTGGGGTCGAACACTCGCTCCCCGCAGGGCATCGGTTGCGCGTCATTCCTGCGGCTGGGCAGTTCCAGCGGGCCAAACGCACGGCTGAAGATCTTCTGCTGTTCATCGGTAATATCGGCGCCGCGAATGACGAGCACGCCGAAACGTGCCATGGCGCGCTCGACAGATTCGATCAGCTGGACTGTTGGGTGCCCGGTGAAGTCGGCACCGTGCATTTCGGCCGCGAATAGCGGGTGCAAGGGCCTGATTCCCACCTATTAATCCTTTACCAACTGGCATCGCCCGGCCCAATGCCTATCTTGTCGCAAAAACCGTCAGGAATCGAGGCTCTTAAATGACAAAGTCCGGCGAGATCGCGCGTGAGCAGATGGATTGGGGTATCCTGTCCGGCTCCGTGGGTCCGCGTATCCGCTTGCTCCGTAACGCCATGCAAATGCGGTCTATTTCCGCGTCGGCCCCCTATGGCTTGCCAACCGGCTCTCTGACCGTTCTGGCCCTGGTTGCGGCCAATCCCGGTTCTTCGCAAATTGCGCTTGCCCGGCAGGCGGGCATCAACAAGTCCGGCCTGGTGGGCATTGTGGATGAATTGGAACGTCGCGGGCTGGCTGCGCGCGACCGTTCCCAGTCCGACCGCCGGCGCAACACATTGCGCGTCACGCCGGAAGGCGAGGAAATGATGAACACGCTGTTCGCTCTGGTGACCGAACAGGAAGCGCCGATCCGTGATGCGCTGGGCGCGAAGGATATGGCGTTGCTGATTTCGCTGGTCGACCGCGCGATTACCGCGCTGGAAGAAAGCGAAGAAGCCTAGCTCGCGGCGATATCCGCATATTGGGCGTGGAACCGCTCGATATCTTCAGGGAAGCAGAGATCGGTGCCGGCGGTGATCGCAGCCGCCGCGCCGGCCGCCATGCCGTAACGGAATGCGTCTGGCGGATCGTCCCCCACCGCAAGGCGATAAAGCATGGCTGCCAGAAAGCTGTCGCCTGCGCCCGTGGCGCTTTTTACTTCCACTTTCAGGGAAGGCAGGAACAGGCTGCCGGTATTGGAAACCAGCATTGCCCCATTCGCGCCCAGAGTGACGGCGACCATTTCCGCCTGCCCGGATTCCACCACCTGCAGGGCGGCGGATTCGATTTCCTCTACCGTGTCCAGGTCGCGGCCGACCAGGCCGGCCAGCTCGCTTTCGCTGGGCTTGACCAGATAGACATTGCCCGCGCTCAGCCCGGCACGCAGCGCATCGCCTGAACTGTCCAGCACCATCCGGATACCGCGCTTGCGGGCGATTTCCCCGACTTTGGCATAGAAATCCACCGGCACGCCGGGCGGCAGGGATCCACTGGCGACCAGGAACTGCCCTTCAGCTTCGGCCAGGGCGGACAGGCAGGCATCGGCTTCCGCGGCGGTAACTTCCGGCCCCGGCGGGACGAAGCGGAATTCATGGCCGGTCGAGCGTTCGAAAATATTGGTCGCGATACGGGTATTACCCGCGATCTGGATCGGCTTGCGCACGAAGCAGCGCTGGTTCAGCAATACGTCCAGCATGGCACCCGCGGCGCCGCCGGACAGGTAATAGCAATTGGCATTGCCTTGCAGCCGGCCGAAGACGCGGGCGACATTGATGCCGCCCCCGCCGGGATCGTAATTCGCCTTCCGCCCGCGCATCTTGTGCGTATGACGAACCTGATTGACCTCATAGGCGACGTCGATCGTCGGGTTCATGGTCAGCGTTGCGATCGTCGGCATTGGCCGCGCCCCTCCTCGTTCCTGGTGCCTGCGTCCGGCTATTGCCGGTCCGGGTCAGCGTGGAAGTTCGCTAGCGCCCATCAGCGCTTCGTCAACCGCCCGCGCAGCCTGGCGTCCTTCGCGGATTGCCCAGACGATCAGGCTCTGGCCGCGCCGCATGTCGCCACAGGCAAAGATCATGTCTTCGCTGGTGTGGTAATCCTGCGTATCGGCATCGACATTGCCGCGATCGGTCAGCTTCACGCCTGCCTGGTCCAGCATCCCGGTCTTTTTCGGGCCGAGAAAACCCATGGCGAGCAGGATCAGGTCCGCCGGCAGCACGAATTCGCTGCCCGGAACTTCCTTCATCTCACGGCCTTCCCATTCGATGCGGGTGCATTTCAGGCCGGTGACGACGCCATTTTCGCCGACAACTTCCTTGGTCAGCACGGACCAGTCACGGTCCACGCCTTCTTCGTGGCTGCTGGAGGTGCGCAGCTTCATCGGCCAGTCCGGCCAGGTCAGCATCTTGTTCTCATGCTCCGGCGGCTTGGGCATGATTTCGATCTGGGTGACCGATTTCGCGCCCTGTCGGTTGGATGTGCCCACGCAGTCCGAACCCGTATCGCCGCCGCCGATCACGATCACGTGCTTGCCGGTGGCGGACAATGTGCCGCGCGGGGCCGCGCGTTCTTCGCTGTCGCCGGCATTGCGCTTGTTCTGCTGGGTCAGGAATTCCATCGCCAGCCGCACGCCGGGCATTTCCGCGCCGGGGATCTGCAGCGGCCGGGCTTTTTCCGCGCCGCCTGCCAGGACGATCGCGTCAAAATTTTCCTTCAGCGATTTGACCGAGACATCCACGCCGACTTCGGCCGATGTCTTGAAGGTCACGCCTTCGGCTTCCATCTGCACCAGCCGCCGGTTGATCAGGTGCTTTTCCATCTTGAAGTCGGGAATGCCATAGCGGAGCAGGCCGCCGCAGCGATCGTTCTTTTCGAACACGGTCACCGAATGGCCGGCGCGGGCAAGCTGTTGCGCACAGGCCAGCCCGGCCGGGCCGGACCCGACCACGGCCACGCTCTTGCCGGTCTTTTCTTCCGGGATCTGCGGTTCGATCCAGCCTTCCTTCCATCCGCGATCGACGATTGCGCATTCGATCGACTTGATGGTCACCGGCTTGTCGATGATGTTCAGCGTGCAGCTCGCCTCGCACGGGGCGGGGCAGACGCGGCCGGTGAATTCCGGGAAGTTGTTGGTCGAATGGAGATTGTCCAGCGCTTCGCGCCAGTCGCCTTCGTAGACCAGATGGTTCCAGTCCGGGATGATGTTGTTCACCGGACAACCGTTGTGACAATAGGGGATGCCGCAATTCATGCAGCGGGCGGCCTGGTTCTTCAGTGCCTCCTCGCTGTGCGGGATCACGAATTCGCGATAATGTCCGATCCGTTCCTTGGGATCCGCATAGGTGCGATCCTGCCGGTCGATCTCGAGGAAGCCGGTTTCCTTGCCCATTTTCGTTACCCTTACTCGGCCGCGACGGAGGCGGCTTCTTCACGCTCAGCTTCAAGCTGGCGCAGCGCCCGCGCATAGTCGGTCGGCATGACCTTGATGAATTTTTTCAACGCATTGTCCCAATCGGCCAGCAATTGCGTGGCGCGGGCGGAGCCCGTGTGCAGCTTGTGGCGTTCGACCAGGATCCTGAGCCGTTCGGCGTCGTGGCGCAGCATGTCACCCATGCCGTAATCGCCCGCATGGGCCGGCCGCTGCTGCGGACGTCCGGTGCCTTCGTCTTCCGACGGGTTCGGGTCGATTTCTTCCAGTTCGACCTGCGCCAAATTGCAACGGTCGCGGAAGCTGCCGTCCTCGTCATAGACATAGGCCAGGCCGCCGGACATGCCCGCCGCGAAGTTGCGCCCGGTCTTGCCCAGCACGCAGACAACGCCGCCGGTCATGTATTCGCAGCCATGATCGCCCGTGCCTTCGACCACCGCGATGGCACCGGAATTGCGGACGGCAAAGCGTTCGCCCGCCACGCCGTTGAAGAAGGCTTCGCCCGCAATCGCGCCGTACAGCACGGTATTGCCGATGATGATGTTTTCCGTCGGATCACGGTCCACGCCCTCGGGCGGGCGCACGATCACGCGGCCGCCGGACAGGCCCTTGCCGACATAGTCATTGGCATCGCCAACCAGGTCCAGCGTGACGCCGTGGGCCAGCCATGCGCCGAAGCTCTGGCCCGCAACACCGCGGAAATTGATCCGCAGCTGTTCGGGCTTCAGCCCCGCATGGCCGTGACGGCGGGCGATTTCGCCCGACAGCATGGCGCCCACGGTGCGGTTCACATTGCGGATCTCGCGGTCGAGCACGATCGTCTCGCCCTGTTCGATCGCCGGCATGGAGGCTTCGATCAATTCGTTGTCGAGCGCTGCGGCAAGACCGTGATCCTGGACCGAAATCTGGCGCAGGGCGGTGCCTTCCGGCAGTTCCACCTGGTGCAGCAGGCGGCCGAGATCGACGCCCTGCGCCTTCCAGTGGCGAAGCGCGCGGCGCATGTCGAGCCGGTCCACGCGGCCGATCATCTCGTCCATCGTGCGGAAGCCCAGCTCCGCCATGATCTGGCGCAGTTCTTCGGCCACGAAGAAGAAATAGTTGATCACATGTTCCGGCTGGCCGGTGAAGCGCTTGCGCAGTTCCGGATTCTGCGTCGCCACGCCCACCGGGCAGGTGTTGAGGTGGCACTTGCGCATCATGATGCAGCCGGCCGCGATCAACGGAGCGGTGGCGAAGCCGAATTCATCCGCGCCCAGCAAGGCGCCGATGGCCACGTCGCGGCCCGTGCGCAGGCCGCCATCGACCTGCACCGAAATACGGCTGCGCAGATCGTTCAGCAGCAGGGTCTGCTGGGTTTCGGCCAGACCGATTTCCCACGGCGAGCCGGCATGGGTCAGGCTGGTCAGCGGGCTGGCGCCCGTGCCGCCTTCATAGCCGGAAATGGTGACATGGTCCGCGCGCGCCTTGGAAACGCCCGCGGCAACCGTGCCCACGCCCACTTCGGAAACCAGTTTCACCGAAACGCGGGAGGTCGGGTTCACATTCTTCAGGTCGTGGATCAGCTGGGCCAGATCCTCGATCGAATAGATGTCGTGATGCGGAGGAGGGCTGATCAGGCCGACGCCCGGCGTCGAATGGCGGGTGGCGCCGATTGTCTTGTCCACCTTGTGGCCCGGCAGCTGCCCGCCTTCGCCCGGCTTCGCGCCCTGCGCCATCTTGATCTGGATGTCATCGGCATTGACCAGATATTCGGTCGTCACGCCGAAGCGGCCCGATGCCACCTGCTTGATGGCGGATCGCATCGTGTCGCCGTTTTCCAGCGGCTTGAAGCGCCGCGGGTCCTCGCCGCCTTCACCCGTGTTGGACTTGCCGCCGATACGGTTCATGGCCAGCGCCAGCGTGGTATGCGCTTCCCAACTGATGGAGCCATAGCTCATCGCGCCGGTGGCGAAACGCTTCACGATCTCTTCGGCCGGTTCGACCTCGGAAATATCGATCGGCTTGTCCGCCTTGCGGAATTCCATCAGCCCGCGGATGGTGAGCAGACGTTCCGCCTGATCATTGACCGATTTGGCGAATTGTTCGTAATTTTCGTAGCTCTTGCCGCGCACTGCATGTTGCAGATTGGCGATATTTGCCGGGGTCCAGGCATGGTCTTCGCCCCGGATGCGGTACTGATAGATGCCGCCGACATCGAGCATCTTCTTGTAGATCGGATTGTCGCCATAAGCGGTGGCGTGACGGCGCACCGATTCCTGGGCGACTTCCAGCAGGCCGACGCCTTCGATCGTGGTGGCCGTGCCAGTGAAATATTTCTCGATGAAGGCGGAGGACAGGCCGACCGCATCGAAGATCTGCGCGCCGCAATAGGACTGGTAGGTCGAAATGCCCATCTTGGACATGACCTTCTGGATGCCCTTGCCGACAGCCTTGATATAGTTCTTCTCGACTTCGGCCGTGGTCAGTTTCGGCACCTTGTCAGCCCGGATTTCCTCCAGCGTTTCGAAGGCGAGATAGGGGTTCACGGCTTCCGCGCCATAGCCGGCCAGCACGCAGAAATGATGCACTTCGCGCGCTTCGCCGGTTTCCACGACCAGCCCGGTCTGCATTCGCAGGCCCTGGCGGACGAGGTGCTGATGAACGGCGGCTGTGGCCAGCAATGCCGGCATCGGGATGCGGTCCGGGCCCTGCGCGCGGTCGGACAGGATCAGGATGTTCTTGTCCTGCAGCACCGCTTCGGTCGCGGCCCAGCACATTTCCTTGATCGCCATTTCGAGGCCTTCGGCCCCGCTTTCGGCGTCCCAGGTGATGTCGATCGTCTCGGTGCGGAAGGCGCCGTCCAGCGACGCTTCGACCGAACGGATCTTTTCCAGGTCCTTGTTGGTCAGGATCGGCTGATCGACTTCCAGGCGCTTGTGCGTGCCGGCATCGCGGCCCAGCAGGTTCGGGCGCGGGCCGATCATGGACAGCAGGCTCATCACCAGTTCTTCGCGGATCGGGTCGATCGGCGGGTTGGTGACCTGGGCGAAGTTCTGCTTGAAATAATCGTAGAGCAGGCGGCTGCGGGCCGAAAGCACGGCAATCGGCGTGTCGGTGCCCATGGAACCGATCGGATCGTCCCCCTTCACCGCCATCGGCTCGAGGAACTTGCTGACATCTTCCTGCGTGTAGCCGAAGGCCTGCTGGCGCTGCAGCAGGCTGCTTTCGGTTTCGCGCACAGCCTCGCGGTCGGTCTCGATCGCTTCGAGATCCTTCAGCTTGTACTGCGCCTTTTCCAGCCATTCGGAATAAGGTTCCGCATTGGCGAGTTCGGCCTTCAGCTCCTCGTCTTCGACGATACGGCCTTCTTCAAGGTCGATCAGCAACATGCGGCCCGGCTGAAGGCGCCATTTGCGGGTGATCTCTTGTTCCTTGAACGGCAGAACGCCGCTTTCGGAAGCGAGGCAGACGACGTCGTCTTTGGTGACGCAGAAACGCGCCGGGCGCAGGCCGTTGCGGTCCAGCGTGGCGGCGATCTGGCGGCCATCGGTAAAGGCCACGGCCGCCGGGCCGTCCCAGGGTTCCATCAGGGCAGCGTGATATTCGTAGAAAGCCTTGCGCGCCGGATCGATCAACGGATCGCGGGCCCAGGCTTCCGGGATCAGCATCATCATTGCGTGGGCGAGCGAATATCCGCCGAGCAGCAGCAGTTCGAGCGCATTGTCGAGACAGGCGGTGTCGGACTGGCCATGCGGCACGATGGGCCACAATTTGTCCAGATCCGCGCCCAGCAGCGCGCTTTCCATCGTGCGGCGGCGTGCATTCATCCAGTTGACGTTGCCGCGCACCGTATTGATCTCGCCATTATGCGCGATCAGCCGGAAGGGCTGGGCCAGCCGCCAGCTGGGGAAGGTGTTGGTGGAGAAACGCTGATGCACCAGGCCAATGGCCGACACGCAATCGGGATCGCGCAGATCATCATAGAAACTGCCGACCTGGTTTGCCAGCAGCAGCCCCTTGTAAACCACCGTCCGGCTGGAAAAGCTGGGCATGTACAGCTTGGTCAGCTGCGGCATGCCATGCTTTTCCGCGAGTTCTTTCAGCGGGTTCTGGGTCTGCTTGCGGATAACGATCAGCTTCCGCTCGAACGCGTCCTGGTCCGCGCAATTCTCGCCCTTGGCGATGAAGCACTGGCGGATCACCGGCATGCTTTCCAGAACGGCCTTGCCCAGCCCGTCATTGGTCGTCGGCACGTCGCGCCAGCCGATCAGGCGCTGGCCTTCCTTGGCAATGAATTTTTCGAATTGGGCGACAATGAAATCGCGCGCTTCCTCATGCTGCGGCAGGAAGCACATGGCCACGGCGTAATCGCCCGGCGCCGGCAGGTTGAGCCCTTCGCTGTCCGCCCATTTGCGGTAGAGCGGATCCGGGATCTGCATCAGGATGCCCGCGCCGTCGCCCAGCAACGGGTCGGCGCCCACTGCGCCGCGGTGGTCGATATTGGCCAGAATCTCCAGCGCCTGGCTTACGATCGCGTGGGATTTTTCATTTTTGATATGGGCAACAAAGCCCACACCGCATGAATCATGCTCGTTGCGCGAATCGTACAGGCCCTGGGGCGCGGGGTACTCAGTCAAATTCATATTCCTGTTTCAGGCCCGGAAATAGCGCGCTCCGGCGCCCATCCGCTTGGGCAACGAAGCGCGACTGTCCCGGCATGGGTTGCCTTATAAAATGTCGCGAAAGCCCCCCATGAAGACAGGAAGCAATTTTGGCAAGGTGTGCCAGGATGGGGAACGCGATTTTTGCAGTCGCGAAATTCTATCGCAACCCCGGGCAAACCCCCTGGCGTTCAGCCCATCCGGCGCAATGTTGCCAGGGCTGCTCGCAATGCCTCTTCCGAATCCCTGCCGGGCCGGGTGGCTGGCTTATCCTGCATGTTTTCCGGCTTTTTGAAAGGGTGCGCCACATTGTCGGCCATCGCCTGATCCGCGGCGAATGTGCCTTGCGGAGATCTGGCAGCGGCGAAATAGGCAGCCATGGCTTGTTCGGCATCTTCCGCCGGAGCGACTTCCAGATGGGGGTGCCCCGTCTGCAAGGTGGATTGACCTGCGGATCTGCGCGCGATCCATTCGCGCCGGCGCTGCAAGGAATTGCCCAGCCGGTCCACCAGCTGCACCAGTTCCAGCTCTTCGAGGTCACTCTCACCCGCAGCGGGATTTGCGGCGGTGCCGCGATCCAGCTGCTTGTCCTCCCCTGCCGCGGGGAGCGGGTCTTGCTGCGAAGGAGCGGTAAAAGGAAGCGCTTCTTCTTCGCCTTGTGCCACCAGAGAGTAGAGGCGGGGTGACGGCAGGGACTGAAAATCCGAATCGCCATATTCATCCATTTCGACGAATTCGGCGGTTTCGGCCTGAACCTCTTTCGGCTCTCGCTCGGCCGGTCGGTCTTCCTGTTCGACTACACCATAAAAGGGTTCCGCTGCGGCATCGAAACCTTCTTCGCCCAGTTCTTGATGGGCGTTGATCGGGCGCGGTCCATCTTTCTGGCGGGCGGCTGCCGCCAGCGCGGTGTATGAAGGGCGGAATGCAGCGGCAATCCGGCGAGCGATGACGAAGCCGATTGCAGCGCCGAACACGCTCGCCGCCAGGGCCATCAGCGCGCGCGCCGTGCCGCCCAGCGGGGCTGCGGCGGCGGGAAGGATGGAAGGCAGGCCGATGGCCGATACCGCGCGTTCCAGCAGGGAAGCGGGTACGACGATGATGCTGAGGCCAAGCAGGGCAGCGCACCACAGGATGATGATGCCGGCAAAGGCCGGGTGCTGGCTCAACGAAGGGCGGGCCGCCTTGGGCTCTGCCTGATCGGCCCGGCCTTCGGTGTCAGAAAAGTTCGCCATGCTCAGTCCTTATCCAAACCGGCCCTGTCCAAACTGGCCATCGCCGGGCGATGCCATTGGCTGGCGGAGAATATTTTCAGGCTGCGGCCCGAATCCGGCCCTTGGCCCCTGAGGTTAGAAGTGCCTGGTAAACGTCCCGATAACGGCGAACATTGCGGGCCCAGTCGTGCCGGCTGGCCACTGCCTCCCGCGCCGCATCGCGGATCGTGTCCCATTCGCCGCGCCTTGCGAGCAGGCCGGCCAGAGCCCGGGCGCAATCTGCCGGATCGTCCGGGGCGAACAAGGTGCCGGTTATGCCGTCGTCGATCAGTTCGCGGTGGCCGCCGACATCGGATGCCGCGACCAGCCGGCCCTGCGCCATGGCCTCCAGCGGCTTGAGCGGGGTGACCAGTTCGGTCAGCCGGCTGGCCTTGCGCGGATAGGCCATCACGTCGCACAGCGAATAATAGCGTTCCACCTCTTCATGCGGAACACGGCCGACAAAATGGATCGCATCGGCTGCGGGGGAGGCTTCCGCCTGCCTGCGCAGATTATCCGCCATCGGCCCGCCGCCGACCATCAGCAGGCGTGCATCGGGCCGGGATGCAATCAGGCCGGGCATGGCCGCGATCAGATCGTCCAGCCCTTCATAATCGTAGAAGCTGCCGATGAAGCCGATCACCGGACCTTCGCCCAGCCCCAGTTCCCGCGCCAGCGCATCGTCGCGTGGTGGCGGATTGCCGAACAGCGAAAGGTCGACGCCATTGGGCATGATGCCGATCTTGCCTTCGGGAAAGCCGCGCCGGATCAGGTCTTCGCGTAGTCCGCGGCAGATGGTCATCACCGCATCGGCCCCTTCGACCACGCGGTTTTCCAGGCTGCGGGTCAGCCGGTATTTCAGCGATCCTTCGCGTCCGGTCAGATTGCCCACGGCCGCATCTTCCCAGAAGGCGCGGATTTCATAGACCAGCGGCAGTTGGTGGCGCCGCGCGATACGCAGCGCAGCCAGCCCGCACAGGGCGGGCGAATGGGCATGGAGTATATCGGGCCGCCATTCGTCCAGCAGGCGTTCGATCCTGTCCGCAAGGGCGGAGATTTCTCGCCATTCGCGCATCCCAGTCGGGCCGGAGATAGTGCCCGCCGTGCGGTGGAACAGCAGGCCTTCCGCCAGTTGCGGATCGGGTTCTGCCGGCGCTTCAGCCGTATGGCGCAAGCCGGTGACGCCGCGCACTTCCAGCCCGTCGGCCAGTTGCGCCTTCATTATCGCGCGCGTGCGGAAAGCATAGCCGCTGTGGAGGGGCAGCGAATGGTCGAGGATGTGGAGCACCCGGGTCATCGCGGCGATTCCTGCCATGACAACCTTAACGGCGCGTCAACCGGCGGCGTTTAAGGCAGGGCCGTCACAGCCAGTTGCCATGCCGCATGAGAGGGCGCGTCTTCTTCCGATGATCGACTATTTCGCGCTTGGCCTCTCGCATCTGCTGCTGGCGATCGCCGCGATCCGGCTGTCGATGAATCCCCGGCTCGACGACGACGATGGTGAAGGCGGCGATGCCGAAACCAGGGCCGTGCCCCGCTGGCGGCGGCAGGCCGGTTCCGGGGATGGCACCGATGCTTGATCTGGCGTTGTTCGGCTTTTTCGCGATCCTGATGTTGCTGGGATTGCGGCGCCCCTTCATCTGGGTGCTGGCCTATCTCTATGTCGATATCGTCGCGCCGCAGAAGATCGGCTGGTCGATCTTGCCCAGCCTGCCGGTTTCGCTGATCGCCTTTCTCGCGGCATTTGGCGGCTGGCTGCTGCTGGATAACAAGAAGGGCGGGTGCTTCACTTTCCGCCAGGCGCTGATCCTCGTCCTGCTGCTTTATTGCGGGATGACCACGATCATGGCCGATTTCCCGGAGGCTGCGCAGACCAAATGGTCCTGGGTGTGGAAGGCATTGCTGTTCGCGATCTTCCTGCCGCTGACGCTGCGGACCAGATTGCGGCTGGAGGCTGCGGCATTGTTCATGGTGCTGTCCGCGGGTTCGATCATCATTTCGGGCGGCATCAAGACGCTGTTGTCCGGTGGCGGATACGGCACGCTGGCGGCGCTGGTGCAGGAAAATTCCGGCCTTTACGAAGGCAGCACATTGTCCACCGTGGCAATTGCAATCATCCCGCTGACCATATGGGTCGCGCGCAACGGCACGATCTTTCCGGCCAGCCGCTGGACCATGGGTTTCGCGCTGGCCCTGTGCTTTGCCGCGCTGCTGATCCCCATCGGCACTCAGACGCGCACCGGGCTGTTGTGCATCGGCCTGCTGGCGGCGCTGACCCTGCGCAGCGTCAAATACAAATTCGTCTATATGGGGCTGGGCGCACTGGCCCTTCTGGCGGCGATCCCTTTCCTGCCTGCCAGCTATACCGAACGCATGTCCACCATCAGCAACCACCAGGCGGACCAGTCGGCCTCAACCCGGCTGGCCGTGTGGCAGTGGACGGTGGACTATGCGAAGGAAAATCCGCTTGGCGGCGGGTTTGACGCCTTTCTCGGCAACAGCTTCACCTATTCCACCCGTGTCGTGGTGGATGAAGGCGGATCGCGGGAAGTGCGGACGGAACAGATCACCGAAGAAGCGCGCGCCTATCATTCCGCCTATTTCGAAATGTTGGGTGAACAGGGCTGGCCCGGCCTGTTCCTGTGGCTGTGGCTGCAGGGGCTGGGCCTGTGGCAGATGGAACGTATCCGCCGGCGCTATCGCACCAGTGACGATCCGCAGGAGAAGTCCTGGCGCGGGCTGGCAACCGCCTTGCAGCACGGCCAGCTGATCTATCTTCTGGGCGCCTTGTTCATCGGTATTGCCTACCAGCCTTTCGTCTTCATGCTGATAGGCCTGCAGATCGGGCTGATGACGCTGGTATCCCGCCGCATAACGGCCCGGAAGGAGGAAGATCGCAAGGAACGCCTCGCCAGCCGTCGGGCGGCGAATGCTGGGATGTCCGGCGATCCAGACAGTGCGCCGGCATGAGCGCGCGCCTGGAAACCGGCGGAATTCCGCAGCTTCATGCGCTGACGGGCATTCGCGGCATCGCCGCCTGGCTTGTCGTGCTTTATCATATGCGCCTGAACCTTGCGGACCTGCTGCCGGCGGATGCCATCACCCTGCTGGGCAAGGGCTATCTGGCAGTCGACCTGTTCTTCATGCTCTCCGGCTTCGTCATGTGGCTGAATTATGCCGGGCGGCTGCGTGGTGGCGGTTTCGGTCAATTGCCGCATTTCTGGTGGAAGCGTTTTGCCCGGGTCTGGCCGCTCCACATATCGATACTGGCCGTGCTGGTGGCGTTCGCGCTCGCCCTGCAGATGACTGGCCGGGACGCATCGGCCTATCCTTTTGCGGAATTGCCGCTGCATGTGCTGCTGGTGCAGAATTGGGGTTTCACGGATGATTTGTCGTGGAACCACCCGGCCTGGTCCATCAGCACCGAACTGGCAGCCTATTTGCTGTTTCCCTTCTTCGTGCTGGCCCTGCGATGGGAAAAACTGCCTAGCGCGGCACTGATCGCCACGGCGTTGCTGCTCGCAGCTGCGCTATATCTGACCTTCGCCTTTGCCGGGGAGGCAAGCCTGGGCGATGCGATTACCCGCCTCGGCGTGTGGCGCTGTCTCGCTGAATTCCTGATCGGCACGATGATCTGCAATCTCTGGCTGCGCTGGCGGGATGTGCAAGGCGCGGCGCCGATCTGCCTGGCGGTGGGCACGGGCCTGCTCGTTCTCGGCATGGTCATCGGCCTGGCCGAAACAGCTTTCCTCCCGCTGGTTTTCGCCCTGATGCTGCTGGCCCTTGCGCTCGACCGCGGGCCGGTTGCGCGTTTGCTTGGCGCCCCGACGCTCCGCTGGCTGGGGGATGTCAGCTATGCGACCTATCTGGCGCATGTGCCGCTGCTGATTGCGTTCAAGATCGCCTTTGTCGGTGACGATCTGCAACTGAGCTGGCCCGAGGTCGCACTATATGCCGCGCTTCTGCTCGTCCTTTCGGGCGTGCTTTATCACTGGCTGGAAAAGCCGGCGCAAGCATGGCTGAACGCCCATGCGCCGCGTATTGCCACTCGGCCCCGGCTGCGGGCCTGAACGGCCCGCATTCCTGGTGGCTAGCGCGCGTGGGCGCGCATCCATTCCTCCACCACAGGGGCGATACGGGTCCGCCATTTGCTGCCGTTGAAGATGCCGTAATGGCCGACATCGCGGGCAAGATGGTATTTCTTCATCTTCAGCGGCAGGTGTTTCGCCAGGTCGAGCGCGGCGCGGGTCTGGCCGATGCCGGAAATATCGTCCCGCTCGCCCTCGATCGCCAGCAGCGCCGTGTCGCGGATCGCATCCGGGTCGATCGGCTTGCCGCGATGGATGAATTCCCCCTTGGGCAGGGAATGGCGCTGGAACACATGTTCTATCGTTTCGAGATAGAATTCCGCCGTCATGTCGCAGACCGAAAGATATTCGTCATAGAACTTCTTGGTCGCGTCGGCGCTATCCTGATCGCCAAGGGTCAGATGTTTGAACATCTCGTAATGGCTCATCATGTGATTTTCGAGATTCATCGAAATGAATCCGGCCAGTTGCAGGAAGCCCGGATAGACCTGCCGCCCGGCGCCCGGATAATTCATCGGCACGCTGGCGATCACATGGTTGCGAAACCATGATAGCGGGCGGTCCATCGCCACGTCATTGACCGAGGTCGGGCTGGCGCGCGTATCGATCGGACCGCCCATCATCGCCAGCGTGGCGGGGCGGCACGGATCCTTGTCCGCTCCCATGATCGCCGCCGCCGCAAAGGCCGGGACGGATGGCTGGCACACGGCCAGCATATGCGCGCCTTCACCGATGAAGCGCAGGAATTCGATCAGATAATCGATATAATCGTCGAGGTCGAAATGGCCTTCGGACAATGGGACCAACTTCGCATCCGCCCAGTCGGTGATCCACACTTCCTGGTTTTCCACCATCCGCGCCACCGTGCCGCGCAGCAGCGTGGCGTAGTGCCCGCTCATCGGGGCGACCAGCAGCAGTTTGGGCGCATCCTTGGGCAGACCCTTGCGCTTGAAATGACGCAGCGAACCGAACGGTTTTTCGAACACGACCTGTTCGGTGACCGGATATTCCTTCCCGTCCACGATAGCGCTGTCGATGTTGAATTTGGGCTTGCCGCGATGTTCGTAAATATGGGCGAAGACCTGCAGGGCGCTCGCCACGGTCGGCCCCATCCCGAAATAACCGAGCGGCAGAGCAGGATTGTTCAGCAGTTCCGCACCTATCTCGGCCCAGCGGCTGGCGCTTGTCAGCAGCGAACGCTGCAATTCATAGGCGTGATAAAGCACGGTTATCCCTTCATTTCCGCTGCGATAGACTCGTGGATGGTCGCCACGGCCCCGCTCATCTTCCCTGTCATATAGGGGTTATGTTGCAATGCGGCAAAGATTGTTGCCTCTTCGCGCACTTCAATCCCCGCCGCTTATCCGCTAACGCCGCGCGCGATGGCGCGTACCCCTTCCAAGCAAGATGTCGAACCGGCCGAAAATCTCGGCCCCCTTTCGATGATAATCCGCGCCGCCGGGCGTTATCCCGCCCTTGTGGCGCTGGCGCTGCTGGCGCTGGTGGTAACGGCGGGCGCGACTCTGGCCATTCCCGCCGGTTTCCGCATGATTATCGACCGCGGTTTTGCCGAAGGATCCGATCCGGGCGAAATCGGGCGCTGGTTCCGTTACCTTTTCATCATCGTGGTCGTGCTCGCGGCGGGGACGGCGTGCCGGTATTATTTCGTGACCCTTCTGGGCGAACGTGTCGTGGCCGATATCCGGCTGGCCGTGCAGACAAACCTCCTGCGCCTGTCACCGGGATTTTTCGAGGAAAACAGCCCCAAGGAAATATCCTCGCGCATGACGGCGGATACGGCGCAGATCGAACATGTGGTGGGCAGCACGGTTTCGGTGGCCCTGCGCAATGCGATCATGGCGATCGGCGGCACGGCTTATCTGATCTATCTCGCGCCGCATCTGACCCTGCTGATGGTGGTTGCCGTTCCGCTGGTGCTGCTGCCGATCATCTTTTTCGGGCGGCGCGTGCGCGCAATCTCGCGCGAAACGCAGGACCGGATTGCCGATATCGGCGGACAGGTCACCGAAGTGCTGGGGGCGATGAAGATCGTTCAGGGCTTCAACCAGGAACAGCGAGAGAGCGCCCGGTTTGCCAATGCGGTGGAGCAGGCCTTCACCACTGCGCGCCGCCGGATCCTGATCCGCGCAATCATGACGGGCGTGGCCATCTGCTGCATTTTCGGATCGATCACCGCCGTTATGTGGCGCGGTGCGGTGCAGGTGTCCGAAGGCGCGCTGACGGGCGGAACTATCGCGGCTTTCGTGCTGACGGGCGTGCTGGTGGCAGGCGCCTTCGGCTCGCTGACGGAAGTGTATGGCGATTTGCTGCGCGGCGCCGGTTCCGCCAGCCGACTGGGCGAATTGCTGCAGGAAAAGCCGGCCATCGCCGCGCCGGAACGTCCGCAGGCCCTGCCATCCCCGCCGCGCGGCGCCTTGTCTTTCCAGAACGTGACCTTCCGCTATCCCACGCGCCCCGATACGCCGGCCATTTCCGATTTCAGCCTGACCATCGAACCGGGGGAAACGGTGGCGATTGTCGGCCCGTCAGGCGCGGGCAAATCCACCATCTTCCAGCTGGCGGAACGGTTCTACGATCCGCAGGTCGGCACTGTGCGCATGGATGGTGTGCCACTGGTGCAGGCGGATCCTGCCGATATCCGCCGCCGCATGGCGCTGGTCCCGCAGGAAGGCACTTTGTTCGCCGCCAGTGCGCGCGACAATCTGCGTTACGGCGCATGGGATGCGAGCGAGGAAGCCATCTGGGAAGCCGCCCGCGCCGCCAATGCGGAAAGCTTCCTGTCGGACCTGCCGCAGGGGCTGGACACTTTCCTGGGCGAAGGCGGGGCGCGCCTTTCCGGCGGGCAAAGGCAGCGCGTGGCGATTGCCCGTGCCCTGCTGCGCGATGCGCCGATCCTGCTGCTGGATGAAGCGACCAGCGCGCTCGATGCCGAAAGCGAACGGCTGGTGCAGCAGGCGCTGGAACGGCTGATGCAAGGGCGCACGACGCTGGTCATCGCCCACCGGCTTGCCACGGTGCGGGCGGCGGATCGGATCATCGTGATGGAAGGCGGGCGGATCGTCGAACAGGGCAATCATGCCCAGCTGATCGGCGATGGCGGACTGTATGCAAGGCTGGCGGCCTTGCAGTTCGACGATATCGCCGCCGCCTGACCAGCTCCGACAAGGGGGCTTGAGGCAGCCGGCCATTGTCGGTTAATCGACAAAGTCTCAAATGAAACCGACCAACAGCTCCGGGCGGAGGCAAAGGGCTGTTATCAGGTCGCTTTCCAATTGCGTCCGGTCCTCGGGCGCCTGCGAATTCTCGACGAAAGGTTCCCGCATGATCCGCAAAATGCTTGCTGCAGGCGTTTCCGCCGCCGCTCTTGCCATTGCCATTCCCGCTTATGCGCAGGAAGAGGAGCGCATTCCCACCCCGACCATGGATTTCGGCACCTGGGGATTCGACCCGGCCGAGATTGATCAGCAGGTGGATCCGGGCGACGATTTCTTCGCCTATGCCAATGGCAAATGGGTTCGCGAAAATCCGATCCCTGCCGAATTCACGCGGTTCGGGGCCTTCAACATATTGCGCGAGAAATCGACTGCCGATGTCGAGGCGCTGGTGTCCGATCTGGTGAAGCAGGACCCGGCGCCCGGCACTGCGGGCCGCCGTATCGTCGATGCCTATCAGTCCTATCTGGATACGGATGCGATTGACGCGGCGGGCCTTGCCCCGGCGCAGCCCTATCTGGCGGAAATCTTCGCGGCGCAGGATCTGAACGCGCTGGTCCGCATATTCCCCAAAGCGGGCCTGCCTTCGCTGATTTCTGCTGGGGTCACGGTCGATTCCAAGGATCCCGACAGCTATATTGTCAGCATCGGCTTTGACGGCATGGGCTTGCCCGATCGCGATTATTACCTGGTGGATAATGAGCGGAACCTTGAAATCCGTCAGCGCTACAAGGAATATCTGACGTTCCTGCTGGGCAAGGCCGGGTATCAGGACCCGGCTGCCGCCGCGGAATCGGTTTATGCCTTCGAACACAAGGTGGCGCAGCTGGAATGGGACCGCACGGCCCTGCGCAACCGGGACATCACCTATAACAAGCTGACCCGGGATGATCTCCTGGCGCTGGCTCCGGAATTCCCGACCGCGCTTCTGCTGGATGCGGCGGGCTTTTCCGATCAGGGGCAGTTCCTCGCCCCGCAGATTCCGCCCGGCGAGGAGGAAGCGGCCGAGCTGGAACTGTCGCGTGAAACCCTGGAAGGGATCGGCGGCGGGACGCCAGCGATGATGAAGCTGGTCAGCGCAACCCCGCTGGCGACGCTGAAAGCCTATATGGCCGCGCAATTCCTCAGCGCCCATGCTTCCGTCCTGCCCAGTGAATTCGACGATGCGAATTTCGCATTCTACGGCAAGTTCCTGAACGGGCAGGAAGAACAGCGCCCGCGCTGGAAGCGCGCGATTGCCGCCGCCGAAAGCCAGCTGGGTGAACAGCTCGGCGCGCTGTATGTGGAGCGGTATTTCCCGCCGGAGAGCAAGGCGGCGATGGATGCGCTGGTGAAGAACCTGCGCAAGGCCTTGGCCGTCAGCATCGAAGAAAACGACTGGATGACGCCGGAAACGAAAGAGCAGGCCATCGCCAAGCTCGATTCGTTCAACCCCAAGATCGGCTATCCCGACGAGTTTGAAACCTATGACGGGCTGGAGATCAAGGCGGGGGACGCGCTGGGCAACCGTATCCGCGCAACCGAATGGGCCATCGAGGACAACCGCTCCAAGCTGGGTCAGCCGGTCGATCGCAGCGAATGGGGCATGTTGCCGCAGACGGTGAACGCCTATTACAACCCGGTCTTCAACGAAATCGTGTTCCCGGCCGCGATCCTGCAACCGCCCTTCTTCAACCCGGACGCCGATCCGGCGGTGAATTACGGCGGTATCGGTGCGGTGATCGGCCACGAAATGGGCCACGGTTTCGACGATCAGGGCGCCAAGAGCGATGCCACGGGCACGCTGCGCAATTGGTGGCAGCCTGCCGATCTCGCGCAGTTTACCGAACTGGGCGACAAGCTGGCGGCACAATATGATGCCTATTGCCCTTATGATAATGGCGATACCTGTGTGAATGGCCGCTTCACCCTGGGCGAAAATATCGGCGACAATGGCGGGCTCAGCCTTGCCTATCGCGCTTACCGCATGTCGCTGGACGGGAAGGAAGCCCCGGTGATTGACGGGCTGACCGGCGATCAGCGCTTCTTCCTGGCATGGGCGCAGGTATGGCGTTCCGCACAGCGCGAAGCGGCGGGCCGCCAGCGCCTGATGACCGATCCGCACAGCCCGGAAGAATTCCGCACCAATGGCGCAGTACGCAACCAGGATGCCTGGTACGAAGCGTTCAAGGTGGAACCGGGTGACGATCTGTATCTGGCGCCGGAAGATCGCGTCCGTATCTGGTGATTTGCCATGTGCCGGGCAGCGTGGCTTGACTTGGCTGCGGCCCGGCATGTCCGGCAGCGTCCGAAAATGTGGCGAATGGTGTAACGAGCCACTTGATCTGTTTGCCCAGTTCGGTTCTGCTGCTATTTACACTTCACCTGTTGCGTTGCACGAGCAGCGGTGATGGGGGGGTAGGGCCGCTTTTTTTGAGCGTTCAACCGGGGTGGGACTGCAAGTAAACCGCCCCAAATTCACGAAGGGGAAGTACCAATGAAGAAGCTTATCGCGTTCGCCTCGGCAACCGTTCTTGGTCTGGGTCTGGCCGCTTGCGGCGGTGCGGAAGAAGAAGCCGCTCCGGTCGAAGAAGCCGCCATGGAAGAGCCCATGATGGAAGAACCGGCCATGGAAGAGCCGATGGCTGAAGAAGCCGACGTGGCGACGGAAGAAGCCACCGAAGAACCGGCGGCTGAAGAAACCGAAGCTGCGGCCGAATAAGCTTTTCGCTGAAACGGTTAGGAAAGGCCGGTCCCGGGGATACCCTGGGGCCGGCCTTTCTTTTTTGCCGGTTCAGACGGGCGCCGCCCCCGATCCGCGCCCACCGCGCAGATGATATTCCTGCGTGCCCCGGTGCAGCAGATTGTCGATGTCCAGAACGGCGGCATTGGCATAAGTGAAGCCCGGCCCGAGATTGCGATAGAGCTGGTCGAAATCGCGTTCCACCGTCTGGTGATAGAGATCTTCGAAGCTTTCGATCACGAAATAGGTCGGCTGCAGATCGTCGATCACGTAATCGGTCCGCATCACCCGGTCCACGGCCAGCATGATCCGGTTGGGTGATTCGCCTTCCAGCGCAAACACCGCCTCGCGCGGGCCGGACAATATGCCCGCACCATAAATCCGCAGCCCGTCCGCTTCCCTGATCAGGCCGAATTCCACCGTGTACCAGTAGAGCGCGCCCAGCGCCTTGAGCCGGTTATACCGCATGGCCTTCCACCCGGCCCGGCCATAGGCCTGCATGTAATCGGCGAAGACCGGGTCCGTCAGCATCGGCACATGGCCGAACACGTCGTGGAAAACATCCGGTTCCTGAATGTAATCGAATGTTTCACGGGTGCGGATGAAATTGCCCGCCGGAAAACGGCGATTGGCCAGATGCCAGAAGAATACGTGATCGGGGATCAGCATCGGCACGGGCACGACGCTCCACCCTGTCTGCCTGCCGAGCTCTTCGGACAGGCGGCCGAAATCGGGCACGCCGCCCCGGCCCAGATCCAGCTTGTCCAGCCCCTGCATGAAAGCGGTGCAGGCACGACCGGGCAGAATTTCCATCTGCCGCGCGAACAATTCATCCCAGATCTTGTCGTCTTCGGCGGAATAATCGGTCTGGGCCGGCTCCAGCCAATCCTCGCCCACATGTGCCGGCCGTTTGAGCGGCGCAGTAAACACACCCTCGCCCGGATCGGGCAGGGCGGAAAAATCACTTTCCGGTTCGATGGTGGCAGCCATGGTTACAAGTGAAACTTATACCATGGCCTGATGTTCCGGACAAACCGGGCCTTATTCTGCCTCTTCGGCGGCGGCTTCTGGCGCAGGCGTGGCTTCGTCCGATTCGCCCACAGCCCCTGGGGGCAGCCTTTGTTCGTCCAGCATCTGGGCCGCTTCATCCAGCGCGCGGGCTTCCCCCACGGTAACGCCGCCCGGGCCGGGATCGGTATCGCTTCCACCGCAGGCGGCCAGCATCAGGGCCAGCGCAAATGCGGTGCAGAAAGCGGGCAGGGCCTTTGCCCCGCCCGCCCGGATGGGCTGGTTGCCGCCCATTACTGCATGTTTTCTTCGGCTGCCTGAGTTGCCTGCTCTGCTGCGGCTTCTGCGTCGGCTGCGGCTTCGGAAGCGGCATCGCCCGCGGCATCGATCGCATCGACAGCTTCTTCTGCCGAGGCCGCCGCTTCGTCGGCAGCATCTTCGATGTCTTCATCGGCCACCGGATCGGGAATGTCGGTCATGGCATCGTCCGACGGCATTTCGACAGTGTCCGCTTCCGCGTCGGCGCTGGCGTCGTCAGCGCTGCCGCATGCGGCGAGCGACAGGGCTGCGGCCGAAGCGAAGGCGGTCAGGGCAAACTTCTTCATGGTGGATACCTTTCATAGATTCCGCGCGAGACAGTGAACCCCGTCTCGCGCCGCGGACGCTAGACGAGGGGCGCGGGCAAGAAAATCGCTAAAAACTCCATCCGTTCCGGTTTCGGCGCCGCGCTGCTTCTGCCACAGCCGGTTCATGGCAAGTGTCGCGGAGCAGAACGGGGATGCACAGGCGGCATTGCGCCGCGTCTTCGGCTTCGATCATTTCCGCGGTGTCCAGGAAGATGTGATCGCCCGTGTGCTGGCCGGGCAATCCGCGCTGGCCGTCATGCCCACCGGCGCGGGCAAATCGCTGACTTACCAATTGCCGGCAACCATGCTGGAAGGCACCTGCGTGGTCGTGTCCCCCCTGATCGCGCTGATGCATGACCAGCTGCGTTCCGCCCGGGCCAATGGCATCCGCGCCGCCACGCTGACCAGTGTGGACGACAACCGGATGGAAACGATCGCGGCGTTCCGGGCCGGTGAACTGGACCTGCTCTATATCGCCCCGGAACGCGCCAGCCAGCCGCATTTCCGGGAATTGCTGGGCAGCGCGAAACTATCCCTCTTTGCCGTGGACGAAGCGCATTGCGTTTCCGAATGGGGCCATGATTTCCGGCCCGATTATCGGCAGCTGCGGCCATTGATGGATGCCTTCCCCGATGTGCCGCGCCTGGCGCTGACGGCCACGGCAGATGCGCATACCAGGGCGGACATCCTCGCCCAGCTCGGCATCCCGGAAGAGGGGCTGATCGTCGCCGGATTCGACCGGCCGAATATCCGATACGCCATCCGCCACCGCGAAAGCGGAACCCGCCAACTGGCGCAATTGCTGGCAGAACATTCGGGGCCGGGCATTATCTATGCGCCGACGCGCCGCAAGGTGGAGGATCTGGCGGAAAAACTGGCGGCCACCGGGCAAAGGCCGGTCCTGCCCTATCATGCCGGTCTGCCGCCGGAACAACGGGCGGCCAACCAGGCGGCCTTCGTTGCCAGTGAAGACATGGTGATCGTGGCCACCATCGCTTTCGGCATGGGTATCGACAAGCCCGATGTCCGTTTCGTCGCCCATGCCGGTATCCCGAAATCGATCGAGGCCTATTACCAGGAAACGGGCCGGGCGGGCCGCGATGGAGACCCTGCGCAAGCGGTGATGCTGTGGTCTGCCGGAGATTTCGCCCAGGCGCGGCAAAGGCTGGAGGAAGTGGGCGAAGCGCGCCAGCAGGGGGAACGCGCCCGGCTCGATGCGCTCGCCTCTCTGGTCGAAACAGCCGGGTGCCGCCGCGCCGTTCTCTTGCGCCATTTCGGGGAGAATCCGCCGGAACGCTGCGGCAATTGCGATAATTGCCTGGAGCCGCCCGACGTGATCGACGCGACGGAACTGGCGCGCAAACTGCTGAGCGCCGTCTATCGCACGGGCCAGACATATGGCTTCGGCCATCTGCAGAAAGTGCTTACCGGATCGTCGGACGAACGCGTCAGTCAGCGCGGGCATGACCGGCTGAGCGTGTTCGGCATCGTCGAAGGAGAGGATGCGCGCCTGCTGCAGCCGGTCAGCCGGGCCTTGCAGGCAAGGGGAAGCCTCGTCGCGACGGAACATGGCGGATTGCGGCTGGGCGGAGATGCCCGTGCCATTCTGAAGGGCGAGGCGGAGCTGGCCATCATCCGCCCGCCATCCGGCCGCAAGGCGCGCCGGGGCCGTAACGATGCGCCGAACCCGGTGGGTGATCCGCTGTTCGATGCCTTGCGCACCCTGCGCCGCGAACTGGCGGAAGAGGCGCAAGTGCCCCCCTATGTCGTGTTCCATGATGCGACCTTGCGTGAAATGGCCGCCGCCCGCCCGGCCACGCTGGCCGAAATGGGCGCCATTGCCGGCGTCGGGGCACGCAAGCTCGAAGCCTATGGCGCGGCCTTCCTCGCCGTGATCCGTCAGCACTGATGCGCTGAAAATCCGGTTTTGCTTGCCGGAACCTGTCCTATGATATAAATATGATATCATAATTATATTACGGGAGATCCGAAATGACGCAGGGGAATGAAGGGGCGATGTTCCGCAGCCGGGAAGGCGCGGCCCATACTTTCAATGGTTACATCATGCTGGTGGTGGTGCTGGCCATCGCCGTGGTCGGGGCGCTTACGGTGTTTTCCGGCTTGCCGCCTTACGAGGCGGACAGGCTTGAAAAGCTGGCCTTTGTCGGCACGCTGATCGGTTCGTTCCTGGCGGTCCTGTTCGTGCTGCTAGGTTTCTACATGATCCAGCCCAACCAGGGCGCGGTGATCACCCTGTTCGGCGAATATCGCGGCACGGACCGGAAACAGGGGCTGCGCTGGATCTGGCCGTGGATGCTGCGCAAGAAAATCTCCGTGCGGGCGCATAATGTTCATTCGGAACGGGTGAAGATCAACGATCTGCGCGGCAATCCGATCGAGATCGCCTGCAATGTCGTGTGGCGCGTGCGCGATACGGCGCAGGCCAGTTTCGACGTCGACGATTATCGCGAATTCGTGGACATCCAGATCGAGGCAGGCCTGCGCACCGTCGGCGCGCGCCATCCCTATGACGATATGAGCGAGGATGATCAGACAACGCTGCGCGGCAGTGCCGATGTGATCAACAGCGAGTTGCAGGCCGAGCTGAACGAACGCCTGGTCGTTGCCGGGATCGTGGTGGATGAAGCGGGCCTGACCCATCTGGCCTATGCACCGGAAATTGCCGGGGCGATGCTTCGCCGGCAGCAGGCAGAGGCGGTGATCGCTGCGCGGGCCAAGCTGGTGATGGGCGCGGTCAGCATGGTGGAGATGGCGCTCGACAAATTGAGCAGCGACCAGATTATCGAGCTGGATGACGAAAGGCGGGCAGCGATGGTTTCCAACCTCATGGTCGTGCTGTGCGGGGAGCGGGAAGTGAACCCGATCGTCAATACCGGTTCGCTCTACCAGTAAACCCTACCGGGTCAGGCCATGTCTCAAGCGAAGAAAAAGGCTTTCGCCCTGCGGGTCGATCCGGGGCTCCACGCGGCGGTGGAAAGGCTTGCCGCGCAGGAGCTCCGCTCGGTCAATGCGGAACTGGAAGTGCTGTTGCGGGAGGCGCTGGCGCGGCGCGGCGTGAAGGTGGAACCGGCCGGCGCGCCGCGGCGGGGCAGGCCGCCAAAGGCTGGAAAGGAATGATGGCAAGGTGGCCGCTGCCAACCCGCCTTGGCTGCCCGTGCGCCCCTGCGACGTGTTTGACCGGACTTTAACCCCTTCCTTCTATGGCAGGTGGCATGGAAAGTTCTGCCCTCATGACGCGCAAAAACCTGGTTCGTTCGACCTTCGCCCTGTTCGGCGCGGTTGCAATGGCGCCCGCCACGCTCGGCGCGCAGGACCGGGCAACGCCTTATGTGGTGGTGGAAACGGGGCAGGGTTTCGATCATCTGCAGCAGGCAGTGGATGCTATTGGTGATGCGCGCGGTTCCATCGCGATCGCGCCGGGCCGCCATGCAGAATGCGCGGTGCAGGGGGCGGGATATATTTCCTATCTTTCGGCCGAACCGGGCGCCGCCATATTCGACGGGGCGACCTGTGAAGGAAAAGCGGCGCTGGTCCTGCGCGGGCGCGGGGCGGAAGTGTCCGGCCTGGTATTCCAGAACATGCGTGTGCCCGATTACAACGGCGCCGGCATTCGCCTGGAACAGGGCGATCTCACCGTGGCGCAAAGCTGGTTCCGCGACAGTCAGCAGGGTATCCTCACGGGGCAGGATCCGAACGGCACCATTGTGATCGATCGGTCCAGCTTTACCCGTCTCGGCACGTGCGAGGGGGCCGGTGGCTGCGCCCATTCCATTTATACCGGCGATTACGGCCAGTTGCGCATAACGCGCAGCCGGTTCGAGGAAGGGCGGGGTGGCCATTACGTGAAATCGCGTGCCGGGCGCGTTGAAATTGCCGGTTCCAGTTTCGACGATGCCCATGGCAGGGCGACCAATTACATGATCGACCTGCCTGGCGGCGCCAATGGCCAGATCACCAATAACTGGTTCGTGCAGGGGCTCGACAAGGAAAACTACTCCGCCTTCATCGCGGTGGCGGCGGAAGGGAAGGCCCATTCCAGCAACGGCCTGACGATCGGCGCGAATGATGCACGGCTGGCAAGCGGGGTGGACCGCAATACGGTTTTCGTTGCCGACTGGTCGGGCGATACGCTCGATCTTCGGGACAATGTGCTGGGGCGCGGGCTGAAACCCTATGAACGCCGCTGAGCGTCAGCCGAGTTCGTAGAAGGCCGGGGCCAGCTGCACCGTTCCTTTTGGCGGGGGCCCTTCCAGCGTCAGCCGCAGCAGATATTCCTGATCCTGATCGGGCAATATCGGCAGCGTCAGCGCCGGATCATGCGCGAATCCGAAACGGCCATAGAATTCCGGATCGCCAACCACGATGCAGCCGCGCGCGCCCATCTGGCGCAGTCTTTCCAGCCCTTCTTCCAGCAGGTTTGACCCGATGCCGGAATGCTGCCGCAGGGGGATGACCGATATCGGCCCCAGCGCGAACCAGCCCGGCGTTTCATCGCTGAAGCTCACGGGAGAAAAGGCGCAATGCCCGATAATGGCCAGATCCATGTTCACGGCCACCAGCGACAGCGCGAGATCGCCGGATATGCGCAGCTGCTCCACCAGTTGTTTCTCGCCATTATGGCCATGGCGGGATGCGCTGAAGGCCGCTTCCGTCAAGGCCCCGATTGGCGCTTCGTCGCCAGGCTGTTCAGATCTGACCAGGCAGCATCTCATTCGAACAAATGTCCTGACTTGTCGCGTTTGGTGGCCAGATAACGCGCATTATGCGGGTTTGGCGCCAGGTGGTGGGGCACACGCTCTGCCACGGTAATGCCGCATTGCTGCAAGGCGGCCACCTTGGCCGGATTATTGGTCAGCAACCGGATCGACCACAGGCCGAGCAGATCCATCATGCGCGCGGCCACCGGGAAATCCCGTGCTTCCTCGGGCAGGCCCAGTCGGCGATTGGCCTCCAGCGTGTCAAACCCCTGATCCTGCAGGCGATAGGCGCGCAATTTGTTGATCAGGCCGATCCCGCGCCCTTCCTGGCGCAGATAGAGCAGCACCCCCCATCCGCCCTGCGCAACTTCCACTGCCATGGCTGAAAGGGCGGTATCAAGCTGCGGCCCGCAATCGCATTTGAGACTGCCGAGAATATCCCCTGTCAGGCATTCGGAATGAAGCCGCACCAGCGGAATCCGGTCTGCATTCTGCGTACCGATGACAAGCGCGACATGTTCACGCAGATCATTGGCGCTGCGAAATGCGACTATTTCCGTCTCTTCGCACGCCGCCACGGGCAGGCGTGCGCGGGTCGCAATGGTCAGCGCCTGTGTATCGGCAAAGGTTTCCAGATCACCCGGTTCCACTGCCACGGGTTCATCCGCCGGTTCGGCTCCGACCAGGAAGGCGGGCAATATGCCGGCCAGCCGGGCCAGTTCCAGCGCGGCGGTTGCGGCGCGGTTCCATTGCAGGGGTTCCGCCCGAAACGGCCCTTTGAGCGGGGCGGCGAGATCCAGCGAAGGATCGGCGATGGCCTGGGCCGCCCCAAGGTCCAGCTGCTCCGCCGCGCGGATCAGCACAGGGGCATGGGGCCGGGCTGCTTCACGCTGATTGGCAAGTTGCAAAGTCGCAGCGCGGGCTGCCGAAATCAGCATTCTCGCCGTGCTCGCTTCCCGCCGTATCGCGGTTTCGGCGGGAAGCAGCAATGGCGCCCCGTCGATCGCCAGCGGCCAGCCATGACGCAAGCCATCGATGGCCTGCGCCACGCGCCGCGATGGCGATGGGGTGAGCGCCGCGCCTTTCAGAGAGAAAACTCCGTAATCAGCGGGACGTGGTCGGAAGGTTTTTCCCATCCGCGCGCATCTTCCAGCACGCGATGGCTGATCGCCTGCGCTGCCAGATCCGGGCTGGCCCACATATGGTCCAGCCTGCGCCCGCGATCGCCCTTGCGCCAGTCCTTGGAGCGATAGCTCCACCAGCTGTAATAGCGTTGCGGCGCGGCAATATGTTCGCGGCCGATATCGCTCCAGCCATGCGCATCCTTGAAACGCTGCAAGGTGTCGATTTCGATCGGCGTGTGGCTGACTACTTCCAGCAATTGCTTGTGGCTCCACACGTCGCATTCCAGCGGTGCGATATTGAAATCGCCAACGATCATGGTCGGCCGGTCAATCCTGTCGGCCCAGCGCGTCATTCGTTCAAGGAAATCCAGTTTCTGGCCGAATTTCGGGTTCACCTCCCGGTCGGGCTCGTCCCCGCCAGCCGGGACATAGACGTTTTCCAGCACCATTCCCTTGCCGGGGCCAAGCAGTTCGACACCGACATGGCGCGCTTCGCCATTATCCTGCCAGTCATGGCGGGAAAATTCCTTCAGCGGGATCCGGCTGACCGTGGCCACGCCGTGATAACCTTTCTGCCCATGCACGGCGAAATGGGAATATCCCAGCTCTTCAAAAGCCTTGTAGGGGAATTGCGGTTCCTGGCATTTGATTTCCTGCAGGCACAGCACGTCGGGTGCCTCCGCCCTGAGGAAATCGGCCACTATGGGCATGCGCAGGCGAACGGAATTGATATTCCAGGAAGCGATTGAAACCATGCGGAGGGGCTTAGGTGCCTTGGCCGGGCGCAGCAAGCAATGCAGGAATATTTGGCACAAACGAAAACCCTCGCCCCGGGGGCATTGGGACGAGGGTTCCGTTCGAGCGTTCGTCACGCTGGTACAAGGCGGCGTTTCGTGCGGAGGTCAGGGCAACAGGGGGGAACCCGCCTCGCAACCGCCTTGTGCAATCATAATAGGCGCATCTGGCTTTCTGCTAAATGAATAGGCGCCCGTCATTGGTCGCAATGAATGAACAATCCGCCGCGCAGGCGTTTATCTGGGGCGGCGCGTCGTCACCCGCGGATCGCGATAGCGGAAGGCGCGGTCCGAAATGGACATGCCGTAGCGCTGATTGCTGAGCCTTACGGTGGTGCGCTTGTTCTGCGCGTCCAGCGCAACCCAGCTGACCAGTTCCAGCCCGCCGGGCGCCTTGGCATCCTTCACGAAGATCAGCGTCATCGTGCCATATTCCGGCTTGTCCGGATCCTTGACCTCGACACTCAGGACATCGGGATTGGCGGTCGGCACCAGCTTGCCGTAACGCTTCAGATCGCGCTTGGGATCGAGCAGGGCGCCAAGCGGCGAATTGCTGATGGGCCAGCGTTCAAGCTGCTGCACATCATAATCGATCAGCGTCAGCGAACTGCCGTTGGAAACCACCAGCATGTTCACATCCTTCGAATATTCGAAACGGATGCGGCCAGGGCTTTTCATCGTCAGCTTGCCGGAAACGGTCTGCCCCGCCCGGTCGGTCTGCGTGAAATCGGCCTGCATCGTGGTGATGGCGCGCAACGCGTTCACCACCCTGTCGAGCTGATTCGAATTTTGCGCGGCAGCAGGCGTGGCCGGCAGAAAAAGTGCGCCAGGCACGGCAAGCGCCATCGCGCCGGCAAGAGCGGCGCGAAGGGGTTTGCGGCCGAGAAATGCAGTCAGAATGGTCATGCTCCCGAACTAGATACGGGGCATTGAACCGTTGGTGAACCCGGCAGTTCCGCCGGCGTCCACTTACTTGATCTTGCCTTCCTTGAACTCGACATGCTTCTTCGCAATCGGGTCATACTTGCGGAAGGTCAGCTTTTCCGTCTGGTTGCGCGGGTTCTTCTTCGTGACGTAGAAAAAGCCGGTGCCAGCGGTCGAGTTCAGCCGGATCTTGACGGTTGCGGGCTTCGCCATGGTTTGATTCCCAAAAAATTCGAAACAGGGGCACCGATCAGCTCGGGAGCCCGAAACAATACGGGCGACGCGCCGGCGCCGCCCATCCGGCGCGCCTGTGCGCGAAAGGGTATGGAAAGTCAAGCATGGCGCAGCCTACCAGTCCACCTTGCCGCGATTGGCCTTTACCTCTCCGCGCACCTTTTTCGCCTTGAGCCGCTGGACCTTGCCGACCCGGTTCACGCGGGTACGGGCCCTTTTCCTCGGTTCCACCAGCGCCTCTTCGATCAAGGCGGCCAGCTTGTCGCGCGCATCCTGCCGATTCGCTTCCTGTGTCCGGAAACGCCGCGCATCGAGCACGATTTCCCCCCTGGTGTTGATTCGCCGCCCCGCCAGCTTCTTCAGCCGGTGGAAGACACGCGGTTCCAGGCCCAGCCGATAGATGTTCAGCCGTAACTGCACCGCGGTGGCCACCTTGTTCACATTCTGCCCGCCAGGCCCCGATGCGGCGATGAAACTTTCCTCCGCCAGCGATTGCGCGCGTTGCACCAGGTCATTCATCGGTGAAGCCCTGATCCACGAAATCGGCCGGCAAGGGCGCGCGGGCGATGATCGGATCCTTGCCGTAACGCGGCATTTCGATTCCGGCGGAATGGAGCATCGTGCGTGGTGCGCTGCCGGCTTTGCCATAAATCGGATCGCCCAGCAGGGGGATGCCGATCCCGCTGGCGGCATGGACGCGGATCTGGTGCGTGCGGCCGGTTTCCGGGCGGAATTCCACCAGCGCGTGATGGCCGATTTCCGCAATCAGCCGCCAATGGGTGACGGATGGCTTGCCCCGGCGCGCCGCGATCATCCGCCAGCCGCCTTTTTCGCTGCTGATCTTGGTCAGGCCCAATTCGATCGTGCCTTCCCTGGTCCCCGGTATTTCGGACAATATCCCGAGATAGCGCTTGCTCACCTGCCGTTCCGCGAAAGCGGAGGCGAAGCGTCGCAATGCGCGGGGGTTGCGGGCCAGCAGCAGGCAGCCTGATGTGTCCGTATCGATCCGGTGCGACGGGGCGGGAAGGCGGTGAAAGCCCAGCTTAAGCTCTTCCCAATGATCGCTGAGCGAAGGCCCCCCGGCGCGCGGTTTCTCTATCGGCAATCCGGCCGGCTTGTCGATCACCAGCGCTTCGGCATCCTCATAGAGGATGGGAATGGTCATGCCAGGGCGGCGGCGATGCGGTGCATCGCCTCTTCCAACACGGTTTCCTCGGCAGCAAAGCTGATGCGGAAGCCGTTACGCCCGCCAAAAGCACTTGCCGCCACCACTGCCACGCCGTGTTCCAGCAGATGCAGGGCCAGCCTGGTATCGTCCCCGCCGAACCTCTCCATCAGGGGGGAAGCGTCGATGAAACAATAGAATGCGCCTTCGGGCACTGGTGTCGACAGACCCGGAATCGCGTTGATCCGCCCCACCACCAGATCGCGCCTTGCGCGGAAGACCTCGCGCCATTCGGCAAGGAATTCCTGCGGCCCTTCGAAGGCGGCGATGGCGGCTGCCTGGCTGATCGATGCGGGATTACCGCTGGAATTGGATTGCAGCCTGCCCATCGCCTCTATCAGCCAGGCCGGGCCGGTTGCCACGCCGATGCGGAACCCGGTCATCGCATGGCTTTTGGACACGCCCGAGATGGTGCAGATCTGGTCTGCCAGATCGGGGCAGACATTTGCCAGTGTGGCATGGCGCGCGCCCGTATAATTGAGCGGGGCGTAGATATCATCCGACAGCACCATGACACGCGGATGGTCGCGCAGCAGTTTCCCGATGCCTTGCAACATCTCCGCCGGATAGGTTGCCCCGGTCGGGTTGCCGGGACTATTCAGCAGCAGCCATTGTGTCTTGGGTGTGATCAGGGCCGCCAGATCCGCGGCGTCGAATCGGAAATTGTCCCGCGCATGGGTGATCAGCGGGACAACACGCCCCCCGGCGAAGCGCACCATCTGCGGATAGCTGACCCACCAAGGGGCGGGGACGATCACCTCGTCCCCTTCGCCCACCGATGCGCAAAGCACTTCGAACAGGGCCTGCTTGCCCCCCGCTGTGACCACGATATTGGCCGGATCTGCCTCTATCCCCAGGTCGCGGCGGAAATGGAGCGCTGCCGCCTGTTTGAGACGGGCCATGCCCGTGACCGGCGTATATCTGGTCAGCCCCTGATCCAGCGCGTCCTTGGCTGCCTGCACGACATGGGGCGGGGTGGCGAAATCGGGTTCCCCGACGGACAGTGAAATTATGTCCCGTCCCGCCTCGCGCAGTTCGGTGGCGCGATCAGTCATGGCCGTTGTGGGCGAAGCGGCAATGCGCCGCAGGGCGGGGCTGAGATGTTCGCGACTCATGCGGAAACCAGCATAGCAGGCATCAGGCCGCGCACGGCATTCCCCAGCATGAAACCATCCCCCAGATCTTCCAGCGTCAATTTCGCTTCCTGCGCGCGGCCTTCTTCCAGCAGGGAACGGCGGAATACGCCGGGCAGCAGGCCCAGCGTGGCGGGCGGTGTCAGCAATATTCCTTCGCGTTCAACGAAGATACTGGTGAAGCTGCCTTCAGTCAGCAATCCGTCATGCCGCACGAACAGCGCCTCCCCCGCGTCATTGGCTTTCGCCACGTCCAGAGCCGCCTGGTAGAAGGACCGGTCCGTGCTCTTGTGCCGCAGGCGCCAGTCACCCGGCACGACCGGCAGAGGCAGCGCGACACAGCGAACCGGGCCATCGGGCGCGGCGGGCATGGACTGCGCTTCCAGCGTCACTTCACCGCTGCGGGCCAGCAGAAGGCGCAGCTTGGCCGGTTTTTCCAGTTCGAAACACAGGGCCTGGATGCGATTGCGCGTTTCGTGGCGATCGAAGGCAAAGCCCAGTTCGGCTGCGCTTTGCTTGATACGTTCCAGGTGCATTTCCAGCAGCGGAATACCGCCGGCCGGATCGAAACGCATGGTTTCCAGCAGATCGTGCCCGCCGGCCTCGCCCCGGACGAAGCCGCCCTTCACCAGGCATTCGCGCCATTCTTCCATGCCGTTGCTATCGGCCACGATCGCCCCGCCCACGCCCAGCACGGCGCGGTGCCGGTCATTCTCTCCGGGTGTCAGGCGGATGGTGCGGATCGCCACGTTGAAGGCGGCATCGCCATTGGGGCCGATCCGGCCGATTGCCCCACAATAGGGGCCGCGCGCATCGCGTTCCACCTGCTGGATCAGTTCCATCGCGCGGATCTTGGGCGCGCCGGTGATCGATCCGCAGGGGAACAGGGCGCGCAGCATGTCCATGGCGCCCTTTTCATCGGCCAGCTGCGCGCGGACCGTGGTGACCATGGTGTGCACCGTGGGATAGGTTTCGACGTGGAAAGGCTGTTCGACGCGGACCGTTCCCGCCCTGGCCACGCGGCTGAGATCGTTACGCATGAGGTCCACGATCATCAGGTTTTCGGCCTTGTCCTTGACCGAGCTGGAAAGTTCCGCCGCCAGCGCGCGGTCTTCTTCCTCTGCCCGGCCGCGGGGGCGGGTGCCCTTCATCGGCTTGCACCTAGCCTGCCCGTCCTTCAGGCTGAAGAACAATTCGGGGCTGAAGCTCAGCAGCCAGTGCGATCCATCGAAGATCACGCCGCCATAGCCCGCATTCGCCGCCGGGCGGATGGCAGCATAGATGGCCAGCGGGTCGCCACGTGCGGCCCCTGCCAGCGGCATGGTCAGATTCGCCTGATAAATGTCCCCGGCGCGGATTGCCTCCTGCAGGGTTTCGAACGCTTCCAGATAGGCGCCGATGGAAATCTGCGGATCGAGCGGGCCGATGCTTGCCGGCCCGGTGCCCGCCTTCGCAGCCAGCCATTGCGGAATTTCCGCCGCCGGTATGGTCTGCGCCTTGTCGAACAATCCGAACCAGACCAGCGGCCCGTCCGCGCCGCAGCGTTCCGCCGCGTGCTGCATCAGCCGGGGTTCAAGCGCCAGCCCGGCTTCATAGGCGAGATATCCGGCCAGCGTGCCGCCGCTTTCGCGCTGCGCCGCATCGGCTGCTTCCAGCACGCTGGCGACCTCTTCCGGCCGCCAGGCGACGAAAATTGCGCTCGGCGCTTCGAACAATTGCGCATCGCTGGCGCCTTCCTCGCGCGCGTCGTCCAGCAGGACGAAAGGTTGGTATTCGGCCATCGGGCTCGCTCTACCGCTTAATCCTCACTTGTCTATTGCTTGACCGTGAAGCGCTCGCTGCGCCAGAGCAAGAACAGTCTGGAAGGGGTGGATAATGGCGGATATTTTTCTGGGCCTTGCCGAAGGTGGAGAGCGGCAGGCGCTGCATCTGGGGCGCGCCAACCGGCACGGTCTGATCGCGGGCGCGACAGGAACCGGCAAGACGGTGACGCTGCAGGGGCTGGCGGAAAGTTTTTCGGCCAATGGCGTGCCGGTTTTCGTGGCCGATGTAAAAGGCGATCTGTCCGGCATTTCCATGGCCGGATCCCCGACCTTCAAAAATGCCGACAAGCTGGAAAGCCGGGCGAAGGAACTGGGCATGGAAGATTATGCCTATTCCGACAATCCGGCGATCTTCTGGGATCTCTATGGTGAACAGGGGCACCCGATCCGGACCACGGTTTCGGAAATGGGGCCATTGCTGCTCGCCCGGCTGCTGGATCTCAACGATACGCAGGAAGGCGTCCTGAACATCGTCTTCCGTTTCGCGGACGAGGAAGGATTGCTGCTGCTGGACCTTGAGGACCTGCAGGCAATGCTGGCCCATACGGCTGAGAATGCGAGCGAACTGACCGCGAAATACGGCAATGTGACAAGGGCCAGCATCGGCGCGATCCAGCGCCAGCTGCTCTCGCTCGACAGCCAGGGCGGCGGCCAGTTCTTTGGCGAACCCGCGCTTGAGATCGAGGATTTCCTGAAATGCGACGACCAGGGCCGTGGTTTCATCAATGTCCTCGCCGCGGACAGATTGATGCGGAGCCCCAAGCTCTATGCCACATTCCTGCTCTGGCTGCTGGCGGAACTGTTCGAGGTTCTGCCTGAAGTCGGCGATCAGGATAAGCCGAAGCTGGTCTTCTTCTTTGACGAGGCGCATCTGCTGTTCGACGATGCGCCAAAGGCATTGCAGGATACGATCGAACAGGTCGTGCGCCTGATCCGGTCCAAGGGTGTGGGCGTGTTCTTCGTCACCCAGAACCCGATCGACATTCCCGAAGAAGTGGCCGGGCAGCTGGGCAACCGCGTGCAACATGCGCTGCGCGCCTTCACCCCGCGCGACCAGCGCGCGATCAAGGCTGCGGCGGAAACATTCCGCATCAATCCCCATCTCGATGTCGAACAGGCGATAACCGAATTGCGCGTGGGTGAAGCGCTGGTTTCCACCCTGCTGGAAGATGGCGCGCCCAGCGTGGTCCAGCGCACGCTGATCAAGCCGCCGCGATCAAGGCTCGGCCCGGTCACGGCAAAGGAACGGGCGATCATCCGGTCCATCAGCCCGCTGGACGGCAAATATGATGAACTGGTTGACCGCGAAAGCGCAGAGGAAGTGCTGGCGCAGAAGATCGCCGATGCTGCGGCCACGGCGGAAGAAGTGGCCGAAAAGGGCGAAGAGGAAGTGCGCAAGCGCGAACGCAAGAGCCCGTCCCTGTGGGATGGGCTGGGCGGCAAAGTGTTCAAGGCGGCGACCAGTGCCGCGGCCGCCAGTGCGGGGTCGATCCTGGCCAGCAAATTGTCCGGCAGGAAAAGCCGCGCCAATCCGACGGCCACGGCATCCAGCGCTGCGGCCGGTACCATCGCCACCGAAATCGGCAAGGCGGTGGGGATCCCCGGCCTCGGCCGGTTCGCCCGCAATCTGGTTGGCGGGTTGATGCGGTAACGGTCGGCCCCGTATCCCGCCGGGCGGGAACGGGGCCGGTTCCGGTTGTTACCGGGCCGCAAGCCACTCCTTCACTTCGGCGCGGCGGCGCGGCTGGCTTTCGAATCGCTGCTTGAGCGAAACGAGAGCGCGGTTGATCGTGATCCGCTCATCCTCCGGCAGGCTGTCGCGCAGCGCTTCCAGCTGACCCAGCATTTCGGGATCGTCCATGCTGGCGGCAATGCGGGCGAAGAAGCGGCCGCGGCCGGACGAATCCAGCATCGCTTCCACCTTTTCACGATTGGCCATCATGAAATCGAAGGCCAGCTTCGGATGTTTGCCCGCGACCGTGGTGATGATCGTGGCGCTGCCCGTGCCGGCTTCACCGGTCAGGGCCAGGTCCAGCGCCTTTTTCGCCAGCGTTTCTTCCTTGGCGGCGCCCAGGCGGGCGTAATAGGTCATCTGTTCGGTCGAACTGGTGGAATTGCGGGCGAGTTCGGCCAGCATGTCCCACTGTTCCGGCGTGATATTGCGCGATGCGATATTCAGCCAGGTGGTCTTGAGCGGCCCGTCCAGCGCGCGCGGATCGTCGGCCAGCGCGCCGAAGCGGGTGCTGGCCTGTTCCAGCACCTGCGCATTGCCCATCGCGCCCAGGGTGGAAATCAGTTCTGCACGCAGATTGCTGGTGGCGACAGGTTCGCCATCGACCGGCTCAAAGCCAAGCTGCTGCAGGCGCGGCAGCCACATGTCTTCCACCAGGGAAGCCAGCTTGCCCTTGGCGTTTTCATCTTCCAGCAGGCCGTAAATGCCGCCCCAACGGCCAATCGTGCCGTCGGCCACTACCGGATTGGCATCGGCGGGGATCGCGGCCAGTAGGTCCAGCGCAAGCCCTTCCTTCTGATAGCCGGCCTGTGCCAGCGCCAGATTATCCGTGGTCAGGCCAAGCTGGTCGATCGGCTTCAGCGTCGGCATCGCCTCGGTGAGCTTGGCGATCATCTCCGGCTGGTAGAGCGTGCGGAAATAGCCGAGCTGGCCGCCATTGACGACCACCGGGCCGCAACCCTCGATTGTCAGCGTCATTTCGCCGTGCAGCACATGGCGATCGGTCGTGCCTTGGGCATTTTCAATGAAGATCGGCACGCGCCAGCTTTGCGGATTGGCGGCCACTTCTTCCTTGCGGTCGCGGCTGAATTCGCTCTGCTTCAGGGTCAGCGTGGTATTGCCGCCCGTGCAACGCGCATTGGCCAGCACCAGCGGCACGCCCGGCTGACGGGTGAAATCATTCGCGATCGCGGTGATGCCGGTTGCGCCAGCCTGCTCCACGGCCTGCCACAGATCATTGCTGACCGTGTTGCCGTATTTGTGAGCCTGCACGTAATTGCGGATGCCGTCGCGCCACACATCTTCGCCGGCATAGGCTTCCAGCATGGAAATGACCGCTTCGCCCTTCTGATAGGCGATGGTGTCGAATGCCTGTTCCGCCTCGGTCGCAGTGCGGATTTCCTGCACGACGGGATGCGTGGTGACGAAGCTGTCCAGCCCCATCGCCGCTTCGCGCCCGCCAACGCGGCCAAGCAGCCAGTGCCAGTCCGGGTTGAAATGATCCGTCGCCTTGGTTTCCAGCCAGCTGGCGAAACCTTCATTCAGCCACAGATCGTCCCACCAGGCCATGGTCACGATATCGCCGAACCACTGATGGGCCGTTTCATGCGCTTGCACGCTGAAAATGTTCTGCCGGGTGGCGGGGCTGGCAATGGCCGGATCTTCCAGCAGGATGCGTTCGAAGGTGAAGATCGCGCCCCAGTTTTCCATCGCGCCGAAGAATTGCGACTGGCCGGGGCCGGCAATGTTGTCCAGTTTCGGCAGCGGGAAGGGCACGCCGAAATAATCCCCGAAATAGCTCATCAGCGGGGCCAGCGATTCCAGGGCATAGCGTGACTGTTCGCCACTGCCGACCGGGCCGACAATGCCCACATCGGTGCCGTCTGTCGCGGCCATGCTCAGCCGTTCGAAATCGCCGAGGCCGAAGAAGAGCAGATAGCTCGACATTTTAGGGCTGGTGAGGAAGGTCACATGCTTGGTGCCGTCGGTCCGCTTCTCCACGCTCTTCACCGGCATGTTGCTCAGCGGCATCAGGTCGGCGGGGACGGTGGCGGAAAGATCGAAGGTCGCCTTGTAGCTCGGCTCGTCGAACATGGGCGCGAAGGCACGCGCATCGGGCGCTTCGAACTGGGTGAACAGGGCGCGGACTTCCTCCCCCGTCCGCTTGTCCGGATAATCCAGCGCGAACAGGCCGCTGGCCTGCGTGCGGATGGTGCCGGAATAACCGAGGGCGAGCTTGTACTTGCCGGGCTTGAAGCGTTTGCCGGCGGTGAGCTTTACCGTCTGGCCGTTTTCGCCCGGTGTGGGCGTCAGCGTGATGGCGCTGCCACCTGAGAGCGGGGTCAGCCGCGCTTCGGAGAGTTCGAGGTCTTCCGCGTTCAGCACCAGCGTATCGGTCGCGGAAAAGACTTCCAGGTCGATCACTTCCGTTCCGGTGAAGGTCAGCGCTTCCATGTCCGGCGTGAAATCGATCGCGTAATGGGTCGGGGCTGCCGTGCGGGGCAGGTCGCTCGGCACGCTTTCGGGAAGCGGAGCGGCGGGGGCGGCCGGGTTATCTGCGGCGAATGCCGCGGGGGCGGTGCTGGCAAGCAGAATGGCGGAAAGGGCAGACGTGGCGAGACGCTTCAACGTGACGACTCCAAGTATGGTTTCGGAAGAAATCGCCTTATCAGCGGGTCCGGCCTTTGGCGATGTTGTTAGTCGAGGGGCAAACGCAGTTCGGCGACCAGCCCGACAATCTGCGCTCCGTCTGCTATACGATTGCGAAGCGTTAGCGATCCGCCATGCTGTTCGGCAATCGCACGGGCAAGCGTCAGGCCAAGTCCCGCCCCGCCGGTCACGCGGTTGCGCGATGCTTCCCCGCGCGAAAACGGTTCCATCATGGCTGCAATCTCGCCTTCGGGAATGCCGGGGCCGTCATCCTCGATCCGGATCACCGCTTCCCCGTTTTCGCGCTGAAGCGATACGCGGGCAGTTTCGCCATAACGCAGGGCATTGCTGATGAGGTTGCGCAAGGCGCGGCGCAGCCAGGTGGCCCGCAGCCGCATGGCCATGCGCCGGGTGGCGCCCAGTTCCACCGGGCTGCCCATGTCTTCATATTCTTCCACCACGGAAGATAGCAGGGCGGAGAGATCGGTGCGTTCCAGCGGATCGCTGGGCCTGCCGACCCGGGCGAGCGACAGGATATCGTCCAGCGAGGAGGTGATATCCTCGATCGTCGCGGCCATTTTTTCCCGTTCGGTGTCATTCTCAACCGATTCAATCCGTACCCGCAGGGCGGCCAGCGGCGTCTTGAGATCGTGCCCGATCGCGCCGAGCATGACGTCCTTTTCGTCCAGCAGGGCGGCGATGCGCCGTTCCATTGCGTTATGCGCGGCAATCAGGCGGCGCGTATCCTCCGGCCCGCTAGGTTCGATCTGGCCGTCTATCGCGCGGGTTGCCGCGAAAGTTTCCACCCTCGTGGTCAGGGCGGCAAGGGGGCGCGTTATGCGGCGCAGCAACAGGGCCAGCCCGCCCACCAGCACGATGTAGAGAACCAGCGTTTGCGCCACCAGCGAGCCCAGCTTGCTGTCTCCCCGGTCGCTATAGGGGAACCGGGCGACAGTATATTCATCCTCGCCCACGCGGCGCAGCCCGGCCACCAGCATATCGTCCTGCGTCCATTCGGGCGCCGTGGTCCAGTTGCCCCGCCTCTGCGCGATGCGCATCACGTAATCGTCATCGGCCACCCTGCGCCGCGTCACTATCAGTTCGGCTGGTTCGATGCCCTGTTCGGACAGGATACGGCGGAGCAATTCCTCGCCCGCGGCATCGCGCTGTTCATTGTCCATCAGCGGGTAATCGCTGGTGCGTTCCACGCGCAGCCTTTGCCAGCGGCGGCGCTTGTCATCGCCCGGAATGCGGCTGTCATCATTGCGCAGGCGGTAATCGAAGCGTGGATCCGCGATCAGCTGAAAGGCCAGCTGGTTCGCGGCATACATTTCGCGCCTCTGTTCCGCGGCGCGGAATTGCAGGATGGCCGACAGGGCCTGCGCCACCAGCAGGGCCAGCGCCACGGCCAGCAGCATCTGCCCCAGCAGGCTGCGAGGAAAGAAACGGCGCATCAGCCCTTGCTCTGCGCCACCCGGCGGACATCGGCGGCCAGGCGATAGCCGCCGCCCCACACCGTCTGGATCAGCTTGGGATCGCGGCTGTCTTCCTCGATCTTGCGGCGCAGGCGGCTGACCTGGTTATCCACCGCCCGGTCGAACAGATGCGCCTCGCGCCCCTGCACCATGTCGAGCAGGCGATCCCGGTCGAGCACTTGCCGCGGATGCGCCAGGAAAGCCATCAGCAGGCGGAATTCGGCGGAGGAGATCGGCACCACCGTGCCTTCCGGATCGACCAGCCGCCGCTTCAGCGGGTCCAGCTTCCAGTTTTCGAACAGATAGAGCGCGTCTTCTTCCGCCACCGGGGCCGACTTGTTCGCGCGGCGCAGGACAGAGCGGATGCGGGCGACAAGTTCGCGCGGTTCAAAGGGTTTGACGACATAATCGTCCGCGCCGATTTCCAGCCCCACGATCCGGTCCGTGGCTTCTCCGCGCGCGGTCAGCAGGATCACCGGAATGTCCTTCGCCTCGGTCAGGTGGCGGCACAGGGAAAGCCCGTCTTCCCCGGGCATCATGATGTCGAGCAGGACGAGATCGGGCGCCTGTTCGAGCAGGCGCGCCCGTGCCTTCGATGCGTCTTCCGCCTGCGACACGTCGAACCCCTGGCGGGTAAGGTAATCCGCCAGGGGTTCACGCAGGCTGGGTTCGTCATCGACCAGCAGCAGCCTTGTGGGCATGGTTTCGGTCACGCCTTGCCCGTCAGTTGCCGGGAGCGGGCTTGCGCGGATCGGGCTTGCGGGGATGCGCAGCGCGGCGTTCTTCCGCTGTCAGCGTTCCATCGCCATTCGCGTCGGCCTTGTCGAAGCGGGCCAGCGCAGAGGCCTGGAATTCCGCCTTGCTGATCGCACCGTCGCCATTGCTGTCCGCACCGGGGGCCAGCATCATGCCGGCACCGCGATGTCCGCGACGGGCGAAATGATGCTTCATCCTGCCGTCGCGTGCGCCGCGATCGGCCTGGTCAGCACCGCGGCCGGCACGGCGTTCCGCCCGGCCTTCCCGCATCCCATCGCGCCTGGCGGTGAATTCCTCGAACGTGATCGCGCCATCGCCATCGGCATCGATCCGGTCGAAACGGGCTTTCTGCCTCGCTTCGCGGTCGGCCTGGTCGATCTTGCCGTCCTTGTTCGCGTCCATCCGGTCAAATGCCATGCCGGTCATCTGTTCAACCTGGCCGCGGGTCATTTCACGGTCCGCCATCATGCCGCGCTGGGCGGTATCTCCGCCCGGGGCGGCGGCATAGGCGGCACCGCCGGCCAACAGGGCGGCTGCCGTAATTGAAAGGGTTAGCTGCTTTTTCATTTTTGCTCTCCGAAGGGGGTCTTAGAGCAACAGGGCACCGGGCAGAAGGGGTAGGGAGGAGAACCGGCGCCCCGTCACTCATCCATAGGGTTTATCCGGGCAATGTCGCACCCGTTTGCCGGACAGGGCGAATTGTGTCGCAATTTGTCGCGGTGGCGGCGCTGCGTTCATGCAGGCGCAAACTGGCGGCGGCGCGGCGAGCCTGCATTGGCGGCGGAAAGGCTCAGCGCGGATGGTGTTCAGTGCCAAATCCGGGGGCGATGAACAGGGCCGTCCTTTCCCCCTCTACATCCGCCAAATGTCAGACACCCGGCGGGTGGCCTTCCGCCGAAAGCGCTGCCCCGCCCTGCCTATTCACCGGGCGCGCCTGTCATCACGAAAGCGTTGAGCTTGTTCCCGTCCGGGTCGCGGAAATAGGCGGCATAGAACATTTCTCCACGTGGGCCGGGGGCACCTTCATCGCTGCCACCATGGTCCAGCGCGATGCGGTGCAGCCGCGCCACCTGTTCCTCGTCCCGGGCTTCCAGCGCCACCATCGTGCCATTGCCGACACTGGCGGGCTGCCCGTCGAACGGCTTCGTTGCCGCAATGCCCGCGCCGCCATCCAGCGCGCCCCAGGCGATATAGACGCCGGGTTCTTCCATCATGCGGCCCACGCCCATTTCCGCGGCAATCGCGTCATAAAAACGGGCGGCGCGTTCCAGATCGCTGGTGCCCAGCGTGACGTAACCGATCATATCCAAATCTCCCCGGCAGCGACTCGCTACCGGGGAGAACATTACAGGAACGAAATCGGCGTTACAATCCGGCGCAGGCTTCCTCCAGCCAGGCCAGGTCTTCGCCTTCCAGCTGCGGGGCCAGCACTTCGAGAACCCGCGCGTGATAGGCATTCCACCATGCGATCTCGGCTTCGCTCAGCAGGTCACGATCCACCAGATTGGCGTCGATCGGGACCAGGGTGAGCGTTTCAAAGCCCAGCCAATCGCCTTCCATGCCGGGGATTTCCTTCGGCACGGTCAGGATCAGGTTTTCGATGCGGATGCCGAATTCGCCGCCCTTGTAGTAACCGGGTTCGTTGGACAGGATCATCCCGGCCATCAATTCCTGATCGGTGCCGGCCTGCCCGCCGCGCGGCTTGGCGATCCGCTGCGGCCCTTCATGCACGCCCAGGAAGCTGCCCACGCCGTGGCCCGTGCCATGGGCGTAGTCCACACCCGCCATCCACAGGAACTGCCGCGCCAGCGTGTCGAGCTGGGCGCCGGTCGTCCCCTGCGGGAAGATCTGCGTGTCGATGGCGATATGGCCTTTCAACACGCGGGTGAAGCGGTCCTTCTGTTCCTGCGAAGGTTCGCCCGGCCCGACCCAGACCGTGCGGGTGATGTCAGTCGTGCCATCCGGATATTGCCCGCCCGAATCGCACAGGAAGATGCTTCCCGGCGTGATCGGCAGATTGCTTTCTTCATCGACGCGGTAATGCGGGATCGCGGCATGGGGGCCGGCGGCGGAAATCGTATCGAAGGAGGTATCCTTCAGCGAACCTGTCGCTTCGCGGAAAGCCAGCAATTGCGCCGCGGCGGACAATTCCGTTTCGCCGCCCTTGGGCGCTTCCACCGACAGCCAGCGCAGGAATTTCGTGACCGCCGCACCATCGCGTGCCTGCGAATCGCGCTGGCCCTGCTGTTCCACCGGGTTCTTGATCGCTTTGGCCAGAATGGTCGGATCCTGTTTGGCAATGGCAGTCGCACCGGCCGCTTCCAGCGCCTGGAAGATCGCCGCCACGCCGTAATTCGGATCGACCGCCACACGCTTGCCGCCCAGTGCGCCCAGCGCGCTTTCAAACTCGCTCCGCGGGCGGATATTCACCGCATTGCCCAGATGCCTGGTCAGTTCCGGCGTTACCTTTTCCGGGGCGATGAACAGATCGGCCGTGCCATCGCAATGGGCGATCACATAGGACAGGGCCACGGGCGTGTGGTCCACATCGGCGCCGCGAATATTCAGCAGCCAGGCAACCGAATCGAGCGCGGAAATGACTGCGGCATCGAGCTTGCCCGCCTTCAGCCATTCGGCAAGATCGGCCCGCTTGTCCGCGCTGGACCGGCCGGCCAGGTGATCGGCATGGACAATCGCCTCGGCGGGGGAGGGGGGCGGCTGGTCTTCCCAGACGGCGTCGATCGGGTTGCTGTCGACCGCGACAAGCTCCGCCCCGATTTCAGCCAGTGCGGCGCTCGTGGCCTTTACCCAGCCATTGGTGTGCAGCCACGGATCATAGGCGATCTTCGCGCCTTCACCGGCATTTTCCGCCAGCCATGCGCCGATTGAATCCTTCGGCACCGATTTATATTCATAGAGCCGGCCATCGACCTGCTCCTTCACCTGGATGGTGTAACGTCCGTCAACGAAGATCGCGGCCTTGTTCTTCAGAACCGCCGCGCTGCCGGCCGATCCGCCAAATCCGGTAAGCCAGGCAAGCCTTTGGGCATAATTTCCGACATATTCGGAGACGTGTTCATCAGAGATCGGAATGACGAATCCGTCGAGCCCCCGGCGGGCGAGTTCCTGGCGTAGCGCGTCGAGCCGCGCCTCGTGGGTTTGCATCAGCATGTTGCGGTCCTTTCGGTGCTTACATAGATGCAGCCAATGCCCGATTCCACCATAGCAACTAAAGCACAGCTTCCGCCCGTCGCGGCGAAGCAATCTTCCACATTCACCCATCACGGCATTACCATTGCCGATGATTACGCCTGGCTGCGCGACTCCGGCTATCCCAAGGTGAAGAACAAGACGATTCTCGCCCATCTGGAAGCGGAAAATGCGTGGTTCGAAGCGCGGATGGAACCGCAGAAGGGCGCGATCGACGCGTTGTTCAGCGAAATGCGCGCCCGCATCAAGGAAGCGGACAAATCCGTTCCCTACAAGGATGGGGACTGGCTGTACTGGATCGAATTTGAAGAAGGCGCCGAATACAAGAAATGGTGGCGCCGCCCGGTGGGCGCCCCTGACGATGGCAGCGCGGACCAGCTGATCCTGGACGAACCGGCCCTGGCGGAAGGCAAGAAATATTTCCGCCTTGGCGCAATGTCCGTCAGCCGCAACGGCAAGCTGCTGGCCTATTCCGTGGATGATAACGGGTCCGAACGCTATACGGTGCGGATCAAGGACCTGGAAACCGGCAAGCTGCTGAAGGATACGATCAAGGGCACATTGTCCGCCCTGGTCTGGGTCGCCGGGGATACCGGGCTGGTCTATTCACTGGCCAACAAGCAGTGGCGGACGGATAACGCCCGGCTGCATTGGCTGGGCCAACCCGCGCGCAAGGATATCGAACTTTATCACGAGGATGATGAAGGCTTCCGCGTCTCCGCCGGGCTTTCCGCCAATGAGAAATGGATCGTCATCGCCACTGGCGATCACGAGACGAGCGAGAACTATCTGGTTCCGGCGGACGATCCGCTGGCCGAACCGATGCTGGTTCGCGCGCGGGAAAAGGGCGTTGAATATGACGTGGATGAACGCGACGGGACCTTGTTCATCCATACCAATGACACGCATGAGAATTTCCGTCTCGCCACCGCGCCGCTGGCCGATCCCTCCAACTGGACCACGCTGATCGAAGGGTCGGACGAATTCTACCTGACCGGGGTGGAACTGTTCCGGGATTTCTACGTGATCGACGGGCGGCTGCGCGGTCTCGACCGGATCGAACTGCGTTATTACGACGATCCCGCGCGGATCGAGCCGATTGAATTCCCGGAGGAAAGCTACACCGCCGGACTGGGCAACAATCCCGAATGGGAATGCAGCAAACTGCGCCTGTCCTATGAAAGCATGATCAGCCCGGCCAGCACCTATGATTACCATGTCGCCACGCGCGAACTGGAATTGCTGAAGGTGCAGGAAATCCCTTCGGGCTATGATCGCGATCTCTATGTCACCGAACGGCTTGAACTCACCGCGCGGGACGGAACGGCGATCCCGGTCAGCATCATGTACCGGAAAGACCGCGTATCACCAGGTCCATTGTACCTGTATGGTTATGGCGCCTATGGCATTGCCATCCCACCCGGCTTTTCCACCACAAGGCTCAGCCTGGTCGATCGCGGTTTTGCCTATGCCATTGCGCATATACGCGGCGGGGACGATCTCGGCCGGGCCTGGTACAAGGCGGGCAAGCTGCAACAGCGCACCAATGCCTTCAACGATTTCGTCGATGTGGCGAAGGGGCTGGTGGATCGCGGCCTGACCGAACCGGGCCGGATCGCCATTGCCGGTGGTTCCGCCGGGGGTGAACTGATGGGCGCGGTGGTCAATTCCGATCCGCATCTGTGGGGCGCGGTCGTGGCGCATGTCCCCTTCGTGGATGTGCTGGCCACCATGCTTGATGCCAGCCTGCCGCTGACGCCGGGCGAATGGCCGGAATGGGGCAATCCGATCGAGGACAAGGAAGCCTTTGAACTGATCCGGTCCTACAGCCCCTATGACAATGTGCAGGCGCAGGATTATCCCCCCATGCTGGTGACGGCGGGGCTGAACGATCCGCGCGTGACCTATTGGGAACCGGCCAAATGGGTCGCCCGGCTGCGCGAAATGAAGACGGACGATAATGAATTGCTGCTCAAGACCAATATGGGCGCCGGGCATGGCGGCAAATCGGGCCGGTTCGAAAGCCTGCATGAAACCGCGGAGGAATTCGCCTTCATCCTGTGGCAGATGGGTGTGACTGCGTGAGCAATCGCTTCACGCTGACATTCACGGCGCGGCCGGAACATATCGACGAGAACGGCCATGTGAACAATGCCGTCTGGGTGCAGTGGATGGAACGGCTCGCCACTGCCCATTGGGAAGCCGTTGCCCTGGCAGAGCATCAGCGCGCCTTCGCATGGGTCGTGACGCGGCACGAAATCGATTATCGCGGCAATATCGCTGAAGGGGATACGGTAGAAGGGCTGACCGAAATCCGCGAAGCACCGCGTGGCGCCCGTTTCGACCGTTATTTCATCTTCACCGATGGCGAGGGGCGGCAAGTGGTGAAGGCCAAGACGACCTGGGCGATGATCGACCGCGAAAGCTCGCGCATCATGCGTGTTCCGGCGGAGGTCGCGGCGCCTTTCCTGCCGGAGGATCCGTACAGCTAGGCCGCGCTCGCTTCCGCGCTTTCCTTGCGCTGGCGGAAGACCTGCACCTTTTCGCTGACCAGCCGGTTCCGCCCGCCGGCCTTTGCGGCATAGAGCAGCCGGTCGGCATGTTCATACAGTTCTGCAAAACCCGATTTGCTGATACTGTCGAAGGGCATTTCCACCATCCCCACGCTGGCTGTCACGATCCGGTCCAGGCCGGGCACGTGGCCGGATACGCGCGGGGCGATGGCGCGGCGGGCATTTTCCGCTCTTTCCCGGATATTGCCGCCCCGGAACAGGACCAGGAATTCCTCTCCGCCAATGCGGAACACGCGGCTGTCGCTGTCGCCTACCAGCGCCACCGCGGCGGCGCGCAACACCTTGTCGCCCGTGTGATGGCCGAAACGGTCATTGATGTCCTTGAACCTGTCGAGATCGAACAGGGCGAGATTGACGAAGCCTTCGCGGCGCAGGCTCTCGAACCTGTCATGCAGGGCGCGGCGATTGAGCAGGCCGGTCAGCACGTCGCGTTCGGAAATTTCGCTCAGCGTCTTTGCTTCCCCCAGCGCCTGGTCGCGTTCCCGGCGAATGCCGACAAAGCGATCCGCCACGCCCAGGGCGATGATGATGACTTCCAGTCCCAATGCCAGGACCAGCAGATCGTCAATCGCGTCATTTCCCGAATATAGGCCGATGCCGCGGAAATAGCGTTCCGTCCCTGCGGCAATGACCGGCAGCCACGCAACAGCGAGGAATCGCGCTGCCCGGCTCCGACGCCACAGGGCGATGATGATCGCGCCCGCGTAAACCGGCACAATTGGAAGGAAGGCCAGGAAATAGAGCTGGTTGCCGAAAGGCTGCGCAAAGTCGAATTTCAGCGCGCAGAACCCCGGCACCAATATTACCCACCATGCAGTCAGCTTGACGATGCGCCGATAGATCGGGGGCAGGGCCTCCGCTTCGAGATAGGCGTTCATGAAGAAGCCCGCCAGGCCCGCCCCCACAGGCCAGCAGAGCGGCCCAAGCAACGCCATCACGCCGATCGGCACAGGGTGGAAGAAGGTGATGAGCCCGCCGGAAAAGAGGATGAAGGCCATCATCGCCAGGATCATCGCGGCATGAAGCAGGACAAATCGTTCGCGCAGAATGAAGTAGAAATTGATGTCGAACAGCAAGGGCGTGAACAGCATCCCCAGCACCAGGACCAGGATCAGGACCGCCGATATGGTCCCGGCGACTTCCTGCGGGTTGCGGCTTAACCGTGCATCGCTGGCAATGGTGACGCTGTGCGGCCGCAGGATGCGCACCAGATAGGCTTCGGTATCAGCCCGTTGCGGCGGCAGGGCCAGCGTGAAGACGCCGCCCGCCACGATCGGCTTCGCCTCTGCCATCCGGTATTCGAATGTCCGCATGGTTCCATCGCCATCCCGCGCGGCAATGGCGATGGAGGTGAACTTGGTAATGCGGCTGGCGAATACGCGCGGCGGATCCCGCCTGTCCCAATCGGTGAAGCGCAGCCAGCTTACCGCCGCGCCATCCTGCCAGCTGTCGTTATCGCAGATCCAGTTGAGCCGGTCTGCCTCCCCCATGGAAACGTCTTCGCCCGAATAGGCATGGCAGGTCGGTGCGACTGCCAAATGCTCGTCCGGCGCGGTGGCGGCCATTGCCGGCGACAGCGGCAGCAGCTAGACACACAGTGCCAGGACAAACGCCCTGAGCGAGTGGAATTCCATCAGTTTCGCCTACGCGGCGACTACCTTCCAAGGAGTCAACCAATGGCTAGGATTTGGCCATTTTTACCCTGTTTCGGTCAGGCCAGCGCATCTTCCAGCGGCAACAGGTCATAGCCCAGTTCCGAAGCCACCGCCGGATAGGTGACGTGGCCCGCATGGACATTCAGCCCGGCGGCCAGATGGGCATCGCGCCGCATCGCTTCACGCCATCCCAGATCGGCGATCCGCAAGGCGTGCGGCAGGGTGACATTATTGAGCGCATAAGTGCTGGTTCGCGCGACGGCGCCGGGCATGTTGGCCACGCAATAATGGACGATATGTTCCAGCACATAGGTCGGATCGTCATGGGTGGTGGCGCGGCTGGTTTCGAAACAGCCACCCTGGTCGATCGCCACATCGACCAGCACGGCGCCGGGCTTCATCATGTCCAGCATGGCGCGTGTCACGACCTTGGGCGCGGATGCGCCGGGGATCAGCACTGCGCCGATCACCAGATCCGCTTCGCTGACCGCTTCTTCCAGATTGGCCTGATTGGAAAAACGCGTCTTGGCCCGGCTTTCGAAATGGGTGCCGACACGTTCCAGAACTTCGGGGTTGCGATCCATTATCGTCACATCCGCGCCTAGCCCGGCGGCCATCTGCGCGGCGTTGAAGCCGACCACGCCGCCACCGATCACGATCACCTTGGCGGGCATCACGCCGGGTACGCCGCCCAGCAGAACCCCGCGCCCGCCATGGACCTTTTCCAGGGCGGTGGCCCCGGCCTGGATGCTCATGCGCCCGGCAACCTGGCTCATCGGCTTGAGCAGGGGCAGGCCGCCGCCTGCGCCGGTAACCGTTTCATATGCGATGGCGGTCACGCCCGATTTCACCAGATCTGCCGTCTGCGCCGCATCGGGGGCGAGGTGGAGATAAGTGTAGAGGATCTGCCCTTCGCGCAATCGCGCGCGTTCTTCGGGCTGGGGTTCCTTCACCTTCACGACCATTTCGCATTCGGCGAAGATCGCCTCCGGCCGATCGACAATCTGGGCGCCGGCTTCGATATATTCCCGGTCTTCCGCGCCGATGCCGGCCCCCGCGCCCGTTTCTATCCAGACCTGATGGCCGTTGCGCGTCAGTTCCTTGGTGCTTTCGGGCGTCAGTCCCACGCGATATTCGCGGTTCTTGATCTCGCGCGGGCAGCCGATCAGCATTCAATAATCTCCTCTCTCGCTTTCGCAGGTCGTTACAAGTGAAACTGCTTTTGCGCAACGCTTGCGCCGGGCTTGGGTTCGGGCCGGGGAACACCCACATGCACAGCGCAAGAGACGCCCCGCCGTTCCCGGCATCCGGCGCATCAGGAAGGTACACGCATTCATGCAATTCGTGATGGAGGAACTTGACCCGGCTGAACGGTACAAGCTGCTGGTCAATACCATTACCCCGCGCCCCATCGCCTGGGTGGTGACGCGGGATGCGCAGGGGCAGAACAATGCAGCGCCTTACAGCTTCTTCAACGCGATGGGCGGCACGCCGCCCTTGCTGGCAATTGGCATGGCGGCGGATAATCAGCGCGAAGGCGGCACGGACAAGGATTCGCTACGCGCTATCCGCGAAACGGGCGAATTCGCCGTGGCGCTGGTGGATGAAGCGCATGCCGAAGCAATGAACCTGACTGCCTGCGCCGCGCCGCCCGGCGTGGACGAACTGAAACTGGCCGGCCTCGAATGCCGTCCCGCCGCGCGCATTGCCGCCCCCCTGATCGCGGATGCACCTGTGCAGTTCGAATGCCGATTGTGGAAGCTGGTGGAGACAGGCCCCCATTCGGCCATCGTGATCGGCGAAGTGCTGGTGACGCATATCATCGACAGCGTGGTGGGCCGGGAAGACGGCAAATTGCGCATCGACAATCCCGCCCTCAAGCTTATCGGCCGGACCTTTGGCGCAGGCGGGTATGTGCGGAATTCCGGCCATTTGCAGATAGATCGCCTGCGCTGGCCGCTGGAGGAATAGGGAGCGTTAACCGCTGCCGAGTTCCAGCTCCCGCGATACTGCGATCGCCTTGAGAAAGGCCTGGTCATGGCTGACGACCAGAAGGGCGCCGTCATAATCGGACAGGGCGGTTTCCAACGCCTCTATCGCTTCGATGTCGAGATGGTTGGTCGGTTCGTCCAGGATCAGCAGCCACGGCGCATGTTCGCCGCCCAGCGTGCAGGCCAGGCCGGCACGTAGCATTTCTCCGCCGGACAGGGTGCCTGCCAATTGCAGCGCGTCGCGATTGCGGAAGGCAAACCGGGCGCAGGCGGCGTGGGCAGCCTCGGCATCGAGGCCGGGATTGATACGCCGGAAATTGTCGAGAATGCTGGCATTGGGATCCAGCAGCCCGACATGCTGGTCCAGCATGGCCACGCGGCCTTCGGCCCGGCGCACCGTGCCGGCCGATGGCTGCAATTCACCATTGGCCATGCGCAGCAGGCTGGTCTTCCCCGAACCGTTCGGCCCGGCAATGGCGACCCGTTCCGGCCCGCGAATGGTCAGGTCCCATGGCCCGAGAATGCGCCCGCCGCGATCCAGCGTGGCGCCGTCCATCGCCAGCAATTCGGCATTGCCCGGCAGGCCGACGGGCGGGATATCCATGGTGAGCGGGGCGGTGATCTCCACCTGCTCACGCGCCGCATCCAGCCGCGCCTGTGCATCGCCAAGTGTCCGTGCCGCCTCGCGGCTGGCCTGGCCGCTGCTGTTCTCCGCCCGTTCGGCCATGGCCCCCAGCAGGATGCGCGGCGCGGAACCGCTGGCGGCAAAGGCCCGCCCCGCCTTGTCGCGCCGGTCCTTCGCTTCTCGTTTCTGCTGAACTTCGCGTTTCGCCCCGCGCAGCCCGGCCTGCGAACGCTCCAGTTCCTGCGCTGCCCGTTCGCGTTCGGCATCGCGGATCGCCACGAATTCCGACCACCCACCGCCTGTCACGCGAATGCCGATGGGCGACAGTTCCACGATCCGGTCCATCTCTTCCAGCAGGTTGCGATCATGGCTGGCCAGCAGGACGCCGCCCGGCCAGTCCCGGATAATGCCGGCAACCGCCTCGCGCCCGGCTGCGTCCAGATTGTTGGTCGGTTCATCCAGCAACAGCAGGTCGGGCGCTTCGATCACCAGCCGGGCAAGGCCGATCCGCATCCGTTCTCCGCCACTGAATCCGGCAATGCGCCGTTCAAGCAGGCCATCGCCGTGCAGGCCGAGCCTGCCCAGCGTTTCTTCGATCCGCGCCTCCAGCGTCCAGTCGGCCGCAGCAAAATCAGCTTCGCTACCTTCACCGGCCAGCACGCGCGCGATTATCGCCAGGCCTTCGCTCACGCCCATGGCTTCGGCCGCGCTCTGTTCCTCGGCAAAATGCTGGTGAAGCATTCCCATGCTTCCATCCCGCCGGACACTGCCGGACGCCGGATGCGCCGCCCCCGCAGCAATCCGAAGCAAGGTGGATTTGCCGCAGCCATTGCGGCCGACAAGCCCCACCCGCTCCCGCGAGAGCGACAGGCTCAACCCTGAAAAGAGGAGATCGCCGTCAGGCTGTGCGGCAGAGAGGGAATCGAATGTGAGAAGCGAAGACATGGCAGACCGTGAAACTGGAATGGGCAGGGCGGATGATGATGTTCGTCCTGTGGTCCACGGTCTTGTTCTCCTTTTCCGGTTGCCGCCTGCCTAAAGCCCCGCGCGCGGAATGCAATGCCGGGCTTCTTCGGAATCAATCATCCTCGAACAGGGAGAGGGGTATCGATTCCCCGACAGCCTTCAGCCCGGCATCGCTGCCATGCAGGTAATCGCCCATGTGATAGCCATCGCGCATTTTCTGCGGATCGGCCGGATCGGCAAAGGCGGTGTCCAGCCTGATCACCGCGTCGAACACGCCGGAATTGACGATCCAGTCATTGATTTCCTGCCGCGCGGCCTCGCCTTCTTCGGACCAGTAGCTGGCGCCCTTGTAGGGTCCGATGGGCGATCCGATCACCTTGATGCCATGCTGACGGGCGCGGGCGACAAGTTGTTTGTAGCCGGCAATCATCTGTGCAGCATCGATTTCGGGCTGGTCCAGCTGCACGCCGCCAATTCCGCCCCGCTGCGGGCCGTAACGGTTGCCGATATCGTTCACCCCTTCGAAGATGATCAGATATTCGACATTGGGCAGGCTCAGAACATCCTCGTCAAACCGGGCCAGCGCCGCTTCGCCCATGCCGGGGCTGAGCACGCGATTGCCGCTGATCGCCGCATTGGCGACGGCCCATTCCATGCCCGCATCCTGCAAGCGATTTGCCAGAATATCCGGCCAGCGGCGGTTGGCGCCCGGTGTGGAGCCGACGCCATCGGTGATCGAATCCCCGAACGCCACGATTGTCCCGTTCGCATCGGGGGAATCCACTTCCACCGTGGTCAGGAAGGCGCGGAACTGGGCGGTCGAAACCGGCTCCCAGCTTTTGCCGACATGGTTGCCCGGCGGCGAAATGGCGAGTTCATCCATGCCAGTCAGATGGCAGGTGCAGGGCCCCGTTTCTTCCGGCAGGTAGATTTCCACTTTCAGCCGGGCGAGATCGGGCAGGTCGAGTTTCACGGCATCGCTGGTGAAGGGGGCGCCGCGCGGGATCACTGCGCCATCCTGCCCGCCAAAAGTCAGCTGGCGGCTGGTGCCGGGCACTTCATTTCCGGCATCGTCAATCTGGACGACACGCGCCGCGCCGATGGTCAGCGGGGCAGGGCCATAGCGATTGGAAAAGCGCAGGCGGAGCTTTTCCCCGCCTTCGCTGATCCGCAGGATCTGGCTGATCGTTACATTGTCATAGCTGGCCGCCGCGAAAGGCCCTTCGGTGCCGAGCGGGGCATGCGGAGATGCAGCCCAGCTGGCGACCCATTCCGCCTGAACCGGCGCGGCGAAACCGGCCAGGGCAACAGCCGCAATTGCCGAAATACGTGTAAACATGGCTGATCAGCCTCCCTCCCTGCGCCGTTGGCGGCGTCTGGCGGCAAGATAGCTGCATGTCCGGCGGCGGTCCAGCGCGCCCGGCGGCCGCTAGCCGTGGATCTTGGCCAGCAGGCGCCGCAATTCCCCGACCTCTTCGCCCGAAAGATTTTGGGTGAGAACTGCATCGGAAATGGCAACCAGCCCGCGCAGCCGTTCCAGCTCATCCGCTCCCTTTTCTGTCAGGTGGATCCCGAAGGAACGGCGGTCATTCGGTTCGGTGCGCCGTTCCACGCAGCCGCGCGCCTGCCAGAAATCGATCGCCAGGGTTGTGGCCGGGCGTGACAGGCCGAGCGCGGCGCCGAGCTGGGTCTGCGGGAGGCCCGGATTGGTGCCAATCAGTTCCAGCATGGAAAAACGCTGCGGCGTTACTGCCGGATCGTCAATGTGCCGTGTCAGCAGGGTGTAGCCGATGATCCACACCAGCTTCAGCGGAAAGCCGGTGAGTTCTGCCAGCATCCCGTAATCCAGTGGCGCATCGCCCAATCCGGGAACCCGGGGGCGCACGGACTCCACGGTTATCTGTGTGTTGCAATTAGGTTTCACATTTTGGTCCATGATCAAACATTGCCCATTGCAGCATGGTTGGCAACTGAATCGTTATTGATTGTATCTGTTATGGCCATTAACAAAACTTCAAGCGCTGGCTGCCATGGCTGCCGGTGGAAAGCATGAAACGGCCACGGTCGCAGATGGGAGAAAGTTTGATGGTTAATCCGGGAAGGCGCCGGAAGGCGCGGCTGTTCGGCGAATGCGCATTGGCAGGTTCGCTTGCCATGGGCGCGTTTTGCGTGACGCCCGCATATGCTCAGGACAATTCGGATGCTCCGCCTGCCGCGGAACCTGCCGTGCAGGGTGAAGCAATCGTGGTGACGGCGCGCCGGCGCGAGGAATCGCTGCAGGAAACGCCGATCGCGATTTCCGCCTTCAGTGCGGAAACACTGCAGGACCGGCAGATCCAGCAGACGCAGGATCTGGAAAAGATCACCCCCAGCCTGCAGTTCAAGCCTGCCGGCCAGCTTTCCGGCAACAGCGCGTCCTCCGTCGTGTTCATTCGCGGTATCGGCCAGCTCGATCCCACGGCCGCAGTGGATCCGGGCGTCGGCATCTATATCGACGAGGTTTATGTCGGGCGCGCGGTTGGCGGTACGATCGATTTTGGCGATATTGCCAGCGTGGAAGTGCTGCGCGGCCCGCAGGGGACGCTGTTCGGCCGCAACACGATCGGCGGCGCCATACTGGTCCGCACGAAGGAGCCGGAATTCGGTGAATTTTCCGGCACGGGCCGGTTCCGCGTGGGCGAAGATGATCTGTATGAAGGTTTCGCCGCGCTCAACATCCCGATTGGCGATACGGTGGCCGCGCGCGTTTCCGGCGGGTTCCGCAACCGCGATGGCTATGTGATCCGCTCTTTTGACGGGCTGGATCTGGGCAATGACAACAGCCACACCTTCAACGGCGCGCTGCGCTGGGAACCGAGTTCCAGCTTCGAACTCTCGCTGCGCGGCGATTATACCAAGCGTGACGAAAACGGCGCTCCCTTCGTCTTTGCCGGCATCAATGAAACGGCGCCGGTCCCCGCCATCGTCAGTGTCGCGGCGGGTTGTCCGGGCGCGACCATGCCCTTCCCCGGCACGCCGGCGCCCGGGGCGCCCTTCGTCCCGAATATCGACGATCCGCGCTGCGCCAACGATTTCCAGGCCAAGGGCCCGTATGTGAATGGCGGCACCGCCGATGTGATGAGCACTTCGGAAGTCTGGGGCATGTCGGCCACGGCCACGCTGGATGTTTCGAACAGCGTCACGCTGAAGAGCATCACCGCATATCGTTCCACGGATTCGCGCGGCATTCGCGATGCGGACAATACGCCGTTCCTGCTCATTACTACCGATGTGGGCAGCCAGTCGGAACAGTTCAGCCAGGAATTGCAGCTGCAATATGATGCCGGTCCGCTCAGCGGTATCGCGGGCGTCTATTATTTTGACGAGGACACCAGTGAACGGGCAACCGTCCCCCTGTCCTTCCCGCCGTCTCCGCCGGTGATCGCATCGATCCTTGCCGGTGGGCCGGGATCGCGCGACCTGCAATTCTCCGATCTCGAAACGCGCTCGCTCGCCGCTTTCGGCGAAGTTTCCTACGAAGTCGCGCCGGGTTTCGATCTGAGCGGCGGCCTGCGTTACACGGAAGACCGCAAGACCTATCAGGGCACGGTGTTCAACCTGTTCCCGGCGGATCAGCCCGATCCGGATCCGCTGCCGACCGAAGCCATTCCCGATGGCGGGCCGCTGTTCATCTATAACACGCCCAACCGGGATACGTTCAGCGCCCTTACCGGATCGGCCAGCGCGAATTACGAATTCGCCCACTGGCTCAACGGTTACATTTCCTATGCACGCAGCTTCAAGTCCGGCGGCTTCAATACGCGCTATAACGCGCCGCCTCCGGGCAATGTCCCCGTGCCCTTCGATGAAGAGAAGGTGGACAGCTATGAAATCGGCGCCAAGATCGAAGTCGGCGATTTCCGGCTGAACATGGCGGCGTTCAACGCGGAATACAGCGATATCCAGCTGGTCTTCCGCCAGGGCGTGGTGCCGCTGCTGTTCAATGCCGGCAAGGCGCGGATTCGCGGCTTCGAGGCTGAAGCGGCCTACCACCCCTTCGGCACCGGGCTGCGGCTGGATGCGGGGATGAGCATCCTCGACGACAAGATCAAATCCATCACCGAAGTGCCCGGCGCCACGGCAACGGTGCAGCCGGGTGACGATCTGCCGCTGACGCCGTCCTTCCAGGGCAATTTCGCGATCGGATATGAATTCGAGATTGGCGATGATTACACGCTGACTCCGCGTTTCGACGGCAGCTATACGTCCAAGCTTGTCTTCATCACCGGCAGCGTGCCCGAGATCGAACAGGATGGCTATTTCGTGGCCAATGCCTCGATCGAACTTGCCGCGCAGGATCGCTATCGGCTGCAGGCCGGCGTGATCAATTTGTTCGACAAGGAATATCTGATCCAGGGCAACGCATCGCTCGGCACGCTGGGCTATGCGGAAAAGATCTATGCCCGTCCGCAAAACTGGTATCTCCAGTTCTCGGCGGACTTCTGACACAGGGCGAAGGGGGCCGGTGCGCCGGCCCCCTTCCGCTCACCCCTTGAAAACCCAGTATTCCGGGCCGAAGCGTTCCTCCAGATCGGCAAGGCATTCCTTGTGGATCTCGCGCACGCGCTGCGGCGTCATCGCGTCGGCCGGGTCGATCTCCACGATCTCCAGCGTGGACTTGTCCTCATACAGATGCTCGCCCTTCAGCAGGGCGTTTTCGTCATAGGGCCAGATGAAGGCCTGCCGGCTGGAAACGAGATAGAGCCCGTCATCCTTTTCCACCTTCTGGCCGATCTTCTTCAGTTCCGCGCCGGTCGACATCTGGTGGAACCACATTTCATCGGCAATGCCCCAATCGGCCACGGCGATCTGGTCGCCCGTGTTCCACAGCACGATGTCGCCAATGGCGGAGTAGAAATCGAACACGCCCTGGCGGCCCTTCACCACCACCGGGTTTTCACCCCAGCTGACGTGATAGACGGGATCGTCCGCCATCATGTCCGGCGCGGTGATCTCCTCGAACATGGCCGCGCCTTCCAGATGCACATGGCGGCAGTAATTCAGCAGGATCGCCTTGTGCAGCGGATCGCTCAGCCGCTCATACAGGTCGAGCGCGGGATCCATGCAGTGATAGACTTCACTTTCATATTTGCTGGCCATTTCATCCATCTCCCGGTGTTTGTTGCGCCCAGCATGGCACAATGCGCGAAGCGCGGGCTAGGAGAGCAACGCAGCCGGACCGGGACTCCCGCGAATTGAAGGGCGAGAGGGGTGGGGCTGGAACACTTGTACCGGAAGAGGCTGGCGGCCCGCCGCTAGATCGGGTTGCCGTCCCGGTCGCGGAAGATTTCGCGGCGGCCGACATGGTTGGCGGGGCCGACCAGGCCGTCTTCCTCCATCCGTTCGATCAGCTTGGCGGCGGTGTTGTAGCCGATGCCCATTTGCCGTTGCAGCCAGCTTCCGCTTGCCTTCTGGTTTTCGAACACGATCTGGCAAGCCTGCCGGTATTTGCGCTCTTCCGGATTGTCGGAGGCGGTGAATTCGTCCTCGAAATTGAAGCCGCCATCTTCCGGCTCTTCAGTGACGGAATCGACATAGGCCGGTTCGCCCTGGGCGCGCCAGTGATCGGCCACGGATTCCACTTCCTCGTCACTGACGAAGGGGCCGTGGACACGGCGCAGCGCGCCGCTGCTCGGCTTGTAGAGCATGTCGCCCTTGCCCAGCAGCTGTTCCGCGCCGGTTTCGCCCAGGATGGTGCGGCTGTCGATGCGGCTGGTGACGTGGAAGCTGATGCGGGTGGGCAGGTTCGCCTTGATGACGCCGGTGATGACATCGACCGAGGGGCGCTGCGTCGCCATGATCAGGTGGATGCCGGCGGCACGGCTTTTCTGCGCCAGCCGCTGGATCAGCACTTCGATTTCCTTGCCGACCGTGACCATCAGATCGGCCAGTTCGTCCACGATCAGCACGATCAGCGGCAGGACTTCGTAATCGAGCTGTTCTTCCTCGATCAGTTCCTCGCCCGTTTCGGGGTCGAAGCCAGTCTGCACCCTTCGGCCCAGCGGCTTGCCCTTGGCAGCGGCAGTGCGGACGCGTTCGTTGAAGCCGTTGATATTGCGCGCGCCGATGTCCGACATCATGCGATAGCGCTTCTCCATCTCTTCCACCGCCCATTTCAGCGCGCGCACCGATTTGTGCGGTTCCGTGACCACGGGGGAGAGCAGATGCGGGATATGGTCGTAGCTCTTCAGCTCCAGCACCTTGGGATCGATCAGGATCAGGCGGCATTCGGCCGGGCTGAACCGATAAAGCAGTGACAGCAATATGACGTTGAGGCCGACGGATTTACCGGACCCGGTCGTGCCCGCGACCAGCAGATGCGGCATTGCGGCCAGATCGGCCACCACGGGTTCGCCGGCAATATCCTTGCCCAGGATGATTGGCAGATTGCCCTTGGCGTCGGCAAAATCCTCGCAAGCGGCCAGTTCCTTGAAACTGACCATCTGCCGGTCCTTGTTCGGCAGTTCGATACCCATCACCGTCTTGCCCGGAATGGGGGAGACGCGGGCGCTTATCGCGCTCATGTTCCGGGCAATATCCTCGGCCAGGCCGACCACGCGGCTGGCCTTGATGCCGGGTGCGGGCTCCAGCTCGTACATGGTCACCACCGGGCCGGTGCGCACGGCGGTGATTTCGCCCTTCACGTTGAAATCGTCCAGCACGTTTTCCAGCAGGCGGGCATTGCGTTCCAGCGCCAGCTTGTCGAGCTTGGGCGCGTTATCGGCCGGCGGGTCGTTCAGTATATCCAGGCTGGGCAGTTCGAAATCGGCGAACAGATCCTTCTGCTTGGCCGCAGCCGGTTTGGCGGGCCGTGGCGGACGCGTCGGGTCGCTGATTTCGGGCGGCCGGCGGGCCGGGCGGTCTTCGGCCACTGCATCGTCATCGTCATCATCTTCCGGTTCCGGACTGTCAGCCGGCGTGTTGCGCACGCGCCTTACGGTCTTTGGCTTGTCGGGATCGGCAGCACGGCCCGGCAGCGACGGCACGCGGTGGAAGAAGTCAGGCAGGGTCAGCAGGCGCGCCCAGTCGAAGGCAAATACCCGGCCCGCCAGCGTCAGCCCGCCCAGCAGGAACAGGATCGCCGTGGCCAGTATCGCCCAGAAACGCGCCGCCTCGGGCAGCAGCCCGGCGAGCAGGTTGATCAGGCCTTCGCCCAGCAGGCCGGCCATGCCGCCTGCCGATGCGGGCAATGACCATTCATGCGGATCGGTGACCAGCGAAAGCACGGTGGACAGCAGCGTCATGGCGATCAGCAGCATGGCGACAGTGCGCCACCAGCGATGGCCGTCGATGGATTCCTCGTCCGTACCATCGCGCCACAGCTTGCTGGCAAAGGCATAGAGCAGCGGCAGGAACAGGCCCGAAACGATGCCGAAGGAAATCAGCGCGCGGTCCGCAATCCATGCGCCGGGGCGGCCCATCCAGTTGGCCACTTCCCCGCCCGCGGCGGTGGAAGGGGCGGGATCGGTCTGGGTGTAGGACACAAGGGCAAGCGCCAGGAAACCCATGGTGGCAAACAGCACCACAGCCCCCGTCAGCTGCGCCGCGCGCGCCAGCGAACGCCGAAAGGCGGCGCGCCAGTCGGCCGGCTGCCCCCTCGTCATCGCGCGTGATGCCATTTTGTGCTCCCCTTGTTCGCAATGCGCATCATCGCCGCAGGGGGACTCGCCGTCAAGAATCGGACAGTCAGAGCATTTCGCCCGCGCCAGCTGCACCGTATCGGGAAAGGCCGTCTATGGCCGCCCAGCGGGACCATCCCAGCCGTTCCGCACCGCGCCTGTCCATGCCGCCCAGTGCGATCACCGGCATGGCCGCATGGCGGGCGAGCAGGCGGAAACGCAGCGGGCCCAGCGTGGCCGCGCCCGGATGGCTGCGGGTCGGAAAGACGGGCGAAAGCAAGGCCGCATCGGCGCCGATCCGGTTTGCCTGCCCGATTTCGTGCAGATCGTGCACCGTGGCGAGGGTGAGCAGCCCGCTGCAACGGGGTGGCAGGCCGGGCGGTGCGCCATAGCAGCCATCCGCGCCCCATTCCCTGGCCGTCCGTGCGCTGTCGGCCAGGATCAGCAGGTGATCGCGCGCGCGGGCAATGCGTGCCACTTCCCGGTAACGAGCCAGCCTTGCATCGGGCGCCAGGTGATAATGGCGATAGATCAGCGCCGATCCGCGGGGCATGTTCGCCAGCGCGGTTTCCAGCACCGGATCGTTTCGCCGGTCCGAAATCAGCCATAGTTCGGGCAGGTCTGCTCGATGGAACGCAGGACGGGTCTGGCATAGTCGCATCGCTCCGTTATAGGGCGCGCGCATGGAAAGCGCAGCCACCCGTCTCGCCGATATTGAATCCCGCATCGCCCAAGCCTGCAAGATTGCCGGGCGAAAGGCCGAGGATGTGACGCTGATCGCCATCAGCAAGACGCATGACGGCGATGCCATCACGCCCTTGCTGGAGGCCGGGCAGCGTGTGTTCGGTGAAAACCGGGTGCAGGAAGCGCAGGGCAAATGGCCGCAATTGCGCGAACGCTTTCCCGATGCGGAGCTGCATCTGGTCGGCCAATTGCAGTCCAACAAGGCGGATGACGCGGTGGAACTGTTCGACGCGATCCATTCGCTCGACCGGCCGAGCCTGGTGAAGGCTCTGGCCAGGGCGATGGACAAGGCGGGCAAGCGTGTGCCGCTGTTCGTGCAGGTCAATATCGGTGCGGAAGATCAGAAGGGCGGCTGCCCGATCGGGGAACTGCCAGCCCTGCTGGAACAGGCGCGGGAAGCGGAACTGCCGCTGGCCGGGCTGATGTGCGTTCCGCCCCTCGGGATCGAGCCGGCGCCCTTCTTCGCATTGCTGGACAAGCTGGCCGCCGATAACGGTCTGGAAGGGCGCAGCATGGGCATGAGCGGCGATTTTGAAACCGCGATCATGCTGGGCGCCACGCATGTGCGGGTAGGCACTGCATTATTCGGAAAACGGGGCGGTTGAGCCTGCTCGCCAGCTGTTAACTGACTGCACCGTTAAGCATCTCGCTTCAGGGTTTCGCAAGCTGCCTGGCGTGAAACTATCTCGCAGAAGCGAAAAGCTCAGGGATCCTTTTTTCGAGGGGGGTCACCGAACGGGTCGGCAATAGGTTTATTGTCGAGGAGACTTACGGTGGACGAACGTACATCCAAACGGGTGGTCGTCGATGTGGAGGTGGAAGCCCGCATTGATGAGCGCCCCTGCCGAATATTCGTGACCGATCTTTCCACGGGCGGCTGCATGATCGAAGCGGAAGACGCGGATCTTGTGCCGGGCGACCGGGTAATGCTGCATTTCGAACGCCTGGTGGATATTGGCGGCCGCATCGTCTGGCTGCGCGAAGGCGTGGGCGGCGTGCAATTCCATCTACCGCTGCATGCAGCCGTGGTGGAACGGCTGGGTTTCCGGCCGGGCGATGAATGGGACAGTGATACAGCCCAATTATTCGATAATTTCGGGCGCCCGCTTCCGGTGCCGCGCCCGCCGCGTGCCATCGGAATGCGTCACTGATCCAGCGGGCGGAGCCGCGCCCGGCTGTCAGACCGGGTGCAGCACGCCGCGATATTCGAAATCTTCCAGCGCGCGGCCAGCGCCGCGGGCCACGCAGTGGAGCGGATCTTCCGCCAGCATCACTGGCAGGCCGGTTGCTTCGGTCAGGACCGTGTCCAGCCCGTGCAACATGCAGCCGCCACCCGTCATCACGATGCCGCCTTCAATGATATCGGCGGCGATTTCCGGTGGTGTAGCTTCCAGCGTGTTGCGCACGGCGGCCACGACCTGGCCGACCGTTTCCGCCAGGGCTTCGGCAATCTCGTCCTCGCCGATCTGTTTTTCCGTGGGCACGCCGCGCACCACGTCGCGCCCGCGAATACGGGTCTGGCGCGGGGTCCGGCCATCCGCCACGGTGGCGGTGCCGATTTCCAGCTTGATCCGTTCGGCAGTCGCTTCGCCGATCACCAGATTATGCGTGCGACGGACATAGGCGGCAATCGCTTCGTCCATGTGATCGCCGCCAGTGCGGATGGAGAGGGTGACGGCCATCCCGCCAACCGACATGACGCCCACTTCGGTGGAGCCGCCGCCAATATCCACGACCATGGACCCGACCGGACGGGTGACGGGCAGATCCGCGCCGATCGCGGCGGCCATCGGTTCGTCGATCAGCCAGACCTTGCGCGCGCCCGCATTGCTGGCGGCATCGCGGATCGCCCGCCGTTCCACCACGGTCGAACCTGACGGCACGCACAGCACGATTTCCGGGCTGCCGCGCAACCGCACGCCGGCATTGGCCTTCGCCTTGGCGATGAAATGCTTGATCATCTCTTCGGCGATTTCGAGATCGGCGATCACGCCGTTGCGCAGCGGCCTGATGGTTTCGACATTGTCGGGCGTCTTGCCCAGCATCAGTTTCGCATCGTCGCCCACGGCGCGCACGCTCTTGATCGCGCCGATTGTCTCAAGCGTGACGACTGACGGTTCGGCCAGCACGATGCCATGGCCCTTGAGGAACACCACCGTATTGGCGGTGCCCAGATCGATTGCCAGATCCGCCGCCCGAAACGGGAAAAAACCCATGAATGACATTGATTTGATTTGTCCTACCCCGCAGCCCTCTTCGGCTGCGGCCGATCGGGGTTGTTTCCTGTCTGGTACGTGAACGGGCGGAACTATCGACCCGCCAAGCGACAAAGGGTGGCGAATGAGGGATCGCCCGTTCCGCAAACCTGCCGGGGCAGGCGGTGGCTGGCCGTTCAGGCGGCCTTTTCGGAATCCTCCACCGCATTGCCGGCAGCTTCCAGCAGCGCTTCTTCCACCTTCTGCCGCCGTTCCTTCTTGTGCAGCTTGTGGCCGAACAGGTCGGTCACATAGAAAGTGTCCACCGCGCGTTCGCCATATTGGGTAATATGCGCGGAATTGATGATCAGCTGCGCTTCGAACAGGGCCCGCGCCAGCCGGTTCAGCAGGGCAGGGCGGTCCGTGGCGTTCACTTCGATGACGGTGAACCGTTCCGATGCGTCATTATCGAAGAACACTTGCGGCCGGACGCGGAAATTGTCGGCCCGCGGCCGGGCAAGCGGCCGTTTGGCCAGCTGCGGCACCAGTTCGATCTTGCCGGCCAGTGCATCCTTGATGGCCGATTGCAGCCGCTCGATCTGGCTTTCTTCGCGGAAGGGCTGGCCCAGCGGGTTCTGCACCAGGAAATTGTCCACCGCCTTGCCCACCCGCGTCGTATGAATACGGGCGTCGATGATATTTCCGCCCGCCAGGTGGATGGCCCCGGCAATGCGGAAGAACAGGCCCGGATGGTCATCCCCGATCACGGTCACCAGCGTTGCGCCGCGCGCCGGATAATATTCGGCGTAGATGGACAATTTGTCCTCCACTGCCTTGGCCGCGGCATAATGCACCTGGTTGCGGGCGATGATGTCTTCCGGTTCGGCAATCCAGTATGCATCGTCGAAGCGGTCTTCCAGATCGGTAATGATGGAAGCCTTGTCGCCCAGCAGTTCGGCCACGCGTTCCTTCTTCGCGGCGACGCGTTGCGCCCGGCGATGGGTCGCCTTGCCCAGCCGCATCCGCTCTTCCGCCAGTTCGTAGAGTTCGCCCAGCAATTGCCGCTTCCAGCTGTTCCAGATGCCGGGGCCGACCGCCCTTATGTCCACGATGGTCAGCAATGAAAGCAGCCGCAACCGTTCCAGCGTCTGCACTTCGGCCACGAAATCGTCGATCGTCTTCGGATCGGACAGGTCGCGCTTGAAGGCCGTGGCGCTCATCAGCAGGTGATACCGCACCAGCCAGCTGACCAGTTCCGTCTCATCCTCGTTCAGGCCCAGCCGAGGGCACAGCTTCATCGCGACTTCGGCGCCAAGAACCGAATGATCGCCGCCGCGCCCCTTGGCGATATCGTGCAGCAGGGTGGCGACATAGAGCACGCGGCGATGGGCGATCTTCTGGATCACCTGCGTCGCCATCGGGTGATCCTGCGTCAGTTCTCCGCGTTCGATCTGTGCCAGCAGGCCGACCGCGCGGATCGTATGTTCGTCCACCGTGTAATGGTGATACATGTCGAACTGCATCTGCGCGTTGACCTTGCCGAAATCCGGCATGAAGCGGCCGAACACGCCCGCCTCGTTCAGCCAGCGCAGCACGGTTTCCGGATCCTTCCGGCCGCATAGCAGGTCCAGGAACAGCGCATTGGCGCGCGGATCCCTGCGCACGGGCCCCTTGATAAGTTCGGCATCGCGCCGGGCCATGCGCATTGTTTCAGGGTGGATTTCCAGGCCATGCTGTTCGGCCAGGGTGAAGATTTCGATCAGGCGTATCGGATCGTTCTGGAACCAGTCATCCTCGGGCGCGCTGATCCGCCCGTCTGCCACTTCATAGCCTTTCAGCCTGGTCACGTTCCTGGCGCGGCGGGAGAACAGGCCCCGCTTGCGCTTGCGCTCCGCCATTTCCTCTTCAAGGTGGGACAGGAATACGCCGGTCAGATTGCCGACATTCCTTGCCTGCAGGAAATAGAACTGCATGAAGCGTTCGACCGCGTTCTTGCCTGGCCGGTCGGCGAAATTCATGCGCCGCGCCACTTCCCGTTGCAGGTCGAAGGTCAGCCGGTCCTCGCCGCGTCCGGTGATGGTATGCAGGTGGCAACGCACGGCCAGCAGGAAATTTTCCGCCCGGCGGAAGGTGCGGTATTCCTTCTGCGTGAACAGGCCGACATCGACCAGTTCGGCCGCGCTGGTCACGCGGTGATTATATTTGCCGATCCAGTACAGCGTCTGCAGGTCGCGCAGCCCGCCCTTGCCGTCCTTCACATTGGGTTCGACGACATAGCGGCTGTCACCCATGCGCTTGTGCCGGTTGTTCCGTTCTTCCAGCTTTTCGGCCACGAATTGCGCTTCTGATCCGGGGACCACTTCGCTCCAGAAACGGCGGCTGGCGTCCTTGTAGAGATCCTGATCGCCCCAGAGATAGCGGCCTTCCAGCAGGGCGGTGCGAATGGTCAGATCGCCCCTGGCCATGCGCACCATTTCATCCAGCGATCGGCTGGAATGGCCCACATGCAGGCCCAGATCCCACAGGAAATAAAGCAGCGCCTCGATCACCTGTTCGCACCAGGCGGGCGTCTTGATCGGGGTGATGAAGGCAATATCCACATCGGAATGCGGCGCCATTTCGCCGCGGCCATAGCCGCCGACCGCAATCAGGGCGAGCTTTTCACCGGTGCTGGGATTGGCATTGGGATAGACATCGTGGACCACGTGATCGTGCAGCACGCGGATCAGCTGGTCGATCAGGAAGCAATAGCCATGCGTCGCTTCGTGCCCGGCGGATGGCTTTTCGGCCAGGCGCCGGCCCAGTTCTTCCCGCCCGGCTTGCAAGGCGCCCCGCAGCAGTTCCAGCACTTGCGGGCGTGCCTTCTGCGCGTCCTTTCCGGAAACGGCTTCCGCCACGGCCGCGGCAAGCTTGCGCCGGTCTATTACCGCGCGCTGGTTTGAAATTCTCGGTGTGTTCACGCTCTCCCACATAAAGGCTGAACCGCGTCATGCAATCGCGCACGGGGTTTGCCTTGCGGGCGAATGATGGCAATGCGGCGCAGACCGGAGGGACGCGATTCATATGCCAGACCTGTTGAGCGCTGCGGCGAGCCAGCCGATTTACTGGGCCGATCTGGGGTTGCGCCCGGGGATAGAACTCGGCTTCTTCACGCTGCGCTTCTATTCGCTGGCCTATCTGGCCGGCATCCTGCTGGGATACTGGCACCTGTCCCGAATGGTGAAGGCGCCCGGCAGCCCGATGGCGCAACGCCATGCGGACGACCTGTTCTTCTACTGCACATTGGGCATCATCCTGGGCGGGCGGCTGGGCTATGCCGCTTTCTACCAGCCGGAACTGTTCACCGGCTGGACGGACAGCGAAACCGTCAGCTGGGACTTGCTGCGCCTGTGGGATGGCGGGATGAGCTTTCACGGCGGGCTGATCGGCACGACCCTGGCAATCGCCTTCGTATCGTGGCGCGGGCAGATATCCTTCATGCGCGTGTGCGATTATATTTCCGTCAATGTCGGTTTCGGCATGTTGTTCGGGCGGCTGGCCAATTTCATCAATGGGGAATTGTGGGGGCGCGTGGCCGGTCCGGACGTGCCCTGGGCAATGGTCTTTCCCGGTGCGGGCGATGTGGCCCGCCACCCCAGCCAGCTTTACGAAGCGCTGCTGGAAGGCGCGCTGGTGATTGCGGTGATGCTGCCGCTGTTCTGGATGACCCGCGCCCGTTATCGCCCGGGCATATTGGTCGGCACTTTCGTCTGCGTGATCTCCGCCGGGCGCTTTACGGTCGAATTCTTCCGCGAACCGGATGCCCAACTGGCTGATTTCGCGATGCGGACCGGCCTGAATATGGGCCAGTGGCTGACCATTCCGCTGATCTTGTGCGGGCTGGCGCTGGTTTTCTGGGCATTGCGCAGGCCGGAACTGGCCAGCGGCCGCGCTGCCGCGGGGCCGGCGTCCACCGGGGCATGAGCGAAAACCGTTCGCTGGCGGATAGATTCCGGCGGCTGATCCGGGCCACCGGGCCGATCAGCCTGCTGCATTATATGGGCGAATCCAATGCCCGCTATTACGCGTCGAAGGACCCCTTCGGCGAAGCGGGCGATTTCATCACCGCCCCGGAAATCAGCCAGATGTTCGGGGAATTGGTGGGGCTGTGGCTGGCCGATATCTGGCTGCGGGCGCAGCAGCCCCTGCCCGTGCATTATGTGGAACTCGGCCCCGGCCGCGGCACGCTGGCGCGCGATGCGCTGCGGGCGATGGCGCAGTTCGGCCTGCGGCCCCAGGTGCATTTCGTGGAAGGATCGGCAGAGCTGAAGGCGATCCAGCTTTCCGCCGTGCCCGAAGCGCGGCTGCATTCCGATCTTTCAACCGTGCCCACGGATGGGCCGGTCCTGCTGGTCGCCAATGAATTTCTCGATGCCCTGCCGGTGCGGCAATTGGTGCGCACGCCCCATGGCTGGCGCGAACGCATGGTCGGGCTGGATGGCGATGATTTCACCTTCATGGCAGGACGGCAACCGATGGAAGCCGCCGTGCCCGAAGCGCGGCGGGACGCGGAAGCGGGCACCATACTCGAAACCTGCCCCGGCGCGGCCTCCGTCGTTTTCGAAGTGGCCGGGCGGCTGGCGCAGCAGGGCGGCGCGGCCCTGTTCATCGATTACGGTTATGATCAGCCGCGCTTCGGTTCCACCCTGCAGGCGGTGAAGGCGCATGAAAAAATCGATCCCTTCGCTGCACCGGGGGAAGCGGATCTGACGGCATTGGTCGATTTCGCGATCTTGAAGGACGTGGCGCTGTCGCGCGATGCCAGATGGCTCGGCACGGCGGAACAGGGCGCATGGCTGCGCGCCCTGGGTATCGAACAACGGGCGGAGGCGCTGGCCCGGCACCGGCCCGATCAGCGCGAAACGCTGATGCGGGCGAAGGAAAGGCTGGTCGATGCGGATCAGATGGGGGCGCTGTTCAAGGTGATGGGCCTTGCCGGGCCGGACTGGCCGGATGGGACCGGGCTCGCCGGCTGATCCCCCGCTTTCAGTCCGATATGCTCGCCGCGAGCTGTTTTGCCGCCTGTTGAGGCGTGCGCTTGTGTGCTTCCCGATCGACCGAATAATTCGCCTCCCGCATGGCTTCCACCGGGATGGCGCCGATCAGCGGGCGCAGCGCGCGGACGAAGCGTTCATCATCCTTGCGGTCCGGCGCGATCAGCAACAGCGCGTCATAAGCGGGCAGGGCGCGCCGGGGATCATATAGCACGGTCAGCCGGTCCGCCGCGATGCGCCCATCGGAAGAAAAGGCCGCAATCGCATCCACGGCGCCGCTTTGCAGGGCGTCATACATGAATGTGGCGGTGAAGCTGCGAGTGGTGGCGCCCTGCAGGCCATAGGTATCGCGCACGGCGGGCCATTCGGGCCGTTCGAAGAATTCCACATCCCCGCCAATGGTCAGGGTGGAAGCGATCGGCGTCAGGTCATCCAGAGAGGCGATCCCCGCTTCCCGCGCATCGTCGCCGCGCATGGCGAAGGCATAGGCGTTTTCGAAGCCAAGGGAGCCGAGCAGCAATGTGCCGCTGCTATCCTGTTCCCAGCGGGCGATCTCGTGGATCATTTCCTCACGCGGGGGGGTGTCTTCCCGCTTCATCTCATTGGCCCAGATCGTTCCGGAATAATCGACATAGACATCGATCGCCCCGCTGGTCAGCGCGCCGTGGATCACTGCCGAACCAAGGCCCTGGCGATAGCGGACATCATAGCCCGCCTGTTCCAGCCTGTTCCCGATCAGCCGGGCGAGGATGAATTGTTCGGAGAAATTCTTGGCCCCGACCACCACGGTTTCGCGCGACTGGCCCTGTTGGACAAGGGCAGCGGCCAGCACGCCGGCCAGGGCCAGGCCGATTCCCGCCCATGTCAGGCCGCGCCGCCTGCTGGCGAAGCCCCGTTCCATCAGGCCCAGCAGCCCGTCCGCCGCCAGCGCCAGCCCGGCAGAGGCAATGCAGCCCGCCAGCACCAGCACCCAGTTCTGCGTCTGCAATCCGGCGAAGATCGGATCGCCCAGGCTCGGCTGGCCAACAGTCGTGGCCAGTGTGGCCGCGCCGATCACCCAGACGGCGGCAGTGCGGATCCCGGCCATGATATAGGGCGCGGTGATCGGCGCTTCGACAAGGCGCAGTTTCTGCCACCCGGTCATGCCGGAAGCGTCCGCCGCTTCGATTACGCCCGCATCCATATTGACGCGCGCCGTCACTGCATTGCGCAGGATGGGCAGCACGGCATACAGCGCCAGTGCCAGCAGGGCCGGCAGGAAACCCAGTGTCGGCAGCCCTTCCCCGAACACGGCGCGCATCGCCAGCAGGACCGGGAAGAAAAGTGCCAGCAGGGCCAGCGCCGGGATCGTCTGGATCAGCGCGGCAAAACCCAGCGCAATGCGCGCGACCAGGGGGGACCGGCTGGCCCAGACGGCCACCGGCAGGGCGATGACAATGCCCAGCGCCAGCGCCGCCGCGCTCAGCAGGACATGTTCCGCCAGCGGCCGGCCCAGGCCCAGCAGCGTGTTCAGCAGGTCGTTCACGATGGATTGGTCACAAGCGCGCCCAGCGCCTCGGCCTGGCCGCGCGGAACGGCCACCAGTGCCTGCGCCACCTCCCCGCCTTCCCCCGTCAGCAATTGCCGGGGCGTGCAATCGGCCACGATGCGCCCTTCATCCATCACCAGCACCCGGTCTGCCAGCAGCAGGGCCTCTGCCATGTCATGCGTAACCATGATCGTGGTCAGGCCCAGTTCTTCGTGCAAATCCCGCACCCGTCTGCCCAGCGCATCGCGCGTGACCGGGTCCAGCGCGCCGAAGGGTTCGTCCATCAGCAGGAGATGCGGATCGGCGGCGAGTGCGCGGGCCACGCCCACACGCTGTCTTTGCCCGCCGGACAATGCATCGGGCATGCGGGTGGCCAGATTCTGTTCCAGATCGACCAGTCGCAGCAATTGCGCGATCCGGGCTGGCCGTGCCCGTTCGCCGCGAATGCGCGGGGATATGCCGATATTTTCCGCCACGCTCATATGCGGGAACAGGCCGATCCCCTGAAAGACATAGCCGATCCTCCGCCGCAATTCGGCCGGGCGGACGCTCGCCACATCCGATCCTTCCAGCAGGATCTGCCCGGAATCCGGCTCCGTCAGGCGGTTGACCGTCTTCAGAAGGGTGGATTTGCCGGATCCGGATGCGCCGACCAGCGCCACGAAACTGCGCGCTGCCACATCCAGCGACACGCCATCCACCGCGCGGGTTGAGCCATAGCTCTTGCGCACCTGCTCGAAGCGCAGGAAGGGGCCGCCAGCATCCATGCGGGCGAGGTTAGGGGGCCACGGCGCCCTTGGAAAGTGCCAGTTCCACAACCAGCCCCTGCGGTTCGAAACTGCGTTTCCAGGAACCGCCCAGCTGGCCGGTCACGCTCATTTCCACAAGCCGCGAACCGAAGCCTTCTCCGCTGGGTTCGCCCTGCGGGGGCGGGCCGCCCTTTTCTTCCCAGCGCAGCAGCAATTTGTCGTCCTGGCTTTCAATCGAAAGGTCGACATGGCCATCATCGGTGGAAAGCGCGCCATATTTGGCGGAATTGGTGGCCAGTTCGTGGAACACCAGCGCCAGCGGCGTGGCAGAGCGGGCGGCCACGGGCGAATCGTCCCCCTTCACCCGCACGCGTTGCCCGTCGGCCGATTTGTAGGGGCCGAACAGATCGCCCAGCATTCCATGAAGGCTGTCGCGCCGATCGCCGCCGGCGGGGCGTACATAATCATGCGCGCGGCCAAGGGCGCGGATGGTGGAAGACAATTCCTCCCCGAATTCGCGATGTTCGGGGCGCTTGCGCGAAAGCAAGGTGATCAGCCCGGAAATGACGGCGAAGATATTCTTGATCCGGTGCGACAATTCGCGGGCCAGCAATTCGCGCGATTCCGACAATTTATGCGCATCGTCGATGTCGGTCATCGTGCCGAACCAGCGCTGCGGCCTGCCATCTTCGCCGGGGACGGGTTCGGCGCGAACCAGCATCCAGCGCCATTCGCCATCGGCGCGGCGCAGGCGATATTCCTTTTCGAAAGAGGAACCCTTGGCCACGGCTTCCAGCCACAGCGCATGGGATTCCGCGAAATCGTCCGGGTGGATCACATCGCGCCGTTCCTCGCGTGAACGATCCGCCGCGATTCCGGTAAATTCGTGCCAGCGGCGGTTGAAATAATCGACCTTGCCATCGCTGTTCGCCGACCATGCGATATCGGGCAGGGAATCGGCAAGGGCGCGCAATTGCCGTTCGTTCTTCTTCGCCTCCCGGCGGCTTTCCAGCAGGGCGCGGCGGGCGCGCAGGCGGCGCATCACTGCCTGCCCCAGCACGGCCAGCCCTTCACGCTGGAAATCGTTGAGCCCTTCGGGGCGCGGAACAGTGTCGATCACGCATAGCGCGCCCAGCGGGGCACCTTCCTGCGAAATCAGCGGCTGCCCGGCATAGAACCGGATATGCGGCTCCCCGGTGACCAGGGCGTTGCCGGCAAAGCGATCATCCGCTGTTGCATCGCGCACTTCCATCACTTCGCCGAATTGCATGGCATGGGCGCAGAAAGATGCATTGCGGGGCGTGGTGCGCGATTCCAGCCCGTCCCGCGCGAGGAAATGCTGCGATTCGCTATCCACCAGGCTGACCAGCGCGATCGGCGTGGCGCATAATTTGCCTGCCAGATTGGCGAGGGCCGTCAGCTCCGGATCGTCCACCAGATCGTCGAGATTGTAGGAACGCAGAATGCGCATACGCGCTTCCTCGCCTGAAAAGTCAGGCGCAGGCGGCAATCCTGCGGGCCACATCATGTTAGGTTGGGTACTCAAAGCGATCCTTCTTGCTGAATACGTAGCTTATCGCGGCACACTTCCAAGTGAATTTTATCCTCGGAAATGGCACCTTGTTTCTGATGTAACCAGTTTGCGGTGAGGCCCGCGCTTGCTATGCGCAATGGCGGAAGAGGAAAGAAACCATGAAAGCGACACCCGAATTCGATTTCGGCCTTGGCGAAGAAGCGGAAATGATCCGCGAAAGCGTGGCCCGTTTTGCTGACGAGCAGATTGCACCGCTGGCCGAAAAGGTGGATCGGGAAGAATATTTCCCGCAGGATCTGTGGCCGCAAATGGGTGAACTGGGCCTGCATGGCATCACCGTGGCGGAAGCGGATGGCGGGCTTGGCCTCGGTTATGCCGAACATGTCATCGCGATCGAGGAAGTCAGCCGCGCCAGCGCCTCGGTCGGCCTGTCCTATGGCGCGCATTCCAATCTCTGCATCAACCAGATTGCCCGCTGGGGCAGCGCGGACCAGAAGGCGAAGCACCTGCCCGGCCTGATTTCAGGAGAGCATGTCGGCGCTTTGGCGATGAGCGAGCCGGGCGCCGGTTCGGATGTCGTATCGATGAAACTGCGCGCTGACCGGGTCGATGGCGGGTGGAAGCTGAACGGCACGAAATTCTGGATCACCAATGGCCACCAGGCGCAAGTGCTGGTGGTCTATGCCAAGACCGATCCATCGGCCGAGTCGAAAGGCATCACCGCTTTCCTCGTTGAAAAGGGTTTCGACGGCTTCAAGCCCGCGCAGAAGATCGGGAAAATGGGAATGCGCGGATCGCCCACCAGCGAATTGGTGTTCGATGATTGCTTCGTCCCCGATGCCAATGTGCTGGGCGAAGTCGGCCAGGGCGTGAAAGTGCTGATGAGCGGGCTGGATTATGAACGTGCCGTGCTGGCCGGGGTCCAATTGGGCATCATGCAGGCATGTCTGGATTGCGTGATCCCCTATCTGCGCGAGCGGGAACAGTTCGGGAAGCCGATCGGATCCTTCCAGCTGATGCAGGCCAAGGTGGCGGATATGTATGTCGCGCTGCAATCGGCGCGCGCTTATACTTATGCCGTCGCCCGCGCCTGCACGGCGGGGCAGACAACCCGGTTCGATGCTGCCGGCGTGATCCTGTTGTCGAGCGAAAATGCCTTCCGCGTCGCGGGGGAGGCGGTGCAGGCGCTGGGCGGTGCGGGCTACACCACGGACTGGCCGGTGGAACGCTATCTGCGCGATGCCAAGCTGCTGGATATCGGCGCGGGCACTAACGAGATCCGGCGAATGCTGATCGGCCGGGAACTGCTCGGCGCCTGAGGCCGTGCGGGGAAACCCGGACGCCGCTTGCGCTTCGCAGGGACGACAATTAGCGACAGAATAGTTCTTGCAGCCAATGATCGGCTGTTGCAGCCGGGCGCTTGAAAACCGGACCCAAGGGAGAGGGAGACATCATGAAGATCACCGCATTTGCCGGTGCCGCGCTGCTGGCGCTGGCCGCCACCCCGCTTGCCGCGCAGAATATCACCGCACCCGAAGCGGCAGTGCCCGCAGGCATCAAGGTGGAACGGCCGATGGTTCCCGGACCTTCGCTCGAAGGCAATCTGGAAGGGAACGCCACGACGCGGGAAGCCATGGTGGTGCTGCCGCCGTCCTATGGGGAAGACCCGGACCGCCGCTATCCCGTGGTCTATTACCTCCACGGCTTCGCCATTGACGGGCACAATTTCTACAACTTCATGAATGTGCCCACCGCCGTGGCGGACAATGCTGCTGCGGGGCGCGAATTCATCGTCGTCGTGCCCGATACGCTGACGAAGATGGGCGGATCGATGTATTCCAATTCCGTCACGGTCGGCAATTTCCGCGACTGGGTGGCGACGGACCTGGTCGATTATATCGATGCCAATTATCGCACCATCGCCACGCGCGAAGGGCGCGGCCTGGCCGGTCATTCCATGGGCGGATACGGAACCTGGGTGATCGCCATGACTCATCCGGAAAAGTTCGACAGCATCTGGGCGCAGAGCGCCTGCTGCGTATCGCCGCGCAGCGAAACGGTGGAATCGGCCAAGGCCATGGCCGCCGTTCCCTATGAGAATGTGGACAATGCCGGCTTCGGTATGCGCGCCGGCCTGGCATCGGCCACCGCCTGGGCGCCAAACCCGAACAACCCGCCCTACTATGTCGATTTCCCGATCACGGAAGAAGGCGAGGTGGACCAGCTGGTGATCGCCAAATGGGCCAATAACTCGCCGCTGGCCATGGTTGCCAGCCATCTTTCCGCGCTCAAGAGCTTCGATGCCATCGGGTCCGATGTCGGCACGGCGGATGGCCTGATCGCCGACGATACGATGATCCATGAAGAGCTGGAGAAGTTCGGCGTGGACCATATTTTCGAAACTTATGAAGGCGATCACGTCAACAAGATCGGCCCGCGCTTCAATTCCGTGGTGCTGCCCTTCTTCGCCGAACATCTCGATATGGGGGAGTAATCCCCAACGGCTTGGCCTTGCGTTCACGCGCGGCTAGTCTCTTCCGAAACGAGTTTTTGGAGAGGCTAGCCGCGTGAGCGCACCCGTATTGACCAGCAAGATCGACCTCGACAGTCCGGAGGCAAGGGCACGGGCCGAACATAATCGCGGCCTGGCGGCGGAACTGCGCGACAAAATTGCCCGGGCCGCATTGGGCGGATCGGAACGGAGCCGGGAACGGCATGTGTCGCGCGGCAAGCTGCTCCCGCGCGAACGGGTGGAAAGGCTGCTCGATCCGGGTTCGCCCTTTCTCGAAATCGGGCAACTGGCCGCCAATGGCCTCTATTCCGACGAAGTGCCCGGTGCAGGCCTGATCGCGGGTGTGGGCCGCGTGTCCGGCCGGCAATGCATGGTGCTGGCCAATGATGCCACGGTGAAGGGCGGCACCTATTACCCGATGACGGTGAAGAAGCACCTGCGCGCGCAGGAGATCGCGCAGGAAAACCGCCTGCCCTGCCTCTATCTGGTCGATAGCGGCGGCGCCAACTTGCCGCATCAGGCCGAAGTCTTCCCCGACAGGGATCATTTCGGGCGCATCTTCTACAACCAGGCCAATATGTCCGCGCTGCAGATCCCGCAGATTGCCTGCGTCATGGGCAGTTGCACGGCGGGCGGCGCCTATGTCCCGGCGATGAGCGATGAAAGCGTGATCGTGCGCGAACAGGGGACGATCTTCCTTGCCGGGCCGCCTCTGGTAAAAGCCGCCACGGGGGAGGAGATCAGCGCCGAGGATCTTGGCGGGGGCGATCTGCATGCGAAGAAATCCGGCGTGGTCGATCACCTGGCAGAGAATGACGAACATGCGCTGACCATTCTGCGCGATATCGTCAGCCATCTCGGCACAGGCGAAGGGGCGATTACGGAACAGCGCGAACCGCGCCCGCCGAAATTCGCGGCCGAGGATATCTATTCGCTGATCCCGCAGGATGTGCGCGCACCCTATGACGTGCATGAAGTGATCGCGCGGATCGTGGATGGCAGCGAATTCCATGAATTCAAGGCGCATTACGGCAGCACGCTGGTCTGCGGATTTGCCCATGTCTGGGGTATGCCGGTGGCGATCCTGGCCAATAATGGCGTGCTGTTTTCCGAAAGCGCGGTGAAGGGCGCCCATTTCATCGAACTGGCCTGCCAACGGGGCATCCCGCTGTTGTTCCTGCAGAATATCTCCGGCTTCATGGTCGGCGGGAAATATGAGGCGGAAGGCATCGCCAAGCACGGGGCCAAGCTCGTTACCGCGGTGGCGACGGCACAGGTGCCCAAGATCACCGTGGTGATCGGCGGCAGTTTTGGCGCGGGCAATTACGGCATGTGCGGCCGCGCCTATTCCCCGCGCTTCCTGTTCACCTGGCCGAATGCGCGCATCAGCGTGATGGGCGGTGAACAGGCCGCCAGCGTGCTGGCAACGGTCAACCGCGATGCGGATAAATGGTCGCGGGAAGAGGAAGAGGCATTCAAGGCGCCGATCCGCCAGAAATATGAAAGCGAAGGCAATCCCTATTACGCCACGGCGCGGCTGTGGGATGACGGGGTGATCGACCCGGTGCAGACACGCGATGTGCTGGGCCTTTCGCTCGCCGCCTGTCTGGAGGCGCCGATTCCCGCATCTCCGCGTTTTGGCGTATTCCGGATGTAATTTATCCCGAAGCTAGGCTCGGCTCGCAAGAATTTCGGCAGCATGGCCCAAATATTTCCGCGCAATTTTCATTGCGGCGATGCGCAAGGTGAAGTCTTGGAGAGGGTGGTATCTTACCCTCCGGCCGGAGCCTCCGCAGGATTCTTGCCGGTGGCGGGTGCGGGACCAAATTTGCCCTGCCACAAGCGGCTGCTCTGCTCGCTTCATGGATTGTGCGATGCGCCAGAACCCTATTGTGCGATGCGCAATTCACGTCTTACACAGAGTGCCTCCGGGTCCAATAATCAAAAGGAGACACTGATGAGATTCCCCCTGGCCATCACGGCAGTTGCGCCGCTGGCCCTGCTGGCCGCCTGCGGTGAAAGCGCGCCCGAGCCGGCGCCGGAAGAAGTGGCCGCTGCGCCTGAAGAGCCGGCAATGCCCCCCGTCCCCGCCGATTCGCTTGAAACGTTGGATTATGCCGGCACTTACACGCTGACCCGGATCAACGGTTCCAAGGCCAGCCTCACCCTCGATGCCGAAGGTTCCAGCTACACCTATATCGCCGCCAATGGCAAAGAGACGGAAGGCAGCTTCACCAAGGTCGACGGCAACCGCATCATGGTCGAGGATTTCGATGGCGAGCCGGGCTATTTCGCAGTCGCCGAAGGGGCAATCTATTACCTTCCCGACGCCGAAACCAGCGTGGATGAGATCATGTATTCCAACATGTACAGCCTCGCGGAAGACGATGGCGCCATCGAAGCCGCCGATGCCTCTTCCGAAATGGCGGCTGACAAGCCCGCCTGAATTTTACCGGATCCGGAATGAAAAGCGGGCGGATCCGTCCGCCCGCTTTTCCGCGTCACACAGCCTTCCGGCCCCTCGCCACTGCTGGTCGGAAGCTGCGGCACGGTTCGCCGCATTTCAGAACCAAATGGGAAACGCTACTGCAACGCCCCGTTCCTGCTGAGGTAAACAGGAGGAGACTGAGATGCGTAGCCTGATCGCCCTGACTGTCACCGCCCCGATGGCGTTGCTTGCGGCTTGCGGCGAAGCCACGCCCGCGGATGAGGTGGAACCGGCCCCGATGGAAACAGCAGCGCTGGAGGCAGCGAAGCCTGAACCGATGGCGTCACCCCCGGCCGATGCACTGGATAGCGTCGATTATTCTGGCACTTATACCAAGCCGAGTGAAAACGGATCGATCGAACGGCTGACGCTGAACGCTGAAGACGACAGCTATGAATATACGGCTGGCGACGGCAGGACCAGCAGTGGCACCTATACGCGCATGGACGATAATCGCCGGATCATGATCGAGGATTTCGGCGGCCGTGCCGGCTATTTCACCGTGGCCGATGGCGCTGTCTATCGCCTGCCGGAAGCGGATAGTTCGCCGGATGAAATCACCGTCACCGGCATGTATCGCCGCGAAGGGCAGGGCGTGCAGTCGGTGGCGCCGGATGCTTCGACCAATAGCGTGCCGGACAAGCGCGACTGATGGTTGAGAACAGAAACGGGCGGCAATGGCTGCCCGTTTCGTTCATGCTGAAGCGTTCCCGGCGAAAGCGCCGGTGCGGCCCTGCTAGATATCGAGATTGGCGACGTTCAGCGCGTTGTCTTGGATGAATTCGCGGCGCGGTTCCACCACATCGCCCATCAGTCGGGTGAAGATCTCGTCGGTCACGTCCGCATCTTCGACCTTCACCTGCAGCATGGAGCGATTGTCCGGATCCAGCGTGGTTTCCCACAATTGTTCCGCATTCATTTCGCCCAGGCCCTTGTAACGCTGGACCGAAAGGCCCTTGCGCCCGGCGGCGTGCACGGCTTCCAGCAGCTTGCTGGGCAGGGTGATGTCACCCCCTGCCGCTGCGGGGGCCGCGTCCTCGCCATCTTCATCGGCGTTGGCCTGCGCTTCGGGTTCCGCATCGGCGCTGCCGCGCGTCAGGCGGGACGGCGCATCATAGACATCCGCCTGTTCCTGCGCCCGGCTATGCAGCTTGCGCGCTTCGGCGCTGCCGACAAAGCCCGGTTCGATCAGATAGGCATCGGTCACGCCGCGCCATGTGCGGTTGAAGCGGATCGTGCCGTCGGCCGTCAGTTCGGCCGACCAGTCTGCATCCGGATCGCCCAGTTGCAATTGCGCGGCGGCGCGGTTCAGCGCTGCCTGCCGTTCGTCGGCGGACAGGTCAGGCGCGAGCGCCCCCCTCAGCGCCATCGCTTCGATCGCGGGCGAGTAATATTTGCGCGGGACGAAGCCCATCAGGCTTTTCATGCGCAGCGCATGTTCGACCAGTGCGCGCAATTCTTCCCCGCCACGCGCGCCGCCTTGCGTTTCCAGAACGCGGCCTTGCAGCCCGGCATCGACCAGATAACGGTCCAGCGCGGGCTGATCCTTCAGATATACCTCGCTCCGGCCCTTCGCGACTTTGAACAGCGGCGGCTGGGCGATGTAGAGGTGCCCGGCCTTGATGATCTCCGGCATCTGGCGATGGAAGAAGGTCAGCAGCAGGGTGCGGATATGCGCGCCGTCGACGTCGGCGTCGGTCATGATCACGATCTTGTGATAACGCAGCTTTTCCAGGTTAAATTCGTCACGCAACCCCGTGCCCATCGCCTGGATCAGCGTGCCGACTTCCTTGGAACTGATGATCCGGTCGAACCGGGCACGTTCCACATTCAGGATCTTGCCGCGCAGGGGCAGGATCGCCTGATACTGGCTGTCGCGCCCGCTCTTGGCCGAACCGCCTGCGGAATCACCCTCCACCAGGAAGAGTTCGCACAGCGAAGGATCGCGTTCGCGGCAATCGCTGAGCTTGCCCGGCAGGCTGGCGATATCCATCGCGCCCTTGCGCCGGGTCAGCTCGCGCGCCTTGCGCGCCGCTTCGCGGGCGGCGGCGGCATCGATGACCTTCTGGATGATGGCTTTCGCATCGGCCGGATTTTCCTCCAGCCATTCGGTCATCTTTTCGCCCATCAGGCTTTCCAGCGGCTGACGGACTTCGGAACTGACCAGCTTGTCCTTCGTCTGGCTGCCGAATTTCGGATCGGGCAGCTTGACTGAAACGATCGCGGTCAGGCCTTCGCGCATATCTTCGCCGGAGAGGGAAACCTTTTCCTTCTTCAGCAGGCCGGACGCCGCGGCGTAATTGTTGAGCGTGCGGGTCAATGCCGCGCGGAAGGCGGCCAGATGGGTGCCTCCGTCACGCTGCGGGATGTTGTTGGTGAAACACAGCACGTTTTCGTAATAGGAATCGTTCCATTCCAGCGCCACGTCGATGCCGATGCCGTCCTTTTCCGCGGAGACGGAGATCGGATCGGCGATGAGGGCCTGCTTGTTCCGGTCCAGATACTTCACGAAGGCAGCGATCCCGCCTTCATAGAACAGATCGTGCTCCGCCATTTCTTCCTTGCGCCGGTCGCGCAGCTTGATGCGCACACCGGAATTGAGGAAGGCCAGTTCGCGATAGCGGTGTTCGAGCTTTTCGAAATCGAACTCGGTCACATTCTTGAACGTGTCGGTGGAGGGCAGGAAGGTTACGCGGGTGCCCTTCTTGAATCCGTTTTCATCCGGGTTCTGTTCAACCTTCGGGGCATCGCCCTTCACTTCCAGCGGGGCGACGGCATCGCCATGCTCGAAGCGCATCCAGTGTTCCTTGCCTTCCCGCCAGACGGTCAGTTCCAGCCATTCGGACAGGGCGTTGACGACGGACACGCCCACGCCGTGCAATCCGCCCGATACCTTGTAGGCATTGTCATCGCTGGTGTTTTCGAACTTTCCGCCGGCATGAAGCTGGGTCATGATGACTTCGGCGGCGGAAACGCCTTCGCCCTTGTGGATGTCCACCGGGATGCCGCGGCCATTATCTTCCACGCTTACCGAACCATCGGCATTCAGTTCGATCAGGACCAGGTCGCAATGGCCGGCCAGCGCTTCGTCGATCGCGTTGTCGGATACCTCGAACACCATGTGGTGGAGGCCGGAACCGTCGTCCGTATCGCCAATATACATGCCGGGCCGTTTGCGGACCGCATCGAGCCCTTTCAGGACCTTGATGCTTTCGGCGCCATAGCCGTTCTTGGGTGCGACGTTATCAGAGTTCTCTGCCATGGCGAGTATATAGGAATCCACTGCCCCTAAGGGAAGTTCGCCTGTTCGTCCTCCACAGGCTTTTGCCCTGTGCAGCTCTCCGCGCGGGGGCCGTTGCGCGAATCAATGCTGCAAACGGGAACGGCCGCCCCGTTGCGGAGCGGCCGTAAGCATCGCCTTGCAGGGCGATGGCCGGAGCGTAGCGACCCTGAAGCCCGCTCCCGCGTCGTCAGTTCGCGGCGACCAGCGCCCGGCGAGCATCGACTTCGGCGAAAGCCTTGGCGGTGCCATCGGCCTTGCAATCCGCGATGGAGCGGACTTCGGCCGGGAAGCGCACGGCTTCGGCACAGGCGCGCGAAACGGCTATTTCGATGCGATCCTTGATCGCTTCGACATCGGCCGGATTGGCGATATCCAGCTGCCCCAGGTCGATCCGGATCCGCAGGTCTTCGGCCGTGGCAGGTGCGGCGGCACCGGCCAGGAACGCGGCGGCGAGGGTGGCGGAAAGAAGACGGCGCATGGCATTATCCTTTCAAAGGAGTTGTCAGTCGCCCGTCTGCGGACATCCGGGCTTTCTGCTTTGGCTGAACGGATGGTGCAGCGCAGCAAGGATGAGCGCAAATGCTAAAACTGCGCGGGGTGTTGCGCTTTTTGCATCAGTATTTTCAATTGGATACCGCAGATGCGAAAACGGCCGCCCCGTAGGGCAGCCGTCTTGTTCGTTTCCGAATTTTTCGGCGGATTCAGATGGTCCAGTGCATCGGCAGCGGATACTTGCCGGCATGGGAAATGTAGGAATCCAGGATGGCTTTCATCAGACGCAGCATGGTGTGTCCTTTCAATTCTTGAATGTTGGTGAAGCAACGGCCGCACCCCGGAGGGGCGCGGCCGTCCGTAAAGCGTTAAAATCGATCAGAATGCGCTGGCCAGCTCCACACCCTCGAACGGGCGGGCGAAGGCGACCTGGTTCAGCGCGCCGGAACGCGCTTCGGCCTTGCATTCTTCCCAGGCCACATTGGCCTTCAGGTCACGGACGTCGGGACGCGGGCAAACCGTGTTGACGGCCGAATTGATGCGGGCGTTCAGCGTCTGCGTGTCTTCCGCGCTGGACAGGTCCAGATCGGCGACGGAGACGGCGACGGATGTTTCTTCAGCCGCGACCGGACCGGCAAAAGCACCGGCGGCTGTGATGGCGGCGAGGGCAGTGATGACGATCTTGCGCATGGCTGTTTCCTTCAACTGGTTCGACCGCCTTTCGTTGGTCATCCCCCGGTTGTGCTTTGTCGAAGCCTATGTGCGCTGCACCATTTGATTGTGCAAATGCGAATTCTGCGAGGGGAGTTGCATATTTTGCAATCAGGTTTTGTTGCCTGAAAGCAATGCTGTGCCCGGTTCGCTGCATGGCTGGCTGGACAGCGCGCCCGGCAAGCGCTTAACGCGCCAGCATGGACGCCCAGCATCTTCCCGATTCCATCCTTATCGTCGATTTCGGCAGTCAGGTGACCCAGCTCATCGCGCGGCGCGTGCGCGAAGCCGGGGTCTATTCCGAAATCGCCCCCTTCACCATGGCTGAAGAAGCCTTTGAACGGCTGAAGCCCAAGGGGATCATCTTCTCCGGTTCGCCCGCCGGCGTGCCGGAAGAAGGATCACCCCGTGCGCCGCAGAAACTGTTCGACAGCGGGCTGCCGATTCTCGGCATCTGCTATGGCCAGCAGGTGATGACCCACCAGCTGGGCGGCGAAGTGCGGCCCGGCCATGAAACCGGCGATGGCGGCGAATTCGGCCGCGCCTTCCTGACCGTGACGGAAGAATGCGCCTTGTTCGACGGTTTGTGGAACGTGGGTGAACGCCATCAGGTGTGGATGAGCCACGGGGACAAGGTCACCCGCTTTGCCGAAGGGTTCAAGATCGTTGCCATCAGCGACGGCGCGCCCTTTGCCGTGATCGCGGATGAAGAACGCAAATATTACGGCACGCAGTTCCATCCCGAAGTCGTGCATACGCCCGACGGGGCGAAGCTGCTGGCCAATTTCGTCCGCCATGTCTGCGGCTGCGCGGGCGACTGGACCATGGCCGAATTCCGCAAGACCAAGATTGCCGAAATCCGCGAACAGGTGGGCGACAAGAAGGTGATCTGCGGCCTTTCCGGCGGCGTGGACAGCGCCGTGGCCGCTGTGCTGATTCATGAAGCGATCGGCGAACAGCTGACCTGCGTTTTCGTCGATCACGGGCTGATGCGCATGGGCGAAGCGGAACAAGTCGTCAGCCTGTTCAAGGGGCATTACAATATCCCGCTGGTCCATGTGGATGCCGAAGACCTGTTCATGGGCGGGCTGGACGGCGTTTCCGACCCCGAGAAGAAGCGCAAGTTCATCGGCAAGACCTTCATCGACGTGTTCGAGGCGGAAGCGAAGAAGATCGGCGGCGCCGATTTCCTGGCCCAGGGCACGCTCTATCCCGACGTGATCGAAAGCGTCAGCTTCACCGGCGGCCCCTCCGTCACGATCAAGAGCCATCACAATGTCGGCGGCCTGCCGGAACGCATGAACATGGCGCTGGTCGAACCCTTGCGCGAATTGTTCAAGGACGAAGTGCGCGAACTGGGCCGCGAACTTGGCCTGCCGGAGATATTCGTCGGCCGGCACCCGTTCCCCGGCCCCGGCCTGGCGATCCGTATTCCGGGAGAAGTGACGAAGGAACGTTGCGACATCCTGCGCAAGGCCGATGCGATCTATCTGGAAGAGATCCGCAATGCCGGCCTCTATGACGCGATATGGCAGGCATTTGCCGTGTTGCTGCCGGTCAAGACCGTGGGCGTGATGGGCGACAGCCGCACTTATGACAGTGTGTGCGGATTGCGCGCGGTGACCAGCACTGACGGCATGACCGCCGATGTCTATCCCTTCGACGCCGGTTTCCTTTCCCGCGTGGCGACCCGCATCGTGAACGAGGTCCAGGGCATCAACCGCGTGGTCTATGACTATACGTCGAAACCGCCCGGCACGATCGAGTGGGAATGACAGGACGAAATTGACCGCCGCGATCTTCACCGCCGGCGCCAGCGACCGCGAAGAGGTGGTCAAGCTGTGGCAGGCCGCCGGGCTGACCCGGCCGTGGAACGATCCGGTGGCGGATTACGATCGGGCGCTGGAAACGCCCGCTTCCGCGATCCTGCTGGCCAAGGATGACGGGGCCGTGTTCGGCAGCGTGATGACCGGGTATGACGGGCATCGCGGCTGGGTCTATTACCTTGCCGTCGACCCCGCGCACCGCGGCCAGGGGATTGGCCGCCTGCTTATGGACGCGGCGGAAGCCTGGTTGCGGGAACAGGGGTGCCCCAAGATCCAGCTGATGGTCCGGGCCGGCAATGACGCGGCGAAGGATTTCTACGCCGCGCTGGGTTACGAAGAACAGCCCGTCTGCACGATAGGCAAACGGCTGGACTGATCTGCCTGCCGCTATGCCCCGGCGCCTGGTTGGTGGAGGGCCTGCCGCAGGCGACTGGCGGCAAAATCCAGGAAAACGCGCATCTTGGTGGGTAACGGCCCATTGCCCGAATGCAGCAGGTGAACGGGCAGGGGTTCGCTTTCGAAATCTTCCAGCAACAGGCGCAGATCGCCTTTCCTGACAGCATCCGCGCATTGATAATGCAGGACGCGGGTGGCGCCGACATGGGCGATCGCCCCTTCCACCGCCCCTTCCGAAGTGGAGACGTTCAGCCGGGGCATGGTGGGCACGTCCACTGACGCGCGATCCCCCGCCGGGCGGAAGGGCCAGACGGCGGAGGGATGGAGGAATTCGAAATTGACGATCGGCATGTCCGCCAGTTCTTCCGGCCGTTTCGGTTCTCCATGCGCGGCGATCAGGCGCGGGCTGGCGCAGACCACGATGCGCATCCCGCCGATTCGGACCGCCTTCATCATGCTGTCGGGCAGGTGCCCGATGCGCAGGGCAATATCCACGTGGTCGTCCAGCAGGTGCAGATTGCTGTTGGTCAGGACCAGCCGGACATTGATTTCCGGATAGGCGGATAGAAATTCGTTCACCACGGGCAGGACATGCCGTTGCCCGAAATGGACCGGCGCCGTCAGCACCAGCGTGCCACGCGGCACCTGGAATTCGCCCGAGGCAAGCCTCTCCGCCTCGTCCACTTCCTCCAATATGCGCCGGGCGGAGGCGATATAGGCGGCGCCCGCTTCCGTCACGGCCAGCTTGCGCGTGGTGCGTGCCAGCAACCGCGTGCCGAGATGATCTTCCAGTTCGCCCACCTTGCGGCTGACAGTTGGCAGCGGCACGCCCAAGGCCCGGCTGGCCGCAGAAAAACTGCCCGTATCCACCACCCGCAACAGGATGGTCATCGCTTCCAGCCGGTCCATCATTGTTCCACTTTATGAGATTATTCTTCTCAGAATTAGCGGATTATCTATCAAAAGGGAAAGGGCCATTTCTCTCCTCGTTCGGACCGACCCCCGGATCCGACCCAGAGAAAGGAAATGAAATGTCCCGTCTGACCATCCCTGCCCGTGACGATGTTCCCGAAGCGTCGAAGCCGATCCTCGATGCCGTCCACAAGCAATTGGGCGCAGTGCCCAACATGTTCCGCCTGATCGCCCAGAGCCCCGCAGTCCTGCAGGGATATAAGGCCAATAATGGCGCGCTGGCCAAGGCGCTGGACGTGAAGACGCGCGAACGCATCGCCCTGGCCGTGGCCGAAGTGAATGGCTGCGAATATTGCCTTTCGGCCCATAGCTATCTCGGCCTCAACCTCGCCCGGATCGCGCCGGAGGAAATCGAGCTGAACCGGCGCGGACGATCGGGCGATGCCAGGGCGGATGTCGCAGTCCGCTTTGCCGCAAAGGTTGCGGCCGAACGGGGCCGGGTGAGCGACGCCGATATCGCCGAACTGCGCGAGGTTGGTTACGCGGATGGCCAGATCGTGGAGATCATCGCCATCGCGGCGGAAAACATCTTCACCAATCTGCTGAACCTGGTGGCCGATACCGAAATTGATTTCCCCGTCGTGCGCGTCCTCGAGGCGGCGTGACCGGGCGGGGCGGACCGGATCCACCCCCGCACCCCTGTCCCTTCCGGTCCGCCCCCTTTTTCGGAGGATTTTCCATGGCCTACGGATTTCTCGATATCGTCACCACGCCGCGCATCCGCGCCATCCAGGAAGAGATGGGCAGCGACCGGGTCTATCGCGATTTTCGCGGCCACCGCGAATCCGATCGCTTCACGGAGAATGAGCGGGATTTCATCGCCGGGCGGGACATGTTCTTCCTTGCCAGCGTGGGCGAAGGCGGCTGGCCTTATGTCCAGCATCGTGGCGGCCCGCCGGGCTTCCTGAAAGTGATCGATGAAACCACGCTTGCTTTCGCCGATTATCGCGGCAACCGCCAATATGTCAGCGCAGGGAATATCAGCGGCGATGGGCGCGTTGCGCTGATCCTGCCGGATCTTGCCCGCCGCGCCCGGCTGAAGATCCTTGCCCATGCCCGAATAGTGCCGCTGGGGCAGAATGCCGAACTGGAAGCGGCGGTGTTCGATCCGGATTACCGGGCCGTGCCCGAACGCATCATCCACATGCAACTTGCGGCGTTCGACTGGAATTGCCCGCAACATATCACCCCGCGCCTGACCCCGGCGGAAATGGAAGCGGGCGTGACCCGCCTGCGTGACCGCTGCCGGGCGCTGGAACAGGAAAACGCCCTGCTGCGTGCGCAGCTAACGGGCCGGAACGGAGAATAATCATGGACGAACAACGCCCGCCACTGCCGCCTTTCACCACGGAAGAGGGCGCCGCCCGCAAGGTCCGCATGGCAGAAGACGCCTGGAACAGCCGCGATCCGGCCCGCGTGGCGCTGGCCTATACCCCCGGCAGCAAATGGCGGAATCGGGACGAGATCTTCACCGGCCGCGCCGCCATAGAGGAATTCCTGACCCGCAAATGGGCGCGTGAACTGGATTACCGGCTGGTCAAGGAATTGTGGGCCTTTCGCGGCAATCGCATTGCCGTGCGCTTCGCCTATGAATTCCATGACCGCGGCGGCCAGTGGTTCCGCGCCTATGGGAACGAGAACTGGGAATTTGATGAAAACGGCCTGATGCGCTGGCGGGTGGCCAGCATAAATGACCGGCCGATCACCGTGGCGGAACGCAAGTTCCACTGGCCGCTGGGCCGCCGCCCGGATGACCATATGACGCTCAGCCAGATGGGGCTGTAACGGCCCTATTCCCCGCCGTCTGCCAGGCCCAGCGCATCGCGCATGACATGGAAGATATCGGTCTGGTCCAGCAGGCCCGTAACGTTGAAGGCGCGCGGGCCATAGGCGGCGACGCGCAATTGCGTGCCGGTATGGCCCATGGAACCTTCTTCCGCATTGCCATAGCTGACCGTCATGACCGCGCCATCGCTGGTCAGCAAGGACTGCGACAGGCCCGGCACATGGGCATCCGGATAGACGATCTGCCCCGCATGGGCATGGTCGGCGGTGACGATCACCAGCGTATGGCCGTCCTGCTTCGCGAATTCGATGGCGACCTGCACCGCTTCGTCCAGATCGACGGTTTCACCGATCTGGGCGCAGGGATTGGCAGCGTGCGATTGCTTGTCGATGGAGGCGCCTTCCACTTGCAGGAAAAAGCCGTTCGGATTGGCGGAGAGAAGCTGGATCGCCTTGCCCGTCATCGCCGCAAGGGTCGGCTGGCTGTCCGGCCGGGCCGGATTGGCGGCGCAAGTCACCGGCGGCTGTTCCAGATTGCCGTGATAGCTGGCGCTCGGGCCCTGCCAGCGAACCGGCAGATTGCCATCCGCGAACAGGCCGAGCAGCGGCGTGCCCTGATCCGCGCCAGTCACGGCTGCCATGTCCTGCGCCGTGGTCACGAGGTGGAAGCCGCGATCTTCGGCCTGTTCCAGCAGGCTGCGGCCCTGCCACTTGCCGGCAGTGGCGGACTGGCGGAAATATTTCGCCCCGCCGCCCAATGTTACATCGGGCCGGGCATCCAGCAATTGTTCGGCGATGGAGCCGGGGCCGCCATTCTCCAGCGCATGGGCGGGGCACTCCGCGGTCGTTTCTCCCGGCCCCTTGCAATCGCGCAGGGCGATATGGGCGATTTGCGCGGCGGGCGTCGCATCCTGAATCTCGGCGGTGGAGACATTGCCTGTCGCCAGCCCGGCAGCCTTGGCCAGTTGCAGCAGGCTGGCATGTGCTGTGCCGCGTATGTCCACGCCGATCGCGCCATTATAGCTCTTCACCCCGGTGGAGAAGGCGGTGGCGGAGGCGGCGGAATCGGTGACATAGACCGGCTTGCCCGTTTCCCGGTCGAGCGAATAATGGGTGTATTGCCCGCTGACCGGCAGCGCATCCAGCCCCTTGAAATATCCGCCGGCCCCTTCGGCATAATTACGGGCGATGGTAATTTCGGAATCGCCCATCCCGTCACCGATCAGCAGGATGACATTGCGCACTTCCGCTTCGGCATCGCGGATCGCCATGTCGCGATAGGCAGCGCTGTTATCTGCACGCAGGCGGCGCGCCCCGTCGGGCGTGCTGGCATCCCCCATCGCGCCGCGCTGCATCAGCGCATCGGCGCCCGACATGTCCTGCGCGGCGGCGGGCATGGCCACGGCGACACTGGCGAGCAGCGAGAGGGCGATCTTTTTCATGAATGTTCCTGCGGCAGATATGATTCAGTCCCCGCCGCATAGGCAGGTGATGTGAAGCATATGTGTCAGTAATCCGGCCGCTGGCCTTACCAGTGGTTTCCAGCCGCGATTGCCCGCAATTCAGCCGGGGAGGATTCGCGGCCGAGCATTTCATTACGATGGGGGAAGCGGCCGAAACGGGCGATCATTCGGTAATGATCCACCGCGAAACGGCGGATCGTCGCATTGCCCAGATCGGTATAATATCGCAGCGACCAGATCTGGTCGCCAATATGTTCGCTATGCATCAGCGGCATGGCCAGGAACTGGCGCTGATGCAGTCCCATCCCCCGGTCCCAACCCCGCATCAGCGCGCCGCGCGTGATTGTCCGCGCCAGTGGATCGAAGGTGAAGGCGTGCCGCGTCCCGCGATGGAGATTGCGCGGCACCTGATCGAACAGCAGGATCGCCGCCAATGCGGTTTGCCGGTCGGCCAGGAATTCATGCGCCGGGCGCGGCCACAACATCGCCAATTCGCGGGAAAAGCGCCGCTTCAGCGCGATATCAACATGCTCCCCGCCGCCGAACCAGTCTGCCGGGCCCAGCGTCTGGAACCAGAAATGCAGGATTTCGGCCGCCCAGCGGCGTCGCGGGGCGGCCAAATTCGCTTACTCCGGCTTACGGTAGGGGACGAAGTCTTCCAGGAACACGATCCCGGTCAGGAAATGGCCCATGCGGTCCACTGTGCGGATCATGTCATTGGTGCATAGCTGGCTGCCATATCGGTCCACAACCAGGATATCGCTGTCATCCAGCATTTTCGGGTCTTTCGGGCGGGCGACATAGATCGTCGATCCCGCATCATAGACCAGCGCGGTTTCGTCGATCACTTCCAGCCTGCTCATATTGTGCTGGCTGATGCATTTCACCGGATCGCCGGCAACCCGGCCTTCCAGCATCTTGGCAAGCTTCGCCTCACCCTTTTCGGCCCGCGTCTGCGCAGTGGCGGCGGTGCCGGATCCCAGTGCGAGCGCCATGCCCGCAAGTACAGCTGCAATTCGTTTCATAGCGTGTCTCCCAATTGGGGATCGAACTATGGTTAAATGGGTGAATGGCTGCTGAAGTTCCAGTTCAGGCACGCCTTGCGGCGCGCATGGTCCGGGCACGGATCAGGCTGGCGACACGCCTTCTTCGGCTGGCAGATCGCCCACGCCCAGTTCATTGATACCGCGTTCCGCCGGGCCGCCTTTCAGCACGAAGCGGCGATCGCAATAGCCGCAATCGACATAGCCCTTTTCATCGATCTGCATGTAAACGCGCGGATGGCCGAGCGCTGCGGATCGGTAATTGGGGCCGTTGCGAATGTCGCCCGCGCCGTCGCACCAGACGCGCGGCGTGTCGACGATGGTTGTTTCGGGCACGTTGTCCATAGGCCGTCGCCCTATCGCGCCCGCGCGATTCCCGCAATATTGCGCGTGGCGGCGCTGCCGATTGCCGTTTCACCTCTTTACCTGCGGGGCCCGCTCGCCCACATGGTGGATATGCCGGATGCAGCCATCGAAATTCGTGATGTCGTCAAGGAATATGCGGGTACGGGCAACGCCCCGCCCAAACTGGCGCTGAAAGGCGTCAGCTTCGATGTGCCCGAAGGCGGGATTTTCGGCCTGCTCGGCCCCAATGGCGCGGGCAAATCCACGCTGATCAACATCATGGCCGGGCTGGTGAACAAGACATCGGGCACGATCCGCATCTGGGGCCACGATATCGATCGCGATCATCGCAATGCGAAACTGTCCATCGGCATCGTGCCGCAGGAAATCGTGTTCGATCCCTTCTTCACGCCATATGAAGTGCTGGAAAACCAGTCCGGCATGTATGGCGTGGCCAAGGCCTTGCGCCGGTCGGAAGAATTGCTGCGTGCCGTGCGGCTGGAAGATAAGCGCAACGCCTATGCCCGTTCGCTGTCGGGCGGCATGAAACGGCGCCTGCTTATCGCCAAGGCAATGGTCCATTCCCCGCCGATCCTGGTGCTGGACGAACCGACCGCCGGGGTCGACGTGGAATTGCGGCGGCAATTGTGGGAACTGGTGGGCGAACTGAACGCCGACGGGGTGACGGTGGTTCTGACCACCCATTACCTGGAAGAGGCGGAACAATTATGCGACCGGATCGCCATCATCAATCATGGGGAACTGATCGCCAACAAGCCCACGCGCGAACTGGTGAACATGGCGCGGGAAAAGATCGTGCGCATCAGCGTGGACCGTGATCTGACCGCGCCCCTGACGGAAGACGCCTTCCTCAAATGCGAACTGGCCGATCCGCGCACTCTGGAAATCACATATGACCGGGACCGCAGCAGCGCCGGGCAGGTGCTGGATCTGGTGCAGAAACATGATCTGGGGATCGAGGACGTGACCACGCGGGAACCGGATCTGGAAGATGTCTTCGTCCAGCTGACCACGGCGGCCAGCCAGGCGGCCTGATCGTTTACCCTGCGCGCATGAGCGCAGGAATTGGTGCGGTGCAGCACTCTATCGCGCTTGCGACGGGCCGCGCACACCTCCATGAAGCGCGCCATGGCCACCACGCAACACGAATATGATGTCCTGGTAATCGGTTCCGGCGCGGCCGGGCTGACGGCCGCACTGACTCTGGCGGAAAGCTGCCGGGTCATGGTGCTGGCCAAGGGCACGCTGACCAGCGGTTCCACCGCATGGGCGCAGGGCGGGATCGCCGCCGTGCTGGATGCAGGCGATACGTTCGAGGAACATATTCGCGATACGATGATCGCCGGGGCGGGGCTCAACCGGCGCGAAACGGTGGAATTCGTTATCGAACGGGCGCCCCATGCCATCCAGCGGCTGGTGGAACTGGGCGTGCCCTTCAATACCGAAGGTTCCAATCTGCACCTGACGCGCGAAGGCGGCCATTCGCACCGCCGGATCGTGCATGTGAACGATGCCACGGGCTGGGCCGTGCAGGCCGCGCTGCTGAAGGCGGCGGAAGAAAATCCGAATATCACCCTGCTGCCCAATCGCAGCTGCGTGGATCTGATCACCGGCCGCAATGCAGAGAAATTCTCCGGTTCGGGCCGGGTCTGGGGCGCCTATGCCCTGAACGAGGAAACCGGCGACGTGGAAGCGCATGTGGCGCGGGCCACGGTGATGGCCGCGGGCGGTGCGGGGCGTGTCTATCAGTTTTCCACCGCGCCGCGCGGGGCCACCGGGGATGGGATCGCCATGGCCTGGCGCGCCGGCGCGCGCGTTTCCAACATGGAAATGATGCAGTTCCACCCCACCTGCCTGTATAATCTGGAGGTCAAGAACTTCCTGATTACAGAGGCGGTGCGCGGTGAAGGCGGGCGGCTGTATAATCCGCGCACCGGCAATCGCTTCATGGAAGAATACGATCCGGAACGGATGGAGCTGGCACCGCGCGATGTGGTGGCGCGGGCGATCGACAGCGAAATCAAGCGTTTCGGCCTGGATTACGTCCATCTCGATATCAGCCACAAGCCGGCCGATTTCGTGAAGGGGCATTTCCCCACCATCCATGAAAAGCTGATGGGGCTGGGCATCGACATGACCAGCGGACCGATCCCGGTGGTGCCTGCGCAGCATTACACCTGCGGCGGTGTGCTGATCGATCTCAACGGCCGCACCGATCTGCCCGGCCTCTATGCCGCCGGCGAATGCAGCGAAAGCGGGCTGCATGGCGCAAACCGGCTGGCTTCCAATTCCCTGCTCGAATGTTTTGTATTCGGCGAAGCCGCCGCGCGCGATATCCTGGAAAACTGGGCAGGTTTCGATGCGCCGCCCCCGATCCGCGAATGGGATGAAAGCCGCGTGACCGATTCTGACGAAGAAGTGGTCATCAAGCAGAACTGGACCGAAATCCGCCGCTTCATGTGGAATTACGTGGGCATTGTCCGCACGACCAAGCGGCTGGAACGCGCCGCCCACCGCATCCGCCTGCTATCGGATGAGATAGAGGATTATTACGGCCATTTCCGCGTCACCACCGACCTGATCGAATTGCGCAATCTGCAGCAATGCGCCGATCTGATCGTCCGCAGCGCGCTGCAACGCCATGAAAGCCGCGGTCTGCATTTCACGCTGGATTATCCGAACACGGATGAAGTCGGGAAGGACACGGTGCTGGTGCCGTAAGGCGCGTTTCAGGCCAGCCCGTTGGCTTCCTGAAATTCGCCCGCCAGCGCCAGATATTCGGTCATTTCGGGAAAGCGTTCAAAACTGCGCGTCGCGGGCACTGTAACCCAGGGCAGGCGTTCGGCGGTCTGCGTTTCGATATAGGGCCGGAACCAGTGCGGATCGTCCAGCATGGTGGCCCGGACATTCACGAAACCGGCATCGGGTTCGATCGCGGTATAGACCCAGCTCAGGCAATATTCGCAGTGGTAATGGCGGATATCCTGGCCATGCACGCCGCCGATAATGGCCTTGCCTTCGGTAATTGCAAAGCCGCCGCTCGGCACCGAAACCGTCAGCGAATAGGCGCTGCCGGACATGAGCTGGCAGCCGCGGCAATGACAGGCCGATGTCATCAGCGGGGCCTGGTCCACGCGGAAGCGCAGCTTTCCGCAACGGCAGCCGCCCGCCCAGGGCAGGTCCGGAATCGTCATCCGATCCCCCCATTCACAGCAAGGTGCGCCCGGCGAATATCAGCAGCATCGCACCCACCACCGATGCGAGACAGCCGGCGCGGTTGAAATCCGCGCCGCCCCGGCTGACCAGCAGGCCCGCGAAAAGCGATCCGCCAACGCCCAGCAGCATGGTTTCCAGCAGGGTCATATCCACCGCACCCGGATAGAACCAGCGCGCCAATACGCCGACGATCAGGCCGGCCAGCAAGGCCGACAATATGTTGAACATGGCCGCGTCTCCCCTGTTTTCCGGCAAGGCGGCGTTACCGCATCCGCGCCGCGGGCGCAGCAAAATTGCCACCTGCGATTCGATTGATCCAAAGCCCCGCAGAGATGTTTTCCGGTGGAATTTTTTTGCACTGATTCAAATAGGGCCTTGCGGGCCGCGCCAACCCAGCTTGGACCACGCGTCGCGCTGTATTGCCGGCCTATGCCACCGGCAATTTTGCGACCAAATGCAGGTTAACGCCCTTGCGCCGGAATCCGCGGCGATTCACTATTGGTAGTGGCAGGGTCGCAAGGGGTACCCACAAGACCTAGATTTTGCACTGCGGCGCATGAAAGGGCGCCACGGCGGCTGAATCGGCGTCTTCCGGTATTCTGCAAGGCCCGGTGGAGGACTGGCGGGGGATAAGTTTTTCCCCTCCAGCGCATGGGAATGGATAGGTTGGGTGTCTGCCCACCGATTCGAACACATGCGGAACATCGTGGCAATCCCCATATGGGGATCGAATGAATTCGGGGGCGGCGTGCAAATGGAATTTCGAAGCGGGGACGAAGCGGCAATGGGTCTGGACGTAACCGATGCGGCCAATGCGGAGGCGGGTTCCACTGCCTCGCACGGCGCCGAAAAGGCGGGAAAATCCGCCGGGACAGCAGTAACGATGGACAAGAAGGATATGGGTAGCGAGGAACTGGTGGCCGGTGCCGCAGCCGGCGCCATGGCGGAAGCGGTGAAGGCTGCCGCCGCGCCCAGTAACGATACAAAGTCGGTCAATCCCCGCCGGTTCGATGTGAAGACGGATCCGGCGCGCGATGCGAACCTGACCGAATTCGGCAAGGAAACGCTGACCGACCGCTATCTGCTGCCCGGTGAAACCTATCAGGATCTCTTCGCCCGCGTGGCCGATTGCTATGCGGACGATGCCGATCATGCGCAGCGCCTGTATGATTACATTTCCAATCTGTGGTTCATGCCGGCCACCCCGGTGCTGTCCAATGGCGGCACCAATCGCGGCCTGCCGATCAGCTGCTATCTGAACTCTGTCGAAGACAGCCTGGACGGCATCGTCGGCACATGGAACGAAAATGTCTGGCTGGCATCGCGCGGCGGCGGCATCGGCACCTATTGGGGCAATGTACGCGGTATTGGCGAACCGGTGGGCCTCAATGGCAAGACCAGCGGCATCATCCCCTTCGTGCGGGTGATGGATAGCCTGACGCTGGCAATCAGCCAGGGTTCGTTGCGCCGTGGTTCGGCCGCCTGTTATCTCGATGTCAGCCATCCGGAGATCGAGGAATTCCTCGAAATCCGCAAACCTTCGGGCGATTTCAACCGCAAGGCGCTGAACCTGCATCACGGCGTGCTGCTGACCGACGAATTCATGGAAGCCGTGCGCAATGGCGACGAGTTCGAACTGAAGAGCCCGAAGGACGGTTCCGTGCGCGGCAAGGTGCTGGCCCGCAACCTGTTCCAGAAACTGGTGGAAACCCGCCTTGCGACGGGCGAACCCTATATCGTCTTTTCCGACACGGTGAACCGGATGATGCCGAAGCATCACCGCGATCTGGGGCTGAAGGTTTCGACCTCCAATCTGTGCAGCGAAATCACTCTGCCGACCGGCATCGACCATCTCGGCAATGACCGCACGGCCGTGTGCTGCCTTTCTTCCCTCAATCTCGAAAAGTGGGACGAATGGAACGGCGACAAGGTCTTTATCGAGGACGTGATGCGCTTCCTCGACAATGTGCTGCAGGATTATATCGACCGCGCGCCGGACGAAATGGCGCGCGCCAAATATTCCGCCAGCCGGGAACGCAGCGTCGGCATGGGCGTGATGGGCTTCCACTCCTTCCTCCAGTCCAAGGGCATCGGTTTCGAAAGCCCGATGGCCAAGGTGTGGAACCTGAAGATGTTCAAGCACATTAACCAGAAGGCCAATGAAGCATCCATGATGCTGGCGCAGGAACGCGGGCCTTGCCCGGATGCGGCGGATCAGGGCGTGATGGAACGCTTCAGCTGCAAGATGGCGATCGCGCCGACCGCGTCGATCAGCATCATCTGCGGCGGCACCAGCGCCTGTATCGAACCGATCCCGGCCAATATCTATACCCACAAGACCCTGTCGGGCAGCTTCGTGGTCAAGAACCCCTATCTGGAAAAGCTGCTGCAGAAGAAGAGCAAGGATTCCACCAATGTCTGGAATTCCATCCTGGAAAAGGGCGGATCGGTCCAGCATCTGGATTTCCTGACGGCGGAAGAAAAGGCGACCTTCAAGACCAGCTTCGAAATCGATCAGCGCTGGCTGCTCGAATTCGCGGCGGACCGTTCGCCCTTCATCGATCAGGCGCAGAGTCTCAATCTCTTCATCCCGGCCGATGTCGACAAGTGGGACCTGATGATGCTGCACTTCCAGGCGTGGGAGAAAGGCATCAAGTCGCTCTATTACCTCCGGTCCAAGAGCGTGCAGCGCGCGGGCTTTGCCGGTGGGGTGGAGGCGGATAACACCTCCGAAGCGACCAAGTTCGAACTTACCGCCGGCGGCGAACAGACCGATTACGAGGAATGCCTGGCCTGCCAGTGAGGCACTGGTTTCCCCCTCTCCTCAAGGGAGAGGGAGGGAGCGCCGCAGGCGCGCAGGGATGATCGAGGTGGGCGGCGTAATGGCTTCCATTGCCGCGCAAACCGGGTCAGATTGTCCAGACAAGGGCGGAGCGCAATCATGAGCCGGAACATCCCTCAACCACCCACGCCGCAGGGCGGCGCGGGCTTCAGTCTCTCCCGGTGGGGGAGGGGTTTGCGCCTGGGATTGCCGCTGGCTTTCCTCCTCCTCACCGCTTGCGCCGCGCAGGCGCCGGATGCCGTCAGCACCGCGCCCGAAACGCCCGGCTTCCTGTGGGGCCTGTGGCACGGGTTCATCTTTCCCTTCGCCTGGATCGGTTCGCTCTTCAATGCGGACATCGCCGTCTATGCCGTGCCCAATAATGGCGGCTGGTATGATTTCGGCTTCTTTCTCGGCGTGACCGTGCTTGGCGGCGGGTCGTGGTTTTCATCGCGGTCGAGGCGGGGGGACTGACCCTTTCCGGAACATCGGGGCGGATTGTCACGTTGCAAAGGTAAGACACGGGGAGGCGGGGCCATTCAGAGGAGTGTGCCGCCATGCCGCTTTACGTTCCGCAGATATTGCTCGCCCTGGCCATAATGATGACTGCCGTGGCCGGGATCTGGCTGCTGGTGAATGCCCGCGCGGTGGCGCGGCTGTTCCGGTCCACCGGGATCATAGAGCCGGGGCCCGGCCCGCGCCGGGCATCCCGCCGCGCGGTGGTGGTGGCGCTGGTCGCGTTCAATATCGGCTGGATCGGCAGTATCGCCATCTGGTCCTGGGCGATGAGTGACGATGCGCCGATGGTGGTCGATACGCAGCCCTGATCCGGACCGGGCTACGCATCCCCTTTCGTGCAGGATCACAATTTGCGACAGAATTTGACTTGAGACAGGGCGGTGTCAGTTCCACCGTGCAACCTGTATTCGATAGTTTCGGATCAGGAGTTTCCCATGCGCAAATGGCATCGCTGGCTGTCGGTCTTTTTCGGCATATTCATGCTCTGGATCGCGGCCACCGGCGTGCTGAGCCAGTTGGCCGTGCTGTGGCCCGCGGGGGAGCCGGATCCGGCCGCCGCCATGGCCGCCACTCCGCCGGAAGGCTTCGTCTGTCCGGAAGGCTGGCGGTGCAGCCCGCCGCGTGCCGATACGGGCGGCATCCGTTCAATGGTCGGCCTGTTCCACCATCTCCATTCGGGCGAGTCATTCGGGCCGATCGGCACGGCCATATCGGTAATGTCCGGCCTGGCGCTGATCTTTTTCGCGATATCGGGCCTGTGGCTTTACCTGCAGATGTGGGCCAACCGCCGCAAACGGAAGCTGAAGGGTGGCATGTTCTGGAAATGAGCGGCGCGCGGCCAGAAAATCGTTGCTAGCAATTCATTTACTCTCCTGCCCTATGCATATGGGCATGAGCGCAAGAGGCAGGAAAATCACCAGCCAGTTCGGACATGCCGATATCGGCGTGAGCCGGTATTTCGCGCTTTACCTGGCGCAGGCGGGCTGGGTCGCGCTCGGCCTTTACCTCTATTCGCAGGCCATCTGGCCTTCCACCTGCACGCCCCACGGGCTGGTGGAAATCTATATGTGCAGCGGGCAACTGGCCGATAATCGCGGCTGGGTGGAAGCTGCATTGATGACCTGGCTGTGGACCACGCCCCTGTTGCTGGCGCTGGCGGGCATGGAACTGCTGCGGCGCATGGGCATATTGCGCAGCGATCGCTGAAAAGCGGCTGACTGGCGGTTCCGTCCTGTGGGAGGCGGCCGGGCCTGAATATCCGCGCGTGATGAAAAACCGTTTTATCCCCGCCGAATCATAAGTTCTTGCCTTCGATTCCCGGGCATGATTCCCTATGTTGGAACCTCACGCGAACACCCCCGGAGGCCACAACATGTCGCTGCTCGAAGCCCGCAAGACCTACAAGCCCTTTGAATATCCCTGGGCTTACGAGTTCTGGAAGCGGCAGCAGCAAGTGCACTGGATGCCGGAAGAAGTCCCCCTTGGGGAAGACTGCCGCGACTGGGCGCAGAAGCTGACCGATCATGAACGGAACCTGCTCACGCAGATCTTTCGCTTCTTCACCCAGGCGGACGTGGAAGTGCAGGATTGCTACCACGAAAAATATGGCCGCGTGTTCAAGCCGACCGAGGTGAAGATGATGCTGGCGGCGTTCAGCAATATGGAAACCATCCATATCGCCGCCTATTCCCACTTGCTCGACACGATCGGCATGCCCGAAAGCGAATATGGCATGTTCCTCGAATATGAGGAGATGAAGGCCAAGCATGATTACATGCAGCTCTTCGGTGTCGATTCGGATGAAGATATCGCCCGCACCCTGGCCATGTTCGGCGGCTTCACCGAAGGGATGCAGCTTTTCGCCAGCTTCGCCATGCTGATGAACTTCCCGCGCTTCAACAAGATGAAGGGCATGGGGCAGATCGTCAGCTGGTCCGTGCGTGACGAATCGCTGCATTGCGAAGGCATTACCCGCCTGTTCCACGCCTTCACGCAGGAACGCGATTGCCTGACCAAGGCGGTGAAGGAAGACATCATCGATTGCTGCCAGAAAACGGTGCGGCTGGAAGATGCCTTCATCGATCTCGCCTTCGAACAGGGCCCGGTTCCGGGCATGACGGCGAAGGAGATCAAGAAATATATCCGCTACATCGCGGATTGGCGGCTGGGCCAGCTGGGCCTGCAGCCGATCTACATGGTGGACGATCACCCGTTGCCCTGGCTCACCCCGCTGCTCAACGGTGTGGAACACGCCAACTTCTTCGAAACCCGCGCGACCGAATATTCCAAGGCGGCAACCCGCGGCAACTGGAACGACGTCTGGGCCAGCTTCGACAAGCGCAACAAGGCCAAGGCCGCGAATGAGGAAGAGACCGTTGAAGACGGCCCCGGCCTGTTCGGCGACGGCGAGGGCGTCCAGGCGGCGGAGTGATCCAGCGGGGGGAGCGCGGTTATCGCCCCGGCTTGGACCGGGATGGCGACGGGGTGGCCTGCGAACCGTGGCGGGGGCGTTGAACGGCGCGCCTAGCACCAATCGCCGCGATAACCCTTCCAGGGTTCGGCCAGCCCTTCTTCCACCAGAATATCGCCAAGGCTCCGCCCTTCACGCGTGACCACGCGCAGCAGGCGGCCATAACGGTCCCGGTCATTGCCTGCCGTCTCCAGCGTGAAGGGGCCGCGATTGAGCAATTGGGTAAGCCGCTCCGTCGCCTGCGCGCCCAGCCGCGCCTCTCGCGCACAATCGGGCTGGCTGGTTTCAGGCGTATTGATGTCCGCGATGCGGATCTTCTTTCCGCGATACCAGAACGTATCCCCATCCACGACGCAGGTGGTGCGGACTGTACCGCTGCACGGCTCGAAACTCGCGCTGTCCCTGTCCATCGGCACATGGGCGCGGGAGGGAAGAGGGGCATCCCACAGGAACACAACGGTAAAGGTCGCCAGCGGAAGAGCGATCATCAGCGGAAGAAACCAGCGGGCATTTCCCTTCTGCGCTGGCCTGCGCGCAGCAAACCGCCGCCCTTTTTGCGGGCGAAGCGGCACGGCCTTGAAGGGTTTGCGCGGCATGGCGGCATTGTCACCCCAATTCCGTCACCGAAGCGTTAAGCGGCGGCGATCAAGATCTGCCCCGCCCTAGACAGGTCAGCACCAGCCGCGGCGGAAGTTTTCCGGGTTTTCGGCCAGTCCTTCGGCCACCAATATCTGGCCTATGCTCTGCCCGTCGCGGGTGATGGTGCGCAGCAGGCGGCCATAGCGGTCCTCGTTCGGGCCATCGGGATTGCGATGCAGGCTGAAGGGCGCCGCATTCAGCAGATCCTGCAATCGCGCGGCCGCCTGGCTGCCGATACGCGCCTCCTTTGCGCAGGTGGAGCGGCCGGCTTCAGGTGCGTTTATATCGGCGATGCGGATGGCCTGCCCGCGATAATAGAGCGTGTCCCCGTCAATCACGCAATTGGTCTGCATCCGATTGGTGCAGGCGGCGAATTGCGCGCTTTCAATGTCGCCCGTTTCCACGACGGGCCGGGCTTGGCTCTTGGGCGGGCTGAGGCCCAATGTGGCGACCGATGCGGCCGCCAGCGGGACAGCTATCAATGCGGGCAGGAACCAGGACAATTCGCGCCACACATTGTTGCGGCGGCGATACCCGCGGCGATAGGTTGCATCGTCGATCGTTTGTTCTGGCATGGCCGGTCAGATGACGCAGACGGCTATAGGGCGCAATTCAGGGCGATTCCTGATTGGGCGGAAGGATTCCGTCAGGGATTTGAAAACAGGCCCCGGGCCGGAACCGGGTGCGGTGCCCGCGCGTTGATCAGATCGGGATAGATCTGGATAGGAGGAACCCATGGAAGAAGTCACGAATGAAGATCGCCGCCGCGAAATTCGCACTCTTGTGGAGCGGATAGAAGCCCATCCGGAACGCGACATGAAGGAGGAGCGGGAACGGCTGCGCGTGCTGCGCAAGATCGTGGAAGGCGATCAGGACGCGGGCTGAATCAGTTCCGTCCTTGAAACCTGAACCGAATTGAAAAGGGCGGCGGGTCGATGCCCGCCGCCCTTTCGCGACCTGAAGGACGAGGCCTTCATTTTCAGTTGTTCAGCGGGTCATCCACTGAATCCGGTTCCTCGGGCATTTCGGAATCCGGCGTTTCCGGCAGGAAATCCTCGTCATCGAGATCCGGCTGGTCTTCCACCCAATCATCATCTGCCGGGGGCGGCACTTCGTCCGGGTCCACGTTCTGCACGTCGCCCGGCGTGGCGGGTGCTGCATCCTCCGGCGGGGGCGGCGGCAAGGGATCGTCACTGGGCGGTGCGGGCGGTCCCGGAGGCGGGGGCAGCGGATCCTGCGACGGGGGAGGCGGGGGCACTTCCTGCGCCGATGCGGCGGAAGCGCCGGCCAGCAACATGGCGGCCAGCGATGGGGCAATGAAACGGAGCTTGTGCATTTGCGGGTTCCTTGAACTGTTCTGCATCCGCAAACACAAACGTGCGGCCCGCCAGATTGGCGATTGGGATTGCGACCAGCGGCGCGCCGGATAAGGCAAAAGGAGCAGAAAAAGCCCCGGTTCATCGGGGGTTTAGCTGCCGTTAACCTTTGGGCCGCGCGGGCCGTTTCAGCCCGTCGCCCGCCCGCCTCTATTCATCGGGCAGCAGATAGGGGCGAATCGGTTCCAGCATCCGGAATTCTTCCGTCAGCGGCTTGTGCGGCAGGTCCGGCCAGTCGATTTCCTGTTCCGGCACCACCGTATCGGGCAGGCGATCCAGCAGATCGCGGATCAGGGTCAGCCTGCCATGCTTCTGGTCGTTGAAGTCGACCACGGTCCAGGGCGCATGCGGTGTGTGCGTTGCCGCGAACATCGCCTCCCTCGCGGCGGTATAGTCCTGATAACGGCTCCGCGCTGCTGCATCGACGGGGGATAGCTTCCAGCGTTTCAGCGGATCTTCCAGACGTTCCGCGAAGCGTTCTTCCTGATGTTCCTGATCGCAGCTTAGCCAGTATTTGAACAAGCGGATCCCGTCATCCACCAGCAGCCTTTCGAAAATCGGCGCCTGGTGCAGGAAGGCGGTGACTTCGGCATCGCTGGCAAAGCCCATCACCCGTTCCACTCCGGCGCGGTTGTACCAGCTGCGGTCAAACAGCACGATTTCGCCGGCGGCGGGCAGGTGCTGGACGTAACGCTGGAAATACCATTGGCCGGCTTCCACCTCGCCCGGCCTGGGCAGGGCGACCGTGCGGCATTGCCTTGGATTGATGCGTTCAGAAATCGCCTTGATCGTGCCGCCCTTGCCGGCCGTGTCGCGCCCTTCGAACAGAACGCAGATGCGTTCGCCCCTGGTTTTTGCCCAGCGGGCCATGGCCACCAGCTCATGCTCCAGAGGTTCGAGCAATTCCTCGTATTTCTTGCGCTTCATCGTGCTCTTTCCCCCGAGGTGCGGCTGTCCTGGCTACACCAGCGGAAGGCATGGCGGAACGGGCAATGCGTATTTCCGGCGCAGGACTGGCTTTGCAGCGTGCGGGGGAGCGGCTAAGGCGCAGGCCATGACCGCCTCGCAGGACAAGCAAATGCTCGCCAAGGCGGAGACGCTGATCGAGGCGCTCCCCTATTTTCAACGCTATGCCGGGCGTAGTTTCGTCGTGAAATATGGCGGCCACGCCATGGGCGATCCCAAGGCCGCGCGCGATTTTGCCGAAGATATCGTGCTGCTCAAGGCAGTCGGCATCAACCCGGTGGTGGTGCATGGCGGCGGGCCGCAGATCGGTGCCATGCTGAAGAAGCTGGGCGTCGAATCGCAATTCATCGACGGTTTGCGCGTTACGGACAAGGCGACCGCCGAAGTGGCCGAAATGGTGCTGTCCGGCGCGATCAACAAGGAACTGGTCGGCTGGATCGCGCAGGCCGGGGGCAAGGCTCTGGGCATTTCGGGCAAGGATGCCGGGCTGGTCACCGCCAGCAAGGTCGCGCGCACGACCAAGGATCCCGACAGCCAGATCGAACAGGCGATCGACCTGGGCTTTGTCGGCGAACCGGAAGAGGTGGACACCACCATTCTGGAAACCGCGAGCAAGGCGGGCATGATTCCGATCGTGGCCCCGATTGGCGCGGGCAGGGATGGCCATACCTATAATATCAATGCCGATACGATGGCGGGCGCCATTGCCGCCGCGCTTGGTGCCGCACGCCTGTTCCTGCTGACGGATGTATCCGGCGTGCTGGACAAGCAGGGCAGCTTGCTGACGGACCTGACACCCGCCGATATCGCCAAATTGCGTGAAGACGGCACGATCAGCGGCGGCATGATTCCCAAGCTGGAAACCTGCGTGAAAGCGGTTGAGGCCGGGTGCGAAGCGGCAGTGGTTCTGGATGGCCGCGTGCCGCACGCCATGCTGCTGGAATTCTTCACCTCCCGCGGGGCGGGTACGCTGGTTCGCGCCGGGGGCGATTGATGCGGGCGCCGGCACTGCTGCCCGCCTTTGCCCTGCTTGCCGCCTGTTCCGGCAATTCGGGGCAGGCGGACAAAACGGCGGAGCCTGCCGAAGCCGCGCCCGCAGCGTCTCCGCAACCGGCCGATCCGGATCATCTCCTGGCGCTGTCCGACCGGGATTGCGCGGTGGTGGCGAATTTCTATCTCGATGCGGTCAGCGCGGGGCGTTTCCGCGATGCGGCGCTGGTCTGGGCCGGCCCCGAAATAGATGATCGGCTGCTGGAGGCGCGCTTTTCCGATTATGCGGAACCGCAATTCACCATGGCCGAACCGATGACGGAAGGCGCGGCGGGTTCGCTCTATTGCACGATTGACGGCGTTCTGACCGATGCCGCCGATCCTTCAATGCCCGAAAGCGCGGGCCAGCTGGTGCTGCGCCGGGTGAACGATGTGCCCGGTGCCACGCCGCAGCAATTGCGCTGGACGCTGCGTTCCAGCACGTTCATCGAACCGCTTGAACGGGCGGCCGGATCTCCGGACGCTTGATGCGCCTCCACCCGCTGGGCTAGGCAGCAGATTGCACGTAGCGAGAGGAAGTACGTCTTGATTACCCTTGTCAGCATTCTCGGCATTATCGTGCAGGCGATTGTCGTCCTGATCATCGTCCAGTTCGTGATCGGGTTGCTCTTTTCCTTCAATGTCGTCAGCCCGAGCAACCAGTTCCTGATGCAGGTCTATTCCTCCATCAATGCGTTGATGGATCCGCTGTTGCGGCCGATCCGCAAGATCCTGCCCGATACGGGGGCGATCGATTTTTCGCCGCTCGTGCTGATAATCGGGCTGCAGATACTCATGCGCATATTGTCTGACATTGCCTTCCGTATCTGATCCTGTCCTGCGCGGTTGGCGCGCCGCGTTCGCGCTGCTTGCCTGCGCGGCGCTGGCCGCGTGCGCCGCAGGGCCGCAGCGGCGCGACGGGCCACGCATTCCGGCGCGGGCCGATCCCAGCCGGGTGGTCGCGACCGAACTGGCCTTTTCCCGCATGGCGCGGGAAGAAGGGCAGTGGACCGCCTTTGCCGATTATGCGGCGGACGGGGCGCATATGTTCGTTCCGGAAAAGGTGCTGGCGCAGGAATGGCTGAAAGGCCGTGCCGATCCGGCGCAGTCGATCAGCTGGCATCCCCACCGCGTCTGGTCCAGCTGCGACGGGACCGTGGCGGTCACACGGGGGGCTTGGGAAGGGCCGGGCGATACGCATGGCTGGTATTCCACCGTGTGGAAGCGGGTCCGGGATGACCGGCGCGGCGAATATCGCTTTCTCGCGGATCTGAGCGGATCCCTCGAACAGCCGCTGCCTGCGCGCGACATGATCGGATCCGACATTGCCCGCTGTGGCGGCGCGCCGGGCCCGGCACCGGCGGCGCCTGCTGCGCCGGAAGAAAGCGGCCGGTCGGATGACGGCACGCTCTACTGGATCGCAGGGCTGGACGATGCCGGCCGTCCGCAGATCCGCGTATGGCAGTGGGACGGTTCCGAAATGGCGCCTGCTGACCTGTCGCTGGGCAGGGGACGGATCGGGCTATGATCGAAATCTTCCTTTCCGCCTTCGTCACCCTGTTCCTGGTGATCGACCCGCCGGGTTGCGCGCCGATCTATGCCGGGCTGGTGAGCGAGGCGACCCCGCGCCAGCAACGCAACATGGCCATTCGGGCCACATCGATCGCTTCGGTCATCCTGCTGTGCTTCGCCCTGTTCGGGGAACAATTGCTGGGCGCCTTGCATATCCAGCTGGATTCCTTCCGCATCGCCGGCGGTATCATGCTGTTCCTGATCGCGCTGGAAATGGTCTTTGAAAAGCGGACCCAGCGGCGCGAGGAACGGGCCGAGAAGATTCGTGCCACGCCCGAGATAGAGGACGTGTCCGTTTTCCCCATGGCCATGCCGATGCTGGCCGGGCCGGGCGCGATCGCATCCATCATGCTGCTGATGGCGCGGGCGCAGGGCACGGAAGAGACCCTGGTCATTCTCGGCGCGCTGGGTGCGGTCATGCTGCTGACCCTGGGCGCCCTCATCGCGGCCACACCGCTGATGCGGCTGTTCGGCAATGATGTGGAGGCAGTGATCACGCGCCTGCTGGGCGTGTTGCTGGCGGCGCTGGCGATCCAGTTCGTGATCGACGGGGTGAAGGGCAGCTTCCTGTAAGGCAGCCGCCCGTCCCTATTGCAGCGTCACCCGTTCCTCGTCCGGATCGCCGCGGCCGAAAAACTGCATCAGCTGGATCAGCAATTCGCAGCGTTCGGCCAGATTGGGCGCTTCCAGCAATGCCTGCTTGGACGCGGAATCGAATGGCGCGATCTGGCTGACGCCGTTGATCAGCGATGTATCGTCCAGCCGTTCGACCGAATCCCAATCGATCGAATAACCCTGCATATCGGCGAAGATGCGGGCTTCCTGTTCAAAACCGGCGCGTTCGGCCAGGCTCAGCGTTTCATGTTTCGGATCGGCCAGCAATTCCGCCTCGATCTGGCGGAAGGGCGTCTTCACATCCAGTTCCCGCTTAAGGCGGAAGCGCGATTCCCCTTCGAGGACGATATTATACCGGCCATCTTCCAGAGCCTCCACATCCTCGATTCGGCCGACGCAGCCGATCTGGAACAGGGGGGCATCTTCTTCCGGGCCCTGCGGCTGGATCATCGCGATCCGCCGGTCGCGCGCCAGCGCATCCCCCACAAGGGCCCGGTAACGCGGCTCGAATATATGGAGCGGCAATTGCAGGCCCGGGAACAGGATCGCCCCGGACAATGGAAAGATAGAGAGCCGCGAACTGGCCACGATCAACCGAACAGCAACAGCGAAAGGCGCCGCCTCTGGGATGCCACCCAGGCATCTTCCAGCCCGACCGCTTCGAAGATCTGCAACAGCTTGGCCTTGGCCGCGCCTTCATTCCATGCCGGATCGATTTCGATCATCTTCAGCAGCGTGTCCGCCGCTTCATCGCGCGAACCTGCGGCAAAGGCAGCCTGGGCGAAATCGAACTGGGCCTGCATATCGGCCGGACGTTCTGCCGCGGCGGCGCGCAGGGCCTGCAATTCGCTGTCATCGACATCGCTTCCCGCCAGTTCCAGCGCGCTGCCTGCCTGGGCCACCACGGGATCGGCTTTCAGATCTTCCGGCAGGGCATCGAACGCGGCCTGCGCTTCTTCCTTGTGGCCGGCAGCCAGCAATGCGCGAATCAGGCCGGACTGCACGCCGGGATCGTCCGGCGCCATCTGTGCGATCTGCATGAAAACCGATGCGGCCCGTTCGGCATCGCCTTCGGCCAGCAATTGTTCGCCCATGCCGACCAGCTGTTCCAGATCGGGCTGTTGCGAAGCGCCTTCATCGCCGGCACCTGCCTTGATCGGCAGTTTTTCCAGCAATTGGTCCAGCATCTGCTTCAATTGTGATTCGGTGCGGGCCGGGGTCAGATCCGCCACCGGCTGGCCCTGGAAAATCGCATAGACAGTGGGAATCGACCGCACCTGGAACTGGGCGGCGATGAATTGTTCCTCGTCCACATTCAGCTTGGCCAGCAGCACGCCCTTATCGGCATATTCTGCGGCGACCTTTTCCAGCACCGGCGTCAACGCCTTGCACGGTCCACACCATTCGGCCCAGAAATCGAGGATGACGAGCTTGTCGCGCGAGGGATCGACCACGTCCTTGCGGAACCGTTCGACTGCCTTCTGCTCATCGATATTAAGGCCCATGCTAGCCAAGGGGAGGTCTCCTGTCTGTCGCGATTTGGATTCGCACAATGTGGACCTTCAGGCGGATTTGTGAAGGGCATGTGCACGTTGTGACGGGAATGAGTTTTTTCCTCTTGCAGGTCGGCAAACCCGGTGATAGTTGCGCGCCTCCCCACCCGGAGCGGCAAGTTCCGGGGGCGCCAAGTGAGCGGGCGTAGCTCAGGGGTAGAGCACAACCTTGCCAAGGTTGGGGTCGAGGGTTCGAATCCCTTCGCCCGCTCCAGTTTTCCATGACAAATCAGCGAATTAGCGCCACGGCGCATTCCCTTTCGCTGGAGACAAAGCCGGTTGCGAGGGCTGTTGTCTCCACATTGTCTCCAGAAAATCGGCAAAATCAGGTTGGTTCTGGCGTCGAATAGCGAAGATTGCGGCGGCGTCGCCCTTTGGGCCGGGCTTTCGGTTTGCACCGGAGCCAAGCGTTGCCTGTCTCCGCCATGCGGCTTCAATCCCTGACGCGAGCGACGTTTCACGTCATGTCGTAAATCCGCATCTGCGAATTCGCGTCGTCCTCTGGATGCGGAGATCGGTCCAGGGCTGCGCCGACCCGATCGCGTTGTTTGTATCTCTCCCCGTCGGTGGGGTGGGCGACGCTTCCCTTTAGGTTCGCCGCGCCGGGGCGCAACGCGCTTTGCGCTTACTTCCTCTTCGTTTCAGCCCTCCGGGTGCGCCCCGGCTCTGACAGCGAACCAGCCGGTCGCTCCTTCGCCGCCCACCCCATTCCGGGGTGAGTGTGTGTTGAAGGAGAAGTGTGATGAACGCTGTTACCGAAACCACCGCTGCCGAGCCTGTGTCTGGCGTCGAGATTTTCGTGCCCCTGAACAAGCTCAAGAAGTCCCCGCGCAATGCGCGCAAGGTGCCGCACGGGGAAAGCGCCATCGAGGCGCTGGCCGCATCCATCGCGCACAAGGGGCTGATCCAGAACCTTGTCGTGGAACCCGCAGTAAAGGACGATGGAACGCCGACCGGCTTCTATTTCGTCACCGCTGGCGAAGGTCGCAGGCAGGCGATGCTGCTGTGCGCCAAGCGCAGGAAGATGAAGAAGTCCGACCCGGTGCGCTGCTGGCTCGACACCGAGAACGATCCGTCCGAGATCAGTCTGGACGAGAATGTCACCCGCACCCCCATGCACCCCGCCGACCAGTTCGAGCGGTTCCGCGAGCTTTCCGAAACCAAGGGTTGGGGCGCGCAGGAAATCGGCGCGCGGTTCGGCGTGTCCGCCCATGTCGTGAAGCAGCGGCTGCGCCTTGGTGCTGTGTCTCCGAAGCTGTTGCAGGTCTACCGCGAGGATGGGCTGACGCTGGATCAGTTGATGGCCTTTGCCATTACCGGGGACCACGACCGACAGGAGCAGGTGTTCGAGAGCCTGCATCATAACCGCGAGCCATGGATCATTCGGCGCGATCTGACCGCCGCCAATGTTCCCGGCCATGATCGCCGCGCGATCTTCGTGGGCGAGGCAGCTTATGAAGAAGCGGGCGGCACCATCATCCGCGACCTGTTTGCCGACGAAGGCGGCGGCTATTTCGAGGATGCGGGTTTGCTCGATATGCTGGCTATCGAGAAGCTGCGCGAGGTTGCTGCCGAAGTGCAGGCCGAGGGCTGGAAATGGGTCGAGGCGCATATCGACTATCCCCATGCCCACGGCATGCGGCGTTTCTATCCCGAAGCCGTTGCCCTGTCCGACGAGGACGAAAAGCGGTTGGAAGCGGCGTCAGCCCAGTATGACCAGCTTGTCGAGAATTTCGACTCCTATGACGAAATGCCGGAGGACGTGGCGGCCAAGGTCGAGGCGCTGGATGCGGAGATCGATGCGATTTCCGACAAGCGTCATGCCTATGATGCTAAACTGATCGCGCATGGCGGTGTGCTCGTGGTGCTCAACCATGATGGCACGGTCAGGATCGAGCGCGGTTTCGTTCGTGCCGAGGATGAGGTGCTGGCCGATCCGCAGCCCGAAGGTGAAAGCGAAGATGCTGCACCTGATACTGTCGAGGATGAACAGACCGACGATAGCGATGAAGGTGAGCAGGACATCGAAGACGACGAAGTCGGCAAGCCGATTTCCGATGCTCTGACCCGCGACCTGTCCGCGCACCGGACCCTTGCCCTTCGCGTGGCGCTTGGCGAGTGGCCCGACATGGCGTTGATCGCTATAACCCATACGCTGACTTCGCAACTGTTCTACAGCTTTGCCGAGGCCGGTTGCCTTGAGGTCCGTCCGACCGTGACGCCGCTGGGCAGTCATGCGGACGGGATCGAGGATACGCCGCTGGCAGCCAAGGCAAACGCGGCGCATGAGGCATGGGCCGAACGGATGCCCCGTGATGTGGCGGAACTGTGGACCTTCATATTCGCTCTGGACGATGAGGACCGGATGGCGCTGCTGGCGCATTGTGTGGCCTGCACCGTCAATGCGCTGCATCTGCCGTGGGATCGCAAGCCCCGGTCGCTGCAAACCGCCGACAGGCTGGCGAGTGCGCTGGCGCTCGACATGGCGAAGGACTGGACGCCCACCGTGGGCAGCTATCTTGGCCGTGTCACCAAGGCGCATATCGTCGAGGCCGTGACCGAAGGCGTATCGGAGGATGCCGCGCGCCGGATCGTGGACATGAAGAAAGCCGACATGGCGCAGTCCGCCGAGCAGCTTCTGGCCGGGACCGGATGGTTGCCTGCGATCCTGCGGACGCCGGACACGGAAGCGGAGCAGCCATCAGAGGCCGAGGCTCCCGAAGCGCAAGCCGAGGACGGCGAAGACTTCTACGCCGTCGCCGCCGAATAGCGGCATGAAGCCGGGGCCGCCTGAGCGGTCCCGGCCTTCATTTGACACCTGCTGAAAATTGCGGCCGCGCCCCATCGGGCGCGGCCGTATTGTTATGCGTCGGATCGACGCCGCTGAGAATTTACCCGGCTCGGCAGTTCAAATCGAACGGGGACCAAGCAGGATAATGGCCGCTCCAACAAGACAGACGGAGGCACCGGTAATATCCCATCGATCGGGGCGCAGCCCTTCAATCGCCCACAGCCAGCCCAGTGAGGCAGCAATATAGACGCCGCCATAGGCAGCATAGGTACGTCCCGCCGCATCGCTGTCGACCAGGGTTAGCAACCACGCGAACAAGGCGAGCGAGATCATGCCCGGGACAAGCCAGAATGGTGACTTGCCGAGCCGCAGCCATGCCCAGAAGGAGAAGCATCCTGCGATCTCGGCCAAGGCTGCGCCGAGATAGGCGAACGGTGTGAGGTTCACAGGGTCTCTCCTGAAGTGGCAGGCGGTGCGAGCGCCTCGATGATCCGGCAATCCCCGACCGTGCCGCCCTTGCAGGAGTCGAGTAATGCCGACAGCTCGCTACGAAGCGCAGTCAGATCGGCGATCTTGCGCTCGACCTCGGCAAGGTGATCGCGGGCCAAGGCATCGACCGTGGCGCAATCGCGTGACCGATCATCCGACAGTGACAGCAACGCCCGCACCTGGTCGAGCGGGAAGCCGAGATCGCGTGCCCGGCGAATGAATGAGAGCCGGCCCAGTTCCGCCTTCCCATAGGAGCGGTAATTGCCCGAAGTTCGTTCAGGCTTCGCCAGCAATCCGATCCGCTCGTAATAGCGGATCGTTTCGACCTTGGTGCCCGTCGCCTTGCCCAGTTCGCCGATCGTGAATGCCATGCCCTTGACCCTGTAGTTGCTACAGGGTGCATATAGGCGGTCGCATCGGAAGAATCGAGGTAACGGATATGGCAGGCGGATGCTGCGGCGGTTGTGAAACGACTGCACCGACCGAGGACAAGGCATGGCGGCGGGTGCTGTGGATCGTGCTTGCCATTAATGCCGGAATGTTCGGTGTCGAGATGGTGGCGGGGGTTGCGGCGCATTCGGCATCGCTCAAGGCCGACGCGCTCGACTTTCTCGGGGATGCCGCCAACTATGCGATCAGCCTCGGCGTTGCCGGCATGGCACTGCAATGGCGCGCGCGGGCCGCATGGCTCAAGGGCGCCTCGCTGCTCCTGCTCGGTCTGTGGATTCTCGGCAGCACCGCATGGATGGCGATTGCAGGCACACTTCCCCGAGCTGAGACGATGGGCATTATCGGCGTGCTGGCGTTCATCGCCAATCTTGCTTGCGCGATCATGCTGTGGCGGCACCGCGAGGGCGACGCCAACCGCAGGTCGGTATGGATCTGCTCGCGCAATGACGCGATCGGCAATGTGGCCGTGGTCGCCGCCGCGCTCGGCGTGTTCGGCACGGGTACCGCCTGGCCCGATATCGCCGTTGCCATGATCCTCGCCAGTCTTGGTGTCAGCGGCGGCTGGCAGATCGTCCGGCAGGCGCGGTCTGAATTGCGGGGACTTTCGGGAAGTAGGGCACGCGCGGCCACCTGAGGCGCTCAATTTGCCCTTGTGTGGTATGGAGAGCGTTCTGTTCGGCAGGTGCCGAAACACCTGCATCTGTGGCTTAGGGATTCCGATCGCACACCTGCATTCTCTGTTCCCTGCCGTCAGAACCACACCCACACGGCCTCTCTCATGGCTGGTCTGACCGGAGGCAGCTTCGCCCGATCGGCTATGCCGCAATGACGGGTACGCCGCTTTTTTCCGCCGCCTGACGGCTTTGCATCGCGAAACAAAAAAGCGGCTTGCCACCATCCTCCGCTTCGCTGCGGTCCCTTTGGGATGCGCCGCCGATCGCTCCGGTCCCTTGAACCGCCATCGAGGCCGCGATGGGCGTGGTCCGAGCAACACGAAAGGACTTACGACATGGCCACCATCGGCACCTTCACCGCCAACGACAACGGCGAACTGGTCGGCAATATCAGGACGCTCACTCTCAACACCCAGACAATTCTCCGCCCCGTCGACAAGGACGGCGAGAAGTCCCCCGACTTCCGCGTCAGTACCGGCGATCTCGACATCGGCGCGGCCTGGAAGAAGACCAGTCGCGAAGGCCGCGACTATATCTCGGTCAAGCTGGACGATCCGAGCTTCCTGGCTCCCGTCTATGCCACACTTTCCGAGACCGACACCGCCGGCGAATACGTCCTCATTTGGTCGCGCTGACGGCCACCAGCGCCCCACCCTTTCGGGCGGGGCGCATCCATCATCGGATGGATGACCGGCTTTCGTCTTGCGGTCATCGCCATCGCCAGCTAACACTTGCGAGTGAATCGCAATAAGCGGCATGAGGGGATAGCGCAGAAAGGACAGATCGATGACCCGCCATTTCCCTCCGCCAAGCCTCGACGATGCCGCGCATCGTTCATTGCTTGTCGAGGCGGCACGGTGCTGGCGCAATGCGCGCGATACAGGTCAATCGGTCCAGCCCCGTCTCTACAAGATTCTCGCTTCCCAGAATTGCGAGATGCTTGCCCCCGTGTTCGATAGCCTGATGCACCTATGCGAAGACGCACTCGGTCGTCCGGTCGCTATCGGTGAAGCCGCGGCACTGTCGGGCGATGAGCATCTGCTGCTTGGCTTGATCGATGGATCGAAGCCGCGCCGCGCCTGCATCGACTGCGCCGAAGGCGCCGCCTCGGCTCTCGATTGTGCCATCTGCTCGACACGGATCATGATGGGCCTCACCCTTGTTCATGACACCGGCGATGTTCCTCGGCGCATGATTGCCACCCAAACCGTTCCGCCCGTTATGAGCTGAGGGGCGGATACGGCGGGATGGGTAAATATGATGCTCTAGGCACGTTCCTGAGGCGCTGGCGCCGCCGCAACGATGCCGAAGGCGTCGAACTGCGCTTCGCGCATATCGAGGACATTATCGGCGGCCTGCTGCCACGCGGCGCGGCTGAGCCCGAATGGTGGTGCGCGAACGGGCGCGCCGACGCTCATGCGCCGCATCGCCGGGCCTGGCTCGATGCCGGGTTCGAGGCGATTGCCGAACCCAAGGCCGAGACGGTCTATTTCAAGAAACGGCCCACGCTCTGACCAGCGTGGGATGACCTTTGCGGGCGCGGCTGACGCCGCGCCATGATGGCTAAGGGCTTCGCCCTCGCGCCGGTCAAGGGAAGCTTCGCCGTCCTGGCCGGTGTCCCCGGCCTTCCTCCATTCCATTGCGTGCAGGCCGGGCGATCCCCCTCCGGCCCGGCCGCCCTTGTCCGTTGCTACCCCAGTCTCGCCGACGGGCAGGGTTTCAGCGCGGCGCTTCCCGCTGCGCGGAAACCCAAGGAAGGATTTGACCATGAGCTATCACACCCTCGCCACCCGGTTCGGTCGCAATGCCCATCAGATCAGCGGGCGCGAGCCGCTCGATAACGAGGCGCTTTACAGCCACGTCCCCTCGATCTTTGCCAGCGAAGCGCATGACAGCCGTTCGGACCGCTATGTCTACGTACCCACAATCGACATTGTGGAGGGGTTGCGCCGGGAAGGATGGTTCCCGTTCTTCGCCGTCCAGTCGGTGCCGCGCGACGGAAGCCGCCACGGCCACGCCAAGCATATGCTTCGCCTGCGCCGCGATGAAGGCATCGGCAAGCCCGAAGCCGCCGAAGTTATCATCGTCAACAGCCATGACGGGACCAGTGCCTACCAGATGTTCGCCGGGATGCTGCGTTTTGTCTGCACCAATTCCATGATTGCGGGCGAGCGGTTCGAAGAAGTGCGCGTTCCCCACAAGGGCAATATCCAGCATGACATCATCGAAGGTGTTTACACTGTGGCCGAGGACTTCCCCCGGCTGATCGATGCCAGTGAAGGTATGAAGGAAATCCAGCTTGGCGAAGATGAGCAGCGCGTGCTCGCCGAAGCCAGCCTTGTCGCCCGCTATGGCGAGGACGAAAGTCCGCTGCGCCCCGAACAGATCATCGAGCCGCGCCGCCACGAGGACCGGGGCCGCAGTCTCTGGACGACTTTCAACGTCATTCAGGAAAATGTCGTTCGCGGCGGTCTGTCAGGCCGCAAGCGCAATGCGCGAGGCCGTATCCGCCGCAGCACGACCCGCGCGATTAACGGCATCGACCAGAATGTCACGCTCAACCGGGCGCTCTGGACCCTGGCCGAAGGGATGCAGCGCCTCAAGGCGGGCTGACCGCAATCCCGTGGAGCCGGAAACCCGGCTCCACAGTTTTCTGTATTTGCACAGTTACGGAACTACGATTTTACGTTTCGCAGGCCCTGTGCTGATCCGGCCGCGCGTCCCGGCAGGTCCGCGGGGCCGGTCGAATATGCGTGCTCGCCGGGCCATAGCCCGGCTCGCGATTTGACTATTTCCATTCACCGAAAGCGACTATAATAGTCGTTTACGTAGCGAACAACGCGTAGGTTGTGGAGGTGATCGTGCATGATCACTTCCCGCCAAGTGCGGGCCGCTCGTGCGCTTCTGGGTTGGACACAGGAGATGCTAGCAGACAAGGCCCTTGTTGCGCTCACTGCGCTCAAGCGCCTGGAATCGGAGAACAACCTGTCCGTGCGCGACGTTACACGCCATCAGGTGGTCAAGGCGCTGGAAAGCGCAGGGATCGTTGTCCTCGATTCGGACAGGGGACAAGGAGTGCTTCTCGTGAGCGAAGCCCAGAGCGAACCGAACGAATAGCGCCATGCAAGGCGCCAGCATTTATCCGCATTTTCTCCGACCGCTATAGCAGGCGCGGGACAATTGCTCCGCGTCGTAATGGTGTATGTGCCCCGAGACGCCACGCGCCAGAACAATGGCTGAATGCGGAGCGAAGCGATGACGATACCCGCTTTCGAAGACCGCGCGCCCGATGCGGCGCATGTCACCGACTATGACGAACGCCATCACCACACCTATTGGCGGCTGCTCGATGCCGCAGCGGAAAATGCCGATTGGCGCGAGGCCGCCGCGATCATATTTGGGATCGACCCAGAGGCCGAACCCGAGCGCGCGCGCCTGGTGCATGACTCCCATCTCGCGCGTGCGCGCTGGATGACCGAAACCGGCTATCGCCATTATCTGCGCCCTCCCGAATCCTAAGGCCGGGATGGGACTGCGGAGCCAAACTGGCAGCCAACGTAGCCAGACCGCTGACTTGAAACGGCTATGCGCCCGCGCGCTCGACAGGGCTTCTGCCCAGCTGCTCGGCTGAGAACATCTTCCGCTGCGCTCCAAAAGAGAGCCACGCTTGGGAGAGGTTCGATGCCGCCTGAGAGGGACTGGCGCACGCCCCCGGAGGAAGCCAGGGACGAGACGCTGCAATATTCGGACATTGCGATGGGCTATCTCAGTCGCAACGCCCGTTATCGTACCGAATATCGCCGCGCTATCGGCAGGGTGAAGCGTGGAGCGGTCAAATCCGACGACGCCACCGCCGCCTTGGTGCTGCGATGGGGGATCAGCTTCCATACGGACCCGTCCGCCGCTTTCGATGCGAAGCTGGCGGTCGCGCGGCCGAGTCTTTCGCCGACCGAAATAGTTCTGGCTCCGGCGCTCTCGGGGATTGCCGCCGAGCGGCTTGACCCGAAGTCGCTGGGGGACATTCGCGCTTGCATCACCATCGGCGATTTCCGCCATTTCATTCTCGCCGACAAGGATGGCGATGAGCACCTCTGGGTCGCTGGTTCGTTTGGCCGTCCGCTGGCCATGATGCTGCCGTTCGAGACCGACCCACTGGTTCGCCTCGCATCCGCCGAGCGCTTCTGTCGCCGCCTGCTCGGCATGGCGGTCGGGCCACCGCCACTACGGCCAACACAGTTCCGGCGGCATCATTTGCTCACCTTGTTGCAGGTGCTCGACGGGCATGATGCCGGTGCCACCCGCCGGGAACTCGCGGCGGCGCTGATTGATCGCGATGTGCGCGATTACAGCGCTGCCGACTGGAACGGCAGCCGCGAGCGCAAGCGCATTTCTCGCTGGATAAAGGACGCCGTCGAACTGCGCGACGGTGGCTATATTCGTCTGCTGCGCGGCGGTTGAGGGGGACATTTCCGGCACCCTGACTTCTGTCTCTTCTCCGACGCGCATCCGGTTCGCCATCATCGCCTCCTGTCCGCCGGTCCCGCTCATCGGGTCCGGCTATCATCTGGAGGATCATCATGAGCGAACCGGCAGCCGCCACCACGCCACGCTATCTCAAGACGCCCGATGCGGCGGTCCATCTCGGCCTTTCGGCCCGGACGCTCGAAAAGCATCGCTGCTATGGAACCGGGCCGGTTTTTCGCAAGCTCGGCGGCCGTATCGTCTATGCCATCGAAGACCTCGACGCCTGGGCCGCACTCGGCACCCGCCGTTCGACTTCCGATCCCGGCAAAGGTGTCGTCCATCCGGCCAAGCGCCTGCCCACTGATTGCGTGCGCCGCTGAGACCCATGGGCGTTGCAAAGCCTCCTTCCGGCCGCTGCGGCGCCGAACGGACGCAGCTGGAACTGTTCCGTTCGGTCCCCGGCGATCTCGCGCCACGCGATGCGCAGGATCTCATGGCCTGGCCGTTCTTCAGCCTCGCCAAGAGCAGGCGCATTGCGCCGATCGACTTCAATATGGGCAAGACCCGGATATCGGTCGAGGCCGTGCCCGAACATGGCATGGCGACCATTTGGGATGCCGACGTGCTGATCTGGGCGGCAAGCCAGCTCATCGAGGCGCGCGATGCCGGCCGGCCCACTTCGCGTCTCATGATAACGACGCCGCACGAGATATTGGCGTTCACCCGGCGCGGCACCGGCAAGGCAAGCTACGAACGGCTCAAGGCTGCGCTCGACCGGCTGCAATCCACCACTGTCGCAACGTCGATCCGGCAGGAGCATCAGCGTCGCCGTCATCGCTTCTCGTGGATCAACGAATGGCGTGAACTAGCGGACGGCCAGGGCCGGGCGCTCGGGATCGAGTTGATCCTGCCGGACTGGTTCTATGCTGGTGTGCTCGACCGCGCGCTCGTGCTGACGATAGACCGGGCCTATTTCGATCTGACTGGCGGATTGGAGCGCTGGCTTTACCGCATCGTGCGCAAGCATGGCGGGAGGCAGGAAGGCGGGTGGAGCTTCGACATTCCCCACCTTCACAAGAAGTCCGGCGTACTTTCGCCGCTGCGCCGCTTCGCTTTCGAGCTGCGCGGGATCGTCGCCCGCCAGCCGCTGCCTGGCTACGTCCTCAGACTCGAACATGCACTTGGCCGCGATCGGCTGAACTTCGCGCCGATCCCTGTCGATCCGCTCGATGCTGCCATGCGCCGTATGGGCTTCGACGCTGTGGATAACCGGTCATGAGGTTCGGACTATCGGGAACGCCCGGACTCGGACCATCAGGAACGGGATCCTCGGACTATCGGGAACACGAGTGGCCCGCGAGGCCGCAGAAATCCTCGCAGAATCGCACCCCTTCTAACAGTGCTAATAGAATCGAATCCTTCGGATTCTTGCTAACGCAACTCGCCGCTGTGGACAGATCGCGCGCTGCGTCGCCGGCAAGGCGTCTGCTCGACGGTGGCTCACAGGAGATCGGCAATGAATAACGACGCACCCAGCGGTGTGCGCCGAGGCTGCGCATTGGGCTCGGCACGCAAGCAGCTGACCGAAGTCGAGCTGACCTGGATCGAGAAGAAGTTCGAGCACTGGATACGCTTCGGCCGGATCGCGCAGGACCGCATCGTCACGCGCAGAACCCGCATCGTCGGCTTCCGACCCGGCGCGATCTTCGCCTTCGTGCGCTGGATGGCGAACGACTATGGAACGATCAGTTCACGCATTGATGTGCTGCGCGCGGTCGCGCCCGACGAAGCCTACACGACACTGCCCTTCGTGCGGCCCGGCGGTGAAATCCTGCTGCACATCGAAGGCTGGCCGAAGGTCAACGAGGTGTTGTCCGCGATCGACAGCGTGGAGGCGGCCGGTGTCGATCCCTGCGATGCCGCGCCCGATCATTGGCGCCATGTTCACAACCGTATCGCGGCCGGGCAGAGCCCGCGGCCCTATACGATGGAACGCCACCTTGCCTGGCTCAAGCGCCGGGAGATCGAGGATTGACCCGCTTCGGCTATGTCATCGCCACGCTCGTTATCGCGCAGGTGTTCATCGTTCTGTTCGTCGCGGTGGCGCTTGCCGATCCGCGTCCGCGCGTGATCTGGAATGCCAGCGCGAGCGCACCGATCGGTCTCTACCGGATACATGCCGACCCCGATCCACAGACGGGAGCGCTGGTAGCCGTCACGCCGCCGCGACCATGGGCACACTGGATGGCAGAGCGCGGCTATCTCCCGGAAGGTGTGCCCCTCCTCAAGCATGTCGCGGCAATAGCCGGACAGCGCATTTGCCGCATCGGCAACATGGTCAGTGTCGATCGCCAGCCCGTTGCCGTTGCGCTGGATCGCGACAGCCGAGGTCGCCCGCTGCCCGTCTGGCAGGGGTGCCACAAACTCCGGTCGGGCGAATTTCTGTTTATGAACCCGTCCGTGCCCGATAGCCTGGACGGCCGCTATTTCGGCCCGCTTGAGGCAGCAACAATGCTGGGCCGCGCGACGCCGATGCTTACGCGCGATACGGCGGATGGTCCGCTCGTCTGGCGGGGAATCGTGCCATGAACTGCCGGTGTCTTGCAATCGCCCTGGTATTGGCCGTGCAGATGGCCGGTTCGTCGCCGGTCGCTGCGGAACCTGCGCCCGGCATTGCCACGGCCCATCCTTATGCAGCGCATGTGGCCGATGCAGCGCGGCGGTTCGGCATTCCCCAGGACTGGATATGGGCAGTCATGCGCATCGAAAGCAACGGTGAGAGGCGCGCTGTTTCGTCCGCCGGAGCGATGGGCCTGATGCAGATCATGCCCGCAACCTGGGCCAACCTGCGCGCGCGTTATCGTCTCGGATCGGACCCGTTCGATCCGCGCGACAACATCATGGCGGGCGCAGCCTATCTGCGCGAGATGCACGACCGCTACGGCAACGCCGCTGCCATGCTGGCCGCCTACAATGCGGGGCCCGGCCGCTATGAACAGTATCTTTCACGCGGTCGTCCGCTGCCACGCGAGACGCGCGCCTATCTCACGAAGCTGACAGCGGTCACGGGTAATTCCGGCTACGCGACGCTTGCTGCGGCGCCACCGCCCGATCCACTCGCCTGGCGCCGCGCGCGCCTGTTTCCAGCGCGGGCAGATGGCATCCCGGCCACTGAGGATGCGGTGACTGACGAAGCTTCGGATTCTTCGCCGACCGCGCCACCCGGTGCTGTCGAGCCGCCGGCAAACGGTCTTTTCGTATCGCTTTCAGGGCAATGACGGCTGTTGCCACCTACAGCGCCCAATGGCGTGCTCTCCGACCCGCTGGAGGGCGGCAGAGCAGTGACAAGTCTATTGAATTGACGAAGAAAAATCGATTGCCGCTGTATTTGGCGAGGACTTGGCGGCGCGCACGAAGGGTGCGCCGCCTGCGTCCGTTGCTGATCTTGCTTGCACCTCTGCGGCGCTCGGCGCTTCCTCCGCTCCGGTTAAACGGAAGCGAAGGAGTCGGGTGATGGAGTACTTTGCAGGGCTCGATGTGTCGATCGAGGAGACCGCCAGCCCGTTGCCGTTGCGCTGGATCGCGACAGCCGAGGTCGCCCGCTGCCCGTCTGGCAGGGGTGCCACAAACTCCGGTCGGGCGAATTTCTGTTTATGAACCCGTCCGTGCCCGATAGCTTGGACGGCCGCTATTTCGGCCCGCTTGAGGCAGCAACAATGCTGGGCCGCGCGACGCCGATGCTTACGCGCGATACGGCGGATGGTCCGCTCGTCTGGCGGGGAATCGTGCCATGAACTGCCGGTGTCTTGCAATCGCCCTGGTATTGGCCGTGCAGATGGCCGGTTCGTCGCCGGTCGCTGCGGAACCTGCGCCCGGCATTGCCACGGCCCATCCTTATGCAGCGCATGTGGCCGATGCAGCGCGGCGGTTCGGCATTCCCCAGGACTGGATATGGGCAGTCATGCGCATCGAAAGCAACGGTGAGAGGCGCGCTGTTTCGTCCGCCGGAGCGATGGGCCTGATGCAGATCATGCCCGCAACCTGGGCCAACCTGCGCGCGCGTTATCGTCTCGGATCGGACCCGTTCGATCCGCGCGACAACATCATGGCGGGCGCAGCCTATCTGCGCGAGATGCACGACCGCTACGGCAACGCCGCTGCCATGCTGGCCGCCTACAATGCGGGGCCCGGCCGCTATGAACAGTATCTTTCACGCGGTCGTCCGCTGCCACGCGAGACGCGCGCCTATCTCACGAAGCTGACAGCGGTCACGGGTAATTCCGGCTACGCGACGCTTGCTGCGGCGCCACCGCCCGATCCACTCGCCTGGCGCCGCGCGCGCCTGTTTCCAGCGCGGGCAGATGGCATCCCGGCCACTGAGGATGCGGTGACTGACGAAGCTTCGGATTCTTCGCCGACCGCGCCACCCGGTGCTGTCGAGCCGCCGGCAAACGGTCTTTTCGTATCGCTTTCAGGGCAATGACGGCTGTTGCCACCTACAGCGCCCAATGGCGTGCTCTCCGACCCGCTGGAGGGCGGCAGAGCAGTGACAAGTCTATTGAATTGACGAAGAAAAATCGATTGCCGCTGTATTTGGCGAGGACTTGGCGGCGCGCACGAAGGGTGCGCCGCCTGCGTCCGTTGCTGATCTTGCTTGCACCTCTGCGGCGCTCGGCGCTTCCTCCGCTCCGGTTAAACGGAAGCGAAGGAGTCGGGTGATGGAGTACTTTGCAGGGCTCGATGTGTCGATCGAGGAGACCGCCAGCCCGTTGCCGTTGCGCTGGATCGCGACAGCCGAGGTCGCCCGCTGCCCGTCTGGCAGGGGTGCCACAAACTCCGGTCGGGCGAATTTCTGTTTATGAACCCGTCCGTGCCTGACAGCCTGGACGGCCGCTATTTCGGACCGCTTTCGGCCACGACACTGCTGGGCCGCGCGACGCCGATGCTTACGCGCGATACGGCGGATGGTCCGCTCGTCTGGCGGGGAATCGCGCCATGAAACGCAGGCCATTTGCCACCACTTTGGCAATCGCTTTGCAGATGGTCGGCTTGCCTTCGGCTACGGCAGAACCTGCACACGGCACTCCCGGAGTCCATCCCTACGCAGTGCATGTGGCCGATGCAGCGCGGCGGTTCGGCATTCCCCAGGACTGGATATGGGCAGTCATGCGCATCGAAAGCAACGGTGAGAGGCGCGCTGTTTCGTCCGCCGGAGCGATGGGCCTGATGCAGATCATGCCCGCAACCTGGGCCAACCTGCGCGCGCGTTATCGTCTCGGATCGGACCCGTTCGATCCGCGCGACAACATCATGGCGGGCGCAGCCTATCTGCGCGAGATGCACGACCGCTACGGCAACGCCGCTGCCATGCTGGCCGCCTACAATGCGGGGCCCGGCCGCTATGAACAGTATCTTTCACGCGGTCGTCCGCTGCCACGCGAGACGCGCGCCTATCTCACGAAGCTGACAGCGGTCACGGGTAATTCCGGCTACGCGACGCTTGCTGCGGCGCCACCGCCCGATCCACTCGCCTGGCGCCGCGCGCGCCTGTTTCCAGCGCGGGCAGATGGCATCCCGGCCACTGAGGATGCGGTGACTGACGAAGCTTCGGATTCTTCGCCGACCGCGCCACCCGGTGCTGTCGAGCCGCCGGCAAACGGTCTTTTCGTATCGCTTTCAGGGCAATGACGGCTGTTGCCACCTACAGCGCCCAATGGCGTGCTCTCCGCCCCGCTGGAGGGCGGCAGAGCAGTGACAAGTCTATTGAATTGACGAAGAAAAATCGATTGCCGCTGTATTTGGCGAGGACTTGGCGGCGCGCACGAAGGGTGCGCCGCCTGCGTCCGTTGCTGATCTTGCTTGCACCTCTGCGGCGCTCGGCGCTTCCTCCGCTCCGGTTAAACGGAAGCGAAGGAGTCGGGTGATGGAGTACTTTGCAGGGCTCGATGTGTCGATCGAGGAGACCGCGATCTGTGTGGTTGGCGATGACGGCAAGGTGGTGCTGGAGACCGAAGTCCCGACCGATCCGCAGCAGATCGCCGATGCGCTGGAGCGCTATGCCGGACGCCTGCGCCGGGTCGGTCACGAAGCAGGATCGATCTCGCCCTGGCTGCATGCCGGGATGCTGGCGCTGGGGCTCCCGGCCGTGTGTCTGGAGACCCGCCACGTGCGCGCAGCGCTGTCGGCCCAGCGCAACAAGACCGATGCCGCCGATGCACTCGGCATCGCGCATATCATGCGCACGGGCTGGTTCCGCGAGGCGCATATTAAAACGGAAGACTGCTACCGGATCCGCCTGCTGCTGGTGCAGCGGCGCAACCTGAAGCGCAAGTTCCTCGATATCGAGAACGCCATCCGCCACTCATTGAAGGTGTTCGGGATCCGTCTCGGCAAGGTCGGCCGCGGATCGATGGAGAAGGCCGTGCGCGAGGCGGTTGCAGGCGATGCGATGACCGCCGGGCTGATGGACTGCATGCTCAGAGCCCGCGCAGCGCTGTGGGAGGAGTATCTCATCCTGCACAAGCTGGTCACCCAGCTGGCGATGCGCGACGAGCTGTGCCGCAGGTTCATGGCGATCCCCGGCGTCGGCCCGGTGACCTCCCTGAGCTTCAAGAGTGCGATCGACGATCCCGCCCGGTTCCGCCGGTCGCGCAATGTCGCTGCCTATTTTGGGCTCACCTCGCGCCGCTGGCAGTCGGGTAGCTCGATCGACGTAAAGGGGCGGATCAGCAAGGCGGGTGATCCCGATGTGCGCTGCGCGCTCTATGAAGCTGCATCCGCGATGCTCACCCGGTTCAAGGGCCGCGATACGATCAAGAGCTGGGGGCTGAAGCTCGCCAAGACCAAGTGCCACGCCAAGGCGCGTGTCGCGGTCGCCCGCAAGCTTGCCATCGTGATGCACGCAATGTGGCGCGACGGCACGTTCTATGTCGGCGATCCCGACCGGGATGCGCACGAGATCGACAGCGTGAACGCTTCGAAGCTGCGGCGTCTGAGCTACGCGCGGTCATGAACATGAACACACCAGGTGCAGCCGGCTGACGGCTCGACGACATGAAGGAGGTCCGCTGAGGCGGCAAAGGAATGATACAGACCAGGAAAACGGGAAGCACGATATCTTGCCTGCGGCCGCGCACAGCGGACCGCGCTCGATTGCCTGTGACGATGCCCCGTAATTCCGATAGCGACATGTGCCGCGCAGGCCAAAGTATCGCCTCGATGCAGAGCGATACCGGCCTCGATGAGCACGGAAGACTGCACGGCGTATCAGACCTGTCCAACGACTTCGCAGACCTGCGCACAAGCGCGTCGAATAGTTGGTCCTTTAGTGCTAAAGAGAGGAAACGACGATGGCGAATACTTGCTCAAAAACGAAGCCAAATAAGACGGCAAGATAAAAGCCGCGATGTGCCGAGCCATCTGCAGCCGGTCGTGGCCTTGTTTTACAAGGCTTTGCGGCGTTCCGCCGCGAGGTGCGCGCCCGATGGCGCGATGTGTAGCATGTGCCGCTTTCCGCCGTTTGTGCGGGCTTGCCGCACATCGCAGGCCCGAACATGACCGACGACAGCGATTTCCGTGTCCGGCCAGGCCGCATCCGCACGCGGCGCGGGCAACGCGCACGGCCCGCCATCGCGCAGGCTCTTGCCGCCGCCCAGCGAGCTGGAGGCCTTGGCGCGGGACGCGCGCGATCTTCAGGTGTGGGGTTTTCGACCTTCGGACGCGGGCGTGCGGCGAGCATTCGCGCCGCCCATCGCCTCGGTGGCCGGGCTCGCAACGTCGTAATCAAGGCGCGCGTGGTCCGGCATGGAGGCCGCTCGTCGCTTGGTGCACATCTCGATTACCTGCAACGCGACGGCGTCACCCGTGATGGCGAGCGTGGCATGCTATTCGGGACCGAGGGTGACGAATTCGACCGTAGCGAGTTTGCCGCGCGCTGCGAGGATGACCGGCACCATTTCCGCTTTATCGTCTCGCCCAAAGACGCCGGGCAAATGCGCGACCTCAAGACTTTCACGCGGGAACTGATGACGCAGATGGAACGGGATCTCGGCACCCGTCTCGACTGGCGCGGGGTCGAGCACTGGAACACCGACAACCCCCATGTCCATGTCATCGTTCGCGGCGTCGGCGAGGACGGCCGCGATCTCGTGATTTCGCGTGACTATATCCGCGAGGGAATGCGGGCACAGGCGCGCGAGATCGTCACGCAGGAACTCGGCCTGCGCACCGATCTCGAAATCCGCCAGTCGTTGGAGCGGCAAGTCGATGCCGAACGCTGGACCGATATCGATCACCGATTGGCACGAGAGCGCGACCGCAACGGCATCATCGACACTGCGCCCGAACGGGGAGCGCGGCCCGGTCCGGATCATGCGCTGCGCATCGGCCGCTTGCGCAAGCTCGAAGGGCTCGGCCTCGCCAGCGAGGTGGCGCCCGGTCAGTGGACCATGCGTGGCGATGCCGAAACCGCGCTGCGCGAATTGCAGGCGCGTGGTGACATCATCAAGCGGATGCACCGCGCCATGACAGAGCGGGGCATCGACCGGGGCGTCGGCAGTTATGTGCTTGAACCCGAACCTGGGCAGCCTCTAATGGGCAGGCTGGTCGAGCGTGGGTTGCACGACGAGCTGACCGGCAGGGCCTATGCGATCGTCGACGGCATCGACGGACGCACGCACCATATCCAGCTTCCCGACATCGCCGCAACCGGCGATTGCAGGCCCGGCGCAGTCGTCGAGCTAAGGCACTTCGAGGATCGCAAAGGCCGACAGCGGATGGCACTGGCCGTGCGCTCGGACTTCGACCTGAACGCACAGGTCCGCGCGCCCGGTGCTACCTGGCTCGATCGCCGAAACCTGTCGGGCGATGGACGTGATCTCGGGGGCGGTTTCGGGGCGGAGGTTCGGGTCGCGATGGAAGCACGGGCGGAGCATCTCGCCGACGAGGGCCTGGCGCGGCGGCAGGGGCGACGGATCATCTTCGCCCGCAATCTGCTCGATACGCTCCGGCGGCGGGAACTGGATGCCACCGCTGAGAAACTGTCGGCGGAAATCGGCCTGCCGCATACTCCGTCACAGACCGGCGATTACGTCACGGGCACGGTGCGCCAGCGTCTGAACCTTGGCTCGGGTCGCTTTGCCATGATCGACAATGGGCTCGGATTTCAGCTCGTGCCCTGGTCCCCCTCGCTCGACCGGCAGATGGGCAAGCACATCTCCGGCGTCATGCGTGGCGACGGCGGCGTGGACTGGTCGTTAGGGCGCGGACGGGGGTTGGGGCTATAATGTCGCGAACTGGGCCGAAAACGGACCGGCTGCTTTGAGGAGATAGTTCATAGAAACGGACTTTCAGATTTCACCGTGATCGCGGAACGACAACAAGACTGAGCCTTGGGCATGAGGACTCCGATGAATGAGGATTCGAAGAGTAAGTGGCAGTTGAACGCTGACGCTGAGACTACGGTTGCAATGCTTAGTCGCGAACCTCACTCTCGGCTTTTATCGTTTCGGGTCGGGTAAGACGCTGACCTTCAATCTCCGGATCGCTTGCTTGGCCTGAGTCTGATGGTTTTGTCTCCGGCGCTCGCGATGCTTCAGTGGCTTGCGGCCCGCTTTGCCGTAACTCACTTGCCCGTTCCGGATTCGCTGACGTACGCGTCAGCGCGCCAACTCCAACCGAATTAAACGCGTAACAGATTGGGTCGAGCGACAGCAGCAAGACGAATGCACCGAACGCCCTAACTAGATGTTGATGAGTTACCTTGATCCTCGTCACCTTGGCGTTGACCGCGTCCCTCGACCTACGCGACGCCAGCAATGTGCTTCGCGTCAGGTTTGTTAAGGGTCGCGGCGTTCGCCAGGCGGCTGCAATTTCGCCCTCCACGACCCGCTGAAATCCCGATACCTGAAGTGTTTTGAAGGCGTGGTACCCAGCCCCCGCAACATACATAGTTGCAAGGAACATCATCCCAAGCTTGAGGCCTTCGGGAGCCGGGCCAGACTTGTCTTCCCAGGTGGCGGCCTGGAGTGTGATTACGAGTGGAACTAGGGCCGCTAGAACCGCCAGATAGGTTGTCGCCTTGCTCTCTGCAGTTCGAACCCTCTCGGTTTCTGCTTCTGCCACTCGCTGCGCTTCATCAAGGGCCCGTTCCGGTTCTATTGAGAACTTGGCCGAGTTGATCGCAGTGATATCCCGGTCGAACGAAGCCTTTTGCGCCTTGTCCTCGTCGACCGTCAAAGGTTCGATATAGGGAAAGACAGCATCCACCCAGTTCGTCCATTTCATGCAGACAGCCCTTTGGCGATGGCGGCGCTAATTGGCGCACCGGTCCTCTGCTCGATCCAAGCCCATTGTCCGTTAGGATTCGCCTCGAGGAACCAATACTCCCCGTCCTTATCCTCGACGAGATCGATGGCGGAATAGCGGAGGCCGAGCGCGCGGGTAACCGCCACGCACGCGCGCTCCACGTCACCTGGCAGTGCGGTGGCGCGATGCACGAGGTCGGTTCTGACCCCTCTGCGCCAGTCGACGGCGGTCTCCTCGAAATCTTGCGAATCTATAGCGGTGGCGAAGACCTGATCGTCGACGACGATTACCCGAACGTCGGATCGTTTGCGCACTTCTTCCTGCAAAATGACGGGAGCGAGTTCGATCCCGGCTGTCTCGCCCTTGAGCGACGATCCGAGACGCGAAGTGAAGATGACTTTTCCGCGCTCGCCGTCGTCTATGAGAGCGTGACGCAGCGGCTTTGCGACGGCGCCGCCGCGCTCGGAAAAGGCGATGGCGTGGTCGGGATGGTTGGTGACCAAGGTCTCCGGCACGTTGAAACCCAAGCGCCGTGCGATCGTCAGCTGCCGCGGCTTGTCTTCGGCGCGCAGGATCGCAAAAGGGCAGTTCAGCCAGCGGCCGTCGAGGGCATTCCAGATGGATCTCAGGAGGGCGGACCATTCGGCTTGCAGATATTCGGCGGTCGCAGGGTCGCGCTCCTCGAAGTCCGGTGGCATCGGGCGCCGGTAATAGGCTCCGGTGATGTCGCGAAGATCCAACGTCCTGTCTTGTCCTTCAAGCCGCAGCCTTCCAGGATCACCGTTCGGAAGAACCGCGTGATAGGTATGGATATCTTCGGTGTTCAGCCTGAAGAATTCCATTCCGCGGCGTTCGAGTTCGAGCACGACGAAGTCGGTCGTGACGTCCCGCCGGTTAGTAGCCAGGAGGATCAACCGTCCGCTTTCGCCGGAATCACGCCACGCCCTTTACCTGATCGTCCGTTTCCTGCTGGACATCGGTCTTGGTCTGTATTTCGGGCAAGGCTAGCGACGCGTCTTGGTCGTCAGCCTCCTGTCTCACTTTCGTAAGGGTTGAGGTCTCCGCCATGGCACCTCGCTCCTGATCGTGATCGTCGGCTTCGACCTGAGTCATGGTCTTGGTGTGCGTCTGCGCGAGCAGGTCTGCCGCTTGTTCAACAATGGGCCGGGAGAGACCTTCAATGTCGATCACCCAAAGCTGCCTGATCTCGCAATAGCGTCCCGCCATCTCCTGAACTTCGTAGCTTCGTTGCGTAGCGAACCGCATAAGAAAGGGTTCCGCATCACGCCTCGCGGCAGCGGCGCTTGTAGCAGTTCTCATACTTGCTCCCCTCTCGTCTCAGTATCGTTCCGGCCAGCGCGCGTGCAGCACCTCAGCCTGCCTTTCGACCGCTTACTTCAGGCCCTCTGGCGTTCCCGGATCTCGGTTTCGCCAGCAACAATCAGGTCACCAACATAGTCCCGAGACGGGGAGGTAGGGGGCTCTCTGGCCTCACCGACTTCTATCGCATCACAGATCAATTTGGCTACATACGGCGCGTCATCACCCCACCAGGGCACAATTGCACTGCTAAGGATTCGACGAAAACCGTCAAGGGTCTCGATATCAAGGAACAACAGACTCGCCAACTCGGCCATCGTTCGGTCACCAGTCGCTAGAATAAAGCGCTGACTATTGTAGTTTGCTGTCTTCACCCGCTGCACGAACTCGCTGAGATAGGTAATATCCCAGGCTGCATTTCGAATACCAGCCAACGCTCTCTCCCGGTCTGGCGACCTCAGGTGCTTCATCATCCGAGCTCTTGCGGCGCGGGGAGACAGGTACATTGTGGCGAACATGGCGGCAGGGCCAGCTACGATGAAATCCGAAACCATCCACTCGAAGAGTGCGCGCGCCTTCGCCCTTCTCGCCAAGGGCGAGAGCTCCAGGCTCGCGATTTTCAGCGCCACGGCGTAGTTGCGGACCCAGCGATTTAACGGAGCGGCAAGGTCGACAAACCCTTTGGCTGCGGGCGAAAGCACAGGCAGCTTCGAAGCGCGGCCCAATGCGATATCCAGCCATGTTTGGTGCCGATTTTGATCGGCGACCCGAAACCAGGACAGCTCTTCCAGTGCTGCATCATTTCCCTGACGGTGTGCTAGTTCATGAAACGCGATGGAAGGCTCGATGTCGAAATCGACGGTTTGACAAAGCGCCATAATCTCCGCTGCCAGCTGGCTCGTCGGCTCCGCCGGGCGCGCCAGGCCTGTCCGAGCTATCCTCGCCATCCGGGAAACAATGTTCCTGTCTGGCATCACCACCGTTTGGACACCTTCGATCAGCGCTGCATATGTTATAGTTTCCAGACGCAGAAACCCCGCAGGGGCTGGAATGAACCCTGGGACGAGGGCTTGGGATCCTTCGAGTCTATGTATGATCGTTCGCACATCCTCGGCAGGGAAGTCTGGCCTCAAGCAAATCATCGCAGTGGCATCGTCTTCCAACATGACTCTTTCGGATCCTACCTGATGGTCTTGCAAGCTATTGCGCCGTTTCATTGAGTAGTATGCCAAGTTTAGAAATCGCATGAGAAGTCCAAAAAATACCATCAAGAGCAAGACCCGTTCACAACATGACAGATGAAGAGACGAGCGAGACGGAAGGCGGCGACGATCGCGGATCTAGTCCTGCTGCTCGCGGCGGTGCCGGGGTCTATCTCGAAGGCGAACTCGGCGCATTTTACCTTCTAGCGATGCTAGTTGGGACGGAGCCGCGCGGGTTGCCCGGAACCCGTCTTGAGCGGGTCCGCTTCCAAGGTGTCGATCTGGGATACGCTCTCGACGACTTGATTCTTCATGGCAATGCTTCAGCAGGGCCTTGCCTTTTGGAGATCCAATCGAAGCGCGAAATCACGTTCGCGCCAAAGGATAGCGTCTTCCAAGAGGTATGCACCCAAATCGCGCGAAGCGGAGAGGGAGGAGTTCCGGAGCAACAGCATTTGCTGGCCGTCGCGACACAGCGCACCAGCCGTTCAATCTCGGGGCCCTACCAGGACGTGCTCCAGTGGGCGCACATCGCGGACGCAAGTGCCGAGTTCTTCTCACGACTATCTGCGAAGGGCGTGGCGAACAAAGCGATGCGCGAGTTCGTGGCCACCTTTCGCAGCAATCTTGTCGCCGCCGGAATTGCCGATGACGATGAGGTCATCTGGCGCATTCTTCGCCGCTTCGTGATCCTTGAATTCGACTTCGAAGCGATCTCCCCACTAGCGCGGACCCACGCGCTGACGCTGGCGCGGAATGTCCTGTCGGAGCAGGATACGGCGCGAGCGGAAGCGCTGTGGAGCAATCTCATTGAGATATCGATCGCCACAGGGAAGATCGGCGGAGCGCTTGATCGCAATGCATTGTCGGATGAGCTGGCGAAACGCGGATTTCGGTTGGCGGGCGATCGGAATTTCGCGCCATCGCGCGAAAGGCTGGAAGAGACGGCCCGTCTCACCCTCGCCAATATCGGAGATAATCTCGCAGGGGTGCAATTGCCGCGCCTAGACGCCATTGCCAAAGTCGATGCCGGCCTCGATCAACATCGGTTTGTGGAGATCCGCGGCGACGCGGGTGTCGGCAAATCTTGGGTGCTTCGACATGTCGCGGAGCGTGTATCGAGGGAATCGCACATCATCGTGCTTGACCCTATCGCCACTCCGGAAGGTGGCTGGAGCGCCTTCGCCCAGTTGCTCGGCGTGTCTTCAACAGCAAAGGCGTTCTTGAGCGATCTGGCCGCCAGTGGCGGCGGCATCCTGTTCATCGACAGTCTCGAGATGTTCACCGACCCCGGCCGACAGCGAACGGTGAACGACCTATTCCGGGAAGCCAGCGCGGTACCTGGCTTTTCCGTGGTTGTAACCGCGCGTCCCGATTTCGGGGCGGACGGCGAGTCGTGGCTCGCTGAGGATGCGCTTACCGCACTTGGTGCGTCTCATAGGGTGATCGTCGGGGAACTCCTCGAATCCGAAGTCGAAATTCTGCGCGAGCGTGCTCCGGAACTTCGCGCGTTGCTCGCCGCTGATCATCCAGCCGCTCCTATTGCCCGAAACCTTTATCGTCTCTCGCGCTTGCTCAAAGTGCCCAACGCGGCAGTCATCCGAACGGAAGCCGTTCTTGCCGAGTATTGGTGGCGGACCGCCGATGGCGCACCAAACGGCGATGTGCGTCCGGCGCAGCGGATACTTTCCGATCTCGCCGAGCGCGCGCTGACGGGACAGGATGCACTGGAACTGCGAAGCGACTCCGCCGCCCGCTCGCACCTCCTGCGGTCTCTGACGCTGCGCGAACCGCGCCGCGATCACCTAACCTTTTACCACGATGTCCTGCGCGACTGGTCCGTTGCCTCCCGCATCCACGAGGATTCCGCGTATCTGGCGGGTTTGAATTTGTCGGTGCCTGTGTCCCCGCGCGTTGCGCGCGGCATCGAACTTGCGGGGCGGCTGGCGCTTGAGCGCGGAAACGATTGCAGCGCCTGGCTTGAACTATTGAACCTGCTGTCGCCCTCAGGCTCGCACGGCTCGTGGCGGCGCCAGGCTCTCGTCGCGATCGTGCGATCCGAGCTTGGGCCGGGTCTCCTTGAGCGCTGCAGCGACGCGCTGCTTGCTGACGGAGGAACTCTGCTACGAGAGCTCTGTGCAGCAATCAACTCGCTCGAGACGGTGGCGGCGGCCGATCTCTTCAAGGGATTGGCGGCAGGTGGCGAGCAGGCCGCGGTGCCGCGTTCGCTGCGCGCCAACACGACTGGATCGGCGGCATGGCTTCTGCGATGGTGTACCGATCATGCGGCAGAGATTCCGCTGCCGGCAATTGGAGCGGTCCTGGACCTGGTCCAGATCCAGTACCTGATCCTCATGCATGTGCCCAAGTTGGCCGGGCCCACTGCGAAAATGCTGTTCGATTGGCTGCTGCAGCTGGACATCCGCGAGGTGGAGCGGACGATCCCGGCTTGCGACGCGGGCGGCCGGCTCGACCATCAGGCGTATGGCAGGTTGGTGGAAGAGCTGCGAATGTGGACTCTTCTTCTCGCCAGTCATGCGCCCGAACAGGCCAAGGCTTATCTCCGCGCCGTGACGGCAGAGAAAGACCACCGCAAGGCTAACTCCATTCGGTCGTTCGGAAAGGTGCTTGCACAGGTCGCCCCCGCTGAACTTGCCGGCCTCATCACGGGCAGCCTCATTGAAAGCCAAGAAGAACGCTCGGAATATGGGAGGTCTCGCGGCAGCGCGTTCAGCTTTGGCGAGAGCGACTATTTACCCCCATCACCTGCCCAGCCGCCGTTTCTCGACCTGCTTGAAGCTGCGCCGGAGATTGGACTCGGGTTGATCCGGCAGCTGACACAAGAGGCAGTCGCCTTCCATTCGGGCGGCGCCGATCCGGATGCCAACGGGTACGCACTCGAATTTGAAGACGGGCGGCGCTTCTTTCCCTGGGCCCAGACATACTTCTGGTCGCGCGATCAGGCCCGCGAATATTCGGTCGCCTCGGCGCTAAAGGCGCTCGAAGCTTGGGGTCATATTCGGCTGGATGCCGGGGATTCGATCGACGCGGTGCTCGCGGACGTCCTTGGCCCCGACGGAAGCTGCGCAGCCTATCTGCTTGTTGCCGTCGATCTGCTGATCTCACATTGGCCCAAGAGCCGAGACGCTCTAGTTCCGTTCGTTTCCTGTCCTGAGCTTCTCGCCACCGAACGTGGGCGCCAAACGCATGATCAGATGGGCTCCGCGCTGCTCGCGATGGAGCGTGAGCCTGCCGGTAAGGTGCAACTCGCCGACCTTGCCGCGCGGCCATCGCGGGGCATGCCGCTCGAACGCCTGCTGATCGGCTACCTCGGCGACGACCCTGCTTCGCGGCGGGTTCGCACCCAGCTGAGTGCTGCCGTCGATGTCCTGGGCGATTTCAAAACGAACGCCGATTTCGGAGATCCGGCCTTCATGGGCGCTTACGCGCTGAACATTCTCGACTCGGACAACTGGATCGACGTAGAGGGCGGTCGTGCCTATCGGTCGCCGCCAGCCGAAGCCGAGCATCTCGCGAGACTGAGTGAGCAATCGAGCCAATTGATCCGCTCGAGCAACATCGAGGCGAAGATCCAGCTCGCAATCGACGATCCGGCGCGGAGCTCGACCGAGTTAGCCCGCGAAGCCCTTGACTATGCCGAGGGCGATCTTCCCGACGACAGCGATCCCGACACACTGAAAATGCGGTCCACACGGCTGGTTGCCACGGCCATGCTGGTGGCGCGCGACGGAGATGATGTTTTGCTCGCGGAGCATGAGGACTGGGTTCGCGCCGTGATCGAGCGTGCGCTTGCAGAAGAAGCCGATCGGCATGGCGGAGCCGGCAGTTCACTGCGGTTCAACAGGCCAGCGCTGGCTGTTTGCGCGCTCGTCCATCTGTGGCATCGCAAGCGTCAGGCGGCCGATCGTGACGCGCTGATCAAGCTGTCAGCCAGAGACGACCGGTCGACTCCGCTTGCCTTCGCAGCCACGCTGGAAACCATTCTCTCGACCGATCCACAGCTGCTGAAGGCGGCAATGCGCGCGGCATTCGCGAGTTGTCGCTGGCGCTGGCACCCCTATGATGAAGATGCTGGCGAACAGGAGCGCTACGCGCAGGAAAAGGCAGCGGCGGATACGCGCGCGGTAGCAGCTGAGATCGCTTGGCTTGACGGGGGTGCCGAACCCGAATGGTCGCCTTTTCCCGAGGATCGACCGCAGCAGCGCCGCCGCACCCGTCTGCGCGTGCCGGGGGCGCAGGATACCGTGGATGTCGATGCTCCCGCGCCTTGGGTGCCACCGTCGAAGCGGAACGCAACGATTCATGCCGACAGCCAAGCTGCGGCCCGCTGGCTGCAGCTAGTGACTGGTGCAGCCGGCGCCGAGATCGATTGGAGGGGAGAAATCGTCCAAGCTTATGCCGACTGGTCCGCGAATCTCAACGGACATGGCCTGCCGACCGAGACGGAGGTCGATGGCCGCAATAGCGACTGGAATGGTGAATTCTACACCCTGTTCGCGATAGCTCTCATGGATATGCCGCAGCAGCATTTCGAGGACGGGCTGGCGCTGGTTACCAGTCTGCCCGATCGACCGTTCGGCAACGTGGCGGAAACCCTTATCCATACGGCGGACGTGGTCTATTTCAACGACCCTACGCGGTCCGCGCAGCGCGCCGTCGAGCTGCGTTCTAGAATGGTCCAGCGGACAATGGCCCTGCGCGGTTGGCAATGGCTGCGAAACACGAGCGACCTGTCGGTCGACTACGACACCGGCGGGGTTGTGGCAAAACTGCTCATGAACACGCACAGCCCCTTCGCCGGCACAAAGAGCTATCTGGTGCCTGCGGTTTTCGACCGTATCGATCCGCTGCTCGACGCACTGCGCCCAATGCTGCCTGGCGGCCCGACGTCCTTCATTGCCCTCTGCACTATGAACATGATTTTAGTGACGCCTCGCGCTCGCCACATCGAGTTTCTGCTGGCAGCTATCGAGGCCTGGCTCGAGCGATCGGGAAATGATCCGACGATGTGGCTTGAGTTGGGAATCGGGCAGAAAATCATCGAATGGTTCGAACGCGCGAGCGTCGAGGAACCTTCGCTACTCGGCCCCGACCATCCATATAGGATGCGGATCGATACAGCGTTAGGCCGCCTGGTCGATTTCGGCGTACCGGAAGCGCACGAGTTCGACATGCGCATCGAACGGTCGGAAAGGTCGGTTACCGATCGCAAATAAGGTTGGTTTTGGTCGTTGAACCTGCAGTGACTGTCTCGACAACTCACTAGTTAACTGACGTGTAATTTGTGGACCGCACGAAGTCCCGGCAGGTTCTGGGGACTTTGGGAAGTGCTTCTCATGTCAGCAATTAGGGCGCGAAGCCGACATTCTGCGACCACGCGAAATAAGCGAATACTCCATTCCCTGTCTTTCTTCGCCAGGCTGCGCTGGACACGATCGCTGCTTGCATCCGTAGCTTGCTGACCTCCTCCTTATGAGAAGGAGGTCTCATGTCCGCGACCAGAATTCTATGGGGCCAGATCATCGCCGTGTTCCAGATCGTGCTCGTTTCGATCTGGAGCGCGACCCAATGGACGGCAGCAGCGCTGGCCTATCAGCCGGAACTGGGACCGCCTTGGTTCTTTTTGGGTGACTGGCCCGTCTATCCGCCGCCAGCCTTCTTCTGGTGGTGGTTTGCATTCGACGCCTACGCCCCGGAGATATTCAGGACGGGCGCCTATATCGCCGTGTCGGGCGGTTTCGCTGCAATCGTCGTCGCCATTGCGATGTCCGCTTGGCGTGCGCGGGAAGCGCGAAACGCTGAGACCTATGGGTCCGCACGCTGGGCGACCATGGGAGAAGCTCGGACCGCCGGGCTGTTGCGTGACGAGGGTGTCGTTCTCGGCCGTCTCGGATCGGACTATCTGCGCCATCACGGACCCGAGCATGTGCTGTGCTTCGCTCCGACCCGCAGCGGCAAGGGCGTCGGTCTGGTTGTGCCGTCGCTGCTTACATGGCCTGGCTCCGCGATCGTTCACGATATCAAGGGAGAGAACTGGCAGCTCACGGCGGGCTTTCGCGCGCGTCACGGCCGCGTATTGCTGTTCGATCCGACCAATGCTGCATCGGCAGCATACAATCCGCTGCTCGAAATTCGCAAAGGCGCCTGGGAAGTGCGCGACGTGCAGAATGTCGCTGACGTCCTGGTCGATCCGGAAGGCAGCCTTGAAAAGCGCAACCATTGGGAGAAGACCAGCCATGCACTGCTGGTCGGCGCAATTCTACATGTTCTCTATGCTGGCGAAGACAAGACGCTGGCCGGCGTTGCCGCCTTCCTGTCGGACCCGCGGCAGCCCATCGAATCGACGTTACGCGCGATGATGACTACGCTGCATCTGGGTAAGGCAGGTGTCCATCCCGTCGTCGCCAGCGCCGCGCGCGAGCTGTTGAACAAATCGGCGAACGAACGATCGGGTGTGCTCAGCACGGCCATGTCTTTCCTGGGTCTCTATCGCGATCCCGTGGTCGCACAGGTGACACGCAGCTGCGAATGGCGCATCGCGGATCTGGTCGAGAGTGAGCGACCAACGACACTGTATCTGGTCGTGCCGCCCAGCGACATCTCGCGCACCAAGCCGCTCATCCGCCTGATCCTCAACCAGATAGGACGGCGATTGACCGAGGATTTGCAGGCCCGACAGTCGCGCCACCGCTTGCTCCTAATGCTCGACGAGTTTCCGGCACTCGGGCGGCTAGATTTCTTCGAGAGCGCGCTGGCCTTCATGGCAGGCTATGGCATCCAGAGCTTTCTGATCGCCCAAAGCCTCAACCAGATCGAGAAGGCATATGGACCGAACAACGCGATCCTCGACAACTGTCATGTGCGGGTGTCGTTCGCCACCAATGATGAACGTACCGCCAAGCGCATTTCGGATGCACTGGGCACGGCTACCGAAATGCGGGCGATGAAGAACTATGCCGGCCATCGCCTGTCGCCCTGGCTTGGGCACCTGATGGTGTCGCGCTCGGAAACTGCCCGCCAGCTCCTTACGCCGGGTGAGGTCATGCAGCTTCCACCCGACGATGAGATCGTCATGGTCGCCGGTATCCCGCCAATTAGGGCGCAGAAGGTCCGCTACTATAAGGACCGGCGGTTCACCGAACGAGTTGTTTCTCCGCCGAATATTGAAGGCAGAGCACGCAAGACGCGTCCCGATGATTGGAGCGGCCTGCCTCCAATCATTGTGTCACCGGTGTCTGAACCGGCACCGGTAGACAAATTGGCCGAATTATCGTGCGAGGATGACGAGACCGAAAATGCCGGGTTGCGCCGACAGCCCGATATGGAACGTCATGTCGATATCTCACCGGCTCCCAAATCCGCGCCAGCCAACGAGTTCGAACCGGACGATCCCGAACCGGATAGCGATGCCGCGCGGCAAGCCACGGTGCGCCGTCAGATGCGGACCGTAGCGCGTCAGGCATCACTCGATCCCGATGACGGTATTGAATTGTGACGACCAAGGCGCGACTTTCGGTCTATCTCGACCAGGAACTTATGAGGGCGCTGGCTGCCTATGCCGACCGGCGCGGGCAATCGCGTTCGCTGATTGCCGAGGCAGCTATAGCCTCTTTCCTGTCACCCGATGGCGACGAGCGCCGCGAGGCGGCGATGACAAAACGTATAGACCGACTTGACCGTAAGGTGGCGCGGCTTGAACGTGATCTTGGCATCAGTGTCGAGATGATCGCGCTATTCGTTCGCTTTTGGCTGACATCCACTCCGCCACCGCCGGAAAGCGACCGGACCGTGCTACGCAGCTTGGGTGGAGATCGCTACGATGCCTTCATTGATGCGTTGGGACGAAGGCTCGCCAGCGGACGGAGGGTTGCTCAAGAGGTTGTCGAGGATCGAAATCCATCCGAGTAGAAATGAACGCTAGGTCGGACGATCCGGAACGGCAGGTTTCAGGAGGGCCTATTGAGATAGCGGACATCCCAAGCGGCGAAATTGTGGGTCGGCTTGCGAGACTTGCCGGCTATTCAGTGATCAGCCTTCGATGACCAGACGCGGACGGCCAGTTTCTCTGGATGCCATCACTTTCTCGACTACGCAAACGATCGACTTGCACTCTTTGAATGCCAAAGAGTGACGAGATTTCAGATGTTGATGACCGGATGATGCCATCTACATTGTTTGGAAAACCACTCAAGTGAGCGAGCGATGGCGGGGAAAAGACAACATTATGTGCCGCGGCTTCTACAACGCGGATTTCTCGCTGAGCTGGATGGCGAGCGTATCTGGTTGCACCGTGCTGGCGGAGCTGCGCGGCTGGTCGGCATCAAGGATGTAGGCACTGAAGACTGGTTCTACTCGCGTAAGGGGGCGCCGGGCGAACTTACGTTGGACGACGCGATCACCGCGTTCGAACAGGACTTGGGCAAGGATGTCGCGATCCTGCGCACAACGCCACCCGGCACCTCGATCGAGCCGGGCCTGGCCGCACGGATCACCGTCCATCTGGTCATGCGCACTGCGCATCTGCGCCAAACGATCGAGCACGGGATCGACGGCATCACAAACGAGATCGAGACCCTCTTCACCGATCCGATGCGCCTCGGCGCTATGATGGGGATCGACAGCCCGATGTTAGCCTCCGCTGTGACGGAGGCCATCAGCAGCACCGCCCAAGATCTCGTGCCGACGGGATTTCCAGCGCCGCTCAGCGAACGATTGCTGTCCTTCTTCGTGCGCGAACGCGGCAGCGAACTGGCTGCGCAAGCGGCCGCCACGCTCACGCCGATGTTCCCCACGTTGTTCAAGGATCTCGCGAGCCGAGTGCGCGACAGTCACAATGCGATCGTCGCCAAGCCGCTCGACGATCATGGCTGGGTCAAGGCTCTCACCGGCTTTCACTGGACCATCGAGGCCGGGGTTGACTTGATCCTGCCCGACGCCGTGGCGCTCGCACGCGAGACCGGACATTCACTGGCGCCGCTTCTGTTCACGACGGCCGCTGATGCCGAGCTGATCCTGTTGCCGGTGGCGCATGACCGTATTCTGGTCGGCCGGCGCGACACTGCGACTGACGTCGATCTGACGACCTATAATGCGCAGGCGGCAGCGAGTTGTCAGGGCTTCTTCGTCGCCGCAAGCGAGTTCGATGCTGAAGGCCTGAGCGCCACGATCGGCAGCGGTCCGGCGCAGGCGCTGGCGGCATCGATTGCCGAGTCCGTACATGACGCGGAAGCGGCGCGGCGTGATCACGACGGAACCGACCTCCCGCGGGCGCAGCCACGAACGTTTGCGCTGGCGGACTTTTCCTACTGCGTCACGTTGCATGATTTCGGCGACGATGTGCTGGCGCAGGAATATGCCGCTATCCTCCAGAGCGTGGTTGGGGCGCTATCGCGCGACATCCCGCTCCACGATCTCGATGGTGTCACCATCGCGGCCGATTATGGCGATGCGCTAGCGAAGCTCGATCGCGGCGACCCCGATCTGCCGCCGGTGGCCAGCGGTGCCCTTGGATATGGCATCGGCGTCGCCAAGCCGGTGACCGTGGTCCGCGATGGCAAGCCCAAGTCGCATCTCGTGCTGGCGGCTGGGATCGCCGCTGCCTGGACCTCGGACGATACGGACCTGCGCGCATCGAGCCTGCACCTGCTGATCAAGATGCTGGCCGGGATCGCCCATGGCACGCGCTATGCCGATGTTCCGCCGTTCACACCCGATGCAATGGGCCGCGAGCTGCACCTCGCCGTTGCCCATGCTACCAATGGCTATTGGAGCGCGAAACAAGCCGCCTTTGTCGATCCGGATCAGGGCGAGAACTATGCCGACCTGGTCATCACCAGTCTCGATTTCGCGCGGAACGAAATTGGAGCCGCTCGCGCGCGCATGGCAGATGATAGTGATGTCGGCGAAGCTTCGCTGATCGCACTCGAATGCGTCTCGGCCGCGCTCAACCATGTCGCTGACTGGCTGGGCCATCGTGATGGTTTGGCGCCTGATCAGCCCTTTGCCGGCGACGATCTGGCGGCAAGGTTGGCACCGTCCGGGCTCGACCATTGGCTTGCGCTGTTCGGGCGCGATCTCGCGGCGAGCTATGGCGAAGATGGCGCGATCGACCTTGCGGTCGTGACTACGCTCAGTCGCCATGTTGAACGCCTGTTCTGGAGTCTTGGCATCTATTGCTGGCCCGAGGGCGACGACATCCGCTGTGTCGTATCCGATCGGCCGCTGGCGCCGCTCCTGCTGCCGGGCATCGATATTCTCGAAGATGTTCCGAAGTTCGCTCCCGCGTCCCCCAATTTTCAGCTACCCTATGATGGCGAGAATGTGCTGCAATGACCGATGTGGATCTCAGAGAAGCCTTCGATCCCGACAAGCCGGTCAGCTTGCCCAATCGCAAATGCGCTTATTGCGGCGCCGAACTGGAGCGGAAAACCTCGACGCAAGACCATGTCGTCGGACGGCGCTTCGTGCCCGAGGGCACATTGGCGACCGGCTTCTTCCTTCAGGTGAAAAGCTGCCGGCCGTGTAACGACCGCAAGGCTGCGCTTGAGGATGATATCTCGATCATCACTATGCTCCCGGACACACGCGGTGAATATGTACGAGACGACGAGCGCCTGCGGCGGACCGTTGCTCGCAAATCCAAGGGTGCGTTCAGCCCGGCAACACGGCGACTCGCGGCGCAGAGCTACAACAAGATTGACGCCAGCATTCCGATCGGCGGCGGTGTCTCGATGACCTATAGCGGCGTCGCAATGCCAACGCTCGAGGAGCAGAGGGTTGCCCGACTCGCTTACTATCATGTGCAGGGTTTCACCCATTTCCGCTCATTCGACGTCGAGCGTGGGCACGGGAAATGGCTGGAGCCTGGCGAGTTTCTGACGCTTGGCCATCTGACCAAAGAGGATTGGGGCAACCAGAGGATAACGGCCTTTGTGGCAGCAACCCGAAGCTGGGAGCCGGTCTGCACGGCCATCTTGGCCGACGGCTATTTTCGGCATGAGATGCGACGCAAGCCCGACAGCGAACTGGCGAGCTGGGCGGTCGAGTGGAACGGGCGGTATCGGGTCTTCGGCCTTTACGGTCCCGCCGAGGAACGCGACGCGTTTGTCGCTGCGCTTCCCAAGGAACAGATAGATTTCGCTTGGGGCGATACCACCAACGGCTTTGCCTGGCGTGCCGAGACGCCGATCGCGGATGAGGACGATCAGTTGTTCGATCTCCCCGACGATTGGGATGACCGGCCGTTCGCGAAACCGCATTGGCGGCAAACCAAACCCTGAACAGTCGCGCGGTCAGTCCGCGATCAGCAGCACCTTTGGCCGTTTGACTCTTGCGGTGATGATGCGCTCACCGCGACGTTCGACGGCGCTGCGGATGATCGCTGGCAGCCCGTCGCGCCGGTCTTCGCTGCGCGACGCGGGCCGCCGTCTATGCCGCACCTCCCCGTCTGCTGTTGCGCGCTCGCGCGGGAGCGCCTTCACTGTCACCTCGGGGAGCGCCAGCGTCTGGCCGAAACCGGCAAGGCCCGATCGCGCTTCGATCGCGTCCACCACCGCCTGGCGTGCATCCGCCGGGGTTGGAATATCGGAGGCACGGTGCGTGGTGGCAGGCGCACACAGGATGGTCGAGAGCGGAAAGAACAGTGGCTGGAGCGAGCCGATACGCTTGTACGGGAGGCGCTTGGGCTTCACCTTGACTATCGCCTTGATCCGCTCGCGGATTTCCCAGCCACTGGCGAGCTCGATACCAGAGACAGTGCCGCCCGATGCGGTGCAGACATGCGCCGGATTGTAGAAGGCGTAGAGCGGTATGGTAGTGATCGCTTCCTTGCCCAGGCCGCGCAGCAGCGTCTGCGATTGCACGCCGCTGTTATGCGGATGGGCAAGTTCAGTATAGGAGCCGATCTCCCAGTCATGCTTGTGCGGCGTGAGCCGCTTGGCCTGGATGCGAAACTGGACGGCATCGCCTGATAGCGGATCGACAACCAGCAGATCGAAGTCCCCGCCGGTCTTCGATTCCGGCGGTGTCAGAACCACGACGCCGTTGCCGGGCAACGATAGCAGCGAAGCCGCGAGGATGTCGGTGACGCTGTCTTCGCGAAAGCGGCGTTTTAGCTTCTGCTCGATGTCGAGAAATTCCGCGATCATCACGGGCAAGCGGTCGGCGAGATCGCAGGACGACTCGAAGATTGGCGCGATCGCCATCCCGCCTCAGTTCGCCGCCTGATAAAACTCGAACCGGGCCGCCAGCCGGTCGTGATCGGGCCTGTCGACGAGATGGCCGGGCGTCAGAAGCGTCTTGGTTTCCATGATCGGGATGATGGGTTGGCGCGAAACTAACGTCCAGCGCTAAGTTTCTGGAATGCAGTTCGCAGCTGCAGCGATCGACGGTTCGTCGTTACTCAGCTGCAAAGCCGCTGATGACTGATTGATCGGGTGATCGACCTGAAGGGCCGACGGGTCAGGTCGGTCCTACCCCCACGGCAATTTGCCGGATCAGCGCGGCGCGAACACCCAGAGTGAAAGCGCTCCCTTATGGCCCTGCCAGTCTTGACCGACACGAATGAAACCGGATCGCGTGAGGTTGTTGCGCATCGTATTGCTATCGGTCGTCGCGAAGGTCGGCTCGCTAAGCTGCTGCGCGATCAGTTCGACGAGGCCACCCGAGAGTTTCTGCCCGCGCCGATCTGCATGGATCACGACGTAGCCGAGCTCCGGGGCGTTTTCGAAACCTGCGATTGCAACCCCTGCATCGGCGAACTTGTTCAGTCGGTAATTGCGCGATGGTTCCTTGAGGGCGGCAACGCCGGCGACGCGACCGTTTTCGCCTTCCCTTATCATGGTGACCATCCGCGTACGCCGGAGCCTTTGCAGAATCTCATCGACGGTGCCTTCAATCGCGCGCCCTTCCTTGATGAGCTGGGCGACGGCGCGCTGATCCGCTGGGGCGAGGTCTGCAAAGCAGCCAGACCAATTCCAAAGCCTGCTTTCCGCCTCGGATGCAGCGTTCATCAAGAGTCTCCCTTGGTCGTGGGCCTGTAGTAGATGGCATCAAGCATGGCGACGCGCGCATCCCAAAGTTCCATATTCCTACCCGTCGGACGCGAGGAAGTGTACCAAGGTGCCTGGCGAATTGGTTCAATCACCCGCCCCCAATAATTTTCGAGCTTGATGGTGGTCGGCGCGAAAGACAAAGCTTCGGCAAGGCCCGGCGTGTTGCCGCCGTTCACACAAACGAAAAAATCGGGGCGCTTCATTGCGAGGAGCCGGGTTGCCGGCGCAAGCCGCGCCGTTCGTGATGAATTCGAGAACGCCGCTGTGAAGGCAGCAACATAATCATCAAAGTCGGCCTCGGTAACATCGCCACGCCGCGGGATGGCATCGAGTGCGGCAGCAAGGGCGCCATCCTCAAGACCAATCAGCTCGGCAAAAGTGCCCGCGCCCCCCATCGAACCGAACCATCCCCAGTCGAGGCCGTCGAGGCCTTCCTCCTCGGCCTCGCTTCTTCCAAGGACACCTGCAATGCCCTTCGCCTCGGCGACAGTGACTTTCGCGAATGATGGCGTGCGGGAAAAGATTGCCTGGATCGCACGCATGAGCTTCATGCGTTTCGTAAAATCATGAAAGCGATCGATCCGCGCGAGCTCAACGAATTTGGACCATTCCATCGTTGCCAGCGCCGAGTTTACGCGGTTCCAGGTTTTACGTTCGTCCGGTAGTATAGGGTGCATCGGCCTCGGCTTGCTCGCTGCAGCTCTAGCTTGGCGCCTGTAGCTCCTCGCAAGGTCCTGCGTGATAGGTAAGCGAAGGTTTGCGTAAGCTTTAAGCTGCTCGCGAACCTGCGCGAAAAAGGGATGGTCAGCAGCGCCCTTGGCGTGAACGCCGGCTTCAAAGTTGTTGCCGAGCCCGCCTTTGGTGAAGTTGGAGCTACCGATGACGGCTTCAGCCTTCGCGCCGGACTCGAAGTAGAATATCTTGGGGTGGAAGCAGCCTGGGCGGTTCTTCGCTACGTAGGCGTTAGGAACATCGACGAGACGATCGATGAAATCGGCCTCGGTCGCTGAAAAGTCGACGCCGAGAAGGATCGATTCAAATTTCTCACTGTTCGCAAGCAAGATCTCTGCAACCGGAGTAATGCCACCCCAGGCGACCGCAATCGAAATACTGTCATGCTTGCGAATCAGCGCGGAGATTTGGCGCGCCGTCGATAATGCGTCCACCAAAGATATTTGCATGCCTCGCCCATTCCGCTGCCTTAGCTTACCGATAGGCATAGCGAGCATGACAAGCCGCGCATAGCGTCTGGGAGATCCAGCATGATTTCATTTCGGAGGTGTCTGCCTATCCCAATAACCACTATCCAGCATGGCTCGAATGGAGAGTGAGAACGCTGAACGACGGGCGCTTAAGCCAAAGGCCCACTTCATGAAAGAAGCACAGGTTTAGGATGACGATCAGGATCACCGAATGTCTGCAAAGTCGGCGGCTTGCGTCATGCATGGAATGCGCAACCGCGATAGCGGCTATCGCACTTGCCTCAGCGCCACCGTTGTCAATCATTCCCGATGGCTGCCGTCGTTGCGAAACCGCGTAAGCTCGTCCTCATCCTCCTCGATAATGGGAACAAGTAGATCCCAAACCGGGGGCGCTTCGCGGAACTGCAGATCATCTAGATCGATCAGGTCGCCAAGGTTTCGCTCGACGTCAGTGACTGGCACGATGAGCCGCTCGACGACCTCGCCACGCATGTTGCTTGCGGTCACACGAATTTCGATGTGGGCCGCCTGGCCGGTTCGTTCGACCGGCTCAATGACAGCTGTCAGCGCCTGCGATCGCCCGTGGCGGAAGTCCTGGCACCGATACTCTATCTGGATGTCCGGATCTTCCGCCTCCTCCAGTTCGAAACTCGCGCGATCCGTTCGAGCGAGATGATTGGAAAGCCGTGGGATGTTAGTGAGGAAATCACTTTCGGTTGACGGTGGCGGCGGTCCGAACACATCGACCCAATAGGGGCCGTCGTGCAGCACTGCGTTGCCCGAACGAAACTCGACGGTAACATGCTCGGCAGCGACCACGCCCGAGTTTTCGATGGTCACCTCGAAGCCATACTGTGAGAAGAACCGAGCGGCCCCGAGGTGGAGGTTGGGGATGTCGACCGTCTGTAGCCCTGCGGCATAGGCATCGTAGTCCTCATGATAATGCCGGTTCTCCCGTAACCCCGGCACCATGAAACCCCCAGTATTCTGCCGCGGATGCTTCGCGAGTATCATTCGCGTGACCGGCTCAATCGTCGCAGGGGGCAATGCCTGCAGATGGTAGCGGCTTATCGGGCTATCGCAGAGCATCCGGATTGCCACGCGAAGTTGGGGCTCATTGGTCTGGAGCAGCCGGATGCGCTGTTCCAACTCCGCCACCCGCCGGTCGGTTGGCGAGGGTTCGGAAGCGAGAAGCCAGCTTTCGTCAGGCTTGATTGCCTTTACCCCATGGCGACGTGCTGTCGCGCGCGGGCGACTATCGAAGCTCATCACCTCCACCCGCGCGACATCGTCAACCAAGGCGTGAAGTGCCTGCGCAACGATACGGTCGTCGCCGCTATCGCGCTCGAGGTCGTCCAGGCCTGCCCAATTGATCGGGCCGGCTGCTACATACGCAATGTCGACACGCACCGGCTGTTCGACAAGTAGTGTTGTCCCTCCATTTTCGATCGAAGGTTCAAGCAATCGGTTGAGGTCACGGGCACGCTGACCAAGGCGGCCATCGCGTTTGCGCGCGTCGACTTCGGCACTCACCTGCGGCAATATGACCAGTAAGATCGGTCCCTGTGAAAGCGATGACCAATCCAGCTGAGCCAAGGGGCGCGCTTCGAACACCATTTGGGTATCGAGCGCGAATACACGGTCGTAGCTGCTAACGTCGATTCTGTCGGTCATGAACGGATGTGGCACCACTTCGCGCCATGCAGCAAGGCAGGACGATGGAATTGGCTAGCAGCGAAGAGAATTGCTGACCCTCGTTTCAAGGATCAGAATATCCAGGGTACATCAACAGCGTGGGCGACGCGGGAGTCCGCAGCCCATTTCGAGAGGCAAAAGGACTTTCGACCTCCTGACGGCGCAGATTGCCCGAAAAAACGGTATCATGAACGGAAGGCAGTTTTGGACGATCAGGGTTTTGCGCAGGAACGACCGCTACGTTGGCGAAAGCTGTCGCCCTAAGACACCGCAATTGTCCTACGCAGGGTGAGCCGATCTCTACTGGGGTAAATCCTCGCGAAAACGGTCGAGTTGGTGCATTCTCTCGTGAAGCACGGTGACGATCCCGACCGCGCCATCGGACAGTACCCGCCAATAGATATAGTGATGTTCGTGGCGGCAGTAGAATCCTTCCACCCCGAACTCGGCCGGGATCGGGCGCCATGGAATTTTCCGAGCCGCGATTTCGTCGAACCGTTCGAACAGGCCTCGAATGTAGAGGGCGGCCTGCTCCTTACCCCAATTGTCGCGGGTGTAGACGTAAATTTCGTCCAGACGGCGGCCCGCGCGTTTCTGAACACGAAAGACGGCCATGCGATCAGCCTCGCGCGTTGCGGGCGATCACTTTCTCGGCATCGAGTGCCTCATAGGCCGATTCCGGCGCAGCGAAAGCGGCCGTCAGTTCGGCTTTCAGCCGTTCGAACCCTTCGGCTTCTACCCGCTCCTTGTCGCGCCGAATCAAGTCGCGGACATACTCGCTGACATTTTCATAGGCGCCGTCGTCGCCGATATTACTGGCGACGAATTCGCCCAGCGCGCCGCTCACACGGACATTCAGGGTCATGGCCTTGGGCATGGCATTGTCCTTCGATTATCCGTCCTCAACATAAGGGATATTGTGGACGGTGCAACGACCGCTCTGTCCGAGTGCCGCAGCATTAGATCATTGAAGGTTCCCTCCCGTCACTACCCGGCGGCCCGGGGTTCTCCTACGCCATTCCCTGTCTTTCTTCGCCGGCCTGCGAAGCACGTATTTTCCTGTTGAGTCCTTCCGCTTTGCGGCTTTCTTGATGGGCCCCTGACGCCGGGCGGCGGTTCGCCCGGCAGACAAGCAGGGGCTCACCTTGACAGTCCATCCGATCCGTTCCGAGGCAAGGTCACGCGGCGCGCGCATGCTGCGCACTGCGCTGGGGCCATCGATCACGGCATGGCTCGACGATGCTGCCGTGATCGAGGTGATGCTGAACCCCGACGGTCGGCTCTGGGTCGACCGGCTGGGAGAAGGCATCGCCGAGACCGGCATGACGCTGTCCGCTGCCGATGGCGAGCGCATCGTCCGCCTGGTTGCACACCATGTCGGCGTAGAGGTCCATGCCCGGTGCCCGCGCGTCTCGGCCGAGCTTCCGACAAGCGGCGAACGCTTCGAGGGACTGCTGCCGCCCGTCGTCGTCGCGCCCGCCTTCGCGATCCGCAAACCGGCCGTCGCGGTGTTCACGCTCGACGATTATTCGACCGCCGGAATCATGTCGGGGGCTGAGGCGGCAGCACTGCGCGAGGGTGTCGCCACACGCGCCAACATCCTCGTCGCGGGCGGCACAGGCAGCGGCAAGACCACGCTGGTAAACGCCCTGCTGGCCGAGGTGGCGAAGACGGCTGATCGCATCGTCCTGATTGAAGACACGCGCGAGCTGCAGTGCGCCGCGCCTAACCTTGTTGCCATGCGGACCAAGGACGGCGTGGTTTCGCTGTCCGATCTCGTGCGGTCCTCGCTGCGCTTGCGGCCCGACCGCATTCCGATCGGCGAGGTGCGCGGCGCCGAAGCGCTCGATCTCTTGAAAGCCTGGGGCACCGGCCACCCTGGCGGCATCGGGACCATCCATGCCGGAACCGCGCTCGGCGCGCTCCGCCGCATGGAGCAACTCATTCAGGAGGCCGTGGTCACCGTCCCGCGCGCATTGCTCGCTGAAACCATCGACATCGTCGCTGTGCTGGTCCGCGATGGGCATGGCCGCCGTCTCGCCGAACTGGCCCGTGTCGAAGGACTCAATCCCGCAACCGGTGATTATCGCCTCTCTTCGCTTTCCCAGCCCACATCAGGAGACCTGCCATGATCCATGCCATCCGGCATGGCGCCCGCCGCGCCATGCTTGCCGTCACCGCGAGCGTGATTGCGCTGTCCCTGTCGTCGCCTGCCTGTGCGGGCGGCTCGTCGATGCCGTGGGAAGCGCCGCTGCAGTCGATCCTCGAATCGATCGAGGGCCCGGTCGCCAAGATCATCGCGGTCATCATTATCATCATTACGGGCCTGACCCTGGCCTTCGGCGACATGTCGGGCGGTTTCCGGCGACTGATCCAGATCGTGTTCGGGATCAGCATCGCCTTTGCGGCCAGTTCCTTCTTCCTGTCGTTTTTCAGCTTTGGCGGCGGGGCACTGGTCTGATGGAGGTGGGCGAACCGATCCCTGGATATATGGCGCCGGTGCATCGCGCTCTGACAGAGCCGATCCTGCTCGGTGGCGCGCCGCGTTCGCTCGCGATCCTCAACGGCACACTGGCCGGCGCCATCGGCCTGGGCTTGCGGCTCTGGATCGCCGGCCTTGCCATCTGGGCCATCGGCCATGCGCTGTCGGTCTGGGTGGCGCGGCGTGATCCGCAATTCGTGGACGTGGCCCGGCGGCATCTCAAATATCCGACATGGATGCGGCCATGATGTCCTTGCGTGAATACAGGAGCGGCGGCGCGCATCTCGCCGACTTCCTTCCCTGGGCGGCATTGGTGGCGACAAGCGTCGTGCTCAACAAGGACGGCAGCTTTCAGCGCACAGCGCGGTTCCGGGGGCCGGACCTGGATTCGGCAACACCGGCAGAACTGGTCGCCACCACCGCGCGGCTCAACAATGCGCTGCGCCGGCTGGGCTCGGGCTGGGCGATCTTCGTCGAGGCGCAGCGGGTGCCCGCGCTTGATTATCCCGAGTCTACATTCCCCGATCCGGTCTCGACACTGGTCGACATGGAGCGGCGCGAACAGTTTCGGGAGGAAGGCAGCCATTTCGAGAGCCGCTATTATCTAACCCTATTGTGGATGCCGCCGCCGGAAGATGCGGCCAAGGCTGAAGGCTGGCTTTACGAAGGCCGCTCGAACTCCGGCGTCGATCCGTGGGAACTGCTGGGGAGCTTCACCGATCGCAGCGACCGGGTGCTGAACCTGGTCGAGGGCTTCATGCCCGAAGTCCACTGGCTCGATGACGGCGGAACCCTGACCTATTTGCACTCGACCGTCTCGACCCGCCGCCAGCGCGTGCGTGTGCCGGAAACACCGATGCATCTCGACGCTCTGCTCGCCGACGAACCGCTCACCGGCGGGCTGGAACCGAAGCTGGGCGAGCATCATCTGCGCACGCTCACAATCACCGGCTTTCCGAGCGCAACCTTCCCTGGTCTGCTCGACGAACTCAACCGGCTCGCGTTCGAATATCGCTGGTCCACCCGTGCGATCATGCTCGACAAGACCGATGCGACCAAATTGCTCACGAAGATCAGGCGGCAATGGTTCGCCAAGCGCAAAAGCGTCGCCGCGATCCTGAAAGAGGTGATGACCAACGAGGCATCGACGCTGCTCGATAGCGATGCTTCGAACAAGGCCGCCGACGCGGACACTGCCCTGCAGGAGCTGGGCGCTGACTATGCCGGCATGGCCTATGTCACTGCGACGGTGACGGTATGGGATCGTGATCCGGCGATCGCGGCTGAAAAGCTGCGGCTAGTCGAAAAGGTCATCCAGGGCCGCGACTTCACCTGCTTTGTCGAAGGCATGAACGCGATCGAGGCGTGGCTGGGAAGCCTGCCCGGTCACACCTATGCCAATGTCCGGCAACCGCCGATCTCCACGCTCAATCTCGCCCACCTGATCCCCCTGTCAGCGGTATGGGCGGGGCCGGAACGGGACGAGCACTTCGGGTCGCCCCCCTTGCTCTACGGCAGGACCGAAGGCTCGACCCCGTTCCGGTTTTCTCTTCATGTCGGCGATGTTGGCCATACGCTGGTGGTCGGCCCGACAGGTGCGGGCAAGTCCGTGCTGCTGGCGCTGATGGCAATGCAGTTCCGGCGCTACGAGAACGCCCAGGTGTTCGCCTTCGACTTCGGCGGCAGCATCCGTGCCGCCGCACTCGGAATGGGCGGCGACTGGCAGGATCTGGGCGGCGGTCTGTCCGACGACGATGATGGCGGCGTGCAGCTACAGCCGCTTGCGCGAATTGATGATCCGGCAGAGCGCGCCTGGGCCGCCCAATGGCTGGCGGCGATCTTCGCGTCCGAAGGCGTCGCGGTCGATCCGCAGGCCAAGGAGCATATCTGGACGGCGCTCAATTCGCTCGCCAGCGCCCCCTTGTCGGAACGCACCCTGACCGGGCTCGCTGTCCTGCTCCAGAGCCAGCAGCTTAAGCAGGCGCTCGCGCCATACTGCATCGGCGGGCCATGGGGCCGGCTGCTCGATGCCGAAGCCGAACGGCTCGGCGAAGCCTCGGTCCAGGCATTCGAGACCGAGGGTCTGGTCGGCGCCGGATCGGCCGCCGCCGTGCTGTCCTACCTGTTCCACCGGATCGAGGGCCGGCTCGACGGCTCCCCGACGCTCATCATCATCGACGAGGGGTGGCTGGTGCTCGACAGCCCGGACTTCGCAGCACAGCTGCGCGAATGGTTGAAGACGCTGCGCAAGAAAAACGCCTCCGTCGTCTTTGCAACCCAGAGTCTCGCCGACATCGAGACGAGCAGCATTGCGCCGGCCATCATCGAGTCCTGCCCGACGCGCATCTTCCTGCCGAACGAGCGTGCAGCCGAACCGCAGATCGCGGCCATCTACGAGCGGTTCGGGCTCAATGCCCGCCAGATTGAAATCCTCAGCCGGGCGACCCCGAAGCGGGATTACTATTGTCAGAGCCGGCGGGGGAACCGCCTGTTTGAACTGGGCTTGGGCGAAGTGGCGCTGGCCTTCGCAGCGGCGTCTTCAAAGACTGACCAACTCACCATTACCGACATCATCGAAAAGCATGGGCCATCGGCTTTCGCCGCCGAATGGTTGCGTCATCGCGGCTGTGCCTGGGCTGTCGAATTGCTGCCCAAGGCTTCTGTCTCCGAGAACCCCCTTTCCCTCACACCAGATATGGAGATTGAAACATGAAGCTGCCCTATGTGCGCCCTGCCCTTATGGCCGGTGTTCTTGCCACCACGAGCATCGTTGGCCTTGCCTTTGTGAGCCCGGCTCACGCACAGTTTGGCGGGATCGTCTATGATCCGACCAATTACGCGCAGAACCTGCTGACCGCCGCCCGGTCGCTCGAACAGATCAACAATCAGATCCGGCAAATCCAGAACCAGGCGGCCAGCCTCGTCAACGAGGCCCGCAATCTCGCTTCGCTGCCATTCAGCTCGCTTCAGACCTTGCAAGATCAGGTTCGCGAGACGCAGCGGCTGCTCGGCGAAGCCCAGCGAATCGCCTATGATGTGCAGCAGATCGACCAGGCGTTCACCGATCGTTACAAGGGATCGGCGCTTACCGGCAGCAACGCGCAGATGATCGCCAATGCCAATGCGCGCTGGGAAGACAGCGTCGGCGCCTTTCAGGATTCGCTCAAGGTGCAGGCCGGTGTCGTCGGTAATATCGACGGCGCCCGCACCACCATGGACGATCTGGTCTCGGCAAGCCAGTCGGCGACAGGCGCGCTGCAGGCCAGCCAGGCGGGCAATCAGCTTCTCGCCCTGCGATCGCAGCAGCTTGCCGATCTGACCGCGCTGGTCGCGGCACAGGGCCGGGCGCAAGCACTCGATTCCGCACGGCAGGCCGCCGAGGAAGCCGAAGGGCGCGAACGTTTCCGCCGCTTCTTCGGGCGCAACTGAGAGGGGCCGGCCGATGTCGCGCAATTCCAGGATCGCGGGCGTCGCGGCGATCGCCGGGATCATGCTGGCCGTGGCGATCGTCGCCTTGCGCGAACCGGGCGACCCGCCGCGCGAAGCGGTTCTGCCTGTCACCGAAGAAAGCGAGCAACAGGAGATGCTGGCGCGCGAACTCGAACGCTGCGCCACGCTCACCATGCCCGATACGGCTTGCGAAAAGGCCTGGACGGAAAAGCGCCGACGCTTCTTCGGCAGCGATAAAGGTGACCGGCGATGAACGATACCGGCGTCATCGACAATTTCCTGGGCGTCTTTACCGGTTATATCGATTCCGGCTTCGGCTTGCTGGGCGGCGAGGTCGCATTCCTCTCGACTACGCTGATTGCCATCGACGTCACGCTTGCCGGTCTATTCTGGGCTTGGGGCGCGGACGAGGACGTGTTGCAGCGGCTCGTCAGGAAGACCCTCTATATCGGCATCTTCGCCTTCATCATCGGCAACTTCTCGACGCTGGCGACAATCCTGTTCGAAAGCTTCGCGGGGCTGGGGCTCAAGGCGAGTGGTGATGCGCTCAGCCTCGCGGAGTTCATGCAACCCGGTTCCATCGCCGAGACCGGGCTCGACGCGGCCCAGCCCCTGATCGACGCCACCGAGGCGTTCAGCAGCATCTGGTCGGTATTCGCCAATCTCGCCATCATTCTCGTACTGCTGATTGCCTGGCTGATCGTGGTGCTCGCCTTCTTCATCATCGCGGTGCAGGTCTTCATCACCCTTATCGAGTTCAAGCTGGTGACACTCGCCGGCTTTGTTCTCCTGCCCTTCGCCTTTTTCGGCCGCACGGCCTTCATGGCCGAGCGCGTGCTGGGCCATATCGTCTCGACCGGCATCAAGGTGCTGGTGCTTGCGGTCATCACTGGAATCGGCACCACCTTATTCAGCCAGTTTACCGTGACCATGGGTCCGGAGCCCGATGCAGAGCAGGTCATGGCGATTGCGCTGGCCGCGCTCTCGCTGCTCGGCCTTTCCATCTTCGGCCCGGGCATTGCCAACGGCATCGTCACAGGCGGTCCCCAGCTTGGCGCAGGAGCCGCGGCCGGAACCGCGCTGGCCGCCGGTGGTGCGCTGGTCGGCGGTGCGGCCGCCGCCCGGCTTGGCGCGGGCGCGGCGGCAGGCGCGATCGGCGGTACGGCGAGAGGCGCTGCCTACACGTCCGGCGCGGCACGCGGGGCCTATGCCGTCGGCTCATTCGGAAAGAACGGCAGCGCGGCCGTCGCTGGCGGCGCAGCCGGTGCCGGTAAGGTCGCCGCAGGCGCGGTTATTTCACCACTCAGAAAGGCTGCCGGTTCGCTCAAGGAAAGTCACCGCGCGGGCGCTCGCACGGGTCTTGGCGCAGCCGCCGATACGGCGGGAGGCGCTGCCTCCTCTTCATCACAGCCTGCATGGGCCGCCGCGATGAAACGCCGTCAGTCCGCGGCTCATGGCGCGACCGTTGCGGCCCATACGCTGAAAGCCGGAGACAGTCATGGCGGGGGTTCCGGTCCCGATATTCGCGAGAAGGAATGATACGATGTTCCGACGCCCATCCATCCGTTACGGACAGATGCCCGAGCCCGTCACACCCTATCAGCGCGCTGCGCAGGTATGGGACGACCGTATCGGCTCCGCGCGCGTCCAGGCGCGGAACTGGCGCCTTGCCTTTTTCGGTTGTCTCGTCCTTTCCGGGGGCCTTGCGGGCGGTCTCGTCTGGCAGACCGCGCGCGGTCACATCGTTCCCTGGGTGGTCGAGATCGACAAGATGGGCCAGGCCCAGGCAGTAGCACCCGCTACTGCGGACTACCGGCCGAACGATCCGCAGATCGCATTCCAGCTTGCCCGCTTTATCGAACAGGTCCGCAGCATTCCGGCCGATCCGGTGATCGTTCGGCAGAACTGGCTGCGCGCCTATGATTTCACCACCGACAAAGGCGCGATGACCCTCAATGACTATGCCCGCGCCAATGATCCATTGGCCGAGGTCGGCAAGGTGCAGGTCGCAGTCGATATATCGAGCGTCATTCGCGCCTCGGACAACAGCTTCCGCGTCGCATGGACCGAGCGCCGCTATCAGGACGGCAGCCTTGTAAACACCAGCCGTTGGTCGGCCATTCTATCCATCGTCATACAGACCCCGCGCACGCCCGATGCCTTGCGCAAGAATCCGCTCGGCCTCTTCGTCAACGCCATCAACTGGTCGAAGGAACTGGACCAATGATCCGATTACCCGCTCGCAAATCTCTTGCTCTCGCGCTCGTTGCCTCGGCTCTGTCCGCCTGTGCCACCACATCGACAAGGCTGCCGGAAATCGCGTACGACGATCCGCCGCGCGAGATCGCGGCCATGCCTGCACCGGCGACTCCCCGGCCGGTCGAGGTGGTTGCCATTCCCGAGCCGTTACCCTTGCCGGGTCAGTTGAAGCCGGTCGCGGAATCCAGGGCGAAGCCCGAGCCCGCCGATCCCAGGAAACGTATCGGTGCGGCCAATGACGCCGCGCGTGTGCAACCTGTGCGCGACGGCTTTCTCAATGCCATCCAGCAATATCCCTGGTCGGATGGCGCGCTCTATCAGGTCTACACTGCGCCCGGACAGGTCACGGACATTGCCTTACAGGAAGGCGAGCGGCTTGTCGGCCCCGGACCGGTCGCGGCAGGCGATACCGTGCGCTGGATCATCGGCGATACGCTCAGCGGCAATGGCGCGTCCGCTCGCGTGCATATCCTGGTCAAGCCGACCCGGCCCGACATTGCCACCAATCTCGTCATCAATACCGATCGGCGCAGCTATCATCTCGAACTGCGCGCAACGCCCGCGACATATATGGCATCGGTCTCCTGGATTTATCCGCAGGATGAACTGATCGCCTTGCGCAATCGGAACGCAGTGGCGGCATCCGCCGCGCCAGCGGCAACGGGTGTGGACGTGTCCGCACTCAATTTCCGTTATCGCATCGAAGGCGATCGTGTGCCGTGGAAGCCCCTTCGCGCATTCGACGACGGACGGCAGGTGTTCATCGAATTTCCTGCCGGGATCGCGCAAGGCAAAATGCCTCCGCTGTTCGTGACGGGGGCCGCCGGCGATGCCGAGCTGGTCAATTACCGCGTGCGAGGCCGCTTCATGGTGGTGGACCGGCTGTTCGCCGGAGCCGAGCTGCGGCTCGGCGACAAGCGCACTGAGCGACGTGTTCGGATCGTGCGCATCGATGACAAGCGCCGGAGGCGGTGATGGCTGACCCCGACGGAACTACCCTTGCCGAACCTGCCGCGCCGGAGCGAACCACGCAATATCCGGCTACCGATCCCTGGCCTTTCCAGCTTCGCGGGCCGACGCCGAGCGTGATGCGCCTGTCGCGAAAGGCGCTGGCGGTGCTTGGCATAGTGGCTGGTCTCGGTATCGGCGGCGCGCTTATCTATGCGCTGCAGCCGCCGGGCGAGCGAACGGGCCAGGAGCTCTTCAGCACCGATAGCCGCGCCACGAGCGAGGCCATCACGTCGGGACCGAAAGACTATGGCGACGTGCCCAGGCTCGGCGAACCGCTGCCCGGCGATCTCGGCGGCCCGATCGTGGCGGCACGCGAACGCGGCGAGAATGTGCCGGTGCCGCAGGTCGGCACACAGGCAGATCCACGCGCGCAGGCCGAGGAAGCCGCACGCCAGCGCATCGCACAGGAACGCGATGCGGCGCGGACCAGCACGGTATTTCTTGGTAGTGGGTCTGCGGGAGGAGTTGGCGCTACGCCGTCCGTTCCGGTCTTACCTGAGCTTACGGCACAAGCATCCGCTGCTTCAGGGGAAACCGCGTTGCAGGGCGACCAGGCAGGCAAGCGTGCTTTTCTGGAGCAGGCATCCGACCGGCGAACGGTAAGCGCTGAGCGGCTGAGCGGGCTTCCATCGCCCAACGTCCTTCAGGCCGGCAGCATCATTCCGGCCGCGCTCATTACCGGCATCCGGTCCGACCTCCCCGGCCAGATCACCGCGCAGGTGACCGCGAATGTCTATGACAGCCCTACGGGGCGCATCCTGCTCATTCCGCAGGGCGCGCGGCTGATCGGCGAATACGACAGCGATATTGTCGCCGGGCAGACCCGCGTACTGCTTGCCTGGGATCGCCTCATCATGCCGGATGGCCACTCGATTGTCCTTGAGCGCCAGCCTGGTGCCGATCCGGCCGGGTTTGCCGGATTGCAGGATGGCGTGAACCAGCATTGGGGCAATCTGCTCCGGGCCGCGGCTATTTCGACGCTGCTTGGCATCGGCGCCGAGCTGGGCGCGGATAGCGATGACGATCTGATTCGCGCGCTGCGCCGGGGATCACAAGACACTATCAATCAGACAGGTCAGCGGATCGTCGACCGGCAGTTGAACGTGCAGCCCACGCTGACCGTCCGGCCGGGGCATCCCTTGCGCGTGATCCTGGCCCGCGACCTCATATTGGAGCCGGTGGGAGCCTCGCGATGACGAAACTGAAACTTGGGCCGCTGGTTGACGACAAGCCGGTAAAGGTCACGGTCGAACTACCGGCTACCGTCCATCGCGACCTTGTCGCCTATGCTGCCGCGCTGGCGGCCGAGACCGGTGGCGATGCCGTCCCGCCGGAAAAACTGGTCTCGCCGATGCTGGCCCGGTTCATGGCGACCGATCGGGCTTTTCGCCGGCATCGTTCCCAAGCGAACTGACGGCGACTTATATCCCGCCTCAATTGCCAAAGAACCGCTTTGACCGCGCCCTGCCGTCTGCTTCCACGGCCGCCATTTCGGCATTGAAGCATTCGTCGCCGCGAACCGTTCCTTCCGCGCATTGCGCCTGGACATGCCGCGCTTCGTCGAGATGGGCGGCGAAATACTGCTTGCCGCGTGGTCCGGCTGCAGCCGAAGCTCTGGATGCCGAAGCTGCAATGCTTGCCGTCTGCGGAGCGGGTGCGATGACAGGCCGCAATACAAATCCGGCGCCAAATCCGACGACCACGGCGATAAGCGCGATGATGAGTGTCTTGCCTTGAGTCATGACTGTTCCTCTCCCGATTGTTGAGCCGATGGCGTCCGCGCCGGGATGGGCGGCAGCGAATAGCGGACGGCCACGAAATCGAGGAACCGGCGTAGAACGGGATTTTCATTATCCTCGCGCCAATAGCCCGAATAGCCGATCCGTATATGGCCGTTGGTTTCATGGACTTCGCGGAACACCACATTCGGCACCTGAATGCCGAGTGCGGATTCCGCGACGACCGAGATCCGTCCGCCAAGTGCGATGACGCTGAGTACTGTGTCGCGGCTCACATCCTCCATGTCTATCTCGGGCGCGTAGCCTGGCATTCCTAGCTTGCCCAAGAGCAGGTTGCGCGTTTCAGGACCGGGATCGCGCGCCGTCAGCAGGAAGCGTTCGCCGGTCAGGTCGGTCCAGTGAAGCCGGTCACGCTCGGCAAGCGGATGACCTTTCGGCATCGCCACGAGGATACGCTCGCTCCAGAAGGGGCGGCTCATCAGTCCCCGATAGGAAGCCTCGCCGATCATGATCGCGATGTCGAGCAACCTGTTCTCGATTCCCGCGAGCAGCATATCGCGGCCCCGCTCGAAGCCACGTACCTTCACATCGGGAAACCGCTCGCCGAACTCGATGACTGTCGCACGAAGATTTCCGGCTGAAAATGAGGTGTAAAAGCCAATTGCGAGCCGGCCGGCGTGGCCGGTCTTCGTTGCACCAACCCAGTCGTTCAATTCCTCGAATTCGTTCACGATCCGCTGGGCCGTCTCCAGATAGGTTCTGCCGTTCGGCGTCAGGGTCGCGCCACGTGTCTTTCGGTCGAAGAGAACTATTCCGAGCCGCCTTTCGACTTCCAGTACATGCCGACTGAGCGTGGCCTGCTTGATGTTGAGAAGACGCGCCGCGCGGCTGAAACTTCCTGCCTCCGCGGCCGCGATCAGATAGCGAAGCTGGCGTAATTCGATCACTAACTCTCTCAAATGACAATACTAACCAAACCTCTGAAATCATCGAAGCTGCCAGAAGCCAGCGGAAATGCTCCGCTCATGCTTAACCAAGGTGCAATTTCATGCGTGGCTCTTGTCGCGATAGGCGAGCAGGCGCAGAGCATTAAAGACGACGAGAAGCGTCGATCCTTCATGCACCGCCACGGCCGGTCCGATGCCCAGCCCCAGAATGGTCGCTGGCACCAGGAAGACGACGACGCCGAGGCTGACAAAGACATTCTGCAAGATGATCAATCGTGTCGTCCGGCTCAGCCCTACTGCAAATGGCAGATGCGACAGGTCGTCCGCCATCAGCGCGACGTCTGCCGTTTCCAGCGCGACATCGGATCCTGCCGCGCCCATCGCGATGCCCACGGTCGCGGTCGCCATGGCAGGGGCGTCGTTGACGCCGTCACCGACCATCGCAACCTTGGCCTCAGTGCGAATCTTCTTGATCGCCTCGACCTTGTCTTCGGGCATGAGGTCGCCCCATGCCTCATCGATGCCCACCTGCGCGGCGATTCCTTCCGCCGCGCGCTGATGGTCTCCGGAAATCATGATCATCCGTTCGATGCCGATTGCCCGCAACTGTTCGAGCGCGCTCCGCGCGGATTCGCGTGGGGTGTCCATCAGTCCGATCGCCCCCAGGTCAAGATTATCGCGTCGCACGACCATTGAGGTGTAGCCGCCTTCGCGCAGCTGTTCGATGGCTGCCGCTATCTCGTCCGAAAGCCCTGGGACGCCGTCGGCATCGAACATTTCGGGCTTGCCAATTAGGACGGTCTGCCCGGCCACGGTTGCGCTAACACCCATACCGGTCATGCTCTTGAGATCGTAAGCCTCGGGAATTGGGTGCTCGCCGACATAGTATCGACCATCACGAGCGATGGCTTTCGCGAGCGGATGGTCCGACAGGCTCTCCACTGAGACGGCCACGGCGATCAATTCAGCATCAGTCACACCTGCCGCCGAGACTATGCGCTGAATCTGGGGCTCGCCGCGAGTGAGTGTGCCGGTCTTGTCAAAGGCTACCGCCTTCAGCGAGCCCAGCAGCTCCAGCGGAGCCCCCCCCTTCACGAGAACCCCGCCTCGTGCGGCTCGTGCCACGCCGGACAGGACCGCGCTCGGCGTGGCGATAGCCAGCGCGCACGGGCTTGCGGCGACCAGAACTGCCATGGCTCGGTAGAAACTGTCGCTGAAGGGCTCGTCCACCACCACCCATGCGAAGAGCAGCACAAACGCGAGCAGCAGGACGATCGGCACGAAGATTCGCTCGAAGCGGTCGGTAAAGCGTTGGGTCGGCGACTTCTGCGTCTCGGCCTCGCTCACCATCTTCACGACCTTTGCGAGCGTGCTTTCGCTCGAAAGGCGCGTGACTTCGACCTCAATCAGGCCGCTGCCGTTGATGGTCCCGGCGAATGTCCTGCTGGCCGCGTCGACCTGCTGCGGATTGGAGCGAGCAAGCGTCTCATCCGGCACGGCATGTTTGTCCACCGGCATGCTTTCGCCGGTCACGGGTGCCTGGTTGATGCTGGTCGTGCCCTTGACGATGAAGCCGTCGGCCGGGATGCGGGCATCGGGCTTGACGACGATGACATCGCCCGGCACCAGCTCTTCGACGGCGATCTCTTCGGTATTGCCGTTTTCGAGCCGGAGCAGCGCGGTTTGCGGAGCCAGTTCGGCCAGAGCCTCGATCGCGCGCTTGGCCCGCCCCATCGCGTAATGCTCCAGCGCATGGCCAAGGCTGAACAGGAAGAGCAGCAGCGCCCCTTCGGCAAAGGCACCCAGCGCAGCCGCTCCCGCAGCTGCGACCAGCATCAGGGTATCGATTTCGAATTTGCGCTGCCGCAGATTGTCGAAAGCTTCCCGCAGGGTGAAGAAGCCGCCGAAGAAGTAGGCTGCGACATATAGCGCGGTCGGCAACCAGTCCGGCGCGCCGGAAACCAGCTTCTCGATCGCAAAACCGATACCGAGCATTGCGCCGCTGGCGAGGGCAAAGATCAGTTCGGTGTTGGGCCCCAGGAAATTTCCGTGATTGTGGTTATGCTCATGGTCTGCGTCGCCGTGGCTATGCCCGGCATCCGCATCGCCCGCCGACCCTGCGCCGGAAGGCTGGTCTCGCCGGACGTCCATTCGGGCCAGGGCCTCCTCCAGATCCCGCTCGGAGATCTGTTGCATATCGTATTCTATGCGAAGCGTGCCTGCGACATTGGCGCCCGCTTCCAGAACGCCGGGCAACTTGCGCAATTGTTCACCGACCGAACGCGCCTTGCGTTGATGACCGATCCCTTCGACCGACCACAGGAGGTGGCCATAGCGTTCCGCGATCGCAGTGCCGGCGGCCCGGGCAATATCGCGAATGCGCGACAGGGAGACGATTTCGGGATCGTAGTGAATGCACAGCAGCGCCGGCTTGTCGTCCTCTGCGGCCAGAACATGGGCGCGGTCGATTCCTTGCCGTGCGACAAGATTCGCGGTCAGGCGCTGCACGCAATCGTCGTTCTCATCGGGAATATCAGGAAGGACGAGCGGGATTTCGAGTTGCAGCTTCTCTGTCATCAAAAAGATCCACTTTTGCTTTGCTTGAGCGTTTTGGCCTCGACCGTGATTCTGCCGTTGGTACGATCAGGCCCTCCGGAGGAAACCAAAGGGCTTCCTCCGGAGGGCGCGGATGATCGTCAGGTGATTTCAGACCACTCGCGGCGCTCTGTCCGAGTGAGATTGCGCCGAATGCGATCCCACCACTTTTCCCGCCAACTTCGTTTGTCCTCATCCGTGTGCAGGACAAGCCGGGCTATGGCCGGAAGCACGAACAAGGTGAGTGCCGTGGCGGTGATCAGACCGCCGATGACCACCGTCGCGAGAGGTCGCTGCACTTCGGACCCGGTGCCGGTGGCTATCGCCATGGGCACGAAGCCAAGCGATGCCACCAGAGCCGTCATTAGGACCGGCCGCAAGCGAGCCAGTGCGCCTTCGCAAATGGCATCGTCGAGAGCCAGTCCCGCATCGAGCCGCTGGCGGATCGCGGTCATCATCACGAGGCCATTGAGGACGGCAACGCCCGACAATGCGATGAAGCCGACCGCAGCGGAGACCGAGAACGGCATACCCCTGAGAGCCAATGCGAAAACACCGCCTGCAAGCGCCATCGGGATCGCGCTGAACACCGACAAGGCCGGAATCCATCCGCCCAGCGCCATGAACAGCAGCAAGAGGACGACCGTGAAGCAGATCGGCACCACGATCGAGAGCCGTTCCTTCGCGGCCTGCAGGTTCTGGTACTGTCCGCCCCATTCGATGAAGGATGCGGGCGGCAGTTCGACCCTGTCGCCCACCTGTGCCTGCGCGTCTTCCACGAATGAGCCGAGATCGCGCTCGCGGACATTAGCGGATACGATCACGAGCCTGCGGCCCTGCTCGCGGCGAACTTCTGCCAGCCCGTCGACCACCCGGAACTCGGCAACCGAGCGCAAGGGTATCGTCGAACCGCCCGGCAGCAGGATCGGGAGCGCACCGAGCTGGTCGAAATCGTCCCGCGCCGCATTCGACAGGCGAACGACGACATCGAACCGGCGATCGCCTTCGAAGACCAGCCCGGCGGGCCTGCCTCCAAGAGCAATGGCGACCGATTGGGCCACATCTTCGACCGTAAGGCCATAGCGCGCGATGGTGGGCCGGTCGAACGCGATGTCGAGCGTTGGGAAGCCGGTCACCTGCTGGACCTTGACGTCGGCCGCGCCCTCGATGCCCTGCAGAACCCCGGCAACCTCGTTGGCAGCACCGGTCATGGCGGTCAGATCGTCGCCATAAAGTTTTACGGCGAGATCGCCGCGCACGCCCGCGATCAGCTCGTTGAAGCGAAGCTCGATCGGCTGGCTGAACTCATAGGCATTGCCGACAAGGGTACCGAGCGCGCTCTCCATCTCGGCGACCAGATCGTCCTTGGACAGACCAGGATCCGGCCATTCGTCGCGCGGCTTCAAAATGACATAGGCATCGGACGCGTTGGGCGGCATCGGGTCGGTTGCCACCTCGGCCGTGCCGGTGCGGGAAAAGACCAGTGCGACCTGCGGAAACTGCTCAAGCCGGTTTTCGACCTTGCGCTGCATTTCGAGCGACCGCTCGAGCGGGGTCGACGGGATGCGCAGGGCCTGCACGGCGAGGTCGCGCTCGTCGAGCTGCGGCGTGAATTCGCTGCCAAGGAAGCTGAACATGAAGGCCGCGACCGCGAACAGTCCCGCCCCTACGCCGATCACCGGCCACGGACGCGCTATGGCGCGGCGCAGCGCGGGCCCATAGCGTTCCTTTGCCAGCCGAACCGGCTTCACTTCCTTTTCGGTGAGCTTCTTGTTGAGCAGCACCGCGATCATCGCTGGCACGAAAGTCAGCGACAGGACGAACGCCGAAGCCAGCGCAAGCATCACCGTAATGGCCATCGGCGAGAACGTCTTGCCTTCCACCCCGGTGAAGGTGAGCAGAGGCGCATAGACCAGCAGGATGATCGCCTGCCCATAGACGGTCGGCTTGATCATTTCCTGGGCCGCCAGCCTCGTTTCGGTCAGCCTCTCGCCTAACGTGAGCAGCCGCCTTTCGCTGTGCTGGCGGGCGGCAAGCCGCGCGACGCTGTTTTCGACGATGATGACCGCTCCGTCGACGATCAGGCCGAAGTCGAGCGCGCCAAGGCTCATCAGATTACCCGATACGCCAAGGCGGTTCATGCCGATCGCGGCCATCAGCATCGATATCGGAATGACCAGCGCGGCGATGATCGCGGCGCGGATATTGCCAAGCAGCAGGAACAGCACCACGATAACGAGCAGCGCCCCTTCGACGAGGTTCTTCTCGACAGTGGCAATGGTAGCATCGACCAGCGAGGAGCGATTGTAGACAATCTCCGCTTCGACCCCGTCCGGCAGCGAAGCGCGTACCTCCTCAAGCCGTTCGGCGGCCTGCGCCGAAACGGTGCGGCTGTTTTCGCCTGCACGCATGAGCACCGTGCCCACCACCGCCTCGTCGCCGTTGAGCGAAGCCGCGCCGGTTCTGAGCTCGCCGCCGATGCTGACGGTCGCGACATCGACGATGCGGATCGGAACGCCTTCGCGCGTCGCGACAACGGCCTGCTCGATATCTTCGATGCTGCCGAGCCGGGCATCGACCCGCGCGAGCAAGGCCTCACCCGCGCGGTCGACGAAGTTCGCACCCTCGGCAAGGTTGGCAGCCTCCAGCGCATTGATCAGGTCGTCGAATGACAGGCCGTAGCCGGTCAGGCGCGACGGATCGGGCTGGACGAGATATTTCTTCTCGAACCCGCCGATGGAATCCACCCCGGCGACGCCCGGTGTCGAGCGCATCAGCGGCGCCACGATCCAGTCCTGTACCGTACGCAGATACGCCGCCTTTGCGACATCGCTGTCCAGCCTGTCGCCGCGTTCGGTGACGAAGCTGCCGTCCGCCTGCCATCCGGTTGTGCCGCCTACAGGGGCGCCGTTCCCGCCGGGGTGCTCATATTCGATCGTGTACATGAGTACTTCGCCGAGACCGGTCGATATCGGGCCCATGATCGGTTCCGCGCCTTCCGGCAGCGCCGCGGTCAGGGGAGCCAGACGCTCGTTCACCTGTTGGCGTGCGAAGTAGAGATCGGTCCCCTCTTCGAAGATGGCGGTGACCTGACTGAACCCGTTGCGCGAGATCGAGCGGGTGAAATCGAGCCCCTCGATCCCGGCCAGGCCGGTCTCGATCGGATAGGTCACCTGGGTTTCGACCTGCGCAGGCGATAGCGCCGGCGCCTCGGTGTTGATCTGTACCTGAACGTTGGTGATATCCGGCACAGCATCGATAGGGAGTTTGAGGAGGTTCATCGTCCCCCAGATCGCGGCGCCGACTGTCAGGACGATCATAGCCCAGCGGAAGCGAACCGCGACATCGAGGATCATCCCGATCAGGCCATGAGATTGGCGCCCCTCGCGATGGGGGCTTTCGATTGCGTTATCAGTGGCCATGGGAAGCACTGTCCTTTTCGAGTTCTGCCTTGAGCAGGAAGGCGTTCTTGGTCGCGATGCGCCAGTTCGGCTGCAGGCCGGACACGATGGTCACCATGCCTCCCGACCGCGAGCCCGTGACGACGTCGCGAGCCTGGAAGCCGCGCCGGGTCTGCACGAACACCACTTCTTTCCCATCGATGGTCTGGACCGCGTCTTCCGGCACAGCCACGCGTGTCTCGTCGACCTCACCCGAGGGACGAATGGTGGCCTGGAGAAATGCGCCGGGCTGCAAGCCGGGAATGGGCCTGGCGAGCGACAGCACGGCCGTCGCGCTGCGACTTTCGGGATCGAGCGAGGGCGTCACCGAACGGACCCGCGCGCCGACTTCTTGGCCATCCCCCATTTCCAGAGCGGCCTCGTCACCGGGCTGGATACGGACAGCGTCGGCCGATGGCAGGGCCACGTCGACCTGAATCCCGCTGGGATTGACCACGCGATAGAGTTCCTCGCCGGCGTTGACGAAGGAGCCGAGCACAATTGGTGCCGCCGTGACCCGGCCCGAGAGCGGGCTGGTCACCGCTAGCGATCGCCCGTCTCCGCTGACGCCGGCCGCTGTCGAGGCCGCACGGGCACGCGACAGCTCCGACTGCGCGACCTGCAGATTGGCGCGTGCCGCTTCGAGATCCTGGCGTGCCGTGACATTCGCTTCGAATAGACGCTGTTCGCGTTCATAAATTGCCGACAGCTCGCCGACCCGGGCCTGTGCTGCGCTTACTTGCGCGGCGAGCCCGGCGGCATCGGCACTTTCGAGCCGGGCGATGGTTTCGCCCGCCCGCACGTAATCGCCCAACGTCTTCTCGACGCTGCGTACGACCCCCGGTGCCCGGGCATCGATCCGCGCGCTGGCGGTCGGACTGGCCGTGACCGTTGCCGGAAAGACGAGTTCGACGACGGATCCTCTGCCGACCGTTTCGATCACGATTTCCGAGGCACGGATCTGCTCAGCGGTGATCTCGACCAACCCTTCGGGCACCCCGTCATCGGCGTGATCATCACCGCCGCCATTCTCTTCGCCTTCGGCGTGTTCTTCCTCTCCTGCATCACGCGGGGCCCCGCCGCTGTCGGGCCAGAATACAAAGGCAGCAAGGATCAGGATGACGAGGCCGATGGCAACGGCCAGACGTTTGCGATTCATGATAGAGGTCCTCATTGCGCAGCGAGCCAGATGAGCTCGGCCGCGAGACGGCCACGGTCTTCCCGGGCCTGGATCAGGGCTTCACGGATGGTGTCGCGTGCCTCGGCGGCCGCCAACACCTCGATGAGCGGGAAGCGGCCATTGCGATAACCGACATTGACGAGCCGAAGGGCTTCCTCGGCTTGCGGTAGCGAGGTCTGAGCGAGAGTTTCGACCCGGGTTTCGGCGGCAAGGTAGCGCGAGCGCGCCTGCTCGATCTCCAGCCGATAATCAGCCAGCGCTACAGCCTCGCGTGCGTTCGCGGCACGCAGGCGTGCCTGCGCGGCGGCGATGTTTCCCTGGTTGCGATTGGCAAAGGGTAGCGGGATCGAGACGCCAACGAGAAACGCCTGCTCATTGCTTTGCTCGAACCGACGGACACCTGCGGAGATGACCGGGTCGGGCACCGCCAGTGAGCGTTCGCGATCAATCGCGGCATCGGCCGCCTCGCGCTCGGCACGGGCGACCTGGAGACGCAGGGATCCTTCGGAAACAAGCAGGTTGGCAGGCGGCACGATTGCCGGGAAATCTGCGGGCACGAGGGGCGCGGAAGCGGTATCGCTCCACAGTGCTGCCAAGGCAGTGCGTGAAGCGAGTGAGGCAGCCTCTGCCGCCTGCAACTCTGCTTCGGCTTCCGCGACTGCCGCTTCAGCCCGCAGCGCGCGCAAGGGCGGCTCTCGGCCGACTTCGACCAGCAAGCCTGCGATACGCGCAAGTTCGCGGTTGCGTTCGACGATATCGCGCGCGAGTTCGAGCCGCGAGGCAGCGGCGACCGCCTCGACATAGCGAGCGCGAACCTCGCGGCCGAGCCGGGCCGTGGCCAGCTTGCCCTCCAGCGAAGCCACCAAGGCTTCGGCTTCGGCCGAACGGACGCGGGCGCCGCGCTTGCCGCCCAGTTCGAGACGTTGGCCCACCGAAAGCGTGTAATCGGTGGCGGACAACCCCGAAAAAGCTCCGGTGCCCGCGAAGTTTTCAGCTTCGAAGGAGAGCTCGGGGTTGGGCCTTAACCGGGCCTGGTCGATGAGCGCGCGGGCTGCCGCCGCGTCTTCAACCGGCCCGATGAGCCGCGGGTTGATAGGGTTTTCGGAGCCGGTCTCAACGACTCCGCTCCGTTCGAGCGCGTCGTCGAGCGACAGGACGGGTGTGTCCTGCGCTGCGGCCGGCCCGGTAAACAATGCGAGACTTAAGCCCCATACAAGGGAGCCCCGCCAGAAACTGGCGTTCATGGATCATGATTTCCTCTAAGAATTTACGCAAAGCGCCGTGAACGGCGCAGTGGCGGAAATTCAGGCGCGAGGAGGGCGCTTCGGTAGGTCGCGCTCTACGGATGCGAGCCGTGCCACACGCAAGGGAAGGCGCGTGGAAGCCATGAACCTCTGGGCATCAAACGCTTGACCGCGTTCCAGCGCCGTTGATGTGTGATGACAATGGCCATGTGCGCATGTGGCGCTTTTCTCAGCTGGCTGCTTGTCGGTTTCCCCGTCCCCATTCGAATGGGAAGCCATCATTTCGACGACCGTTGGAACGTCTTCCGCCGAGCATTCCAGAGCTTCCGCGACCGGGGCAAATAGCACGCCGATCGCCGCAAGCAGCATCAGGAATGACCTGAAGGGAAAAGCTCGACTCAGCCGGACCATGGCTGCCTCATATAGAGCCAAGGCGTGACAGTAAAGATATAAATTCAGCGTTATGTTATATCAAAAATGACGGATATCTATAAAATAGTTTAAATAATTATAGATGATTTAGTAGGATGAATTAACTTTAAGGAAATGTTTTGTTTTAAAAAACATTTTATTTTACGCACTTTTGGTGAAAAATTGTATGAAATTTGAGTTTTAAAGCGCCATAACAATATGGGTGTTCTGTTTAATTGGATGCAAACAAACAATAAGCGGCGGCTGGATATTGATAAGTCAGACGGCTTCTACGACATGGGCTTCGATCACGACGCCGAGACGCTTGCGCACTGCTCCGAAAATGGCCGCGAGATTGTCCATACTCGGGTTGCCCTTTTCGGACAGCATCCGATGCAGGCTCTTGCTTGGCCGGTTGGTCTCGGCCGCCAAAGCTTCAAAGCCGACCGATGCGTTCACTAGGTCACGCAGGATCAGCCGTGCGACATGCGGCTCGCCATTGAGGAAGGCCGTCGCGGCCTCGTCAAGCATGGCCTTGGCAAAAGCGGGATCGCGCGCGGTGCGCTCCTTTACCGTTTCCTTGAAATCCCGTGTCAGCACCATGTCGCTATTTCCTGGCCTTCTTCGCAGGGGCCTTGCGGCCCTTATATTCCCTCAACAATGCAGTGGCCTCGTTGATATCGGCCTGCTGTCGCTTCTTCGTTCCGCCGACGAACAGGATGATCAGCTCATTCCCGTCCTGCGCCAGATAGAGCCGATAACCCGGTCCCCAATTGATCCGATATTCTCCGAGCCCGCCGCCGATCCATTTGACGTTCGACAGATTGCCCAATTCCAGCCGGACAATCGCCGTCGCAACCTTAGCCCCGGCCTGAGAATCGAGATCATCGAACCAGGATCGGAACGGGCAGGAGCCGTCCTCGCGGATATACTCCTGTACAATCAACTCACAGCCTTAAGAGTAACGTATATGTTACCATTTGTCC